>JAEZHM010000095.1 GCA_023416585.1 Bacillota bacterium
TCGCATCCTGGGGCTGAAGCAGGTCCCAAGGGTTTGGCTGTTCGCCAATTAAAGCGGCACGCGAGCTGGGTTCAGAACGTCGTGAGACAGTTCGGTCCCTATCCATCGTGGGCGCAGGAATCATGACAGGAGCTGTCCCTAGTACGAGAGGACCGGGATGGACGCACCTCTGGTGCAACAGTTGTCGTGCCAACGGCATAGCTGGGAAGCGAAGTGCGGACGGGATAAACGCTGAAGGCATCTAAGCGTGAAGCCCCCCTGGAGAAGAAGATTCCCACTGCTTAAAGCAGGTAAGACCCCTTGAAGACCACAAGGTTGATAGGTCGGCGGTGAAAGCGCAGCAATGTGTTGAGCTTGCCGGTACTAATCGGTCGAGGGCTTGATCTTGACAGTTCTCACTCTCAAGTGCGGAAGACGCACAGCTTTGGGGTCAGCGAAGCTGACCAGGTCACTTTTCCTGTGCGGTTTTCAGGATGCGACGGACGCTGCGTCTCAGGACGCGCCGACATGCTGAAGGTCTCAAAAGCTGCGGACGGCCCGGAAGGGTCAGCCCAAGGCGGCGGGGGCCAGGGCGAAAGGCGAGGACGGGTTAAAGCCCGGCCGAGGACGAAAAGCCGAGAGCGTCCCATAAAAATGTCATACGTTTTCCGGTGGCTATGGCTGGAGGGTTCCACCTGTTCCCATACCGAACACAGAAGTTAAGCCTCCACGCGCTGATGGTACTTGGCTGGAGACGGCCCGGGAGAGTAAGTCGCTGCCGGATTCCAAATGGATGTTGGAGAAAGGAAACTTTCTCCAACATCCAACAATATCCCTATACGCCAGATTTGCTTGTAACGCAAGCCCCGCAACCCCGGCATTCGCCCGACTAAGTTTCTTTGGGATTCACCCGGCGTCTCAGGCACAACCCCTAACACAGCTCCCGGAAGGGGCACAAGCTTCGCTGCAAGCCCTGGCACCTACACCCCTTTCGTTGGACGCAAGCCCGGTATACGCCACGGATACGCGCCATATCCGGCATCCCACCTCTCCCCAACTCAACCCCGGTTTGTCCCTTGCCCGCATTCCTCAGTAGCTCAATGGCAGAGCATTCGGCTGTTAACCGAAGGGTTGTAAGTTCGAGTCTTACCTGGGGAGCCAGCACAGGGTTCATGAAAATGAATCCTGTTTTTTTTACGATTATTTGGATTTTTACCCATCTATATTTTTACGCATCATTGTCTAAGAATTAGCCGGGTGATAACATTGAGCTTGATGTGATGATTTGTACAACTACAAAACGCTTCATAGCCTGTTATCTAAAAAAGTTGCCGCTATTCCTATGAAACTATATAATACCAATATAAGACAATAAATGAATCTTATCTATGTTTCTGCAATATGACGTATATCATCATTCGGGTAATGTTTTACATGGTATAATAAAGCATAATGTCTTTGATACCATATACATAGCCTATCCAACTTCCCGATTTCATTGGCTCTATAATACGTGATTACATTATGAAAATAGTAAAGTGTCAAGCCCAGCGACATTTTCGCAGTGCGAAGCGAAAATCCCGGTACTTGGTGTACAAGCCATATAAATGGTAAATTTATCATTATATTGTAGCGTTTACGCTTCCTGCATTGTTTTATATATGAGGGGAGGTGAGCTCATGGGGAATGAAACCCACAGCTCCGCTGATTCATATCAGGCGTTGATAGATCGCTATTCCCTTTTGGTCTACCGCCTTGCATACGTGCGTACAGGCAATAAGTATGACGCGGACGACATCTATCAGGAGGTCTTTTTGCGCTGCGTCAGTGTGAAGCCTCAGTTCCGGGATGAGGAACACGAGCGGGCCTTTTTAATCCGAGTCACAGTCAATATAAGCAGAAATCTGTTGAAAAGTGCCTGGCGCAGGCGCACAGTACCCCTTTTTGACCAAGCGGGCTATATGCAGGACCTGACTCCTTACAGTGAGTGCGATGATTTGAAAGCGGCCCTTCTAACACTGCCGAAAAAGAGCCGGACCATAATCCACCTGTATTACTTTGAAAACATGACGGCGGTGGAAATTGGAAAGGCACTTCATATGCCCGCATCTAGTGTACGGGTAAATTTGAGCCGTACACGCACAAAGCTCAGGATTATGCTTATGGGAGAGGAGGCCCTTGCAAATGTTTGAAACAGAATACAAGCGGCTTGTGGAAAAGTTAGCCCCAGGCGAAGCACTTGTTTCGGACACCCTTATAAAAATGAAAAGGCTGAGTCAAAGTAAAAGGCCAATCCGCCGGATGAGAGGCTCTGTGATGCTTGCAGTTGTACTGCTGTTGGGTGTGATTGGCGCTTCCGCCATTACACTTGGAAGTATCAAGGTTTTAAACTGGAAAGGCGAAGACGTTACTGAGGAAAAGCTGTCTGATTACAACACATTAACGGAACCAACCATCGGTGAAGAAATTGCTTGGCATCTTTACGGCCTAACGCCTGCCAACCAGTACTGGGCGATCAATTTTGATAAGAATACCTGGATATACAACGCGCCCAAGGAAACCATTGCTTCTTTGGAGGAGTTTGAAAGACGCATCACCTCCTCCGGTGGCAGGTTCTTAATTCCGCGTGATATCCCTGAGGGTTACCATTTTGAATCCGCTGAGTTGTCATTCCGCCTCACCGAAAAAACCATAGCAGAGGGGTTTGCTTTTCTCGAAAAAGAAGTAATGGATGAAGGCGTTACGGTTTACAAATATCTGGTTCCCGACAGTGTGAAGGAAAACATAGAGAGCTATAACATTCGCTTTCAAAAGGGCGAGGGGCACTTCTTGCATATACAATGCGATTTCGGGCAGATCAAAAGCGATCAGTACTTCTATCTACATGGGGAGGAAGCAAAGGCTGAGTCTGTGGCTGTAAAAGGCATGCAGGAGGGTCTATACCTGCAGGAAGGAAATGACCATACACTGTACTTGCGCACCGTGTATCGGCCTAACGAAAGAATCATATCCTGGCCGAATGGCGAGGTGCCCGACAGAACATCCGAAATGCCTTTTATGATTTGCAACTCACTGAAATTCACCATTAATTCCAACACACTTGACAAAAGCCAACTGATCAATGTCGCGCAGGGCCTACGTTGATGCAGGGGATTGCGACCGAAGTTACTGGGCGCCAGAAAGCACTGACCAGCCAACAGGGGCGGAAGTTCAGGCGGAGGGTAGGGTGCTGGACTGCATTGCATACCTGCTATCCGTAGATTTGCAGGTTCAAGTCCTGCCTGGGGAGCGAGATGGAACGCAGAGGTTTTCTTGTGTGAAACATGAAAACACTGCGTTCTTTTTTTGCCTTCATTATAATTTGCAGCACCGATCTGCAATCTGGTATATACTGATCGTTATGTAAGAACGTGTTAACGACAGCGTTTATTATGTTTTCTCCTCCCTTTTTTCGGGTACAATGAAAGTAGCTCATGTATGAATCATGGCATTCTGTACTTATTTCTATTGCCATA
The DNA here is from genome assembly GCA_023416585.1 of Bacillota bacterium. GTDB lineage: Bacteria > Bacillota > Clostridia > Christensenellales > Aristaeellaceae > JAEWAH01. The sequence continues at coordinate 3,495 of JAEZHM010000095.1, forward strand.
TCGGGGTCATCACATGCGGCCCTGTATGGCATGTGTAAAGCAAAAGAAAGGGAGTTCATTATGTCGAATGGTAAGAATCTATCCTCGGAACAAATCGGGGAACTGCTTAGAACACTGCAATCAAGGTTTGAGCGCAATATGAACCGTCATGAAGGCCTTGAGTGGCTGGCTTTGAATACAAAACTTAGAACGGAACCGGAAAAGCTGTGGTCGCTTTATGAAATGGAACAAACGGGCGGCGAGCCTGATGTGATTGGTTATGAGCGAAAAACAAACGAATACATCTTTTGTGACTGTTCGTCAGAAAGCCCCGCCGGCCGCAGGAACCTTTGCTATGACCGCGAGGCATTAGAGTCCAGAAAGGAACATAAACCCCAGGGCAATGCCATGGATGTGGCCAGTGCGATGGGGATTGATATCTTGACGGAAGAACAGTACCGCGCACTGCAGCAGCTGGGGAGATTTGATACGAAAACCTCAAGCTGGATCTTGACCCCGCCCGTTATCCGAAAACTGGGCGGAGCACTGTTTTGTGACAGGCGCTATGATCATGTTTTCGTATATCACAATGGCGCGGAATCTTATTATGGCGCCCGAGGATTTCGAGGCACGTTACGAATATAGGTCAATCTGATGGCAGGTTTCTTGATATCTGTGGATTGATTCAGGAATCTCAGCCATTGCATCAATAAGGAACGAGAGAACCATGGCATCCGCCAGATTTTATATAAAGCTGGCGGATTTTGTTTACCTGCTGCGCGGTTGCGGTTTATGTATAGTATCATTTCACTCGTCATGTATGTCTTGCTGCCGGTGGGATGGGCATGGTATACTTGTCGAACAGAGCTAAATGCCGCTCTGTCCGATAAATCATTTTGAACGTTGCGGAAAAGACGCTAAAATGGATTATGTAGATCATTATTATAAGATTCAGTGGGAGGAAACATCGTGAAAATCTCCAAGAAAGATGCGCTGATTTGGTTTGAATTCTTTTCATCACTGCCGGAAGATGAGGAATTGATGGCACATCAGCAAGAAATTGTTTATGCCACCTTTGCGCAAATCGAAGCGGCCGTCGATGACAGAAACGATAAGCTAATGTCTGAAATTGCAAATTTGAAGACTCTCGAAAACAGAACGTACTTTGTGGGAAGCGAAAGCAGATTTCCCAATGGATGCCGTTCCTGCTTGCTTGGAACGGGCCTGAGTGCAGTCAGGAAAACAAACAAATGTAACTTGGAGTGCAAGTTTTGTTATAATTACGGAGAACTGGACCGTATTCCTCCGGTTGGCGAAGGCATGTGGGAAATCGGAGGTACGAAATTCTATGAGAAGGATATTGATCTGCTGCTTTCCATACAACGCAAACCGACCGGCATCTCCTATGTTTACCTGGAACCGTTTATGGAAATAGAAAAATATTATGCCATCATCAAGAAGTATCATCAAGCACAAATTCATCAGCATCTGTATACAAATGGCACTTTAGCTACTAAAGAGACGTTGAAAACGCTAGGGGAAGCCGGTCTTGACGAGATCCGTTTCAATTTGGGCGCTTCGAATTGCTCAGATATAGTGATTGAAAATATCAAGACTGCAAAAAAGTACATCAAGTACGTAGGTATTGAAACGCCTATGACGCCTGAATTCTTCAAAGCGTTTTTCAAAAAGAAGCAGGCGATACTTAACACACAGCTTGATTTCATCAATTGTGCGGAATTGCATCTGAATGCGAACAACATCTATAACTATTATGGAGAAAACATGTATATTTCCAGGCATGGATACATATCTCCGGTCTGGAGCAGGGAATTGACGCTGAAATTCATGAAAATTGCTGATGAAGAAAACTGGGATTTGGTAGTTCATGATTGCTCTAATCATACGAAATTTGCCAGGGGTTTGAATTTGCGCGGAAAAGAGGGCGGGTGGTTCGGCGCCAGCAATTACGCCTGTGAGTTTTCCAGAATACCTTATGAAGCCTTTTTGCCAATCCTGCGTGATGACACTTTTGCATTTTTGTGTGAAGAAGAATTGCCTGACGGCTATAAACCGGGAGAGTTGGTTTTTTAAGGCCTTGACGTATTGTATTGATCAAGCATAGTATTTTCCCTCCGGCGAACCGGAGGGTTTTTTTAACTAAAGATACCGTCAAGCGAAGTTGCTATTCTGTACTTATGCCAATGTCCGTCATCTGTTGTTGTTATGCCTTCCAGGAAATGAACGTGACCGGCTCCCACCGGGAAGGCCCCGCTGGTCGTGCTCCAACCTTCATGACAAAATCCGTCATGGTAGTCTGTACAGAAGATTACCTCATGGACGTGATTTTGTTCACCAATGGGCTTGGGTTCGCTTGAAATGACTAACAGTCGGTGATTATGGGCCTTTGAGCCTTGCTGTGCTGTTTCCATAAGGCCCTGCACCTCATGAACATGGTATGATGCGTTGGGCTTGCATCTATGGCATCTTTTCCTTTGCTCTATATTTTCGTCGGATTCAATTCCGGAAAAGGTTTCTTCATTGATATCATGATCCTTCGGGGGTGTGGGGCCGATCATGTCCGGCATTATATCGCATTCATGAAGAGTATTTTCAGATATTTTGATATCGCTGTTCTCGTTGTTCATACGAAAACTCTCCTTTTGTTGCTCGGGATTTTTTCTTCACGTGTTATCTGCTCATGAACTTAAGACGCATAATAGGGCCCACTATGTGATATTCGGTGAAGGATGGAAAAGTTACAAGATCAGTGTTATTGAGGCCGGAGAAATTCACCAAACATGCGGCGTCTCCATAAGTTGAAGAGAATACGGACGAAAGGCGGGCGCTATATGGTCTCCATTTTATCCATCGACGGCGGAGGTATACGTGGAATTATTCCGGCTGCATTCTTGATTGAATTTGAGAAACGGACAGGAAAACCAACTTGTGAGCTTTTTGACCTTATCGCGGGGACATCAACGGGCGGGATATTGGCCGCTTCGCTTACTTTGCCGGACAGTTTAGGCAAGCCTAAATACTCTGCGGAGCAGGTGCGTTCCGCGTATTTTGAGCATGGGGGAGATATCTTTCACAAGAGCCTGCTGCGATCAGTTACTACGCTCGGCGGTCTTGCAAGGCCCATCTATTCACCGCGCGCGCTGGAAACAATGCTGGAACAATACCTCGGCAGCGAAAGGTTACATACAACGCTTACGGAGATTCTTGTTACAGCCTATGACATGGCAAGCAGCACACCGTGGTTTTTCAAGACCTCTTTTGCCAAGCATCACCGATCGCCTGCTTTCGATCCATTGCTTACCCAGGTTGTCCGGGCGACCACCGCTGTTCCGGCCTATTTTCCGCCGCTCATGATGGAAGGCCATTGCATGATTGACGGCGGTGTGTTTGCAAGCAATCCGGCACTATGCGCATACGCACAGGCACGCAACATGTATCCTGACGAGGAGGAGTTTTTGGTCGTATCGCTTGGTACTGGTTTGCAGGTACATAAAAGGTCCTGCCCGGAAATTGAGAATTGGGGCATTGCAAATTGGGCCGTGCCCATCATCGACGTTATGCTGAACTCTTCAAGCGAGACGGTCAATTATCAAATGCGCGCGCTGAACGGCCTCAAAAACTATGTGCGCTTTCAGGTGCAGTTGGAAGAGGACGCTACAGGTATGGATGACGCAAGTGAAGAAAACATGCGCAAGCTTGATTTGCTGGCGCAGAAGGCCGTACGGCAGCATTCCGCAACGATTGACCGGCTGTGCCGCTCCCTAATCAAAAGAGAGCCCAAGGCCTTGCCCATCAAACGCTACAATACAGGAAAAGAATATTCAGCATAGACGGCAATATTAAGCACATTGCTTCTATTGAACTCCAAATCGATGACCATATGCAGAATAAAAAAATCCGTCTGAAAACGATAGTTTTCAGACGGATTGTGGTGCGATCGACGGGACTTGAACCCGTACCCTCTCGGACACGCCCCTCAAACGTGCGCGTATGCCAATTCCGCCACGATCGCATATGTTGCTTGCGCCGGTCTTCATGCCGTGCTTTTTTCGCGCCGGCTGATTGGGCAGCGATAATTAGTATAAAGGTGAAAGTCTTTTCTGTCAAGACATTCTGTTACTTTTCCGCAAATTACACGCGGCTTGTTTTTGACGTACAAAGAATGCCGCTTTTTATCAAATCCAACCGGATACTGTTTTGAATATATGCTGTATGAAGCACTAAAAATGGTATGCATTTTTTGTTGCATAGTAAACTGATATTTACGAGTAAGTATTTTTCAAATCGTCCACAAATCGGTCAAATATTGTTCACACTCAAGATGTATCATGCACCCGGAAAACATGTGAAAAGGAGATGGTCATTTTGATCGAAGTCAGGAACCTGACAAAGGCATACGGGCACCTGGTGGCTGTGGACAATCTCAATTTCACCATAGAGCCGGGAAAGATCTATGGCTTTCTGGGGCCCAATGGCGCGGGAAAATCCACTACCATGAACATCATCACCGGATGCCTGGCTGCGACGGAAGGGCAGGTGCTTATAAACGGCCACGATATTTTCGAGGAGCCGCTGGAAGCAAAAAAATGCATTGGTTATCTGCCAGAGCAGCCGCCCCTGTACCTGGATATGACGATGATCGATTATCTGCGTTTTGTTGCCCAGGCCAAGGACGTAAACCGTAAAGAACGCGAACAAAAGATACAGGAAGCCATGGAAAAGACGGGCATCCTGGAAGTCAAAACCCACCTGATCAAGAACCTGTCTAAAGGATTCAAGCAGAGGGTAGGGCTTGCCCAAGCCATTCTGGGGGACCCGGAGATCATCATATTGGACGAGCCCACCGTGGGCTTGGACCCCAAACAGATCATTGAGATACGCGATCTGATCAAATTGCTTTCTCAAAGCCATACCGTACTGCTATCCAGCCACATCATGCAGGAAATCAGCGCGGTTTGCGATCATCTGCTGATCATATCCGGAGGTAAACTCGTTGCCAGCGATACGCCGGAAAACTTAAGCGCTGAAGCCATACAGAGCCATACACTGGCTGTGACCGTCAAGGGGGAAGAAGCTCATATCAAGGCTGCGATTGCGCAAATGCCTCAGCTTTCGATCAAGGAGATAACGCCTGCCAGGGAATCGGATGCCATGCAATTGCAGGTTGCCTACAGCGCCGATCTTGACCCGCGGGAGGAACTGTTCTACCTCCTGGCCAAGGAACGCTGTCCCATCCTTTCCATGACTCGCAAGACGGCAAGCCTGGAGGATGTGTTCCTGGAGCTGACCGGCGCAAAGGAACCTGAGCCGGCGATAACGTCAAAGGGCCGGAAAGATGCCCTGCCTAAAGAGCCCAAGCAAGAAAGTGAGGAGGGGGAAAACGATGGGCGCGATTTATAGGCGAGAACTAAAGGCCTATTTCACCGGCATGATGGGCTATGTGTTCGTCTCCTTTATCCTTTTGATGTTTGGCATTTATACCACGGCATATCACTTGAACTATGGCTATCCGAATTTCGAAGTTACCATTTCCAGCACAAGCTTTATTTTCCTGATTGCCGTACCCATCCTTACCATGCGGGTATTTGCCGAGGAGCGCAAGCAGAAAACGGACCAGCTTTTGTATTCGCTGCCTATCAGGGTGACGGATGTGGTTCTGGGCAAGTATCTGGCTATGGTAACGCTGCTGCTCATACCGCTGCTGATCGTGTCAGCCTATCCGGTGCTGATACTTAGTAACTACGGCACCATTTCGCTGAAAACGGCTTACAGCTCCATCGTAGGATTCTTTACCCTGGGCTGCACGCTGCTGGCAGTCGGCCTGTTTATGTCTTCACTGACGGAAAATCAAATCATTGCCGCGGTGTTGAGCTTTGGTGCGCTGATCCTAAGCTATTTCATGAAGGGAATTCAGAGCCTTGTTTCCTCTACCGCCATGGCCTCCCTGATCGCGCTGACTTCGGTGGCCGTCATACTGTGCGTGATTGTGCGGTTGATGACAAAAAACTGGACTGTTGCCATTGCGGCCGGCATTGTGGTGGAGGTGCCGCTGTACATTCTGTACTCCTTTAGGCCCACGCTGCTGGAAGGCGTGTTTACCAGCGGGCTTGGGGCACTGGCGGTATTTGACCGGCTGGATAACTTCATAGGCGGAATGTTCGATATAACGTCCCTGGTGTACTATATCACCGTTGCGCTGCTCTTTGTGTTTTTCACGGTCCAATCCGTGGAAAAGAGAAGATGGAGCTAATGAAAGGAGGAACGGCATATGAAATGGCTAGGCAATAAACAAGACGCCAATAGCAATCCGCAGGAAGCCAAAAGGCGCGGTTCATCCTTTCATACAAAGGCTTTCCGAAGCGGCGGCTACGCCATACTGATTTCCTTGCTGCTATTGGGCGCGGTGATCGCGGTCAACCTGTTTGTGGATCAGGTGCCCACCACCTATACCAAGCTGGATACAACCAATCAACAGCTGTTTACCATATCGCAGCAGACTACGGATATTGTGAAGGGTCTGAATACGAATATTACGTTGTATCTGGTTGCGCAGAGCAGCAAGGAAGACAAGACGGTCAATGAACTGCTTTCCCGCTACAAGGCGCTTAGTGACAAGATAACCGTAACATACGTAGACCCGGTAACATCCCCCAAATTCGTATCGAAATACACCACCGAAACACTGGCTGACAACAGCGTGATCGTGGAAAGCTCTCTTCGCAACCAGGTGGTGAAAAACGATGAGATCTTCGTATACGACTATTCCAATTACTATAACACCGGCTCCTATGATGTGAATTTCGATGGGGAAAACGCACTGACCAGCGCAATAGACTATGTGACCAGCAACAATCTGCCGGTAGTCTATACGCTGAATGGACATGGCGAAACGGAAATGTCTACAGAACTCAGCAAAGCCGTTACCAAGGAAAACATGACTGTTAAGCCCTTGAGCCTTCTGTCGCTGGAGGCCGTTCCTAAGGATGCGTCCGCTGTCATTCTCTATGCGCCCACTTCAGACATTGGCCAGGATGAGTCGAAAAAAATACTGACCTATCTGGAAAGCGGCGGCCATATGCTGCTGATTACCGACTACAGCGACAAACAGATGCCAAATCTGGCGGCTCTGATGGAGAACTACGGCGTGCGCGCGGCAGACGGTATTGTGATTGAAGGGAATGCGAACAACAGCGCTCCCGGATATGCCCACTATCTGCTGCCCAATATCCAATCGCACGAGATCACTACACCCCTGATAGACGGCAAGAAGTATGCGCTGATGCCAGTTAGCCAAGGCATTCAGGCATTGGACAGCTACCGCAGCACGCTAAAGGTAACAAGCCTTTTAAAGACGTCCGATGCGGCCTATTCCAAGCCGAACGCCTATAACGCCACAACCATGGAGAAGGAAAGCGGCGACATAAACGGCCCCTTCAATATCGGCGTGGCCATCACCGAAAGCTTTGAGGGCAAGGAAACAAAGCTGGTTTGGTACAGTACAAGTAAATTCCTGGACAGCTCCGTCAACCAAATGGTCTCCGGCGCCAATTATGATTTGTTCCTGAACTCCCTGGGCTGGATGTGTGAGCGTCAAAATAGCATCTCCATCCGCTCCAAGAGCCTGATGAGCCAGAAGATCACTGTGCCCGCCGGCGATGCCGGCATGTGGAGCATTCTCATCACTGTGCTTCTGCCTTTGGCGGTCATTGGCATCGGCATCTATGTCTTTGTCAAGAGGAGGAAGCGCTGATGAAAAAGGGAAAACGGTTGCTGCTGCTGACCGCGGTTATTGCCGTTTTCATAGCGGGTGCCCTTGTATTAAAGAGCATGAATGCAGCCAGGAAAGCGGCAGACAAAGCGGCGGCAACGGAAGTAAAACCCGTGGTGCTGATCATTCCCAAAGACAGCCTGGCGGAAATCTCCTATACCAATGAAGGAGAGACGCTGCGCTTTATAAAGACGGAGGACCATTGGCAATACGCGGATGATATGGCTTTCCCTCTGAACGAAAGCAAGGTTACCGCCATGGCGGACGCGTTGAACAACTTGACCGCCAGCCGAAAGGTTGCCGATACACTGGATCAGGCGGAGGAATACGGCCTGAAAACACCTTCCTGCACCGTTACAGCCGTTTTTAAGGATGGCACCAAACAAACACTGTACTTCGGGGATAAGAACGCCGTCACAAGCGATACCTATGTATACGTGGGCGGCAGCCAGACGGTGTATACGGTGGCGTCCTCTGTCACATCCAAGTTCAACAGCAAGCTGTATGGTTTGATTGCCGACGAAGCATTCCCTACCATCGATGCTTCTTCGATAAGCAATGTTGCATATGCAGCGGCTGATAAAAACCTGAAGCTGAGCTACTTCCCCAAAAGCACCGATAAATCCTATTCCAGCATGTACACCTGGTTTTCGGAGGGGGAAAACGGTGATCTTACGCCGCTGGATAACGACAAGATAAGCACGTATCTTGAAAGCGTTACCGGTATCGCCCCAACGGGCACGGTGGATTATGACGCAACCCAAGAAGAATTGGCTGCCTACGGTCTGTCTGTGCCGGCGGCAACGATTACCGTGGATTATACCGTTTCCCATCAGGAGAGTGTGCCCAAGGCTACCCAGGCAGTTGCGCCATCTGTAACGCCCGCCGCATCTGCATTTGCTGAGGCGACGCCGGAAATTTCCACGGCTAAACCGGAAGGAACGGCTGCGCAGGCTTTGCCTTCACCCACGCCGGAAATGGAATCCATCACGGTGAAGGAACCAAAGCAAATCACCATTACCTTGGGCAAGCAGGCGGAGGATGGTTCCTACTATATGCGTCACTCCGATTCCAAGCGTGTATTTACGATCAGCGGCGACACCTATACAAAGATCACGGAGATGTCCTTGGAAAGTCTGCGTCCTACTCAGATTTGCCTGATCCCCATTGATACAGTGGAGGCATTGGCGGTTACCATGGATGGCCAGACGAGTGACATCACCATCCTGCGCACCAATACCACGGACAAAGACGGCAAGACCACCACGGACACCGTGTACAAGCTGAAGGATACGGAAATAGGGGAATCCGCCTTCAAGAGCTTCTATACAACGCTGATCTCTTCGGAAAAGGAGAAGACGGTGGATCAAATAGCTTCCGGCCGGCCCTACATAAAAGTGACCTTCCATCGCAATACAGCAAACTTCAAGGAGATGACGCTGACGCTCTATCCGTATGACAGCAGCTTCTATATGGCTGAATTCAACGGGGAAAGCGGCATGCTGGTGAACAAGCGGGATGTGGAGGCGGTGATAACAGCTTATCAGGCGATGGAAAACTGATGAATACCGAAGCTGGATAACAACAAGGAGATACATCAAACGAGGCCGCCAGGCATGGCGGCCTCGTCCTTCGATCTGTCTATTTATCCCTTAACTCTGAAAATATGGAGTATGCAACTATGACAAGGCTTCCCCTGGAGAGGAAGCTGTCGACGAAGTCGACTGATGAGGTGGCAATGATTGAACAGACATTGGTGGCCGACACCTCATCCGGCGCTGCGCGCCACCTTCCCCTCAAAGGGGAAGGCTAAAAAGCACGCCATGCTCACAATATCATCCCTTGGGACGATGAAATGATTTTATTGCTTTCTTTTTTGAATTCTCTCTTTGAGCGCCAACAGCCGGAAGAAGATTTCCCTGGGGTTTTCGTCTTCATACAGGAACGCTCCGTTGCCGGAGAAGGAAGGCTCGATGAAGTCCCACCAGGTGAGCGCCTTGATCTCGGGGCGTGACGCGGCCAGGGTATAGAATTGCTCCATCCAGTCGGCCTGGGTGTGCTCGTTCCAGCCGCCGTGCCAGGTGCCTTCCGACATGGAAAGCTGGGACCAGCTGCTGCCGGGCAAACTGGATGCACTGCGTGTGCCGCCGTTCACACCCATTTCGGTGATGTGTATGGGCTTGCCAAGCGATGCGAACACGTTCAGCATACGGTTGACCGCCACCATGTCACGGGCCGGGAAGTATAATTGGATGCCGATAACGTCAAACTTCACATCCGCTTCCAACAGCGTGCGGAAGTAGGACAGAGGGGAACGGAGATGCTCCGGAAGTGCGCCGTAGCATGTATACCTGCCCGCCACATACTCGGCAAAGGGCAGGCAGATGTTGACGATGGCGGTGGCGTGGTCATTCGCTTCATGCAGTGCGTCACAGCAGGTGCGTGTGAGATCAACCAACTGCGGCTGGCTTAGTTCAAAGCAGTTGGCCCAGTCATGGGCTTCATTCATGGCGTCCCATATGTTGATACGGCCTTTGTAGGATTCCACGTGGTGGCGGGCAATGGCCCGGGCATTTTCATTCAATGCTTCAAAGGGCTGCCCGAAAAGCCAGGGCGGATTGACGCTTTGGTGGCCGAACCACAGGGGATGTCCCTTGGGGGTGATGCCTTTGCTTTGCAGAAAGTCCAGCGCAGCATCTATGTACGCATAGTCGTAACGGTCCTTTTCCGGCACTGTACGGCCGGCGTAGAAGGGCAGCGTAGCAAAATCAAAGGCCTGGGCAAAAAACTTGGCATATCGAGCGCCGGGGGTTACGAAGCGGGCAAAATTACAGCCCAGCAAAAGATCGTCTCTGGGAGCGGCAAATACCTTCTGCTGCGCGCTTTCGAATAATGCGGCTTCCGCGGCATAGATGGCATGGGAGAGGGCATAGAGCCTGTTTTCCGGCGTACTTACGCCCCGGTCGGCCAAGTGGGTAAGTTCCTGGGCGGCATATAGATGACCTTGGGCGGCAGGGGAGAGGAGGATGTTCTCGCTTAAGGTTTTTACTTCCTTCAGATAAGTGCGGACAGCCTCGGATACAAAATCCACAAAATCGCCCGTATATCCCTCACCCAGGTTGTCGGCCATGACCCAGATATTGCCGTACAGCGGCAGGTTGATTTTGGCATGCATCATATAAGGTGTACGGGTGACTGCCAGCTCCACCGTGCCATCCGGCAATATGCGCTGCCTTCGCTCGTCCGGCTCAAAATCGAGAGTGCTTGCGTATACCGATTCAAGCTGGGGCTTAGGCAAAGCAGTGCCGCCCGGACCATCCAGCCGTACATGAATCCACTTCATCATATTTCCTCCCTTTACCTTTATGCAAACACAAAGCCTTCCGCCGTTTCTATAACCTTCAGGAAGACGGGGCGTTCATCAGGCGTATGGTTGGGCGTGTGAATGGCAAGGCGCAGGACGTTATCATGCCCCGTGAATATCATGCCGTGACCACCGTCGCCGCAAAATAATGGCATCTCCTGCTGGCACCAGGGACCCAGGATATGGCCGCCAGCGCTTACGGAAAGGCCGATGGCATACCCCGTTTCAGACATGCTGGACCAGAGCATCCATAATGATTTGCTTTGAGGTTTATATAGAAACGGACCATCGGTGACATGACCTTCTATGCCGCTGGAATGGCGTATTTTTTTTGCCCAAACCGCATCCCTTGCGGCGAAGAGCTCCTGCACCTCTCCCTCTAAACCGGACAGGTCATCCTTCAATCGGCACGCACAGATGGTGCCGCCTCCTTCCTGAACCCATTCGTGGCAGAATACGATCCAGGGAAGCCCAGCAGCATCTACATGAAGCGTGCCGTCCAGGCACTCCCAGCCGGCGGGCGTAGCCTGCTCCGCGCCCCAGGGTTTAAATGGACCCAGGGGACTAAACGCCTTGAGGATGCTTGTGGCCCGGCGGCGGCCCGGCGCCTTGAAGGAGGCGAACAGATAGTAATCATCACGGAATTTATGCAGTTCCGGCGCCCAGAAGTTCTCTGTGCCCCAGAAATTATCCGACGGGGAAAACACGCGGCCCATGGGTTCAAAATGCATTAAGTCAGAACTTACATATGCATCAAAACCTGCAGCCTTGCCGCGCCAGCAATTTAAATCCGTAGTGCCGTATAGGTAATACTTTTCGTTTTCCACAAAGACGAAAGGATCACGTATCTGAATTTCACCGCGCAAAAGCATACTCTGCCTCCTTAACTATATTGCGATTGTATGAAGAATGCTCCCTTGGTAATCGGTGACCACCCTGAAACCGGCTTCCGAGGTAAAGGCGGTTTTTCCATTGACAAACGCTATAGCGGTGCGGCCATTACATTGAAGCGTATATGTTCTATCGCCCCATACCTGAGTATAAATGCAATCCCTTCCGCCTGAAATGCCCCACCAGATTTCCTCGCCTTCCAGGTGAATACCATATAGGCGGGAAATGTACTCCAAAACAGCAAGCATCGTGGGGCCATAGCCGTCACGGCTGCCGGACCGCCTGCCTGTAAAGGGATCGAACTGCTGGGTAAAGACACATTCTTCACCGACGCTCTGAAACAGCTTGTGGCCAAGCACAGTGATCAGCTTTTGATATCCGTAGTTTTCAAGCGCCCGGATAGCCCGCTGGTAGGTAAGCCCCTGAGGCTGGCCGCTCCAGTCGTTTGTGGGCACGTTTGAAAACAGCGGATCATTTGCAGCTACGGAGGGCAGGGGCATTTTCGTCCAGAATTCGTCCGGATTCAATAGATGCTCTGATACAAACCGCCGGGCCATGTCCGAAGACAGGGAGCCCCAGTACATGCACCGAAGATTGTTGTGCACAAGCGTATCCATTCGGCGGCCTGTATGATCGCGGTCAAAGCACACGCCTCGCTCCTCAGACCAGAAAAAAGTACGGATCTTGCTTTTGACTTCCTCAGCCGCGCTGCGCCAGAAAGTGTTTTGGCCGTCTTGGAGGATCGTCGAAATTTTCGCCAATGTGTCCCGCGCGGAATAGGAGAAGCTCATAAAGTCCATGGAGGCCATGGGCACGACTGAATATCCGCTGGGCGGGTATTCCTCCTCCCACCAGCAAGGGGCGTCACCATAGCGCTTTGCGTTGTCTTCGCCAGTATCGTACACACACCAGGATTCCAGGCAGCCGTCCATATTGGAATCCCGCACGCGCCATAGATATGCGTCAAACCGCTCAAGGGCGTTCTTCAAAAGCATCAAATATCCCTTGTCCCGCCCCATCCAATAATACATATTAAGGGCGGGGGCGGGAAAGCAAAAGCCCTGAAACTTGTTGAACTGGGGGATGATTTTGCTATCTTCGGCCATGATGCTGCCGGGCATGCGCCCGTCCGGCCGTTGATACTCCATAAACAATAGCTGATTATTGATAGCCGCTGCCATGTTGCGCTTGGCATACATTTCGCCGCCCATAGGCTGCGTTTCCAGCCAGATCTTGTGATATCCGCCGCCTTCGATCAGAACCTTACGATCGGCGAAATTTTTGAGGTTGTCTGTAAGCTTGCCTTCCGCCGCGTCATACAGCTTTTGTATCAGCGGATCGTCAATTTGAAATGCAACGCAGGTTTGAATTTGGTCCATAGATGCAGCACCTCTCTGCGTACATTTATAACAGAAAGTATTCTTATGCGATATAGGCAAAAATTTTCACTATTTCTAATCGATGTGAACCATGATAAAATAAAAAAACAGTAACCGTCATGAAAGGCGGAAGAGACATGATCACAGCCAAGCGGCCGCAGACCGTATTGTTCCGTGTACCATTTTGGAAGCGAACCGGACGCCGCATGCTAAACGACTGGCAGATCTATGTGCTGCTGGCCGCAGCGGTCGCCTATTTTTTCTTTTATAATTACATGCCCCTCTATGGCATACAGATCGCCTTCAAGGATTTCAAGGCCGGCTTGGGCATCGAAGGCAGCAAGTGGGTAGGGCTTAAGCATTTCACGGATTTCTTTAATGCTTATTACTTTCCCAGGCTCATGCTGGATACCTTCCTGCTCAATGCCTATGGCCTTCTGTTCGGCTTTCCCATCCCCCTTATCCTGGCTATCCTTTTGAATCAGCTGGAATGGCGCCCGATGAAGAAGTTCACTCAGACGGCCATCTACGTGCCCCACTTTGTCTCCACCGTGGTCATGGCGGGCATCCTGTACCTTTTCCTCTCACCCCGCACCGGCATCGTCAACATCATCCTGGGGAAATTGAGCGGCAACCCTGACAGTTTTGTTCCCATCAATTTTATGGTGATGCCCGAGTGGTTCCGCCCGCTGTTTATCGGAACTGATATCTGGCAGCACGCTGGGTGGAACACCATCCTCTACATCGCTGCCTTGACCAGCATCGATCCGGAGATATATGAAGCCGCCACCATCGACGGGGCCACTAAAAGGCAAAAGATCTGGCATATAGACATACCGTCGCTTCTGCCCATCGCCACCATGATGCTCATTTTGAACTGCGGGAGCCTTATGAGCAGCAATACGGATAAGGCGCTTTTGATGCAGACGCCGGGAAATATGCCCGTTTCAGATATTATCGGCGTGTATGTATACCAGGAGGGTCTGTCCAAAGCCCAGTTTTCCTACACCGCGGCCATCAACCTGTTCGTGAACGTTATCAATTTCGTGATGATCCTCTCCGTCAACTGGATCTCCAAACGCGTAAGCGAAACCAGCTTGTTTTAAGGAGGCGGAGAAGATGAGTGTGGATTTCTCAAACCATGTTGCCCGGAGAGTCGGAAAGGCAAAGGCTGGCAGACCCCATCAGAACAGGGGCAACTGGATACGAAGGACTAAAGGCGATTGGATTTTCGATTTTTTCAATTTTCTCTTCTGGATCATAGTGCTGGCTGCTATCCTCTACCCCCTGTGGCTCATCCTCATCGCATCTGTCTCCAGCCCTGACGCGGTTATCGCGGGCGAGGTGCTTTTTCTCCCCAAGGACTTTTCGCTCATCGGGTACGAGGCGGTCTTCCAGCATAAGGAGCTTTGGAATTCTTATTTAAACGCCATCTACTACACTGTGGTGGGTTCCGCGGTGAGCGTTTTCGTCACCATGATGGCGGCTTACGGGCTTACCAGAAACTTTATCGGCAAGAAGTTCTTTAACTTTATTTTCGTGTTTACCATGTTCTTTACCGGCGGCCTCATCCCCACCTTCCTGACCATGAGGAATTTGGGCCTGTACAATACCAGGTTTTTGATGATCGCGGTCAACTGCGTATCCGTATGGAACCTGATGGTGGCCAGGACCTATATTAAATCCTCCATCCCCAACGAGCTGTACGAGGCCGCGGTGATGGATGGATCCAATCATTTCAGCTACTTTTTCCGGGTGGTGCTGCCGCTTTCAGGCACCATCATCGCTGTGCTCAGTGTCTATTACGGCGTGGCACGCTGGAATGATTACTTTACAGCCCTGGTTTATATCAAAGACAGGGCCAAACTCCCGTTGCAGACCGTCCTGCGGGAAATACTGGCCACGCTTCAAACCAGCACGGCCACTGATTCCTTCTTCAGCGCTTACGAAAACAATGTGCAGGGCATGGTCGAAGCCGTGCGCAAGGCGCAAGTCGCTAAGTACTGCTGTATCGTGGTCGCCACCGCACCCGCTGTTGTACTGTATATATTTATGCAGAAGTATTTTGTCAAGGGGATCATGATCGGCTCTTTAAAAGGGTAACGCGCAGGGCAATTCGAATGAGCTCCCATATAATGTGCTTGGTCACATTAGGGGTTACGTTTCATTATTGGCTCTCACCATCTGCGGATGGTGTATATAGCAACAAATTTGAAAGGGGAGGAATCCATGAAGAAACTGCTCTGCACCCTGCTGGCGGCGGTTATGCTGCTGGCAACATTCGGCGCTGCTGCCGAAGCCACGTACCCCATCGTTCAGGAGCCTATCACCTTGAAAGTACTCCAGTATTGCCTGGAAAACCAGCAGGTGGACTTCGAAAACCTGTGGTTCTTCAAAGAGCTGGAAGCCAAGACCAACATCCACATCGAGTGGGAAGTTGTGAAGGATGCCGACTGGAAGACCAAGCTGAACTTGATGTTTGCTTCCGGTGAGTATCCTGACATCATCATCCGTGGCGATGTAGATGTTGAGGAATATGGCGTGACCCAGGGCATCCTGGTGCCGCTGGACGAGTACATTCCCCAATACATGCCCAACTACTACAGCCGTTTGCAATTGAACAACGTAAACGCCTCCATCCCGGCGTCCGACGGAAAGACGTACTGGGTTGGCAACCTGACGGCGCAGAATGTCAATCATGACGGCAACCACTTCATTAACAAGGCTTGGCTGGATAAGCTTGGTTTGGAAGTACCCAAGACCATTGATGAACTGACCGATGTGCTGCGCGCCTTCCGCGACAAGGATCCCAACGGCAACGGCCTGAAGGATGAGATTCCTATGTCCGCCGCTGACCTGATCCATCAAACCCAGGGCGTGTACACCCACTTTGCCAATTTCGGCGTGCCGCTCAACCGTTATGTTTATGCCGCCATCGACGACAACAACAAGGTGGTTTTCCCCGGTTACATGCCAGGCTTCCGTGCCGCCTGCGAATGGCTGAGCATGTGCTACAAGGAAGGCTTGCTGGATCCCGAGTCCATCACCCAGGATTCCAATGTGTGGGGAACCAAGATGAACGCCGGACAGGTGGGTTATACCACGTATCTGCGTCTGATCAACACCGCGCTGACGCCTGATATCGCCGCACAGTTTGCCTCCCTGATCCCCCCGGCCAGCGAATACGGCGTGAAGGTGCCCCGCATTTTGGAAGTGCCTACCATTGGCGCGTGCATCACCACTGCCAACAAGCACATTCCGGAAACGCTCCGCTGGCTGGATGCCCAGTTTGAAACCGAGACCATGATGGTCAGCGTAAACGGCCCCGTCAAAGAGGGCGGCCCTATCGCTCCTACGATCAAGGTTAATGACAAGGGCAAGTACGAGATCATTTCCATCCCCGAGAACAACGGCCTGTACCAGTATGTGCCCGTATACCATGGCCAGTTCTTCGCTCCCGGCGACTACTACTTTGGCATCTATGAAATGCCGCCGCACAGGGTAGAGCGCTATGGCTACAGCAAAGACTACGAGGCAGCGGGTGTGTTGGAGAAGAACTCCTACTACTATCTGTACAAGCTGGTCAAACCGGACAACGAGAGCGCTTTGGAGATCACCCGCCTGTTCAACGAAATCGAGAAGTTCATGAAGGAGTCCATTGCCAACTTCATCACCGGCGGCGTGACGGATGAAAACTGGAAAACCTTCCTGGACACGGCCAAGGCTGTTGGTGCGGACCGCTATGTGGAGCTGTACCAGAAAGCCTATGACGATTACCTTGCCAAACACTGATGCCCCATGTTAGTATATTAGCATAACCGCCTTTTCGAGAAAATGACTTTGTCATTTTCTCGATTTTGCACGATTCACTTGTAAGCTTTCGCACTGTCCTTCACTTCGTTTGGCCAGTGTTCCGTATTCAAATGACTTCGTCACTTGAATACTTCAGGTTCAGGGATAAATCCCTTCACCCTAGGCTTACGGCCAGTGAATCGTGTAAGGAAAGCTTGCTTCGCAAGCGCCCGTCCAACCGGCAAAGCCGGTCGATACGATTTCAAATGAAGGGGCTATGCCCCTTCATTGCATCCCCATAATTTGTTCGGAATTTTCCTATAGCTTACGTTTTGGCGTGGGGAGCGTTGTAAATGAAAAGGAAGGGCATCATCCATTCCATCCTGCTGCGCTATATGATTTCCTATGCTGCGATCATGGCGGTGCTCTTCATTGGTGTTGGCGTTTATATGAGCAATACCTACGTGAATACCGTACGCGTAAGCACGGTGGAGAGCAACATCAACAAATTGGGCAGGATCAGGTACCAGCACGAGGCCAACCTGACAACGCTCTTAAGCGTTGGCCGGCAGATAGGCCTTTCGCCCTATATCCGCTCCTTCAAGTTCTCCCAGGAACCTATGCGGGCCTATCACCTCAAATTGCAGCTGCTGCCCTATACGACGACGATTGATTTTTTTGACCAACTCTACCTGATCTTCAATGAGGATGAATATTTGTACTCCTCCGCCACTTCCGTGGGCCTGGAGATGTTTTTGAATAAAATGATGCTCTTTGATAAGACGCCGCCGGAGATGCTGCGGGCGGTTTTGCGCAGGCAGGATAACAGCATGACGATCCTTCCCGCCCAGAACGTGAATAGCATTCTGACCGGCGGCGTCAACAACCGCATGGTGGCGGTGATCGCCCCGCTGAGCATGGCGGACAGGTACAACTCAGGTAATATTCTTTTTCTGATCAATGAAAACACCTACCGCCTAATGTTTGCGGATGAGATATACGAACCGCGCAATACGTACATCTTTTACGGCGATACGACGCTGGCAGCCGGGCGCGGCCTGAATGTGCCGGACGATGTGGTTCTGGATTCGATAAAGGGAAACCAGGATGTGCTGACAAAGGACATTTCATACGGCGGCCGGCAGTATATGCTGATCGCCCAGCGCGGGCACAAATTTGACATGCAATATGCTACCCTGATCCCCATGGAAACCATGTGGAAGGATATGAGCAAGGCGCAGCTTGGCCTGGGTTTGTTCCTGTTCGCGCTGAGCATCCCCTGCATGGCGCTTACGATTTACTTTTCCAGGCGGCATACGAAGCCAATTAAGGAATTGCGCTATTTGTTCTCTACAACAGCGCCGGGAAAGGATGACTTTGAAGCCATTCAAAGCGGCATCGAGGAGCTGGTGGATAGGAATGTAGACTTGAATACAAGGCTTGATCAAAGCCTGCCTGCGCGCAAGGCCAACTTCATCAAGGATTTTGTAAAGGGCCGGTATCCTTTAAGGATGGATGCCGTAGTGGCCGGCGCACAGCTTAACATGGATATAGACAAGGCATGCTTTACCGTCTCCCTGATTGGCGCGCCGGTGAAAGACGCAAGCCTGCCGGACATGGAAAAGGTCACCGCGCAATTAAACGGCGATGTGTCAGGATATTATGTGGAACTGCTGGCGTTGGAACAATTCCTGTTCGTGCTCTTTGCGGACAAAGCAGACTCGCTGGAGGAATGGGCATGGCGTGTGCAAAACGTACTTACGGCTTCGGAGGCGGGTGTGGCTGTGGCCATCAGCAACGTGCACCACGATTTCACGCACGCAGGCAATGCCTATTTGGAAGCCAGCACCGCCTATGACAACCGGTTCGTGATGGGTAATGCCCATGTGCTGCGTTTTCATGATGTCAGCGCCGCGGCCAAAGATATCGTGCCCTTTACCCGCAGCTACCTGGACGGTTTCCGCAAGGCGCTTCGGGCAGGTGACTTTAGGGCGCTGAATGACCGCATGGATGAATTGTTCCATTATTTGGGCAGTACGGAACTGTCGCTTTTTGCTTTCAGGATGATCTACAACAATGTGATCGGCGCCATGCTCAGCGAGCATTTTGACAGGCATGGTGGACATGTGGACGCCATGCAGTATTATGATGTGTTCACGCTGTCGGGCTGCCGCTCCATTGCCGACCTGGATGATCTTTTGCGCAAACTGTGCCGCGATATCCTTTCCCATGGGGAGCCGGAGGACGCTCAAACCCATCCGGTGATACGCGACATTATCGGCTACATGCACAAGCACTATGCCGAACCCACGCTCAGTATGAGCGCCATAGCCGATGCCTATGGCATCAGCGCCGTCCGCCTGTCGCTGGATTTCAAGGAACTCAGCGGCATGACGCCCTCGGAGTACCTGCTTCTTTTACGCATGGAAAAGGCAAAGGAGATGCTTGGCGGCACCAGGATGTCTGTAAAGGACATCGGCCTTGCGGTTGGCTACTATGACGCTTCCGGCTTTATACGCAGGTTCAGGCAGCATATGGCCATGACACCTGCGCAATACAGGCAAATGATAGGGCAAAAGGAAGATACGGCCACGAACGTGTCTGAGTAAAATGGAGGCTTTATATGGATTACATGAATGGAAAAGTTATGGGCTTGAAGGTAGCCTATATCGGCGGCGGTTCTAGGGGCTGGGCCTGGGGCTTTATGAAGGACCTGGCCATGGATGCGCAAATGGAGGGCCTGGTACGGCTGTACGACATCGACCGGGACGCGGCGGAGAAAAACAAAATCATTGGGGATATGATCGCCTCCCATAAGGAAGCCAAGTCTCGCTGGCGTTATGAAGTCAGTGGTACGCTGAAAGACGCCCTTCATGGCGCGGATTTTGTGGTGATCTCCATCCTGCCCGGAACGTTTCTAGAAATGCGCTCGGACGTGCACTGGCCGGAGCGATACGGCGTATGGCAGCCGGTGGGCGATACGGCAGGCCCTGGCGGGTTCATGCGCGCCATGCGCACCGTGCCTATGTTTATGGAAATTGCGGAGGCGATCAGGGATTACGCACCGGAAGCCTGGGTGATCAATTACACAAACCCCATGACCGTCTGCATGCGCACGCTGTACACGGTCTTCCCCAGGATCAGGGCATTCGGCTGCTGCCATGAGGTGTTCGGCACCCAAAAGCTGCTGGCAGCCATGCTGGAGGACATGGAAGGAATCAAGAGTGTCAGGCGCGCGGAAATCAAAACCGGCGTGACGGGCATCAACCATTTTACCTGGCTGTATAATGCCAGCTTCGAAGGCCAGGATTTGTTCCCGCTGTACCGCCGGTTTGTGGACAAGTATCACGAATCCGGCTTTACAAAGGGAAAAGACGAGAACTGGATGAACAACTCCTTCGAATGTTCTCACCGGGTCAAGTTTGACCTTTTCCGCCGCTATGGCCTCATTGCCGCCGCCGGAGACCGGCATTTGGCAGAATTCATGCCACCTTGGTATTTGAAGGATCCCGAAACGGTTCGCTCCTGGGGGTTTGGCCTGACCACGGTTGACTGGCGGGAGGACGATTTGAAAAAGCGCCTGGCTAAACGGGAAGCGCTTTTGAGCGGAAAAGAGCCTGTAGTGCTGGACGGTTCCGGCGAGGAAGGCCATCTATTGATCAAGGCGCTGCTGGGTCTTGGTGATATGGTGTCCAACGTGAATATCCCCAACCGGGGCCAGGTTGAAAACCTGCCCAAGGACGCGGTGGTGGAGACAAACGCACTGTTCCGCCGCAATGAGATCGCACCTGTTTTTGCCGGTGCGCTGCCCAAAGGCGTTGACGCACTTGTCACACGGCAGGTGATAGGGCAGGAGAATACGGTGAAGACTGCCATGACCTGTGATTATGCCTTGGGGCTGGCAACGTTCTTGAATGACTCGCAGATGGCGGCAGTCAGCCCAAAAGACGGAGAAAAAATGTTCCGGGAAATGCTGCAAAATACGAGGGAGTATCTGCCCAAGGAATGGGAAAAAGCACTGCAGTAATCCGATAATATAGAAAACAGCCTGCCAAATGCTCCCTCATCGGAGTTTTTGATAGGCTGTTTTTGTTTTATGCTCCCATGAAAATAATGCGTGAATACAAAGGCGGTGGACCTCCTCCAGCCTCCTTCGTCGGCAGCCCCCTCCAAGAGGGAGCCTTTTTTTGAGCCTCCCTCTTGGAGGGAGGTGCCGCCCGCAGGCGGCGGAAGGAGGTAAAAGGGCAACATTTTCATCTCATGGTATAATGCTTGCTTAATGGATAATTGGTCAGTATGTTACCCGCAGCGTTTTGATTTCAAATGGCCGGAAGGTAAGTGTTACGGATTTCCCGGCCTCCAAAACCTCCCGCTCCTCCTCCAACATATTGGTAATCGCAAGGGCCTTTACTGTATGCCCGAAGGAGAGGGTGGCATTCACATACGCTCCAGTGGATTCATACAGCCTCAATATGTAGGCGCGGCCGGCATCTTCACAGGGCTTTACCGTCTCAACGATGACATTCGGCGCATCCACGCTCAAAAGTGCGGGCAGCGCACCAGTGCCATCCTTTATAAGGGGCAGGTAGTTGAAGCGGTAGGCGGGCTGCACCACCGTTTGGGCACAGAAGCCGCCTTCGTGGGGCAGTATGGCATACCGGCATACGTGGCGGCCCTTGTCGCCTTCACGGTCCGGCCGCTCGCCGCCCTTGTGCAGCGACAAACGCATGGAACCCTCCCGCACGGAGAGGCCGTACTTGCAGTCGTTCAATACAGCCAGGCCGTATCCGAATTCCGACAGGTCGGAATATTTATGGTTGCAGGTTTCAAAGCGGGCCTTTTCAGTGGTATTGCTCCTGTGGTTGCTGCGCCTGATGAAGCCAAACTGTATTTCATTCCGCACTCCGTCGCAAAGAAGAGCCGTATCGAATGCGGCTTTTAGGAAGCGGTGGCTGTCCTGCCAGTCCATGACGGTATCAAAGGATACAAGGGGCGAATCGGCGGAGAACACCATATCCTGAGTAACGGTAGTGTTGTCAGTAATCTTGTATACGCTACGGATGCGTGCTTCCACAGGCCCTATGGCGATGACTTCACGGCTTACAAGGCGGCCTGCATCGCGGAATTTGTCCTCCAGGTCGGCGTCAATATCCCAGTTGTCCCAGGCCGCGGGCAGGTCTTCCGCCACCAGGAAGGTGTTGAAGGCGTATCCATCTTTTGCGACCAGCTCCCGGCCTGTTTTCAGGTCTACAAAGGATGCCATTGCGCCGTTTTCATTGAAGCGTACTTTGGCAAAGGGGGTGGTCAGCGTATCGCCTTCTATGTGGAAGGGTACAGATTCTTCTTTCGCATCGCCCTTTTCCCAAAGGAGGACCAAAGAGCCGCAGGCCGGAAGAACGGTGCCCGATACGGCCAGCATCTCCCGCCCCTCAAGATCTATAAACCGCTGCTGATGATACCCGCCGGATATGCGCATACCGGGCCGGGCGTTAAGATATACCGTATCCCGCCGCTCAAAAGATAAGGTATTGAAAAGCGTGACGGAATCGTTCACGTTCGGCCCATCAAGCAGCTTCTGCGTCTGTGCCCTGGCGGATGCTATTGCCTGGGAGGTTTCTAAAATGGACTGGGCATGAGCGCTGTGGATGCAGGTGCCTGGCAGAATGTCATGAAACTGGTTTGTAAGCAGCGTGTTCATCAGGGGACGGATGCTTTCCCCGTCCGCGGGTTTTGAACGGAACACCGCATCCCGTACGGTTACAAGTTCCAGATCATGCAGTGCGATCTCCAGCAGCCGGTTGTTGCGCTTGATGGTATGCTGGTTGGTCAGTGTACCCCTGTGGAGTTCAAGATATAATTCCCCCGCGTACAGTGTAGGCTCCCTGATCTCACTTTCCAGCCTCTGCATGAAGCTGCTGACGCTTACATGTTCAGAGCGCGGCACGCCTTCCAGATCGCCTAAACGCCTGCTCATTTCGATCATTTCAAACTCCGGCCCGCCGCCCCCGTCCCCCTTGCCGTAGGAGAACAGGCGCATATTGGAGACCATCTTTTCCTCAATGGGGTTTTTCATCGCCGGCCCGCCGCAGGTAATCTCCTTAAGCGTGGAGGGGTCCGGCCCCTGATGGGTGAGGTTTAAGTGGGTAAGCACCTTTGTTCCATCCAGCCCCTGCCAGTAAAAGGAGGTATACGGGAAGTGGTTTGTATCATTCCAGGCCATTTTGGTGGTCAGAAAGTATTTCACGCCGCACCCTTTCATAATTTGAGGGATGGCGTAGCTGTAGCCAAAGGTGTCCGGCAGCCAGAAGGCATCAGCCTTGTAATTGAAATATTTCTGCGTGAACCGCTGGCCCCATAGGAACTGACGCAGCAGATATTCGCCGCCGGTCAGGTTGCAGTCGCATTCCACCCAAACGCCGCCATTAGGCTCATACCGCCCCTCCATAACACGCTGTTGTATGCGTGCAAAAAGCTCGGGGTAATGCACCCTGATCCAATCGCTGTGGAGGGCGGAGGATTGGACGAACGTATACTCCGGATATTCATCCATCAGATTCATTTGGTTGGCATAAGTACGGGCACATTTCTTCACCGTTTCTGATATGGGCCATAGCCAGGCGGTATCCATATGGCTATGCCCGGTGAGGCCCACGTAAGGTACCGTGGGTCCGTTCTTTTTTTGAAGCTGCTCACGAAGCATGGGATGCGTTTCTCTCAGGGCATTCCTGAAGTCTGCTTCCGAGGCCTTATCCGGATCGTAATAGAGAAGGGCGTGCACTTTGGAAAGCGTGTAAAGGATATCCGCCCTGCGGAAGCTGTCATCATGCAGCGCCTGCGAAAGCGAGGTAAGGGTCCTTAAATCAAACAGGTATTCCATCAGTTCATCGTCCCGAAGGCACACGTCCACAGGGCCGATGGGGTAGGTATAGTCTGTATAAGATTCCTGGGTAAGGGGCTGGGTGCCCGGCATGTCGTGAAAAGCGTAATACTCCAAGGCGATTTCAATTATTGATCCCGCCCTGGCGCTTGTAACAAAGCGGTTGCAGTAATGGTTGCCATGGCTGCCTACCAGTATTTTGTTGGCAAAGTTGCTGTGAATCCTGCCGTCCACCCAAAGCGTGGCTTCATAGCCGCCGATGCGGGGGTAGAGGAACAGGTCTTTCCCGGTAAGTTCCCGGGGGACCTCATAAGCGCCAAGGAACCAGCCGTATTGGGATTCTCCGCCCCAGCGGCCGCTTGTTGGCAGGGGACCGAACTGAATGTCATCCGGGATATGATGAAGGGAATCGGCAGTTTGAAAAAAGCGGACGGGGACTTCGCCCACTTTTTGAAATAGCAGACGCTCCAATGTGGTTTCAAGCCGTTTCAGTTTGGCCAGAGTTTGATTCATGCTTTTTTCGGCAAGCATTTGCGTTCTCCTTTGTGGTTACTTTCCGTTTTTGGGACATTCCCCGGTAGTGGTTCCTACCATGAGTTTTGTAGGCACAACAATATTCTGCGCCGGTTTTACGGAGCCGCCCACGCGGTCCAAAAGAAGTTCCGCCACATGTTTGCCGATCCTCTCCTGATCCTGGCGGACGGTGGTAATGGCACCCGGCAGCATGTGAGCCCATTCGGAATCGTCAAAGCCGCACACACTGAGATCCCTGGGGACGCTGATGTTCAGATCCTTGCAAACCATCAATATTTGAAATGCCAGTTCGTCATGCTCCGC
This sequence comes from Bacillota bacterium, assembly GCA_023416585.1. Taxonomy (GTDB): domain Bacteria; phylum Bacillota; class Clostridia; order Christensenellales; family Aristaeellaceae; genus JAEWAH01. The sequence goes on from JAEZHM010000095.1 coordinate 28,403, forward strand.
CATGATGGCGGTAACGCCCTGTTTCATAAGCGCCTTGATCTTTTCTCCCAAGGGACCGGGATCGCCGGCAGTGCTGCCCTTGCGCAAGCTTTCCACCATGTCGGTGATAATGAGCTCGCTGCGCAGCGGAAGCCCGGCCTTTTCATGACCCAGCACATACCCGGCCACGCGGTCGCACACGGTTCGCCGCTCCTCCGGCCCTACGCCGGCAAGATAGGCAATGCGCTGATGCCCCAAAGAGCTCAAATGCTCTACCAACTGCATGGCGCCGCCCAGATTGTCGCTGGTGACGGAGCTGATATACGGGCAGTTGCTGGGGATATCCATGATAACCACGGGCTTGCCTGAAAACACAAGCTGGTTCAGAACGCTGATGTGAATGTCGGATGTTTTGGGATAGTAGGCCACGCCTGCCACATGCATGGTGGCCAGCTGGTTCAGGATCGTACGGCCGCGGGAAGGGGGATCGTCTTCCGTGATGTAGATGGAAGCATAGCAGCCCTGGCTTGTGAGCAGATAGTTGGCGGACTGATAGGCGGCGGTTAAGCCTGTGCGGCTGATATTGAAGGGATAGATGAAGGCAAACAGACTGCTTACCGCCTGAGGCTGCGCTTCCTTTTGATAGATGTCCCTGGAGACAAAGCTGCCCACCCCGCGCTTGCGGTAGAGGATGCCCTTGTTCTCCAGCTCCGTCATGGCCCGCCGCGCGGTGATGCGGCTGATATTGTATTTTTCCATCAGCTTGCTTTCCGTGCAGATGGGGCGGTCAAAGGAGAAAGCTCCGCTTTGGATGCTTTCCATGATGTCGTCTATGACCATCTGATACAACGTGGGCTGGGACGCGCCTTTTCCTTGCTTTGCAGACGGCATGTCACTTCTCTCCTTAAAAGAGACTGATGCAAACATTTCTGTGTTCTCGTTTATTATAACAAACGATTGTCATATATGCAAGTATGTCATGAAAAATAGCACATAAGAATATAGGTAGATATAACAGGACAAATCATCAAACAAATATAATTTGCACCGATAGCACAAAACTGAAGACTGAATTCAAATAATTTGGATAGATTGTATTGACATATCAAAAATCCTATGCTAGTATTTGTTATAATAAATCGTACGGAGGAATATATACATGTTGGGCACAAGGCAAATAGCGCCCGGAAAGGCGAAAACCCGGTTTGGAATATTTTTACGCCAGGTTTTCTCCAGTTGGCAGCTGTATGTGATGGCGCTGCCCACGTTCGCCCTTTTGTTTTTGTTCAGCTATATGCCCATGTTCGGAACTCTGCTGGCCTTCAAACGCTTCCAAACCAAAGCTGGTATACTGGGCAGCCCGTGGATGAAGCCGTTGTTCCGCAATTTTGAAATCCTGTTCCGTCCGAATTCCGCTGCCGTCAACGCCATCAAGAACACCCTGCTGCTTAACCTTATGTTTATCACCGTGGGCACTCTCTTCGCGCTGGCGCTGGCGCTGATGTTCAACGAGATCCGCCACAAGCGGTATAAAAAGATCACCCAGTCATTGACCTTTCTGCCTTACTTTATCTCCACCGTAGTCGTCGGCATCTTCGCGGCGGGGCTGCTGGGGTACGACAATGGCGTGATCAACAGCATGCTCTCCTCTATGGGATTTGAGCGCGTCGCCTTTTATATGGAGCCCAAATATTGGCCTTGGATACTGCTGGTGGTGAACGTTTGGAAGGGCGCAGGCTACAGCTCGGTGGTGTACCTGGCCACCATCGCCGGCATCGACAGTTCCTATTATGAAGCGGCGCAGATCGACGGAGCCACCAAATGGAATCAGATACGCTATATCTCCCTTCCCCTTCTGCGGCCCACGGTGATCATATTGACGCTGCTGGCCATCGGCAAGATCATGAACGCCGACTTCGGCCTTTTCTTCAACGTAACAGGCGATATGCCGGCCATTTATTCTTCTACGGATGTTATCGATACCTTCATTTACCGCACCCTTCGTAAAACGGGCGACATCGGCATATCCACCGCGGTGGGTTTGTTCCAGTCCGCAGTTTCCTTTGTGCTGGTGCTCATAAGCAACTGGGCGGCAAGGCGCATTGACGACAGCGCCGCGCTGTTTTAGGAAGGGGGGGCGGACACGTGATTAGCGCGCAAATAAAACCGGTTGCGGCAATAAGAAAACACATGTCCCTGGGGCTTATTCTGGTCTATTTATTTGTGGGCCTGTTTGCCTTCGCATGCCTGTATCCTTTTTTGATGGTCATCTCAGGCTCCCTGACCAGCCGGGGCGAGGCCGCGCTGTACGGCTTTCGCCTGATTCCAAGGCAGCCCACCTTCGCCGCTTATGAAACGCTGTTTGTCAATTCCACAGCCATTGTGAACGGATATAAGGTGACTCTGTTCGTAACGGCCGTCGGCACATTCCTGTCGCTGATGGTCAACAGTATGATGGGTTATGTGCTGGCCAGAAAGCAAATGAAGTTCCGCCGTGTACTTAACTTTTATGTACTCTTTACGATGCTTTTCAACGGCGGCATGGTGCCATGGTATATCATCTGCACACGCTATCTGCACTTGCAGAACAGCATCTGGGCTATGATCGTACCCATGATGGCCAGCCCCTGGTATGTGTTTTTGATCCGCAACTATTTCCATTCCATACCCGAAGAACTGTATGAATCCGCCAGAATCGACGGCGCGTCCGACTTTATGATATTCCGCAAAATATACCTGCGGCTGGCTACGCCGGTGTTGGCCACAGTAACGCTGTTTACGGCATTGGGTTACTGGAACGACTGGTGGCTGGGACTTATGCTCATCGAGCGCAACGAACTGCAGCCACTGCAGATGCTGCTGCGCACGATTATCGCCAATATCCAGTTTTTGCAGACCATGGAATCCTCGCCCCAGGTGCAGCAGCTCCTGGCCTCGATCCCCAGCGACGCGGTGCGCATGGCGCTGGTCATTATCACCACAGGCCCCATCATGTTCCTGTACCCCTTTGTGCAGCGGTATTTCGTGAAAGGCATCATGATCGGTGCCGTCAAGGGCTGAGACGAAGCAATCCTCAGTCTCGCTTTGCCCAATAGTGACATGGCTCCCTTAGTCTCCTTTTGAAGTGAGGTGGCGCCGCAGCGCCGGAGGATTGTGGAGGTTGCTGCCTATGAAGGAGGCTGGGGCGTGCAAAGGGGAGCCTTTGTAGCCTAAGCTGTATTGATTGGGGCGGAAGTGTGCCCCATTCGATAGATTTTTGCCGCAATGCGGCGAATATAAAAAGGAGGAAGCCCCATGAAGAAGCTTGTTTCCCTTGTGCTGGTGCTGATGATGGTCATCGCGCTGGTACCCCTGACGCTTGCGTCTGCACAGAGCAAGCTGGAGCCTGTTACGCTGCACTTTATCTTCTTTGGAGACAAGAAATCCGAGACAGACAACGTTTGGAAAGCCATCGCCGATAAGTATCGCGATGTGCTCAACTGCGACTTCGACGTGCAGTTCATCGCCGGTGACGATTATAAGCAAAAGCTGCTGGTGAAAGCCGCCGCAGGCGATGCCTGGGACATGAACTTTGAAGGCAACTGGCTGGGCTATTACCAGATGACCGCTATGGATGCCTACATGGATCTGACCGACCTCCTGCCTAAGTATGCTCCCGATCTGTATGCCGCCTATCAGGAAAGCGGCGCCCTGAGCGCTGCCACTTACAAGGGCAAGATTGTGGCTTTGCCCTGGACCATGACCATGAATAACCGCACCCACTATCAGTGGCGCGGTGACCTGGCCGAAGCCAAGGGCATCACGGTGGAACCTGATTCCATCAAAACATTCGAAGATGTCGACGTGCTGGCCCACAAGCTGAAGGAAGCTTATCCCGACAGGTACATCCTGGAGGCCGCTTCCCTGGATGCATGCCTGATCAAGAACAACCTGGTGGACATCGGCAACTCCCTGGTGGTTGACCTCAAGGATCCCGGGTACAAGGTACAGCCCCTGGAGCAGACCGCTGCTTACCTGGAGTTTGCCACCTGGGCCAAGAAGTGGCAGGATGAGGGCATCATTTGGAAGGACGTTCTCACCGACAAGACCGACCACAACGCTTTGATCGACCAGGGCAAACTGATCTCCAAGTGGGGCACCCATGAGTTCGCCCGCCAGAACCGCGCCTGGGTCGAAGCAGGTGCCCGCTGGGACTTCAGCGTGCTCTATCCCGATGGTTTGTCCGCCAACCGCACCCCCTTGGCCAACGTGGCTGCCATCCCCGCAACGAGCGAAAACCCCGAGCGCACCCTTATGTTCATGAACCTTTTGCAGACCGACAAGGACCTCTATGATATGTTCCACTACGGCATCCTAGGCAAGACCTATGTGCTGGATGGCGAAGCTGCCGTGTTCCCCGAAGGCATGAACGGCGCCAACTCCAACTACATGGAGTGGGGCGGACGCTGGGCCTACTGGAAGCCGCAGTTCATGCGCCCCGACTTCTCCTACGGCCCCGGATTCTGGACCGAGGAAGCCAATTTTGCCAAATCCAACCCCAACAACGTCAACTCTCCCTTCGCTTCCTTCAGCTTTGACAAGACCGATGTGTCCATCGAAGCCGCTCAGCGGGACCAGATCCACACCGACATGAACAAGATCATCGAAGTGGGTCTGGCCGGTGACGCCGCCACCGCTGTTAAGAGCCTGATCGATCAGCAGAAGGCCGCCGGCCTGGATGTCATCCTTGCCGCCGCGCAGGCCCAGGTTGATGCGTTTCTTGCAAAGTAATCAGGAAAAACAATACCATTAGGCCTGTACCGGCGCTGCAAACCAGCGCCGGTATTGCCTGTTCTAAATGATGTGTTGGAGGAAATCGCCGTGCAAGAACCGTACCGGCAAAAAGACCTGCCCGTCAATATACGGGTGGAGGACCTGCTGTCCCGGATGACGCTTCAGGAAAAAATCGCCCAGACAGATATGATACGGGGTGTGGAACTGGCCACGAAGGTTCATCCCAAGCACTTTTGCGCGGTGGATGCATCGTCTGATTTTCACTGGGACAGGGTTGAGGGGGCCATCGGGCCGGACGGCATGGGCTTTGTGCATGATGTGTATTCCGTTCCCAAGGTATTAAACCGCCTCCAGCGCTGGTTTGTGGAAAAGACCCGCCTAGGTATCCCGTGCATTTTTACGGGGGAGGCGCTGCACGGTTTAAGCTATCCTGGCGCTACGGTTTTTCCCATGCCGCTGAACCTGGGCGCGTCTTTTAACAGGAGCCTGACATGCGCGGTGGGCCATGCCATAGCGGCAGAAACACGAAGCCTTGGCATCCATGAGATATTGGCACCCAATCTGGACGTGGCACGGGATCCGCGCTGGGGCCGCATGGAGGAAACGTTTGGCGAGGATACGTACCTTTCCAGCGAAATGGCGTATGAAATCGTCAGCGGGGAGCAGGGACGGGATATCAAAGATCCTGATACTGTTGTCTGTGAGCCCAAGCATTATTGTGTCCACGGCATTCCGGAGGGAGGCGTCAATTGCGGTCCGGCCAGGGCCGGTGTGCGGGAGGTGGAAACAAATTACCTTCCGGTGTTTGAAGCCGGCATCAAAAAGGCCGGGGCTTATAACGCCATGGCCAGCTATAACAGCATCGACGGCGAAGCGGTGATGGCCTCAGAGCATTATTTGCGGGAGATATTGCAGGAGCGCTTTGGGTTGAAAGGCTATGTCCGCTCCGATTTCGGTGGAATCAACCGGCTGAAAACGAACCATTGCTTGACGAAGGATGACCTTGGCAGCATGGAAATGGCGCTGAAGGCCGGTGTGCATGTGCAGGGGTTTGATTTTCCCAACGCGGTATGGAGGGCCGGGCTTCTGCAATTGGTGAAGGACGGGCGGATCAGCGAGGAAATCATCGATGACGCGGCCAGGCGTGTGCTTCGGGTAAAGTTTGAACTGGGTCTGTTTGAGAATCCTTATGTATCCGAAACGCGATACCTAAGCGTAATAAGGTGTGAAGACCACAGGGCGCTGTGCTTTAAGGCGGCCTGCGAATCCATCGTTCTTCTTAAAAATCGGAACAGCCTGCTGCCCATCAAAAAGAAAACAGGAACAATTGCGCTCATCGGCCCCTCCTCCCGCCGCCAGCGCATCGGCAGTTATGCCTCGGTGCCGGACGGCTATCAGGTGCATTCCCTGTACGAAGAACTGCAAAAGGCCATGCCCGGCTTAAACATCCTCCAGGAGGACGGCTGCGCCATCTCCGACCGGGATGTGACGCTGATGCCCGCCGGCTGGTTAAAAAGCGGTGTAAAGCTCACCTATTTTGCCGACGGGGATTTTTCTGGAAAGCCTGTGGGACAGGATGTGATGGGGGAGGTAAACTTCAACTGGATCCTGGCCAAACCCCACCGGGATCTGCGCTTTTTGGGCTATGGCGTACGAATGGAAGGGGAATTTGTGATTGAGCCGGAAGCGGTGGGCCGGGAAGGTTCCTTTGCGGGGCAGCTTGTGTTCACCACAGAGGACAGTGTTCGTTTGTATGTAGATGACAAGCTGGTCATTGACAGCTTCGGGGATCATAAGCAGTCCCTGCCCGCCTGCGAGTTTTACTTTGACAAAGGCAAGCGCCATCATTTTGTGGCGGAATACGTGTGCGATGTGAGCGGAAACAGGGTCACCTTAAGCCTCATGCCTCACGGAAGGGATTCTATTGACAAGGCGGTGGCCTTGGCCCAAATGGCTGATATAACAGTGCTTGTGTGCGGCGATGATACAGTAACCAGCGGCGAAGGCATGGACCGCTGCGAACTTACGCTGTACGGCCGGCAAAAGGAATTGGTGGAGCGGGTATCAGCCGCCGGCAAAAAGACGGTGCTGGTACTGGAAGTAGGCAAACCTGTGGAACTTAAGGCCGTGGGAGAAGCGCTGGACGCTATTGTGGTGCCCTGGTTTGGCGGAGAGATGGGGGCAAAAGCCATTGCCGATGTGCTGACGGGGAAAGTGAACCCCGCCGGGCGTCTGCCGGTAAGCTTTCCACGCAGCGTAGGCATGCTGCCGTGCTACTACTCCCGCCTTCCTGGCGCCAGCGCGGATTATTTGGAAGGCAAGCGGGATGCGCTGTATCCCTTTGGGCACGGGCTTAGCTATACGGATTTTGCTTACAGAGATCTTAAGGTGGAAAAGACCGGTGCGCCCTATGGGGTTCGGGTTTCTCTGACGGTTGAGAACTCAGGGAAGCATGCTGGGGACGAGGTGGTGCAGCTGTATGTGCGGGATGAGGAATCCTCCATCGTTACGCCTGCAAAGCTTTTAAAAGGGTTCGAGCGGATTACCCTTAAACCGGGAGAAACAAAAATGGTGACTTTCGACCTTGGCTTTGATGCCTTCAAGCTTCTGAACAAACAGATCAACTGGGTGGTGGAACCGGGGGAGTTTACGATTATGGCCGGCGCTTCCAGCGAGGATATCAGGCTGACGGGAAAAGTGACTCTTTAGGTGAAAGTTCAAGGTTATCCATATCGGGATGTAGAAAGACTATTATATATGGGGAGGCATTTATGCAAACAACAAAAGCGGCCTTGATCACCGGGGGCTCAAGCGGCATAGGCCAGGGGTGCGCCCTGGTGCTGGCGGAACAAGGGTATGACGTGGCCATCACCTATTCCCGCAACCGTGAAGGGGCGGATTTTACCCGCGAACAGGTGGAAAAGCTGGGTAGACGCTGCTTTGTTTATGCCGCTTCCCTTCAGGATAAGGGCGTGGCGGAGGATGTGGTCATTAAGGCCAGAAATGATTTGGGCGGGCTCGACCTATTGATCAGCAACGCGGGCCGGGATACAAGAAACAGCATTCTTACCGCCACCAGGGAAGACCTGCAGTACATTGTGGATACGAATTTCATCGGCTATCTTATGGCGGCAGGGGAAGCTGCCCGCATCATGGTCAGGGACGGCACGAAAGGCTCCATCCTCTTCGTCACTTCCACCAGGGGCGAATCCGCCCATCCGGATGATTTCGTATACGGCGGCATCAAGGCGGCCATTAACCGTGCCGCCCAGTCGCTGGCTTTGGAGCTTTCGGCCTATGGCATCCGGGTCAATTGCATCGCGCCTGGCGCTACCAGGGTCCGCCCCAACAATCCGCCTCCAGATGCCAAGGCCGGGGATATGGTGAGGGGACGCCCCTTTTATCCTATTGAGGATTCCATCCCCCTGGGCCGTATGGGCGTGCCGCGGGATACCGGCGAGCTGGCGGCTTTCCTGGCCAGCGATAAGGGTTCCTACATCACCGGCACTGTCATCCGCGTGGACGGCGGGCTTACGCTGCCAGGCCAGCCCGAGTGGTTTGCCCCTTCCGTTTGGATGGACAAGGCATGGGCACAGCGGCATAAGGACGCGGCGATGGAAAAGAAAAACGATTAGTACTAATGTGAAAGTAGTACTGGCCGTTTCATAAAAGAACTCCTTCCGCCGCCTGCGGGCGGCACCTCCCTCGCGGAGGGAGGCTTTCCAAAAGGCTCCCTCCGCGAGGGGGCTGCCGACGAAGGAGGCTGGAGGAGTAAATGGGCTGACCTTTCATGTGGCTAATAAATAGACGAGGTGAATTTTATGGCGCTTACGATTACCGATATCCGGCCGATCCTGACTGCTCCCCAGAATATTCCCCTTGTGATTGTCCGCGTGGATACCAGTGAACCTGGCCTGTACGGCCTGGGCTGCGCTACTTTTACCCAGCGCTTTTTGACAGTGGCGTATGAGATCGAGCATTACTTGAAGCCGCTGCTTGTGGGAAAGGACGCTTCCCGCATTGAGGACATCTGGCAAATGACCATGGTATCCGCTTATTGGCGCAACGGGCCGATTCAGAACGCAGCCTTGTCCGGTGTGGATATGGCGCTATGGGATATCAAGGGCAAGCAGGCGGGGCTGCCCCTGTATGAATTGTTTGGCGGCAAGGTGCGGGAAGGTGTTCGCGTCTACCGCCATGCCGACGGGAAAACGCTGGAAGAGGTAGGTGACCGGGTGCAGGCCTTTATGGAAAAAGGCGTGCAGGTCATCAGGCTTCAGCACGGCGGCTACGGCGGGAATGCCGGCGGCATCCAGCCGCTTACTTCCCTGCGGCCGGAAGGCGCCTGTGATGGGGCGTATTACGATCCCTTGCAGTATCAATTGTCCGTGACCAAGCTGTTTGACTATATGCGAAACCGCTTTGGCTTCTCGGTAGAATTCTGTCACGATGTCCATGAGCATCTTGAACCCATGGAATCCATCCGCCTGGCCAAGGAGCTGGAGCCCTACCGCCTGTTCTTCTATGAGGATTCTCTGGCGCCTGAGCAGGGCGAATGGTTTGAGATCATGCGCAAGCAAACCCATACGCCCATCGCCATGGGTGAGCTGTTCGTAAACCCCAGGGAGTGGACGCCGCTCATTGCCAACAAGCTCATTGATTACATCCGCTGCCACATCAGTCAAATAGGCGGCATCACTCCCGCCCGCAAGCTGGCCGCCTACTGCGAGGCCTTCAGCGTTCGCACCGCCTGGCACGGACCGGGAGATGTATCGCCTGTGGGCCATGCCGCCAACATCCACCTGGATGTTTCCTGCTGGAATTTCGGCATTCAGGAATGGTCCGGATTCAGCCAGGCCAGCCAGGATGTGTTCCCGGGCTCGCCGGAGCTTAGAGGCGGGTATGTGTATGTAAACGACAAGCCGGGCCTTGGTATCGACATCGATGAAAAGCTGGCAGCGAAATTCCCTTGCGATGCGTCTTTGCCCACCTGGACCAATTGCCGCAGGCCGGACGGAACGTTGGGAAGGCCATAGGCTTTTGGCAGATGGCGATAAAAGCGGGGCGATGTGGGCATCGCCCCCTACGGATGGGAGGATGGGCGATTCGCTCCCCTCGGATGCCGGAATACCGAAGATCATTCAGTCATTGAAAACATAAGAATGACAGAAAAAAAGACATGCCGTATCGAAAACAAATGCGTCTGAAAGGATACGATTACTCGCAGGCGGAATATTACATTTTGACAATATGAACCCTCCATCGGAGTCAAACGCTGGGATACATCGTAGGGGGCGATGCCCACATCGCCCCGTCGGTTCGGATCATTGCTTGGAAAAGTCGCCAATCCCGCCCAAATGTTTGCCGACTGTAAAGTAATTCATGGGGGAATAGATCAGCGGGTTGATGGCGCGAAGATCCAGAAAATCCATGCCCTTTACCGCTTCCGTACAGTTGATGCTCTTGATTTCGGCGAAGTAGGTATGCGTTTGACCGATAAGTACCGTTTGAATGATCCGGCATTCATAGCTGAAGGAAGCGTCGCGGATCAAGGGGACATTCAGCACTGCGCCTTTTTCCACATCAATGGGTGGTTCGCCGCTAACATCCTTGCTGCGGGTCGCGGCGTTGCACTGCTCCAGGAAGGACAGCATATCAGGCGTGGCAACCGTGGCGGAAAGCAGGCCTGTCCTTTGAAGATTCTCCTTCGTTACCTTGTTGCCGGCCATGCTGATAATAAGGCACGCAGGGCTTCCCGCCGTATAGCTGATCCAGGAGATCGGGGCGAAATGTGCAGTTCCATCCTCATTGCAGGTGCCGATCAGAAAGACCTGCTGGGTGAAAAAACAGCGGCTTTGCGTGTCTATATGCTCCATGAGGAAGCTTCCTCCATTGTGAATGTGCTATTGTTCAGACCGTGATAGTAATTGCCATAGGATGGTGTGAATTTCAGCACGCAATAGTCGTCGTCATCGATTCCCTTGGGATAGTAGATTTCAAAACCGTCCCGCCAAAGCCTTAATTTGTGCTCCCTGTCGGTGAGGACCTGCATTTCACCTACCAGCAGCAGGCCCTTGAATTCCTTTTCGTTGCAGTAGTAAATGCATGATTTGGAGTTGCTTAGAAACTGTCCCGTTCTTTTCGCGGAGTAGTTGGTGGAGAAATAGTGGGTGTTGATTCCGTCGCGCTCCAGGGCCAGCATGGCTTTTGTGTTGGGGTAGCCCGATTCGTTCACTGAGGAGACGAGTACGGTTTTTGCATTCTGAAATAGCACCTTGATTTCTTCCTGCATGGAAGCGTTCATAGCTGTTCCTCACTTTCGCTCAGGTTGTTCAAAATTCTTTTCAGTGTGCCTTCGAAGAGTTGAATATCTTCCCTTGTGAACCCACGGTAGAATAGGGCATTCATCTGCTCCGACACGCGGCTGTAGGCATCCTGCAATCCTCTTGACTTTACAGTAAGGGCAACCAGCAACTGCCGCCTGTCGCTTATGCCAGGCACACGTACCACATATCCCTGGCTTTCCATTCGGTCCAGCATGCCTGTGAGCGTTGTTTTGGCAAGCCCTGTTCGTTTGGACAAATCAACGATGGGTAATCTGTCCTCTTGCCAGAGAACGTACAATATACGCCCCTGGGCACCGTTGAATTCTAAGATCCCGGCTTCGTTCAACAGCCTTTCAAAAATTCTGCCTTGGACTTGCTTGAGTTTGGAGATCAAAAAGCCGCCCTGCGTTTCCTCCATCCATTCCATCCCTCCGTTCATACTATATAGCATAGTACTATATAGAACTAAAGTCAAGCAATATTCTTCCAAATATCTTGTGCTGCGCAAATAAAAAAGCCGCCGTTTTCGCGGCGGCTGGAAAGATATGTGGTTGTTTAACGCTTGGAGAACTGGGGGGCACGGCGGGCAGCCTTGAGGCCGTACTTTTTGCGTTCCTTCATCCGCGGATCGCGGGTGAGGAAACCGGCCTTTTTAAGTGCACTGCGCAGTTCGGGATCGGCCTTGCACAATGCGCGGCTGATGCCGTGGCGGATGGCACCGGACTGACCGGAAAGGCCACCGCCGATTACATTCACCATAATGTCAAAGCTTCCAGCTGCATTGGTGAGCTGCAAGGGCTGGCGAACGGTCATTTTAAGGGTTGCCAGGCCGAAATAGTTATCGATATCCCGCTGATTGATAATGATCTTGCCATCACCCGGCACCAAACGGACGCGGGCAACAGCCTTCTTACGGCGGCCAACGGCATTGAAATCTGCTTGAGCCATGTTGTATTACGCTCCTTTCCGCGTCACTTCAGTTCCAGTTTTTCGGGCTGCTGGGCTTCATGGCC
>JAEZHM010000130.1 GCA_023416585.1 Bacillota bacterium
GCCGGTCAGAACTTCGTGGTGGCGGTCATCTCCTTCCACGGCTACAACATGGAAGATGCGCTCATCCTGAACCGCGCCTCCATCGAGAGGGGATTGGGACGCTCGACCTTCATGAGGACCTACCGCGCTGAAGAGCGCCGGTACCCCGGAGGGCAGGAGGACCACTTCGAGATCCCCTCCCCCGACGTGAGGGGCGCTCGGACGGACCTGTCCTACGCCAGCCTGGGCGAGGACGGACTGATCTCCCCTGAGACCCTGGTCAACGGCGGCGACGTGCTGGTCGGCTAGACCTCCCCGCCCCGTTTCCTGGAAGAGGAGACCGACTTCCTCACCCCCCAGAAGAGGAGGGAGACGTCCATCACCATCCGCCCCGGCGAGAGCGGATGGGTCGACTCGGTCATGCTCACCGAGTCGGAGAACGGTTCCCGCCTGGTCAAGGTCAAGGTCAGGGACGAGAGGGTTCCTGAGCTGGGGGATAAGTTCGCGTCCCGGCACGGGCAGAAGGGCGTCATCGGCCTCATCGTGCCGCAGGAGGACATGCCCTTCACCGTCGACGGTGTCACCCCCGACCTGGTCATCAACCCCCACGCTATCCCGTCCCGTATGACCGTCGCCCACGTCCTGGAGATGATCGGCGGCAAGGTCGGCGCGATGGAAGCAAGGGCCATCGACGGCACCTCCTTCTCCGGCGAGAGGGAACAGGCCATCAGGGAGTCCCTGGGCCGCGCCGGGTTCAACACCTCCGGAAAGGAGGTCATGTATGACGGAATGACCGGCAAGAAGATCGAGGCTGAGATCTTCACCGGTGTGATCTACTATCAGAAGCTGCACCACATGGTGTCCGGGAAGATGCACGTGCGTTCCCGCGGACCGGTGCAGATTCTTACCAGGCAGCCGACCGAGGGCCGCTCCAGGCAGGGTGGTCTCAGGTTCGGTGAGATGGAGAGGGACTGCCTCATCGGGCACGGCGCGGCCATGGTCATCAAGGACCGGCTGCTGGATGAATCCGACGGCACCTTCCTGTACGTCTGCGGCGCCTCCAACTGCGGCCACATCGCCATGATGGACCGGAGGGGAGCGATCCGCTGCCCAGTGTGCGGCAACAACACCAACGTGCACCTCGTCCAGACCAGCTATGCGTTCAAGTTGCTGCTCGACGAGCTGCTGTCACTTGGCGTCGTCATGCGCCTTCAGCTGGAGGACTTAAGATGATGCGAGGCGTTTCAAAGAGGATCGGTTCGATCAAGTTCTCGACCCTGTCTCCCGACGAGGTCAGGAAGATGTCGGCCACCAAGGTCATCACCGCCGACACCTACGACGACGACGGCTTCCCCATCGACATGGGCTTGATGGACCCCCACTTGGGCGTCATCGAGCCCGGCCTGCGGTGCAAGACCTGCGGCAACAAGGTCGACGAGTGCCCCGGCCACTTTGGCCACATCGATTTGGCCATGCCGGTCATCCATGTCGGCCTGGTCAAGGAGATCAAGAAGCTGCTGCAGTCCACCTGCAAGAGCTGCGGCCACCTCCTCATGACCAAGGAGGAAGCAGCGCGCAAGGCAGCGGAGTGGGCAGAGATGGACGAGCTGGGAAGCGACGCCATCGACTACCGCCTGCTGGCCAAGGGTACCGCCAAGGATGCATCCAAGAACACCATCTGCCCGTACTGCGGTGTGGAGCAGGGCAAGATCACCCTGGACAAGCCGACCACCTTCCGCGAGGACGGCCACAAGCTCACCCCCAAGGAAGTAAGGGAGCGGCTGGAGCGCATCCCCGACGAGGACCTGTCCCCGCTGGGCATCGACTACAACTCCTGCCGCCCTGAGTGGATGGTCCTCACCGCGCTGGCCGTTCCGCCGGTGACGGTGCGCCCGTCCATCACTTTGGAGTCGGGCGACCGGTCCGAGGATGACCTCACCCACAAGCTCGTCGACGTGCTGAGGATCAATCAGCGTCTCAGGGAGAACCGTGACGCCGGCGCACCCCAGCTGATCGTAGAGGACCTGTGGGAGCTACTGCAGTACCACGTCACCACCTATTTCGATAACCAGACCTCCGGCATTCCCCCGGCCAGGCACCGCAGCGGACGTCCGCTCAAGACCCTGGTGCAGAGGCTGAAGGGTAAGGAGGGGCGGTTCCGTTCCAACTTGTCTGGTAAGAGAGTCAACTTCTCCGCCCGTACCGTCATCTCGCCCGATCCCTCGCTGTCCATCAACGAGGTCGGCGTGCCATACGAGGCCGCCCGCGAGCTGACCGTGCCGGTGCACGCCACCAAGGCCAACCTTGAGATCCTCAAGGAAATGGTCAAGCGCGGCTCCAACCCGCCCCTGGCCGATGGGAAGTACAACCCTGTTGTCAACTACGTCATCCGGTCAGACGGCCGCAGGATGAAGGTCACCGAGCGCAACGCTGAGTCCATCGCCGAGGGCCTGGAGACCGGATATGTAGTGGAGAGGCACCTCATGGACAAGGACGTCGTGCTGTTCAACCGGCAACCGTCCCTGCACCGCATGTCCATGATGGCCCACACCGTCCGGGTCATGCCGTGGAAGACCTTCCGGTTCAACCTGTGCGTCTGCCCGCCCTACAACGCCGCCTTCGATGGCGACGAGATGAACCTGCACGTCCTTCAGAGCGACGAGGCTAGGGCAGAAGCGATGATCCTGATGAGGGTGCAGGAGCACATCCTGTCCCCGAGGTTCGGAGGGCCGGTCATCGGCGCCATCCACGACCACATCACCGGGACCTTCCTGCTCAC
>JAEZHM010000154.1 GCA_023416585.1 Bacillota bacterium
AACCTGATAGCCGCGGCGCAAAATGTGCTGCTAAATAAGTACTTTGACGCGCAGGAAAAGAAAGCTGCCGCCGTGGGAGAGGGGACTGTGAAATGAAAACGTACGAATCGTCTGCAAAAACCATTGAAGAAGCCATATCTGCCGGTTTGGAACATTTGGGTGTCTCCATAGGTGAAGTTACCATCGACATTCTGGAGGAAGGCAGCAAAGGCTTGTTCGGCCTGTTCGGAAGCCGCCTGGCCAAGGTGCGCCTGACACTGAAGGATCAGGAAGAGGAAGAGTCCATTTGGAACGCGTTGTCCAGGGAAAGTGGAAAGAGCGCAAGGGACAGCGAAAAGCCTATAAAAGAGAAAAGGGCCAAAGAGGAGAGCCTCAAAAAGGAACAGCCCAAGCAGGCAGCCAGGAAAGAAGAAGAAAGCAAGGGCGAGACCGTAAAAGAAGAACCGAAAAGGCCGGCGGAAAAGAAGCCTGCCCCCAGGGCGGCTCTCAAGGAAAGCCATCCAACTGAAGTAAAGCCTGCTCAGCCCCAGGAACCGGTAGTTCCGGCACCTCAGGCCGATTCCTCTTCTCCCGAAGGTAAAGCTCAGCAGTTCCTGCAGACGCTGACGACCCTGATGGGCGTAGGTGTAAGCGTGGCTGTCTCCCGGGATGAGGAAGGCAATGTGCTGGTGAATATGCAGGGTGATACACTGGGCATATTGATCGGACGCCGGGGCGAAACGCTGGATGCGCTGCAGTACTTGACCAGCCTGATGGTGAACAAGGGGTCTGAGCAATATATTCGCGTAACGCTGGATACGGAAAATTACCGCGCAAAGCGGGAGGAAGCCTTGACCCGCCTGGCCAACCGCATGGCTAACAGAGCTATCAAAACGGGCCGCAAAGTAGTGCTCGAGCCCATGAACCCCTATGAGCGCCGCATCCTCCACAGTGCGCTGCAGACGAATGAAGCCGTGACCACCCACAGCGAGGGCGAAGAACCCAACCGCCATGTAGTTATCACTCTTAAAAATGATAAAAACGTAAAGGCAGCTCAGTAAAGCAGCTTTTCCATGTAAAAAGTGACGCGATTGCGTCACTTTTTGTAATGGGCCGGAAGTTAATACTGTATGAGGAGGCATTTGTATGCAGGAGGAAGTCGTCAAAAAGCGTCAGGAGATCGTATTTGACTTGTTCCCGGAAGGGATCCCCGCCCTTTGGTGCCCGATGATCGTACATTATACGCCCAAGGGGCAAATCGATCTTGACCACATGGAAAAGCATATGCGCTTTATGATCCCGGATGTACGCTCGTTCCTGCTCTTAGGCTCCGCGGGAGACGGCTGGGAGCTTAACCCCGGCGAAAAGGAAACGCTGCTCCGTGCCTGCGTTGAATGGTCGAAACGGTATGGTATCCGCATGCTGCTAGGCGTGCTGCAGCCGGAATTAGGGGAAAGCCGCAGGGAGGTTGAAAAATGGGTGGAATGGCTCAAGGCCTATGCAAATACCCGGGACGCGGCGCAGGCCATGCTATATTGCGGAATAGTGGGTTTCACCGTGTGCGCGCCCAGGGGTGCGGAGCTTTCTCAGCAAACGATCCTGGATGATTTGGAAAGCGTCCTCCAGTTGAATCTGCCTGTTGCCATCTATCAATTGCCCCAAATGACGAAAAATGAGATCGCTCCGGAAACACTGAGCCTTCTGGCTGGGAAATATCCCAATTTCTACTTGTTTAAGGATACCAGCGGGACGGACCGAGCGCTGCTCTCAGGGCTGGACTTTGGCGGTATCTATTTTGTGCGTGGTATGGAAGGAGCCTACTTTGACTGGTTCGCTATGAACAAGGTACGATATCCCGGCTTTTTGCTCAGCAGTGCCAATTGCTTTGCTTCCACGTTAATGCGGATGCTTACAGCCGCCAGCGCGGGGGATGATACCCTCGCCAAATCATGCTCCGATCAGGTGCAGGGGATGATAGACGCCGTGCTTAACAATACCGCTAGCTTGGCTGGCGGAAACGTGTTTGCCAATACCAACAAGTGCTTCGAGCATTGCCTGGCCTATGGGCCGCAGTGGATGCAATCGCCACTGCCCATGCGTCACTGCGGGGAAACCATTCCAGCGTCCTATATCAGTTTTGCGGCGCAGATCCTGGAGAAATTCGGATTTATGCCCGAAAAGGGGTACCTGCAGGAATAATGGCGTTCTTATACCAGAATATGAAAGCGCTCCTCTTCCTTCAATCGTAGGAAGAGGAGCGCTTTCATCTATGCATTACAGCTTATAGGGGATATGAAAGGAAAGGTGAATGCAATTCCCAAAATCGAACAATAACTTGACATCATCGGAAATCAGTAATATACTAAATTAGTAAAATACTTAAAGCGAGGGAAACCAGATGAAAATTCCTGTAACACTCAAGCACAAGCCTGTGATCGTCAGTGAAAACTATGCCAATGTAGACGGGCGCATGGCTTATCATACCGATGCCCAGGGTTTGTCCCTGGGGCTGGCCCAGTGGAATGACCGGGGCAAGGTGGATATATCCGCCAAGGTATGGCGTTATACGGGGGAAAAGTGGTCGCGCCAGTCGGAGGAACTTCCCCTGCACCGTGTGCTGGATCTTGCTATTTTGATTTGCCGGGCCAAGCAGCACTTTCAGGATGCCTACAGGTATCCCAAATTATATGATGACGGAAAGCCACAGCTGGGTCGTATTCCCCTACAAGGGGATGCCATGACGGTGGAAGTCTGTCTTGATAATCCGCTCATCGACGAGGATATTCGCTTGTTTCAAGATGTGCTGCAGAAGGATGACGAGCTTTTATCGGAACGGTTGCATTTGTTATCTGATTTATTAAAGGAAATGGGGTATGGCCATGGATACGCGGGAGAAACGAAAAAGTCTTCAAAGGGCATATAAAGAAGCTGACGAGGTTGGCTGTGTCGCGCTGTATGAAAACATGGTGAACGGAAAATACCTGATCGTTGGCGAGCCTAACCTAAGGGGAACGGAGAGCCGGTTTCAGTTTTCCAAGGAAATGAACGGCTGCGCCCATATGCGCTTGAGTAAGGATTGGGCTATATTCGGCACAGAAGCTTTTTCACTGACCATACTGGATACATTGAAAAAGGGTCCGGATCAGACTACGAAGGAATTTAAGGAGGAACTTGCGGCGCTGGCGGATATGTATCGAAACGGGAGGCCGGCGGAGCTTTCCTATTGATGGGCTATGAAAAAACGTAAAAAGCAAGCGGCAGGAGCAAGAGCCCTGCCCGCTTGCTTTTATAGTTGATCACTTATTTATTGCACGCCGCCTTTTTCGGGGTCGCTGACGGCTGCTTGCATATATTCGTTCTTTATGAAATCGCAAACTTCCCCTACAGGCAATATTTCAGATGCCTTAAAAGCGTTTGCGCCTGCGAAAGCGAAGCCGTTTTTGAGATTTCCTTTTTTGGCATTGATGAGCGCAAGCGCAATGCAATAGGGGCTGTTTTTGTATTCGCAGGTGGTGATGCAGTGATAGGGGCAATGGAATGGAGTTTTATTTCCCGCGTTAACGCTGTGGATAAAATCATTAACGATCACTCTACCAGGCAGGCCAACCGGGCTTTTAATGATGCCTATATCTTCCTCGCTGGCATGTATATAGGCATTTTTGAAACCGATTGATGCATCGCATTCTTCGGTGGTAACGAATCGGGTCGCCATTTGTACCCCCGCTGCACCAAGTTTCATGATATTGTACATATCTTCGCCGGTATATATGCCACCGCCTGCGATAATCGGAATCGGCTTGCCAAACTCATCTTCAAACGGTTTTACGCTGTTCACCACATCCACAACGATTTTTTCCAACGCACATTCCGGATCGTTGATCTGCTCCGGCTTGAAACCGAGATGTCCACCTGCCTTGGGGCCTTCCACCACAAAAGCATCCGGAATATAGTTGTACTTGCCTGCCCATTTTTTAATGAGAAGGGTTGCAGCTTTTGCTGATGAGACAATGGGGATGAGTTTGGTTCTGGATGATTTGCCAAGATATTCGGGGAGGTTCAGCGGCAACCCGGCCCCGGAAAAAATGGCATCTACACCCTCCTCTACAGATGTTTTAACAAGTTCAGCGAAGTTTGAAAGTGCCACCATAATGTTAACGCCTATAATGCCTTGTGTGAGCTTTCGTGCTTTCCTGATTTCATTTCGCAGCGCCCTTAAATTTGCCTCAAGATAATTGGACGATCCATCATATTCCAACATACCTATTCCCGCGGCTGCAATCACGCCTATGCCTCCTTGATTGGCAACGGCTGAAGCCAAACCGGACAGGGAAACGCCAACACCCATCCCGCCTTGAATGATGGGAAGCTTAGCTATGAGGTCTCCGATTCTAAGTTCCGCTATTTTTCCAATATTCATTCATAAGCTCCTTGCATATATTTTCATATGCATTATAACACACGGATCAGGTAGAAAGAGCAATCGTCAAAATTTATTTTGAGCCATCATTCAAGCACCAAATTTAGGTTTTGCCAATTCATCATCAAAGAATGCTATAAACATGCGAGGGGGTTACAGGAAGAGCATCATGTTATTGAAATCTTCTGCCTGTATCCTTCGCCCAGGGGAAGGCCGGTGCCCATTGACCAAAAATCATAAGCTGCCATGTCCAAAAGGAAGGAAGCATCCTTCGCCTGGCGGGCGGCTTTCGTATACAAAAGCCCCTTGGGCAGGGAGCTCAAATAGCTCCTGGCATGCGGGCGAAAGCCCAGAAGGCGGAAGGATTGGGGATTGCATTGGTTCAGGCAGCTTGATGTCATATCCAGCAATATGTGCGTCAGCAGCCTGTTTAGCCGGGCATGAGTATACCGTTTTGTTTTCAGGGCGGCAAGCAGGCTTTGGCGTGATGCGTGCATGGGGGAAAGGCGAGTAATACGGTGTTCCAGCCCCTCACTGACGTTGGGAAATTGAAGCAGCGAATCTTCATTCAGGTGTCGAAGTTTCTCCCGAAGCAGCATATCCAGCGCCTCCGGGCGGTGAACTGCGCCATCCTCCAAAGCTTTCAAAAGCAGCGGCAGCGCATCTTCCGGGATCATTTTATCCATTTGGTGCCAGTTGCCCCGGCGTATGGCTTCCCGGACAGCGGTGGCGGAGGCAAAGCCCTCCTTAAAGCCGGTATCATGATAATCCCCAAGACGCTTCACAGGAACGGGCACCATGGCGCTGTTTATACGGAGCATTGCCCGAAGATAGCATATGGCCAGCACGTTGTTGGGGGCGGATACGACGCCACCCTTAACATGATCCAGGCAATCCTGCAAGGCGCTGCCTTGGGCTTTTGCATGGGATTGGCCTTTTTTAAGCCCTGAGCGCAAGGCTTGCTGAAAAGCATCCGTCGGCTTTTCCAATAGCATCGCCGCTTGCTGTAAGCTTATTAGATCCTCATTCTCACAGCCGAAGGAAATACAGTCTGCTTTCAGCGCCTCCAAGATGGACACGCCGCCCAGCGCAAAGAATTCTGCTTCCCGCACGGCATAAGCGGCAGGCAGTTCCACCACCACGTCCGCGCCGCAGGAAAGCGCCATTTCCGCCCGCAGCCCGGGGGATAGGATCGCCGCGTCGCCACGCTGGGTGAAAGGCCCGCTCATGACACACACCAGCACCTGAGCGCCGGATAATTCCCTGGCCATTTGCAATTGGTATGCGTGTCCCTTGTGGAAGGGATTGTATTCACAGATCACCCCGCATACGCGGGATGTTGACGAAAAGGCCATATGAGGTTCCTTTCCTTTGTTTTTCATGGGTATTTTCCATTTGGGCACAAGTTTATTCTCATTTTAGCATATATAACCCTTTATTTTCACCTGGAAATCCTGTATAATAGATTGGTTGGAAGAGTAGGCGCGTTTTTCGCGTTCATTTTTATGTCAAGGAGGCTTTTTTATGTCTGTTCTGGAGAAGATCAAAACAAAAGCCAGGCAAAATGTGAAGCATATCGTACTGGCGGAAGGGACAGAGCCCCGCACCGTGCGGGCATCGGCCCGCATTGTGGCGGAAGGCGTCGCCCGCGTTACGCTGGTGGGTCCAGCAGATGAAATTAAGAAAGTAGCCGCCCAGTTTCAGGTGAACCTTGAGGGCGTCCATATAGAAGACCCTGCCGTCAGCTTAAAATCTGCACCCTATGCGCAGCTTTTGTATGACCTTCGCAAGAGCAAGGGCATGACCATCGAAGAAGCGGACAAGCTGGTCCGCAATAATACGCTGTATTTTGCCACCGTCATGGTAAAGGCCGGGGACGCCGACGGTATGGTGGCCGGCGCCATCAATTCCACCGGCAATACGCTGCGCCCTGCATTGCAAATCATCAAGACAGCGCCGGGCATTTCGGTAGTTTCCTCCTGTTTTCTGATGGAGCTTCCCAACAAAAATTACGGGGACGACGGTGTTCTGGTTTTTGGTGACTGCGCCGTAATACCCAATCCCACCGTGGACGAGCTGGCCGCTATTGCTATCGCCAGCGCAAAAACGGGCAAGGAACTGACAGGTATGGATCCAAAGGTGGCCATGCTTTCCTTCTCCACCAAAGGTAGTGCTTCTCATGAGCTGGTAACAAAGGTGCAGGAAGCCACCAGGAAAGTCAAGGAACTGGCTCCTGGTCTCAATGTGGATGGCGAACTTCAGGCGGATGCTGCGCTGGTGGAATCCGTTGGCAAGCTGAAGAGCCCCGGCAGCCCGGTGGCCGGCCATGCGAATGTGTTGGTATTCCCCGATCTGCAGGCCGGCAACATCGGCTACAAGTTGGTACAGCGCCTGGCGGGTGCGGAGGCCATCGGACCTATTGTCCAGGGTCTGAACAAACCTGTGAACGATCTGAGCCGCGGCTGTTCTGTGGAAGATATCGTGAGTGTCGTAGCCATCACCGCCGTCAAGGCGCAGTAATAGCTTAAAGGGAGAATTAATCAAATGAAAATTCTGATTCTGAACGCCGGTTCCTCGTCGCTGAAGTACCAATTGATCGATATGCAGGATGAGTCCATCCTGGCCAAAGGCTTGGTGGAGCGCATCGGCATCGCAGGCAGCCAGATCAAGCAAACCGCGGGGAACAAGGTGTTCGAAGCCCAGGCACCCATGAAGGATCATGTGGAAGGCATCCAGTACATGCTGGCCGCACTGACCGACAAGGAAAAGGGCGTTGTGAAAAGCATGGACGAAATCGGTGCGGTAGGACACCGCGTGCTGCACGGCGGGGAAAAGTTCTCAGGTTCCGTATTGATCAACGAAGCTGTTATTGCCGCAATTGAGGAGAATATTCCCCTGGGACCTCTGCACAATCCCGCCAACCTGATGGGTATCCGCGCCTGCCAGAAGATTATGCCGAACACCCCCAATGTGGCTGTGTTCGATACGGCCTTCCATCAAACGATGCCCAAAAAAGCGTATCTGTATGGCGTGCCCAAGGAATACTATACCCGCTTGAAGGTGCGCCGCTACGGTTTCCACGGCACTTCTCACCGCTATGTGAGCAAGCGCGCCGCCGAATTCCTGGGCCTGCCTGTGGAAGGACTCCGAGTCATTACCTGCCATTTGGGCAATGGCTCCTCCCTGGCAGCGGTGAAGGATGGCAAGTGCATCGATACCAGCATGGGCATCACGCCCTTGGAAGGTGTCGTGATGGGTACCCGCTCCGGCAATCTAGATCCGGCCGTGGTGCAGTTCATTGCCAATAACGATCACAAAACGGTGAATGAGGTGCTGGACATCCTCAACAAGAAGTCCGGCCTCATCGGCCTTTCGGGCATCTCCAGCGATATGCGCGATATCGACGCCGCAGCTGCAAATGGCCATGAGGACGCTATCACCGCCCGGGAGATGCTGGTGTACGGTATCCGCAAGTACATCGGTGCGTATGCCGCCGCCATGAACGGGGTGGACGTAATCGTGTTTACCGCAGGCATCGGCGAAAACAACATCAACATCCGGCGCATGGTCATGGAAGGCTTTGAATACCTTGGCGCCAAGCTGGATCTGAACAGGAACAACACCCGCGATGAAGCCATTATATCCACCGACGACAGCAAGGTGAAGATCGTAGTGATCCCCACCAATGAAGAGATCGTCATCGCAAGGGATACGTTGGAACTTGTTGCTTTAAAGTAAAGCTAGTAAAAATAAAGATTGACAAATATCGCACTACATTCTATAATAGGCGACGGTCACATTTTGAGGTGAAGGCATGCTTTTGGATATTTCCCGGGCACTTCGTTCGCAAGGCACTGAGTTTTTCTTTGAGCTTGGCGGCGAAATTCCCACCCAGGACATTCTGGGGGAACCGGTCTCCTTTGAAGGGGTGGCCCTCAGCGGTACATATAGCGCCGCCGGGAAAAGTGTGTTGATTGCGGGACAGCTTACAGCCACCGCTCATGCCCGCTGTGCCAGGTGCTTAGGCTCGGCACAGGTGGTTTTGAAGGTTCCCTTTCGGGAAATCTTCGTGCAGGACGGCGATCCGGAGGATCCGGATAAGTTTGCTTTCGAGGGCAACTCGCTGGACTTAAGCCATTTGGTGCTGTCCCTGGCTGTTCTTGACCTGCCCATGCGCTTTGTGTGCGGGGAGAACTGCAAAGGACTTTGCCCGGTGTGCGGAGAAAACTTGAACAAGAATCATTGCACATGCCGGAAGGAAATGCAGATAAAGCATCCTTTTGAGGCGCTGCAGATGCTTAAAAAGGATGAGGAGGTGTAGTCATGGCTCTTCCCAAGTATAGAACTTCCAAGGCGCGCAAGCACAGCCGCCGGGCCAACTGGAAGCTGACCCTTCCCGGTATTGTGGAATGCCCCCAGTGCCACAAGATGAAGATGTCCCACCGGGTCTGCAAGCATTGCGGCTATTATGACGGCAAGCAGGTCGTCAAGATGGAAGAAGACAAGAAAAAGGCCTGATTCCATAACATCATCGCCCTGAGAAAAAGAGGAGTACATCTGCAGTCTTTAAGAGAGCGGAGCTCGCCGGCTGAAAGGCTCTGCAAGTACATGCAGGCGGAAGGTCGCTTTGGAGGGCGGCGGGGGAAAGAGCAAATTGCTTTATTACTCTGCCCGGTGGCACCCGTGATCGTGCACAGAGGCGGTTCATTACCGCGAAGCAAGGTGGTACCACGGAGCTGCTCCGTCCTTCGGGACGCGGGCAGTTCTTTTTTTATTGGCTTGGGAGGGGATCAGCCATGGATTCGGCAAGGATCGTCTTAAGGCTTAATGCACTGGTCCTGTTAAAAGTATTCATTGAAGGAGAATATTGATTATATGGAAATGGAAAAAGTATTCAATCCGCAGGCGATAGAAGGGGAAATTTATCAGGAATGGGAAGCGTCCGGCGCTTTTGAGGGCCGCCGGATACCGGGAAGGGAAACCTTCACCATTGTGATGCCGCCGCCTAACATTACGGGACAACTGCATATGGGCCATGCCATGGACTGCCTTATGCAGGACGCCCCAGTGCGCTATCACCGCATGAAGGGCGACGCCACGCTGTGGCTGCCGGGAACGGATCACGCTTCCATCGCCACTGAGGTGAAGATCGTGGAGCAAATGGCCAAGGAAGGCCTGAAAAAAGAGGATATCGGCCGGGAAGCATTTTTGGATCGTGCCTGGAAATGGAAGGCAGAGTATGGCGGGCGCATCACCCGCCAGCTTCGCCGCCTTGGCGCCAGCTGCGACTGGAGCCGGGAACGCTTCACCATGGATGATGGCTGCTCCAAGGCTGTGCGGGAAGTGTTTGTGCGGCTGTACGAGAAGGACCTCATCTACCGGGGCGACCGCATCATCAACTGGTGCCCCGTGTGCAAGACTGCCCTTTCTGATGCCGAGGTGGAGTATGAGGAGCAAGCCTCCCACCTATGGCACATCCGATATCCTGGTTTAGACGGAAGCGCCGGCGTTGTGGTGGCTACCACAAGGCCGGAGACCATGCTTGGCGATACCGGCGTGGCTGTGAACCCGGAGGATGAGCGCTATACGCATTTGGTGGGCAAAACGGTGATCCTGCCGCTTTTGGACCGGGAGATACCCGTGGTTGCAGATAGCTATGTGGACAAGGAATTCGGCACCGGCGCTGTGAAAATGACGCCGGCCCACGATCCCAATGACTTTGAGGTGGCCCAGCGCCACAATTTGCCCATTTTGCGGGTGACCAATGATGACGGCACCATGAATGAGGCTGCGGGGAAGTACGCTGGCCTTACTCAACAGGAATGCCGCCGCCGTGTGCTGGAAGACCTTCAGAATCTGGGTCTATTGGTCAAGATTGAGGATTATACCCATAACGTGGGCACCTGTTACCGCTGTCACAAGACCGTGGAGCCTCTGGTGAGCCGCCAGTGGTTTGTGAATATGAAGCCTTTGGCCGAGCCGGCCTTGCAAGCGGTTCGGGAAGGCAAAACAAACTTTGTGCCGGAGCGGTTTTCCAAAACGTATTATAACTGGATGGAGAACATACGTGACTGGTGCATCAGCCGGCAGTTGTGGTGGGGACACCGGATACCCGCCTGGTATTGCGACGACTGCGGCCATATGACCGTGGCCAGGGAAGAACCAGCAGCTTGTTTAAAGTGCGGCAATACACACCTTCACCAGGATGAGGATGTGCTGGACACCTGGTTCTCCTCGGCCTTGTGGCCCTTCTCCACCCTGGGTTGGCCTGAAAACACGGAGGATCTGAAATACTTCTATCCCACCGATGTGCTGGTGACAGGGTATGACATCATCTTCTTCTGGGTAGCCCGGATGATTTTCAGCGGCATCGAGCAAATGGGGGAAACGCCCTTCCATACCGTGCTCATCCACGGTCTGGTGCGGGACGATAAGGGCCGCAAGATGTCCAAATCCCTGGGCAACGGCGTGGATCCACTGGATATCATTGATCAGTTCGGCGCCGATGCGCTTCGCTTTTCTCTGGCCATGGGCGTGAGCCCCGGCAACGATACCCGTTTCTCTACCGAAAAGGTGGAGGCGGCCAGAAATTTTGCCAACAAGGTGTGGAACGCCTCCCGCTTCGTGCTTATGTATACCGAGACAAGGGAAGAACTGGCCGGCAAAACGCTTCTGCTGCCGGATAAATGGATCCTCTCCCGCAGCCTTAAGGCGATCAGGGAAGTATCCGCCCACATGGAGGATGGCGATTTTGGCCTGGCTGCCCAGAAGATTTACGATTTTGCCTGGTCGGAGTTCTGTGACTGGTATATTGAGCTTTCCAAGGGCCGACTGATGGGCGAAGATGCTGACAGCCGCGCTACAGCCCAGGCGGTGCTTTTGCACGTGCTGGAGACACTGCTAAAGCTTCTGCACCCATTCATGCCGTTCCTTACGGAAGCTGTGTATAAAAGCCTGCCCGGTTCGGAAGGGTTCCTGATGCTGTCCGGCTGGCCAAATATCAACCCCGCATACGATTTTACTTCAGACGAAGACCATATGCAGGGCGTGATGGATATGATCAAGACCATCCGCAACCTGCGGTCCGAAATGAATGTGGCCGCCGGAAAGCGTACACGCTTGATGCTGCTGCCGTCAGATGGCTGGGCAGAAACGCTGAATAGTGCCGAGCAGTACTTCCAACGGCTGGCAGGTGTTTCTCACAGCGAGATTTTAAAAGACAGGGCAGCCGTCACAGAGAAGACGGTGAGCGCCGTATGCGCCGCGGGAGAATTGTTCATACCTCTGGGCGACCTTGTGGATTTTGAAAAAGAAATCGCACGGCTTGAGAAAGAACATGAGAACCTTTTGAAGGAAATTGAGCGTGCGGCGGGGAAACTGAATAATCCAGGCTTTATGCAAAAGGCCCCGGCTCAATTGGTGGAGCAGGAAAAAGAGAAACTGGCCACCAATCAGGCCATGGCAGCGACACTGCAAATGCGCATCGCCGAACTGAAAGGGATGGGCGAATGAACGCTGCACAAGCGATAGCCTATATCCACGGCGCACAATATACGGGAGCTAAAAACGGGCTGGAAAACACCCGTGAATTGCTCAATCAATTGCAAATTCCCATGACCCCGGTGCCCGCCATTCATGTGGCGGGCACCAATGGCAAGGGCTCGGTATGCGCCATGCTGGACAGCATGCTGCGTGCCTGCGGATTGAAGGTGGGCCTGTATACTTCTCCTTTTTTGCAGTTTTACAATGAGCGCATCCGAATAAACGGAACGCCTGTATCCGATGATGTTCTATCCCGGGCCGTGACAAGGGTAAAGGAAGCTGCAGACAGCCTTCAAATTAAGGGGATCTGCCCTACCGCTTTTGAGCTTGGCACAGCTACATCATTTTTGATCTTTCGGGAAGAGAAAGTGGATATCGCCGTGGTGGAGGTGGGCCTGGGCGGAAGGCTGGACCCAACCAATGTAATAACACCACTTGTGTCGGTTATCACAGCGCTGGGCATGGATCATATGGCATACCTGGGCGATACGCTGGAGAAGATTGCGGGGGAGAAGGCGGGCATCATCAAGCCCGGTATCCCTGCGGTACTGTATCCCGCCCGCCAGGAGGCTGAGGCGGTAGTGCGCGCTGTCTGCGTACAAAAGCAGGCGTCTTTGACGGCCCTTCGCCACAGGCAGGCGGTATTCCATCAGGCGGATGCCTTTGGCAGCCGTGCGGATTTTGACCTGCCCAGGGGCAAAATGGAGGATGTGTATATTCCCTTGCCAGGGCTGCACCAGGTGGAAAATGCTTTAACAGCACTTGCAGCTTTGGATTTGCTGACCGGCTTTCCCATAAGCCGGGAGAAAATGCGTAAGGGTATGGAGTGCGTCCGCTGGCCGGCGCGGCTGGAATGGATCGGAAATTCACCCAGGGTGCTGCTGGATGGGGCACACAATCCGCAGGGCGTGGAGGCACTGCGCAGTTTTTCGGACCTGTTTCTCCATAAGGAAAAGCGGGTGCTGTTAACCGGTGTGCTTCGGGAAAAGCTCAATAGCAAAATGATTGAAGATTTGGCATCTTTGGCTGAACAGGCCGTCACCGTCACACCTGACAATCACAGGGCCATGCCAGCTATAGAGCTGGCGGAGCTTTTTAAGGAGGAAGGCTGCGCGGCTGAGGCTGCTGCTAGCCTTGAGGAAGGGCTTCAGCTGGCAATGGAACTTGCTGGGCCGGAAGGCGTCATCATTGCCGCGGGTTCCCTGTACCTGGCTGGGGCACTGCGTGGCATGCTAGGCCTTAAGGATGAGAGCCTTGCGTGATGTAGTGGGTAAATCGGAGAGTATTTGGAGGGCCCATGGAATTTTATCATGAACCGGTGATGCTAAGTGAGGTTCTTACGTGGCTTGATGTTAAGCCTGGCGGCGTCTATGCAGACGGTACACTGGGGGGAGGCGGCCATAGCGCGGCCATAATGCAAAAAGCCGGGGAAAGCGGAATATTGTACGGCATAGACCGGGACAAGGCAGCCATCGAGGCTGCTTCCAGAAAGCTGGAGGCATATCCTGGCTTTCAACCTATCCGTGGGAATTTCCATGATGTAAAGGAACTGCTGAAGGAAGCCGGCGCGCCTAAGCTTGATGGGGCACTGCTGGATTTGGGCGTTTCCTCGTACCAGCTGGATACGCCTGAGCGGGGTTTTTCCTATCATGAGGATGCACCGCTGGACATGCGCATGGACCCGGACTCCGGCATTTCAGCGGCAGAATGGCTTCAAAGCGTTTCCCAGCAGGAATTGACAAAAGTGCTCCTGGATTATGGGGAGGAGCGCTGGGCGGCCCGCATCGCCCAGTTTGTAGTGGAAAGGCGGCGGAACACGCCGGTATTAACCACGGGTGATCTGGTGCGCATTATAGATGACGCCATTCCCAAGGCGGTGCGAAGGAAGGATGAGGGCCATCCCGCCCGAAGGAGTTTCCAGGCCATCCGTATCGCCGTAAACGATGAGCTGGCACCGCTTAATCAGGCACTTTCCGATTTTGTGGATTGTTTGAAGCCAGGCGGCCGGCTGTGCGTTATCACCTTCCATTCATTGGAGGACAGGCTTGTGAAAATCGCCTTCCGCACCATGCAAAACCCATGTGTCTGCCCGCCCAAAGCGCCCATATGCATGTGCGGCAAAAAGCCGGTGGGCAAGGTGCTGGCAGGAGGTGCGGTGAAGCCAACAGCAGAGGAAGTAGCCCGCAACGCCCGTGCCCGCAGCGCCAAGCTGCGGGTGGTGGAAAGGGTGTGAGGTGTATTTATGCCAACCTTGTACGTAGTCGCTACCCCCATCGGCAACCTTGGCGATATGAGCCCCCGGGCTGTGGAAACACTTAAAAACGTGGGCCTCATTGCGGCTGAGGACACCCGTGTCACCATGAAGCTCACCGCCCATTTTGAAATCCATACGCCGCTGACCAGCTGTCATGAGCACAATGAGGGAAACAAATCCCGCAAGATCATTGAAAAAATGCTGGCGAACAATATCGACGTAGCATTAACTACCGATGCCGGAACGCCTGCCATCTCCGATCCCGGCTATCAGCTGGTAAAAGCTGCCTGGGAGGCTGGGATTAACGTGTTGCCTGTTCCTGGCCCCACCGCCATGGCATCGGCACTTTCCATATGTGGGTTTGACACGGCGGAATTTGCCTTCTACGGCTTTTTGCCCCGGCAGAAAAAGGAGCTTCGGGAGAAGCTGGCGAAGATTGGACAAGGCGTGCCTGTGGCGGTAATGCACGAATCGCCCCACCGGGTAGTGGAACTGATGGAAGCCATTGCCGAAACCTTTCCTGTAGCACGGGTCGCTGTCTGCTGTGACTTGACAAAGCGTTATGAATTGACTATCCGTGGAAATGTGCTGGACGTACTCACAACCATGCGCCAAAACCCAAACGTGGAAAAAGGGGAGTACTGCCTGGTACTGGATCTGAATGAGGTCCCGAAGGCAGAGGAACTGCAAGGGCCGGTCATCAGTCTGGAGGCCCGCATTCTGGAGGCTATGCTGAGCGGAAAAACGCTCAGGGAAGCGGTGGACAAGCTGACAGCTTCGGGAGAAAAGAAAAACGCTGCCTATGCAGCATCCCTTAGGGTAAAGGAATTCCTGAACAATTAACAGGAGGACCTATGGAAAACCTTCGAATTATATCCGCCGGCCAAATCACCGATACAGTGAAAGAACTGTGTATCCGTGCCAACTGCTTTTTGAATGAGGATATTGGCTGTGCGCTGAAAAAGGCAGGGGTTGAGGAAGAATATCCCCCAGCCCGTGAGATATTGCTGATCCTTCAAAAGAACGCGGAGGTTGCAAGAACTCAAAAAATGGCCATCTGCCAGGATACGGGAATGGCGGTGGTCTTTATAACCATCGGCCAGGATGTGCATATCACAGGCGGCTCCTTGGAGGAAGCCGTAAACGCAGGGGTGCGTGGGGGGTATGAGGAAGGCTTTCTGCGAAAATCGGTTGTTATAGACCCTTTTCGGCGCAAGAATACCGGTGACAATACACCTGCGGTGATTCATACCCGCATAGTTCCTGGGAATGAATTGAAAATTGAGGTGGCCCCCAAGGGCTTCGGAAGCGAAAATATGAGCCGTGTATCCATGCTCAATCCTTCTGACGGACTTGACGGCGTAAAAAAGTTCGTTCTGGAAACGGTTCGGTTAGCCGGGCCCAATCCCTGTCCGCCCATGATATTGGGAGTGGGCATAGGCGGTACCTTTGAAAAGGTGGCGCAGATGGCAAAGGAAGCGCTTTTGGTTCCTTTGGATGAAGAGCACTCAGATCCCTTTTATGCCGCGCTGGAAAAGGATTTGCTGGCACTTGTAAATGAGACGGGGATTGGCCCCCAGGGGTTCGGGGGCAGAACCACCTGCCTTTCAGTGAAGATTCGGACATATCCCACCCATATTGCCGGTCTGCCTGTGGCGGTGAACGTAGGCTGCCATGTGACGAGGCATGCACAGGCGGTGCTGTAGGGCTTGCTGAGCTTCATATGCAGCGGATAGTGTATAAACGGTGTATGATGATTTGCCTCGCCTGCTGTCATCCTGAGCGCAGCGAAGGATCTTTTCAAAACTGCGCAAGGTTTGCAATGATTTGTCATGTCGCCCGTCTGAAACGCAAAGTATATGCAGGCAGGCGCAACCAATCTACATTTCCTAAAGGAAGTGATTCCATGGCCATATGTTTGACGGCGCCCCTATCCCTAGAAATCGTGAAAAATCTTCATGCTGGGGATAGCGTGCTTTTGTCCGGCGTGGTCTATACCGCCAGGGATGCAGCCCATGAACGGATGGCACGTTCCATTGAGAGGGGAGAACCTCTGCCCATTTCTTTACAGGGACAAACGCTGTATTACGCCGGGCCGACGCCCACACCGCCGGGAAGAGCTGTGGGGTCCATCGGGCCTACCACCAGCACCCGGATGGACGCGTATACGCCTCTTCTTTTATCCCTGGGCCTTCGGGCTATGATCGGCAAGGGCAAACGATCACCGCAGGTAGTGGTTGCCATGCAAGATCATCCTGCTGTTTATTTTGCCGCTGTAGGCGGCGCCGCGGCGCTGATGGCGGAATGTGTCACAGCCTGCGAGGTGGTGGCCTATGAGGATTTGGGTACGGAGTCCATCAAAAGGCTGACGCTTACCGATCTGCCTCTCATTGTGGCGGTGGACTGTTACGGCGGAGATTATTATGAACTGGGGCAGCAAAGGTATTTAGAAGCGCGTTAGTACTTCGACAACTACAGAAGTAACGGAATTCTCAAGCCCCGGTAGAGAAGTCAACATACAAAAAACGCCGTAGGGGCGATTTGTAATCGCCCGCATGTTGCGGTCAGGATATGTCACTTGGCGGACGATTACAAATCGCCCCTACGGCATTCAGGCAAGGTTGATTGGATTTACCAAGCTGTCACACCCCCGCCAAGGTTCATTTCGATATTTGGCAAGGCATTAAGGCTCTATGGATATCATAAGTCAACATCTTGAGGGCTCCGCCCGAAGGATCTTGTCCTTGGTATATAAGTTGCTGCAAAGGATCCTTCGGGCGTAGCCCTCAGGTGACATGTCGCGGTGGGGAAGGAAGCAAGAGGGACGAGTGGATGCCGGTACAGGCAGGCGTTTGCTGTCCTCTACCACTGACGTATTCATTACCAGTATACCATAACTTCTGTAGTTGACGGTCCGATAGTTGGCATAGGCATAGTGTATATGCAGGGATCTTCGATTGTAATAGTATTGATGAATTGGAGAAGAGCTATGACATTTGAGGCCATACAGCCTATATATTTGCCGGAGCTTGCGCAGTTGTACGTCAAAACATATAATGCTCCGCCATGGAATGACGAGTGGGATGAGGAAACCGCTTTTCAAAAGCTTTCTCAGATAATGCACTGCGAAGGATTTCTTGGCATTGTCAGCAAGGATTCACATGATACTATTACTGGGATGATTGTTGGTGAAAAAGAGATTTATTTTAACTGCATACAGTTTTTTATCAAGGACTTTTGTGTTGCTCATGATCTTCGGGGCACCGGCATAGGATCGGAACTCTTAATAGAACTGGAAAGACAGCTTATATCAATGGGAATTTGGAGAATGTATTTATTTACCTCCAGGACAGATGATACGGAAGGTTTTTATCTGAAACGAAGCTTTACAACCTGGGACGACATGGTCATGATGGGGAAAACGATAAAGGAAGCATAGTGGAAGAAAAGCCTGTCAGCCCATTGCAGAGATAAGGGCGATTTTGAATCGCCCGACAGGGTCGGAGATTCCTCCTCGGTTTGCACCATTCAAAAAAAGTAAGCAGCATTGAGCAAACTTTTTGCTTTTGGAAGATTCCTTCTTGCGTATTCGTCTAATGGTTGAAGTTTCCAGTGAATGCGTATGGAGGAAGGACAAGTGAAAAAGTGTTCCCTGATTGTTGTCATGCTTATTTTTATGGCCTGCATGCCTGCGCTGGCAGATTCGGCAATAAAGTCCGCCCCTGGGGATATGCCCAGGGAAGAGGCTGTACGGATCGCTGAGGAACAGTTTTTGGCAGCCTGCGGTTATGACAAGAAGATCATGGCAGAGTTCACTGCGGAAGTTGATTTGTGTGAGGCCTACACCCGTCAAAGTAGCGTTGTGCCGCGCCGCTGGCAGGTTTTGTTCTTCTATAAGGAAAACGCGAATGTATATTATACCGTATATATTGATTCTTCTTCCGGAAAGATTATAGTCGTAGATCCGGAAGATTTTTCTGAGCGGCTTAAGGAATGTAAAAAGAACGCGCAAGAGAAAAAGAAAGCCATAGATCAAGGGAAAATATGGGCATCTGAAAAGGGACCATGGAAGTTATGGAGCTATCAGGACAAGACTGCGTTTGTATCGGCCTATGGCCGAGACCCTGATGGCTCTCCAAGGCAGGATATAGGTTTGCCCGATGAAAACGATATATCGCTTCAACAGGCCATATCCACTGCCCAAATAGTCATTGTACGGGAATTTGGTGAAACAATTGAGCGGCTGGATCAGCTTAAACTGGACTGCACCTTTTATGCTAGAAGGCTCTTGCCAAACGGAACCTTAAGCCGGGCGTGGCTTATTGTTTTTCGTGGCCTTTATGAAAACGGCATATATCAGCCGCTATATAATGCGAGCATTCTTTCGCCCAGTGGGGAAGCCGATATAATCTTTGATTACACAGCAGTATTGGAAGGAACAGGAAATTTGAAATATTGGCCGCCGGAGCCTGAATCCAACTCACCGACTGTAACAGTGGAGGGCGATATTTTCTATAACCCGAGGGGCGGGGAATATTGCCACACAGATATCTTGTGCCCTTGCGTAAATGAAAAGTATCTGCCCTTGATGCTCATCGATCAAAGCAAAAGAAATGAGGCCCAGTACAGGAGCTTGCGGCCTTGCCCTGTCTGTACCTCACAAAAATAAACAATTGGAAGGGCGCGGGGAATATGGCAATCAGGAGTGCTGCCAAGGCAATCATTGTTCATGAGGAAAGGGTATTGCTGAACAGGTGCACAGGGCACCAGGGCGAAATCTATTATGACTTGCCAGGCGGTGGCCAGCGGCAATTCGAAACGCTGGAAGAAGCGGTGATCCGCGAGTGCCTGGAGGAAACCGGGCGGCTGGTGAAGATTATTCGCTTTGCAGCACTCTGCGAGGAAATCTATGACGATCAGGAGCTTCGGGAGAAGTATTTTGATTATACGCACCGTGTACACCATATTTTCCTGGCTGAGTTGGCAAGTGATGTGGTACTTAAACCCACTGAAACGGATTTTCAACAGGATGAAAACCAATGGATCAATATTAGCGATATCCCTTTCATCGATCTTAGACCAAGACTCATCCGTGATCACTTTTTTGAAATAATGGAATCATCATTTCCCCTGTACCTTGGGTCCATACATGAAGGCTGTTACTAAAAACATTACCCCGTTTCATTCCACTGTTCCCTAAGCGTTACCCTAACCCGTGCCTCCAAGCGGGATATTTGCACCTGGGTCATGTGCAGCAGCTCCGCCGTTTCCGCCTGCGTTTTTTCAGCGGCATAGCGCAAATACAGAAGCCACTGCTCCGTTTTGGGAAGGCGCGAGATCAGATCTCGCAAAAACATACGTTCCATCCAGGCCTCGCTGCGTGGGTCACGCAGTATTTCTCCCCAGGACAGCCTCTGGTCGGCTGTGGGGGAACTGTCCAGGGATACGGGCTGCTTCCCGGTTTCCATCAACAGTACCAGTTCCGCCGCGGACATTCTCATTGCCTTTGCGATTTCCGGCAATGTAGGCTCCCTGCCTAATGCCTGGCGGAGAATACGGATGGTCTTCCGGGTCAGCGTGGCCCGTTCCCTGTCGGTCCTGGCAACGTGCACAGGGCTGTCGTCCCGTAGAAACCTGCGCAGTTCCCCCAAAATCATGGGCACCGCATAGGTGGAGAACTGAACGCCGGCATCCAGATCAAAGCGCTGGATGGCCTTTACAAGCCCCATGCAGCCCTGCTGATACAGTTCTTCGCTATCCCGGCCCCAGGCGGAAAAGCGCTTTAAAACGCAGCGTACCAGGGGCAGGTTGCGGCGCACCGATTCCTCCAGCGCCTCTTTGTCATCCTCCTGGGCGCGGGCGATCAGCTTGAGGATATCCTGTTGTTCCAGTTCATCCATTGGCTCATTCGTGGCGGGCGGCCGCTATGGTCTTGCGCATGCGCACCACCGTGCCAAGCCCTACGGTGGAGGTCACCTCCACGTCGTCCATAAACGTCTGCATCACGGCAAAACCCATTCCGGAACGTTCCTGCTCCGGGTGGGAGGTGTAAAATGGCTGCATAGCCTGGGCTACGTCGGCAATGCCTTTGCCCTTGTCGGATATTTCCACCGTCAGGACACCGCCTGGTGTATAGGAGGCGTTCATGGTCACAATGCCCTGGGTCCCCTCGTAGCCATGGATGATGGCGTTTGTTACCGCTTCGCTGACGGCTGTCTTGATGTCGGCGATCTCCGATACTGTAGGGCTTAGCTGTACGGCAAAGGCGGCGATCACGACGCGGGCGAAGGATTCGTTTTCCGGACAACCCAAAAAAGATAGCTGCATATGATTCCTGCCGTTCATTGTTGTGCCTCCTATTCCTGCCTTGCCACATGAATGATCTGTGCCATGCCGGATAATTGAAAAATGCGGTTGATCTGCGGATTCATATTCCTGACCCACACGCTGCCTCCGCGGGCTGCCAGAATGCGGTACCGGCCCAGGATCACGCCGATGCCCGATGAGTCCATAAATTTCAGGTCCGCCATATCCAGCATCAGATGGCGTACCCCCGGGTCGGATATAAGTTCATCCAGTTCGCGGCGGATGTTCATGGCGCTGAAGTGGTCCAGTTCACCGTTTAGTGCCACCGTCAGTCTGTCCCGCTGCTTGGCGTGGTTGAGCATGCTTGTCCCCCCTCATTTGCTGTTAGCTGTATTAGCTTGTGTACAGTCACTATCCTTCCTCGAAAAATGGGTGTTTATGCAGTAAATTTATCAATCGTTCGACAAATGAAAAAAGAGCGCATCTTCCGATGCACTCCAATGAAGAATCGATTGTTTAGAAGTAGTTGTTAATCCAGCAGGGCTTTGCGTAGAATACCCGGTCCACCGTTTTCCGATCAGCATAGACCTTGACGCCGTCCATATACTCAAAATCGGCTGTTTGGCAATTGCCAAGGATCGCGGCGGAGAATATGTTGACAGTCATCTCGATATCCACGTTTTGCGCGCCGGTCTTCCCGAAGGGGGATATGGGCATGGATGTAAACACGATATCCTTTGCCGCATCATTCTCAAAGGTGATGTTGTAGAGACCGTTGTTCATTGGCAGGAAATCATCGTGCAGATAAAGGGAAAGGCTTCCACTGCCTGCATATTTGGCAAGGCGAAGCACCTCCTCTGCATGAACCACACGGACCATGCCGTTCAACTTGACTTGACGAGTGGTCTCAGACTGGGAATAATCGGCGCAGAAATAACCAAGATCCAGAGTGGAAGGCATGGATATGGAGATGCCCTCATAATCGGAGGAAAAGGTTTTGGCAAAGGCCATGATGGCTTTTAAGGTATCAAAGCTGTCAAATGCGATTTCTTTGCAGTTCAAAAGGCGGCGGTCCTTATCGCCAACCTTTTTTTCGAAGACCAGATATCCAGCAGGCTTTCCGCTCTTATCCCTATACAGGAAGGCATGTGTCTCCCCTTTGAAGGGGTCGGCGGTTATTATCGTTTTCCAGTCCAAATTATCCCTGCGCACCATCATATTCCACTGAGGAATAAAGTCCTGATAGGCTGCTTTGAAATCATCAATGGATTCACCGGGGCGGTATAAACGAAAGTTACCGGGGATGGGTGCGTTGGGGACAGCTTTTAAGTCAAACTCCCATTGAATGCTGGCGCAGGAACGGTGGTATCCCAAGTTGCCATAGAACTGCTCGCTGAAAGGGTAAAGATAGGAGAAAGGCATCCTTTTCTCATACAGTTCGTTCAAAAAGCCGGTAAACATCGCTTTAACGGCTCCCTTGCGCCGGTGCTGAGGATATGTGCATACGGCGCCGATGCCTGCCATAGGCACCTGATGACCGTCAAATGCAATCTGATAGGGCAGAATACACAGGCTTGCCATCATTTCACCATCATCGGTAAAAGCGCCCCAGGTAACGGTGACGATGGAATCACCTTTGGAAAAAGTGGTAGCCCGCAGACCTTTGGCGTATTCCTCAGGGCTTTTCCCCTGGGCATCCAAAGACCAATGAAAGCTCAATGAAGATATATGGTCAGATTCCAGCAGTTCATTTTCCATGATTTTTCGGACGATCATATGTATCCATCCTTTGTGTTTTGCTAAGAGCAATTATCTTTACTATAACAGAAAGCGGATGTCCTGACAAGAACGCCCGCTTCATCAATGTAGATCCTATGGTTTTCAACTTGGTCTGCTATCCTTTCCACTTGAACAAAAGCACGCCGCCTATCAATAGCCCCATGCCCACATATTTGTTCCAGGTGAAGGGCACTTTTTCGGTGCCAATGATTCCGAACGCATCAATCAGTGCGGCGGCCAACAGCTGGGCGATCAGTATAGCGGAAATGGCAACGGTGGGGGTAAGGTTTTGTATGCCAAGCATTACCGTAAGTGTGATGGTAAGCCCCAGCACGCCGCCCATCCAGTAATACCAGGGCATTTTTAAGAGCCCGGCCAGTTGTCCCTTGCCCAATATCCACAAGGCGATCAGGGAAAGCAAAAAAGCGGTGCCCTGCACAAATACGTTGGATTCGTACAAGCCTATCTTATCACCCAGCCGGGCATTGATCACACCCTGAAAACTCATGGCGGCCCCTGCCAGAATGCAAAACAAAACCCCGGCCATGTCATCCCTCCCAATTGTATGGGAGTAGCATGCCCGGAGTTTTGTTGTTCCATGCGGTACTCAGCTGCCTGAGGCGTTGCTGCCTTCCAGCTTTTCTACCATGTTGTAAATGCGCTGCATCCGAAGGTCTATTTCCGCCATGTCCTTTGCGGTGCGCAAAAGTTCCGCCGAAAGCTCTTTGGGAATGCGCTGGGGCTCCTTGTAGCGCAGCTGATGGTCCAGGCTTGCCCATAGGTCCATGGCGATGGATCGGATTTGCACCTCCACCGGCACCCAAACCTTTCCTTCGGCAAGGAACACCGGCACCTGCACCACAAGATGCAAACTCCTATATCCGTTTTTCTTGGGGGTGGTGATGTAATCCTGTTCTTTGATCAGCACGATGTCGTCTTGGTTTTTTAGTAGATCCGCAACGGTATAGATGTCGCTGATATATGAACAAATGACACGGATGCCGGCTATGTCGTACAGGTTTTCTGCCGCCGAGGCGAAGGAAACGGGTAAATTTCTGCGCTGCAGCTTTTCCGTAATGCTCTGCACCGTTTTCAGTCTGCTTTGCATGTGATGGATGGGATTTCGTTTGTGGCGGAGCTGAAACTCCTCGTCCAGGTTCTCCAGTTTTGTGCGTACCTCCCGTATGGCCGACTGGTAACGGCACTGCATTTGCAGATAGCTGTCCGACAGCTCCTGAATGCTTTTGAGGGTGATCCTGGCAAGAAGGGGTCTGTCCGCGAGGGTCATGGAAAGCTCCTTTCCGGTGGGTCCGCGCGTTTCAGTTCCACAGTGAATATGCTGCCCTGGCCTGGGCTGCTTTTCACGCGCAGTGCGCCGCCATGCAGGTCGATAATACGCTTGGCCAGGGGTAACCCCAGCCCGTTTCCTTCATGGGCGTGGGATGTATCGCCCTGGTAAAACCGCTCGAAGATACGTGCTTGCGTTGCTTCGTCTATACCGATGCCCTGATCTTTTATACGTACCTTTACTACATCGCTTACGTACAGCGAGAGGGCGATTTCTCCGCCCTGCGGCGAAAATTTGATGGCATTTCCCAACAGGTTGATCCAAACCTGCTGCATCAGCTCCGCGTCGCCGTGTATTACGGTGTTTTCCAGGTCCACATCCCAACGCAATTCCTTGGACGCCCATTCCGGCTCCAATAACAAAACCGTCTGCCGAAGCTGTTCATCCAGAGAAAATTTTTCGTCGGATGTAAGCCGCTGCTGGTATTCCAGTTTGGAAAGCCTAAGCAGGTTTTGAGATAGCCGGGACAGCCGCTGGCTTTCCTTGATAATGATAGAGGTATACTCCTGGCGCTCTTCCTCGGTGGTTTCAGGGCTTTTCAGCAGCGTCGCAAACCCCTGGATGGATGCGATGGGTGTTTTGAACTCGTGGGAGACGTTGCTGATAAAATCCTTCTGCAGATATTCTATGCTTTGAAGCTCCTGGGCCATGTGGTTGAAATTATCCATAAGTTGCCCCAGCTCATCCTGGCGCTTGATTGTAAGGCGCACGGTAAAATCGCCTTGCGCCACCTTGCGTGTAGCCTCCGTCAGCCGGCTGATGGGCCTGAGCATCCGCCTGGTGTAAAGGAACACGAACAGGAAAAAGGAGAAGGCGCATATCATCAGCGTGGAGGAAGCCCGTATAGACGCCTTCCGGAACATGTTCATGTGGGAGCGGATGCCCACCTGAAAAATGCTGTCGCCGGCTTTGAAATAGGTCAGGGGCAGGTTGACAAATTTGTGGACAATGGGTACGACTTCTCCTGCCTCAAGGCGGTTTAGCTGCGCTGCATCCAAGTTCAGGACTGAAATGTCCTGAATTATATCCACCTGGTATATGGCGTTGGTGGAAATTTTCGCGATCTCCGCCGCGGCCAGGTGTGTTTTTTGATACAGTTCCAGGGCATTCACGGCCACATCATGCTGGTCCGCTTGAATTTCCTGGCGAAGCTCCCTGTTGTAGAGCGCAGTTGACACGCCAAAAGAGATGCCGGACGAAATCAATATCATCAAGCAAAGCGCCACCATCAGCCGCGTCTGAAACTTCTTCAGATAAAAATGGTTCATGCAAGTTTATCCGCCCGGTAGCCAAGCCCCCTCACGGTGATGATGCGGAATTCCGGAAAATCACCGCATTTTTCCCGCAGGCGCTTGATATGCACATCCACTGTCCGCTCATCGCTCTGGGCATCCATACCCCACAACTCGTCCATCAGCTGGCTGCGGGTAAAGGTACGGCCGGGATAGCTTAATAGTTTGAACAGCAGTAAAAACTCTTTCTTCGTCAAGCTTAGTGTAACATCCCTGCGGGAAACCGTCAAGGCGTCATAACTCATTACCGTTTCGCCAATGCGAAGTTCCCGCTCGGTGGCGATGCGGCTTCTGCGCAGCAGTGCGTTGACCCGAAGCAGCATTTCATCCAGTTCAATGGGCTTGACCATGTAATCGTCTGTGCCCATGGAAAAGGCTTTGCGCTTGTCTTCCAGCGCTTCCCTGGCCGTAACCATCAGGATCGGCAATTCTGGGTAAGCTTGGCGTATATCACGGGTCAGCGCAAAACCATCCATTCTGGGCATCATGATGTCGCAAACGATCAGGTCCGGCATGGCACTTTCCATGATGGAAAGCGCCTCCTCACCGTCCTGGGCGCGCATTACTTCAAAGCCGTTCCTGCGCAGGAACACGGACATCAGTTGCCTAAGATTGGGGTCATCCTCCACCACAAGGACTTTAAACATTTGACTTCTCCTTTGTGAGATCAAGGAAGCATTCGCCGCCTGATGCGCAATTCCTGCCCGTCAGTTGCTTCGCAAGGCATCGATGGGATTTAAGCGGGAGGCCTTACGGGCAGGCGCCCAGCCGAACAGAACGCCCACCGCAGCAGAGAAGCTGAAAGCAAGGAGCGTAGCGCTGGGAGAGATGGCAAAAGTGAATCCTATGGCCATCGCAGCCAGCAGCGAAATCAGGTTGCCCAAGAGGATACCGCCCGTGCCGCCTAATATTGACAGCACCACCGACTCTATCAGGAACTGAAGCTGTATGCGTCTGGGCTGCGCGCCAAGGGCTTTGCGCAGGCCGATTTCCGTGGTTCGTTCGGTGACGGAGACAAGCATCATATTCATGATGCCGATGCCGCCAACAAGTAAAGCAATGGAGGCGATGCCCGCTAGCATGGTAGTCATCATGCTGGTCATGGTGTTCATGGTATCCAAGAGACTATCCAGGTTTATGATGGTGTAAGCATCGTCCTTATAATTGAATGCCTGAGATAATACCGCTTCCAGGCTGTCCACTACGGCGCCGGTCCTTGCAGGATCGTCTACAATGACTTCCAATGAGGTGATATTGCTGCTCCCCGTCATGCGCAGCGCCGCCTTGTAAGGAATGATGATTTTGGCGTCAGCGTCTTTGCTGTTCATGCGATTCATGGCGGACATCACATCATCCGCCACGTCGGGATCCAGCATGCCCGCCACAGTGTAGGTATGGCCCTCCACCAAAATCTTTTGCCCCAGCGGCTCCTGACCGAAAAACAATTTGTTGGCCAAAGGCTTATTGATCACGCAGACGCGGTTTTCCACATCCATATCCAGCTGCGTAAGGCCGCGG
Organism: Bacillota bacterium; assembly: GCA_023416585.1. Classification (GTDB taxonomy): domain Bacteria; phylum Bacillota; class Clostridia; order Christensenellales; family Aristaeellaceae; genus JAEWAH01. Next base: position 26,436 of record JAEZHM010000154.1, read on the forward strand.
CCAAGGTTCACCAGTTTTTTGTTGCTGCTGAAGTAAATGTCGTTACGGCCTTCAATGCTCACATCCTCCAGCACATTTTGGTTTGCAACCACGTCAGCGGAAAAAGATACGGTGGGGGAGATGCCCGACACATTTTCAAGCTTGGCCATCTTTTGTATATCGCTGTCATACAGGCCGTTTTTCAGCGGCGTGCCAGGAGCACGCACGGTGATTTTGCCGGCGCCAAGCTCTTTAAATTGAGCCGTTACCTCATCCGTTACGCCTTGCACGGTGGTGATCAGAGCGATGATAGCCGTTACACCGATGATGATGCCGAGCATCGTCAAAAACGAGCGCATTTTATTGCTTTTGATATTTTGAAGGGACATCTCCAGGCTTTCTTTAAACATCCTCTTCCTCCTCTTCCTCCTCTTCCTCACCTTCCGTCAGCCGGCCGTCCAGCAGCCGGACGATCCGGCCCGCGTGGGCAGCGATGGACGCGTCGTGGGTGATCATGAGGATGGTATGGCCTTCCTCGTTGAGCTCATGAAACAGCGCCATCACCTGCCTGCCCGTCTTTTGGTCCAGGGCACCGGTAGGCTCGTCGGCCAGGAGAATGGTGGGATTGGTGGAAAGTGCCCTGGCAATGGCTACCCGCTGCTGCTGGCCGCCGGACAATTGGTTGGGAAAGTGATGCAGCTTATCGGACAAGCCCACCCTTTGCAGCATTTTGACGGCGATGTCTTCCCGGTCCTTTTGCGGGAAGCCGGCGTATATCAAGGGCAGCATCACATTGCGCACGGCGTTCATTCTGGGCAGCAACTGGAAGGATTGAAAGATGAAACCAACCTCTCTGCTTCTAACGACAGCCAGTTCTTCCTCATCCAGCTCCTGAATGCGCCGTCCGTGCAATATATATTCGCCCTCTGTGGGCGTATCCAGGCAGCCCAGAATGTTCATCAGCGTGGACTTGCCGGAGCCTGATGGGCCCAGGATGGCTACAAATTCGCCTTTCTCCACGGAAAAGGATACATCCTTCAGCACCTGATGATCATCCTCACCCATGCGGTAGGATTTTTGTATGTTGCGCATGAAGACAATCGGTTCTTGCATTCAGCTGCTCCTTACTGTTTTCTAAGACTGCGGAAGGGCATTACGGCCATGGTTTCATCCTTGGGGATAAGCACCGTTTCACCGGATTTGACGCCATCCAGCACCTGTACGATGCTGCCATTGTTGATGCCAAGCAGCACAGGCTGGCGCACGATTTCCTCGCCCCGGCTGTAACAGTACACGTAAGGCTCGCTGCCTTCATCGAACTGCACGGCCTTTAGGGATATGGTGGTTGCCATTTCCGCCTTGCCCTTCAAAGCGGTAACTTCCGCGCTCATGCCCATGCGCAGCGTGCCGTCCTGGGGAGCGGACACTTTGGCATCGTAATAGGCAATGTTGCCGGATACATTGGCTTCCCGCCCTATCTCCGTGACGGTGCCTTTCAGTGTTTTATCCAGCGCGTGGACGTAAACGGAGACCTCCATGTTGAGGCTCAAAGCACCCACGTCGTACTCATCCACACGGAAGGCGACGACGGGATGATCGTAATCGGCAATGCGGAAAAGGTCGCGCCCGGCGGGCACGATATCATCCACATCTACATAGATTTCGGCCAGTACGCCGGCCATGCCGGCTTCCACACGGCTGCCGTTCTTGGGGATGATGATATCGTCATCTTTTTTGACCACTGTGCCTTCTGCAATGGGAAGGGATTTCACGCGAACGGGAGAAGTGGATGTAACTACCTTTTCTTCGCCTGGTTCCACGTTGCCGGAGAAGCTGTAATACGTTACGATATCCTGGGTCTTGGCTGTTTCCGTGTCATATTTAGGCTTCTGAGGCCGCAGAAAGATGCCATAGGCAACGATCAGGGCCAGAACTAAAAATATCGCAATCCATATGATTTTCCGTTTCTTCTTTTTATGCGGTTGCATCGTGTTTCCTCCAGTGATGTATTTCGGATATAAGATATACTGTTTGTATGAACGAAACATGAAATACTGACAAAATTAATAAGGAAAAGTGACTGGGCGGGGGATACCTTTATGAGTATTTGTTTCCTGGGCGCGTGGATGGAGGAGAAGAATATATCCGCCTGTATGCAATGGACCGCCATGGCAGCAGCCATATGCGTGTCCTGCTTGGGGGCGTCGGAAGCGATCCCTCTTCGCCGCGAACTGTAAAGCGAAAGCCGTTCAACGAATAGTGTACGCACAAAGCATGAAAACAACCCCCGCTCCATGATTAGCAAGGAGGCGGGGGTCTTTTATGTTCGCTATTTGCCCGTAATTCGTAGGAAAAGTTGATAGGCTTCTTCCCAGGCCGCTGTATTGTTTGGAAGATAGGCTTGCGGGGGTAAGGAAGCTGCCACGATGTTCCGGCCATGAGCCACATCACGTATGGCTTGAAGGGAAATGAACTGTACCATGGCATTGCCAAGGGCCGTGGCTTCCGAAGGTCCCGCCATTACGGGCATATTCATGGCATCGGCGGCCATCTGCATGAGCAGAGATGCCTGGGTGCCGCCGCCTACCGCGTACAGAGCGTAATATTTCTTTCCTGTAAGGTGGGAGATGGTCTGGCAGGTATGCCTATAGGTCATGGCCAGGCTTTCATAGATGCAGCGGACGAGGCCGCCACGGGTTGCGGGCACGGTTTGCCCGGTGTTCATAAGATATTTCCGTATGCGATCCGGCATATCCCCCGGAGGAAGAAAGAGCGGATCATCCGGGTCAATGAAGCAGGCAAAGGATGGAGATACTTCCGCTTCTTTCGCCAATTGGCTGTAGGAAACAGATTCTTTGACTGCCCAATGCCGGCGGCATTCCTGCACGATCCATAGCCCCATAATATTCTTCAAAAAGCGGATGGTACCTGCGACTCCGCCCTCGTTGGTGAAGTTGCATACGCGGCTTTTTTCCGTTACCACAGGCTTTTCGGCCTCTGTACCCATCAGTGACCAGGTGCCGCTGGACAGGAACAGGAAATCCTTCTCCTTTGCTGGCACCGCGGCCACAGCGCTGGCTGTATCGTGGCACGCGGTATTGATGACCTGTACGGGAGGAATGCCCAGTTCTTTGCATAAATCATCAGACAGCATACCGCAGAACGTACCGGGGTTAACCAGAGTAGGAAAGATTTTGGTAGGAATACCCAGCTTATCAAGGATCACTTGTGACCAGCAGCTTTCGCCCGCAGGCAAAAGCTCTGTGGTGGAGGCCATGGTGTATTCCGCCTGCTTTTGGCCGGTAAGAAAATAGGCGATCAAATTGGGCATGGGCAAAAGCGTCGCGGCGTTTTCAAGCATGGCCGGCCGGTCTTTTTTCAGGGCTGCCAGCTGGAAAACGGTATTCAGAGCCATATGCTGTATGCCTGTAATGGTGTATAGTTCTTCTTTGGATATGTGCTCAAGCACCCATGGCACTGCTTTTTCCGTACGCGCATCCCGGTAATGAACCGGGTTCTCCATCAAATACCCCTGTTTGTCCAGCAAGCCGAAATCCACGCCCCAGGTATCAATGGCCACGCTTTCATATGGCCCTGCGGCCCTGGCCTTTTGAAGCCCCGTGTAGATTTCCTGCATCAGTTTTGGAAAATCCCAGTACAGCGTGCCGCAAAGAGATACGGGCACATTGTCGAAGCGGTGGACCTCCATAAGGGATATACATTCGTTTTCAAGCTTTGCCAGTATGGCGCGGCCGGAAGACGCGCCCAGGTCAAAAGCCAGGACGTTTAGGGCCATAAGCCACCCTCCTATTTGCGGAACTTTTGATAGCCGCCGTGAGGGCCGGTTAAACCGAACTTTTTGCGCATGGAAAGCAGCTCATCAATCCGTTCCCTGGGCAGTTCCACGCCACCGCCCAGGATACGGGTATTCAGGCACAGCTTGGCGAACAGCTCCAGCGTTTCCATGCGGTAATAAGCTGTCATCAAATCAACGCCTACGGTGAGCGCGCCGTGGTTTTCCAAAAGGATGGCGTCATGATCCTTTAATAATGGTGAGACGGCGTCGGGTATTTCTTTGGTGGAGGGGCAGCCGTAGGGTGCGATTGGCACGGCTCCAATCGTTAAAATAGCTTCCGGCATGGTGAATTCATCCAGCGGGATGTGGGCGATGGCGAAGGAGGTGGCAGCCGGGGGATGGGCGTGCACCACGGCGCCGATATCCTTGCGGTCCCTGTAGCAGCCCATGTGCATAGGCAGCTCGCTGGAAGGATTGTATTTGGATTCCTCTTGCTTTTGAAGGCGGCCGTTGATCAAAAGGATCATGTCCGGGGTCAGAAAACCTTTCGATGTTCCGGTAGGTGTTGTCAAATACAGGTCGTCGCCTACCTTGACGGTGAAGTTGCCGTCATTGGCGGCCACCCAGCCCTGCTGCCACACCCGGTGCCCGATCTCGCACATCAGTTCACGAAGGGATTGGAATTCCATTGTAAACACTCCTTACATTAACCGTTTGGAAAGGACTTCTTTTTCATATACCTTGATTTCCTGAATATAGCCTGCGCCGGGGATTTTGTTCTCCCTTAAGCAAAGCTCATCCCACACCGCGCCAAAGGGAAGGGATTGAACTTCCTGAGAAAGGGCCAGCCGGGCGGAGTAATCTCCCGCATGCTCCAATTCCCGGAGCTTGTCCACCGGCTCAAGGAGCGCCGTCAAAAGCGCCTTGCGGGTACTGCGCAGCCCTGTGACCCAGGCCGTGATGCGGTTGATGGAAGCGTCGAAGTAGTCCGTGGCCAGATAGACACGGTTCAGCGCGCCGGCTCTAACGATCTCCCGCATGATTTGCCTTGTTTCCTCATCAAAGAGCACCACATGGTCGCTGTCCCAGCGGACCGGGCGGCTTACGTGCAGCAATAGCTCAGGCAGGAAGCATAATAATGCGGGGATTTTGACGGCAACGCTTTCAGTGGGGTGGAAGTGCCCCGCATCGATGGTCAAAAGAAGGTTGGGCCGGGTGAAGACATAGCCCATGTAAAACTCGTGGGAGCCGGGGGTGTAGGCTTCTGCGCCGATGCCAAAAAGTTTGCTCTCAACGGAATCCTTTACGTTTTCATAAGCCGGCGCGTTTTTGAAGATTGCATCCAGACTTTCCAAAAGTCTTGCGCGCGGACCCAAAGCATCTACTGGCAGCTCTTTTTCCCCGTCGGGGATCCAGTGGTTAATGATGCAGGTTTTTTTCGTTTCCCGGGAAAAGTACGCAGCGATTTCCCTGACTGCCCTGGCGTGGGCGATCCAGAATTCCCGTATGTTTTTGTCGGGATGTGTAAGCGTGCCTCCAGCGCTTTTCTCATGGGAAAAGAATGTGGTGTTAAAATCCAGCCCCAGCTTCTTTTCCTTTGCCCACTGCGCCCAGGAGGCAAAATGGCGGGGAGCCAATTGATCCCGGTCCACCTTTTCGGCAGTATCCAGGTAATTGGCGTGGAGATTCACCTTGTGCACACCCGGCAGCAGGGACAGCGCCTTTTCCATATCCATACGCAGTTCGCTAGGTGTACGGGCGCGGCCGGGGTAATTGCCCGTTGCGGCGATGCCGCCGGTAAGGTTTGAACTTCCCTCAAATCCCAGAACGTCGTCACCCTGCCAGCAATGCATGGAAATGGGCGTTTCAATTGCCAGACGCAGCGCCTTTTCCACATCCACTCCCATGGCATCATATTGTTCCCGGGCCAGTTCGAAGGCCTTTGTTGCTGTACTCATGCGGTTCCTCCATCTTGACAAGGATTGGCAGCCCTATTATACTTGCGTTGCGCAATTCTGTCCATTCCTTCATGTAAAATCGCGCACAGATGCGCAAATGCGCAATATGCATGAAGAATTGAGCGATCTGCGAAGGGTGATTGTATATATGCTGCCTTTTGAACGCAGGGAAAAGATTATTTTTCTTTTGGAAGCGGAAAAAGCCATTACCGTAGAAAGTCTGGCCTCCAGGTTGTTTGTCAGCGGCGCGACGCTTCGGCGCGATTTGCAAGTGATGGAGGAGGAAGGGCGAATCCGCAGGACAAGGGGCGGTGCTTCGCTGCCTGTACAGCGTGTGCAGGATATTCCCTTGCTTGCCAGACGTCAGGAGCGGATGGCTGAGAAGCAGGCCATCGCCCGGGCAGCGGCCAGATTCTTTTCTCCGGGGGACACGCTGGTTCTGGACGCCAGTACCACAGCCCTTGCGCTGAGCGAACCGTTGAAAGCCATGGACTCGCTAACGGTTGTCACAAGCGGCCTTTTGACAGCTCAAGCCTTTGCCGTGCCTGGCCGGCAGGTGCTCTGCACAGGCGGCACCTTGCGGGAAAATTCCGCTTCTCTAACAGGGGAAGAGGCTATGGCGTTCCTACGAGGCCACCATGGCACGTGGACCGTTCTTTCCTGCCGTGGGCTCACGGCAGAAGGTTTTTGGGAAAGCGCGCCGGAGGAGGCAGCCCTCAAACGGTGCATGCTGGATGTCGGAGAAAAGCATATGCTTCTGTGCGACGCTACGAAGCTGAATCATTATTTCTTATGCCGGACAGCGGAGCTTAAAAGTCTTCATGTATTGGTGACAGATAAAATGCCTGAGGGAGCGCTTCTTGCCGCACTTCAAGAGGCGAATGTTCGGATTATCGTCGCATGAGATTGCCGCCCGCCGGATAGGCGGGCTTTTTTATGCCTTCTCACTTTGCATTTGTATTGTGCAACACGTATATTGCGGGGAAAGAAGGTTGTCCATCTCTACGAAAAACTAACGATAATGCAATTAGTACGATAAATGTTCGGAAATCGTGTTGACAAAAGGCTGCATTTGCCTTATCATATGAAAATAGTTCGGAAAGGATGTGGCGATGATGGCACAGCTTCTCAAAAGGGACAGGCCCTTGAGGAGGAGTGCGAACCTTTCCGGTATGGAATGGAATTTGTTGAGGTGCCTGGAAGCAGCGGCCTAAATCATGGCCGGTGCATTTTTGTTTATTGGATTAGTTTTAAATGAGGAGGCAGTGCATGAAAAAGGTAGCTGTAATCATGGGAAGCGACAGCGATTTGCCGGTGTTAAAGGATGCATTTGATAAGCTGAAGGGGTTGGGCATCCCCTATGAAGCCCATGTGTATTCCGCCCACCGCACCCCTTTGGAGGCCGCTGCCTTTGCCAGGGGTGCCCGGGAGAATGGCTTTGGCGTGATCATCGCCGCAGCCGGGAAGGCCGCCCATCTGGCCGGGGCGCTGGCTGCACAGACTACGCTGCCAGTGATCGGCATCCCCATCAAATCGTCTCTGGATGGGCTGGACGCGCTTTTATCCACCGTACAGATGCCAACGGGCATTCCGGTAGCCACTGTGGCCATCGATGGGGCGGGTAACGCGGCGCTATTGGCGGCGCAGATCCTGGCCGTGAGCGAGGAAGGGCTTGCATTGCGCCTGAGCAGCATGCGTGACGCAATGCGCCAAGCCGCATTGGAAAAAGACAAGAATTTGAACGTGTGATAAGGAGGAGCTTGCAATGATGAAGCTTGAACAGGTATACGAGGGCAAGGCCAAAAAGGTATTCCGCACCGATGATCCCGAGATTTATATGGTGGATTACAAAGATGACGCCACAGCCTTCAACGGATTGAAAAAAGGCTCCATCTCCGGCAAGGGCGTTATTAACAACAGGGTAACGAATCATCTGATGAAGCTGTTGGAGAAAGAGGGCATTCCCACTCACTTTGTGGCCGAGATTTCCCCAAGGGAAACGCTGGTGAAGAAAGTGACCATCGTACCTCTGGAAGTGATCGTACGCAATATTGCCGCTGGATCCTTGTCCAAGCGCCTTGGGCTGCCGGAAGGCACGAAGCTTGGAAGGACCGTGCTGGAATACTGCTATAAGGACGACGCGCTGGGCGATCCCATGGTAAATGATTATCACATTGCCGCCATGGGATGGGCCACTGAGGATGAGGTGGCGCTGATTGCTTTCTACGCATTGAAGATTAACGACATCCTTTCCGCCTATTTGAAGGATCTGAACATTGAATTAATCGACTTCAAGCTGGAGTTTGGCAAGACCTCCGAGGGGAAAATCGTGCTGGCGGATGAGATTTCGCCGGACACCTGCCGCTTCTGGGACAGCCGCACCCATGAAAAGCTGGACAAGGACCGATTCCGCCGGGATCTGGGTGGCGTGGAAGACGCATACCAGGAGATTTTGAAGCGCCTTCTGGGGGAATAAATGATTAAGTTTGCTTTGGACGGCAAAGTGCATGAGGAATGCGGTGTTTTCGGCATATGGCGCAAGGATAAAGCTGGCGTAGTGGCTCCCGTCTACCATGGGCTGTATGCCTTGCAGCACCGCGGCCAGGAAAGCTGCGGCATTGCTGTGAACAATAACGGCGTCATCACTTGCCATAAGGATGTTGGGCTGGTGAACGAGGTGTTCACCGAGGATGTGCTGCGAGGGATGAAGGATGGCCATGCTGCGGTGGGCCACTGCCGATATGCCACCACCGGCAGCCACAACAGGGGTAATGCCCAGCCGCTGCTGATCAACCATTTGAAGGGCGGCATGGCCGTTTGCCACAACGGCAACCTTACAAACGCTTCAGAACTGCGGGAGCAGCTGGAGGAGCGAGGCGCGATCTTTCATACCACCTCCGATACAGAAGTGATTGCCTACACCATCACCCAGGAGCGGCTGAACGCCCCCTCCATTGAGGAGGCGGTGGCAAGGGCCATGGTGCATATTACCGGCGCTTTTTCCATTGTGCTCATGAGCCCCCAAAAGGTGATTGCAGCCAGGGATCCCATGGGCTTCAGGCCGCTTTGCATAGGCAAAATCGGCGACGGCTGTTATGTTTTCGCCAGTGAAACCTGTGCTTTGGATGCCGTCGGCGCGGAGTATGTGCGGGATGTGCTCCCAGGCGAGATCGTGGTGGCGGGAGAACAGGGCCTTTACAGCATCCTCCCTAAAGAAAAAGGCAAACGTAGTTTGTGCGTATTCGAGTTTATCTATTTTTCGCGCCCCGATTCTGTGATCGAAGGGGCCAGCGTACATGTGGCCCGCCTTCGGGCCGGGGCATTTCTGGCGCTGGAGCATCCCGTGCAGGCGGATGTGGTGGTAGGCGTTCCGGATTCTGGCATCGACGCAGCCATCGGCTATTCCAGGCAAAGCGGAATTCCTTATGGGCTGGGCTTTATCAAAAACAAGTACATTGGCCGTACCTTCATCCAGCCTGAACAAACGCAAAGGCAAAATGCCGTCAATATCAAGCTGAATGTGATCACCTCCACTGTAAAGGGCAAGCGAGTTGTTTTGGTGGATGATTCGGTGGTCCGGGGCACGACCAGCGCCAGGATTGTAAAGCTGCTCAGGGACGCCGGAGCTACGGAAGTGCATCTTCGCCTGTCCGCACCGCCGTTTAAGCACCCCTGCTATTTTGGCACCGATATAGATTCCACGGATAATCTGCTTGCTCACAACCATACGGTGGATGAGATGCGGGAGATCATTGGCGTGGACAGCCTTGGCTTTTTGAATACCGCCTTTTTGGACAAGCTGGCAGACCACGATTGCGGGGGGTTCTGCACCGCATGCTTCACGGGAGAATATCCCGTGCCTCCGCCTCAAAGCACCAGAAAATCCAGGTTTGAGACGCCCATTACCGATAACGAGTAAGGAGATGCCTATGAAAAGCGAGAGCGAAAGCTACAAAGCGGCGGGGGTTGACATCACCGCAGGGTATAAGGCTGTGGAGCTCATGAAAAGCCACGTGGCCCGCACCTTGGTCCCGGGCGTTTTAAGTGGCATCGGCGGGTTTGGCGGGCTGTTTGAGCTGGATACGGAAGGCATGCGCCGGCCCGTGCTTGTATCCGGCACCGATGGTGTGGGAACAAAGCTGAAAATTGCCTTTTTGATGGACAAGCATGACACCGTGGGCATCGACTGCGTGGCCATGTGCGTGAACGATGTCATCTGCTCTGGGGCAAAGCCCCTCTTCTTTTTGGATTATGTGGCTGTGGGCAAAAACCTGCCGGAAAGGGTAGCCGCAATCGTATCCGGCGTGGCGGAAGGCTGCGTGCAGGCCGGATGTGCACTTATCGGCGGAGAAACTGCGGAAATGCCCGGCTTTTATCCGTCGGATGAATATGATCTGGCCGGGTTTTCCGTTGGCGTTGTGGACAAGGACAAGATCATCGACAACGAAAAGACAAAGCCTGGCGATATCCTGATCGCTTTGCCATCCTCCGGCGTGCATTCCAACGGCTTTTCTCTGGTGCGCAAGGTTTTCAATATGGAAAGCGATATACTGCACAGGTATCAGACAGAACTGCAAAAATCCCTTGGCGAGGAACTCTTAACGCCTACGAAAATATACGTGAAGCCTGTTTTGGCACTGCTCAAGGAGATCGATGTGCTGGGTATTTCCCACATTACCGGCGGTGGGTTCTACGAGAATATGCCAAGAGCGCTGCCCAAGGGGCTTTGCGCCCGCATTGAAAAGGCGGCCGTCAAAACGCCTCAAATTTTCCACCTGATTGCAAAGGCGGGGAACATTCCGGATAAGGACATGTTCAATACCTTCAATATGGGTATTGGCATGTGCCTTACCGTGCCTAGAAACCATGCGGACAAAGCCTTGGATATTCTCAAAACTGCGGGGGAGAATGCGTACGTCGTAGGCGAGATAGTGCTAGGAGAGGATGGCGTGCAGCTATGGTAAAGCTGGCGGTGCTGGTGTCCGGAAGCGGTACCAACCTGCAAGCCATCATTGATGCCAAGGAAGCGGGTAAGATTCCCAGCGGAGAGATCGCATTGGTGCTATCGAGCCGGGGGGATGCTTTTGCTTTGGAACGTGCCCGGCTGGCAGGCATTCCCGCGCTGGTGGCGAAAAAGGTAAAGGATGTGCCGCTTAAAGCCTACGGCGAACTGCTACTGGACATCCTTCGGGAAAACCGCATTGACTTTGTTGTTCTGGCAGGTTTTATCACCATTCTGCCGGAAAATGTAATCAAGGCCTATGAAAAACGCATCATCAACGTGCATCCCAGCCTCATCCCATCCTTTTGCGGGGCCGGTTTTTATGGATTGAAGGTTCACGAGGCGGCTCTTGATTATGGGGTAAAAGTAACCGGGGCCACCGTGCATTATGTAAATGAGATCCCCGATGGAGGGGAAATCATTGCTCAGAAAGCAGTGGACATCCTGCCAGATGATACGCCGGAAACGCTGCAAAAGCGGGTCATGGTAGAGGCGGAATGGCAGCTATTGCCCAAGGCGGTGGAGGACTGCTGCCGGAAAATTTCAATATTGGGGAGGGGTTGCAGTGAAGCCGGTTGACCTGTTTGATACCCTTTCAGGAAATGCGTACCCGGGCCGGGGAATTATGCTGGGCCGGATAAAAGAGTATGCCGTGCTGGCTTATTTCATTATGGGCCGCAGTGAGAACAGCCGCAACCGCGTGTTTGTGACATGGGAGGGCGGCATCCGCACCGAGGCATTCGATTCTGACAAGCTTACAGATCCTTCCTTGATCATTTACGCTCCCGTCCGCGTCATGGGGGAACAGACCGTTGTCACCAACGGGGACCAAACAGATACTGTAATGGATTATTTGATGGCCGGCAAAACATTTGAGGAAGCTTTGCGCACCCGCACCTTTGAGCCGGACGCGCCAAATTTCACACCTCGCATCAGCGGCTTGATATCAGTAAAGAATGGAAAATGCGCTTACCGGCTTTCGATCATTAAAAGCAGGAATGGGAATCCGGATGCCACACAGCGGTTATTTTTTGAATATCCGGAGCCTGCTTTAAACGAGGGGCATCTGATACATACCTACAGGCATGACGGGAACCCCATTCCTTCCTTTGAAGGAGAGCCGGTATGCGTTAAGCTTCCGGATATGGACATGGAAACCTTTGCACAAAAATTATGGGAAAGCCTGAATAACGATAATAAGGTCTCGCTGTTTGTACGGTACATATACCTTATGGATGGCACAACCAAAACGCATATCATCAATAAAAACAAGAAGTAAGCGAGGCGAAAGATGATGGCCAAAGAATTGGCGCTGAAATACGGCTGCAATCCCAATCAAAAGCCCGCCCGCATTTTTATGGGGGCAGGGGAATTGCCCATTCATGTTCTGAATGGCAGGCCGGGCTATATCAATTTGCTGGATGCGCTCAACGGATGGCAGCTTGTTAGAGAATTAAGAATGGCAACCGGTCTGCCTGCTGCAACGTCCTTCAAGCATGTGAGCCCTGCCGGGGCGGCGGTGGGGCTTCCCCTTACCGATACGCTGCGGCAGATCTATTTTGTGGGCAATAAGGCGCTATCACCTTTGGCTTGCGCTTACGCCAGAGCCAGGGGGGCCGACCGGATGTCTTCCTTCGGCGATTTCATTGCCCTTTCGGATGTGTGCGATGTGGAAACGGCGCTGCTCATCAAGCCGGAAGTGTCCGACGGCATCATCGCGCCGGGCTATGTGCCTGAAGCTTTGGAGATTTTGAAGGCAAAGCGTCAGGGGAATTACAACGTTGTTCAAATTGACCCCGATTATAAGCCCGATCCCATTGAACGGAAAGATGTATTCGGCATCACATTTGAGCAAGGCCGGAACGAACTGAAAATGGATGAATCGCTGCTTCAAGACATCGTCACGAAAAACAAGGACATCCCGCAGGATAAAAAACGGGATCTGCTGATTTCCCTGATCACTCTCAAGTATACCCAGTCGAATTCCGTCTGCTATGTGTTGGATGGGCAGGTAATAGGCGTTGGTGCAGGCCAGCAATCCCGTATCCATTGCACCCGCCTGGCAGGCAATAAGGTGGACAACTGGTGGCTGCGGCAGCATCCAAAGGTGCTGGCGCTGCCTTTTGCCTTGGCGCTCGGCCGACCTGACCGGGACAATACCATTGATTTGTACATTTCCGACGATTGCGGCGACGTGCTTGGGGATAGCAACTGGCAGCAATATTTCTCCGTGCGTCCGGAACCGCTTACCCCTGCGGAACGCCGTGTGTGGCTGGATAAGCTGACTGGCGTATCCCTTGGGAGCGATGCCTTCTTCCCCTTTGGAGATAATATCCAAAGGGCACACCGCAGCGGTGTGCAGTATGTTGCCCAGCCTGGCGGTTCCGTGAGGGATGACCAGGTGATTGCCACTTGCGATACGTACGGCATGGCCATGTGCTTTACGGGCATCCGCCTGTTCCACCACTAATGGGAGGGAACGCCATGAAACTGTTGCTGGTGGGCGGCGGCGGCCGGGAGCACGCTATTTTGCAAAAGCTGAAGGAGAACCCTGATGTAAAGGAAGTTTATGTTCTTCCGGGCAACGGCGGCATGGAGGGGGAGGCAAATTGCGTGCCCATCAAGGCTGTCGATGTGAGGACCATAGTGGCCTTTGCAAAGGAAAGGGCTATCGATTTTGCGGTGGTGGCCCCGGATGATCCCCTGTGCCTTGGATTGGTGGACCTATTGCGGGAATCCGGCATTCCCGCCTTCGGTCCGGACAGGAAGGCCGCCCTCATTGAGGGGAGCAAGGTGTTCAGCAAGAACCTCATGAAAAAGTATGGCATCCCTACCGCTGCCTACGAAACGTTTGCTGATGCCCAGGAAGCGCTGGATTACTTGCATCACTGCAAATATCCAATTGTCATAAAGGCCGACGGTTTGGCACTTGGTAAGGGAGTACTCATTTGCGAAAACATAGAGGAGTCTGAGGACGCCATCCATAGCATCATGGAGGAAAAAATCTTCGGCGCGTCGGGCAGCCAAGTGGTAGTGGAAGAATTCCTTTCAGGTCCCGAAGTATCCGTGTTGTGCTTTACCGATGGGAAAACCATAAAGCCCATGGTATCCTCCATGGATCACAAACGGGCGCTGGATTTTGACCGGGGGCTCAATACGGGCGGAATGGGTGCCGTGGCCCCCAACCCATACTATTCAGAGGAAATGGCTTCACGGTGCATGCGGGAAATCTTCCTGCCGACCATTGATGCAATGAATCAGGAAGGCCGCCCCTTCCGCGGCTGCCTGTACTTTGGCTTGATGCTGACAGTAGATGGGCCCAAGGTGATCGAATACAACTGCCGTTTCGGCGACCCGGAAACACAGGTGGTGCTGCCCATCCTTACAAGCGATCTTTTAACCATTATGAAATCCACGGTGGATGGGACGCTGGATCAAACAGACGTTTCTTTTTCCTCCGGCGTGTCCTGCTGCGTGGTTTTATCCAGCGGCGGCTATCCCAAGGCTTATGAGACAGACAAGGAGATCAAAGGGCTGGACGTACCAAGGGAGCCTAATGTATATCACTTCCATGCGGGCACAAAGCGGCTGGAGAATGGCAAAACCGTTACCTCCGGCGGGCGTGTTCTGGGCGTCACTGCAACGGCGGACACGCTTTATGAGGCCGTTTCGAAGGCGTACCGCGCATGCGAAGCCATTTCTTTTGAAAACATGCATATGCGCAGTGATATCGGGCAGCGTGCCCTGAACGAATCAAAACGGTAAAGGGGGAACCCAAATGCCTGTTTTTCGATTGTATGTGGAAAAAAAAGCGCCGTATGCTGTGGAGGCTGCGCATCTTCTGAGCGAAATCCATGGCTTGATGGATATAAAAAGCGTGACTTCTTTGCGGCTGCTTAACCGCTATGATGTAGAGGGTATTGACAGAGCGCTCTTTGAAACATGCATGCCTATCGTGTTTTTCGAGCCTCAGCTGGACAACGCCTATGATGCATTTTCTTTTCCAGGGGGGACGGTTTTTGCTGTGGAATCATTGCCCGGGCAGTTTGACCAGCGGGCAGATTCCTGTGCCGAGTGCATCCAGCTTATATCCCAGGGTGAGAGGCCCGCGGTGCGCACCGCCAAGGTATATATTCTGGGCGGGAATCCTTCGGAGGAAGATATAAGGCAGATCAAAAAATATGTCATCAATCCCGTGGAAAGCCGGGAAGCGTCTCTGGAACTTCGTGACACGCTGAAGATGGACTACCCTGAACCGGAGGATATCGAGGTGCTGCACGGCTTCCGCAAGCTGGACAGGGATGCCGTGGGGGAATTCGTGCGCAAATACGGCCTGGCCATGGATGCGGATGATCTGCTGTTTTGCCAGGACTATTTTCTTTCGGAAAACCGGGATCCCACCCTTACGGAAGTCCGAATGATCGACACCTACTGGTCCGACCACTGCCGCCATACCACCTTTTTAACCGTTCTGGATGAGGTGAACATTGAAAAGAAGCGTGTGGAGAAGGCGTTTTTGCGGTATCTTACGCTTAGGGAAACAGTTCATGCTGGCAACGACAAACCCATCACATTAATGGATATTGCCACCATCGGGGCCAAGTACCTGAAAAAGCAGGGTAAGCTGCCGAATCTGGATATATCAGAGGAAAT
Organism: Bacillota bacterium; assembly: GCA_023416585.1. GTDB lineage: Bacteria > Bacillota > Clostridia > Christensenellales > Aristaeellaceae > JAEWAH01. The sequence goes on from JAEZHM010000154.1 coordinate 41,824, forward strand.
CAACGCCTGTTCCATTGAAATAACCGTGGATGTGGACGGCAAACCGGAACCCTGGCTTTTGATGTTCAAGAATGAAACCCATAACCATCCCACGGAGATTGAGCCTTTTGGCGGTGCGGCCACCTGCATCGGCGGGGCTATTCGTGACCCCCTTTCCGGCCGTACTTACGTCTATCAGGCTATGCGGGTCACCGGCGCAGCGGACCCGCTGGTCCCGCTTGATCAAACGCTGCCGGGCAAGTTGCCCCAGCGCAAGCTCACAACTACCGCCGCGGCGGGCTACAGCTCCTACGGGAACCAGATCGGTCTGGCGACGGGGTTTGTGGACGAAATTTATCATCCTGGCTATGTGGCTAAGCGCATGGAAATCGGCGCGGTGTTGGGCGCAGCCCCAAAGGCCAATGTACGCAGGGAAACGCCAGCCCCCGGGGATGCCGTGGTACTGCTAGGCGGTCGCACGGGCCGGGACGGCTGCGGTGGGGCTACAGGCTCCTCCAAATCCCATAAGCTGACCAGCATTGAAACCTGCGGGGCTGAGGTGCAAAAGGGCAATGCCCCTACGGAAAGAAAACTGCAACGGTTGTTCCGCAATCCAGAAGTCACGCGCCTGATCAAGCGCTGCAATGATTTTGGGGCGGGCGGAGTATCGGTGGCCATCGGTGAACTGGCAGACGGGCTAACTATTGATCTTGAAGCCGTACCCAAAAAGTACGAGGGCCTGAGCGGTACGGAGCTGGCTATTTCCGAAAGTCAGGAGCGCATGGCCGTGGTGCTTTCCCCACAGGATGTGCAAACGTTTCTTTATGAGGCCCGGAAGGAAAATATCGAAGCCACTGTTGTGGCCCAGGTGAAGGAACAAAAGCGCCTGACCATGACCTGGCGGGGTAAAACCATTGTGGATGTAAGCCGGGAATTTTTGAACTCCAATGGCGCATCAAAACACGCATCGGCCTTGATCAGGCAGGAGAAAACCGACGGGAAAAACATGAAGGCCGGCACGCTGAAGGAAATGCTGACTGCTTTGATGTCCGATTTGAACGTGTGCGGCAAAAAGGGCTTGGTGGAGCGGTTCGATTCCACCATCGGTGCGGGAAGTGTGGTTATGCCCTTTGGCGGAAAGCGCCAGTTGACGCCTGTTCAGGCCATGGCTGCCAAGCTGCCGGTGGAAGCAGGGAACACTTCGGTCTGTTCCGGTATGGCTTATGGCTTTAACCCATATCTTGCGGAACAAAACCCCTATGAGGGGGCGTACCTGGCTGTGGCGGAAAGCATTGCTAAGCTTACTGCGGCGGGCTTTTCCCGCAAGGATGTATACCTTACATTCCAGGAATATTTCGAGCGTCTGGGCTTAAACCCAACGCGCTGGGGCAAGCCCCTGTCGGCGCTTCTTGGCGCGCTGGATGCGCAGCTGGATTTCGGCATTGCCGCCATTGGGGGCAAGGACAGCATGTCCGGCTCCTTCGAAAACCTGGATGTGCCGCCTACACTGGTATCCTTCGCCGTAGCTCCGGGTAGGGTGGAAAATGTATCCACCCCCGAATTTAAGCAGCCGGGTCACAAGGTGGCTTTGTTTTCCGCTGATCCACTTGCCGATCCAAACGGCTTCCTGCAAACGTTGGATATGGTGGAGGCGCTGCTCAAAGAGAAGAAAGCCTGCTCCGCCTGGGCTGTCGGCTTTGGCGGAATAGCCGAGGGAATTGTAAAAATGGCTTTGGGCAACCAAATTGGCTTTGCCTTGAGTGATACCTTTGCTGGCGATCTGTTTGCCTTAAGGTACGGCAGCTTCCTTGTGGAGCTTGTGGAAGATATGAACATAGGGGAAACCTTGGGCCATACGACGGAAGCTTACACCTTTTTAGCATATGGCGAAACAGTTGAGCTTGCGACAGTGCAGGAAGCATGGGAAAGCAAGCTGGAAAGTGTTTTTCCCTACCGCAGCAAAGGAACGGTTGACAAGCCGGATATTTTCACCTATGCTGTGGACAGGCATGTTTCCCCAAAGATTGGTTGTGCCCGCCCCAGGGCGTTTATCCCTGTGTTCCCCGGTACCAACTGCGAAGTTGACACGGTTAGGGCACTTAGGCGCGCCGGTGCGGATGCCGATGTGTTTGTGCTGAACAACCTGACGCCTTCCGCCATAGGGGACAGCTTGTTGGATGCCCAAACCCGGATTGCGAAATGCCAGATGATCGTGCTCCCCGGCGGGTTCTCCGCAGGCGATGAGCCGGATGGCTCCGGCAAGTTCATTACCGCATTTTTTAGAAATCCGCGCATGAAGGACAGCGTCCATGATCTGCTTTTCAATCGGGACGGCCTGATGCTTGGCATATGCAACGGCTTCCAGGCGCTGATTAAGCTGGGCCTTTTGCCATTTGGGGAAATCATCGACACCGATGAAAATTGCCCAACACTGACATATAACGCCATCGGCCGCCACCAGAGCATGCTTGTGCATACAAGGGTCGCGTCCAACAAATCCCCCTGGCTTTTTAGATGCAAGGTTGGAGATATACACACCATCGCCGTTTCCCATGGAGAAGGCCGTTTTGTTGCGCCGGAGGCACTTATTGCAGAGCTTGCAAAGGAAGGGCAAATCGCCACCCAGTATGTTGACCTTGCGGGGGAACCTGCCATGGCGCTGCCCTTCAACCCCAACGGTTCCTATGCGGCCATCGAAGCCATTACATCCCTGGATGGGCGGATATTGGGCAAGATGGGCCATACCGAACGCAGCGGGGAGTATTTGTACAAGAACGTAGACGGCAACAAATTCCAGCCCCTCTTTGAAGGCGGCGTAGACTATTTCCGGTAATGGAGATGATTTCTTGGATCACAGCGGATACGTGAGCCCCTTTTCCACCAGGTACGCCAGCCGGGAGATGCAGTATGTGTTTTCCGACGACAACAAGTTCAAGACATGGCGCAGGCTGTGGCTGGCTCTTGCCAAGGCGGAGAATAAGCTTGGCCTGCCAGTCACAAAGGAGCAGATTGACGAGCTTGCTTCCCATTTGGAGGATATCAATTATGAGGACGCTGAGCGCCGGGAAAAGGAATGCCGCCACGATGTGATGAGCCACGTCTATGCCTACGGGCTGCAATGTAAAAAGGCCCAGGGCATCATCCACCTTGGGGCGACTTCCTGCTATGTGGGGGATAATACCGATATCATCGTCATGAAGCAGGGGCTTCAAATCATAAGCCGAAAGCTGTTAAACGTGCTGGCGCTTCTTTATGAGTTCGCCGGGGAATACAAGGGACTGCCCACCCTGGCCTATACACACCTGCAGCCGGCGCAGTTGACCACTGTTGGCAAGCGGGCCACGCTGTGGATGAATGAACTGCATATGGACTTCCTTGAAGTTAAGCACCGGATAGACAACCTTTCCCTCCTGGGCAACAAGGGCACTACGGGCACACAAGCCAGCTTTTTGGAGTTGTTTGACGGCGATGGGGAAAAGGTGAAGGCCCTCGAGGCGGAAATTGCCGCCGACATGGGGTTTTCTAAGGTTGTGCCCGTATCCGGGCAGACCTATTCCCGAAAGGTGGATTACCAGGTGGTCAGTTCCCTTGCAGGCATTGCCCAAAGCGCCAGCAAATTCTCCTATGACTTAAGGCTATTGCAGGGCTTCAAGGAAATGGAAGAGCCATTTGAGGAAAGCCAAATCGGCTCCTCCGCCATGCCTTATAAACGCAACCCCATGCGTTCCGAGCGCATTACAGCCCTTTCCCGTTATGTGATGGTGGATGTGCTGAACTCCGCCTTTACCGCCGGAACCCAGTGGTTTGAGCGTACCCTGGATGACAGCGCCAACCGCCGCATTGCCGTGGCGGAAGCATTCCTTGGGGTGGATGCTATCCTGAACATACTGCTCAACGTGTGTGACGGGCTGGTGGTGTATCCGCAGGTCATCAGACGCCGGGTGATGGAGGAACTGCCCTTCATGGCCAGTGAGAACATACTCATGGACGCTGTAAAGCGTGGCGGCGACAGGCAGGAGCTGCATGAAAAGATCCGCGTGCACGCCCAAGCCGCAGCAAAAGTGGTGAAGGAGCAGGGCGGAAAAAACGATCTGCTGGACCGCATTGCAAGTGATGTATCATTTGGCCTGAACAAGGATGATATGGAAAAACTTCTGGACCCGGTCCTTTTTATCGGCCGCAGCCAGGAACAGGTGGAGGAGTATTTGAGCGGGGTTATCGGGCCGCTGCTCAAGGAACACAATGCCCAGGGTGAAAAGTATGAACTGACCGTGTAGAAAGGAGAATGCATTATGCCATTTATTGAAGCCAAGGTAAGTACTGCCGTCACGCAAGCCCAGGAGGAGAGCGTAAAGCAAAAGCTGGGCAAGGCCATTTCCCTGATTCCCGGAAAGAGCGAAACCTGGCTGATGCTGAATATTCAGCCCGGCTGCCACATGTACTTTCAGGGAACCAATGACGAGCCCTCCGCCATGGTTGAGGTAAAGCTGTTCGGCTCCGCTTCCCCGGCCGCCTATCAGAAGATGACGGCGGAGGTTACGCAAATTCTGAACAGCGAGTTGAACATCCCCCAGAACCGAGTGTTCGTAAAGTACGAGGAAGTGCAGAATTGGGGCTGGAACGGAAACAATCTATAACACAACGATAAATGTGTGCCCTTTTCGCATCAACAGCGGAAAGGGTATCTTTTTGGGCTGAAATCTGGCTAGTAAAGGCTGTATGTGGTACAATAAATCATTCCATGTAAAGGAATTGCAGTATCCATGAATGTTTTGATGCCAGATATGCCTGAAATTCTGGAGTCCGACACGGATCTTAAGGACAAGCTATCTCTGGATGAGCGCGTGGAAGAATGCCTTTTTAGTGGCGTAAGCTACGCCGGGGAGAACCTGAAGAGCCTGGATGTGTATAGGTGCCGGTTTGTAAAATGCGACTTTTCCGAATGCTCCATGGAATTGGCGGGGTTCCGCGACACTGTGTTTGAAGCGTGTGATTTCTCCAATTGCGATTTTTCAAAGGCGTCCTTCCAGAAAACGTTGTTCCAGGGCTGCAAACTGATGGGAGCGGACTTTATAGAAAGTTCATTGCGCCATGTGCGATTTTTAGATGTTAGCGGCGGGTATGTGAACTTCGCCGACAGCAGGGTGCAGGATACGGCCTTTGAAAAATCCAGGCTGCCAAACGCCGCCTTCTCCCGATGCAGATTTGCCGCATCCTTTGATACGTGTGATCTCACACAATCGCTTTTCCAGCAAACGCCTTTGAAGGATATAGACCTGCGTACTTCCCAGCTGCAGGGGATTCAAATAACGCTTCCTGACTTGAGGGGAGCCATCGTCACCCCCATGCAGGCGTCGGATCTGGCGGCGCTTCTGGGGGTTGTCATACGAGAACAAGACGAATGATACGGGAGGAAACGATATGATGAAAATCGGATGCCACTTGTCCTCTTCGAAAGGCTACCTGCATATGGGGCAGGAAGCGGTGCAAATAGGTGCCAATACCTTTCAGTTTTTCACTCGCAACCCACGGGGGGGCGCGGCCAAGGAGATCGACTCTAAGGATGTGGCGGCTTTTCTTGCGCTTGCCCGTGAGAATAACTTTTGCAGGATACTTGCCCATGCTCCTTATACACTGAACGCCAGCGCCGTAAGTGTGTCCACGCGGGAATTCGCCCGCAACACCATGGCGGATGATCTGCGCCGAATGGAATATACCCCCGGCAACATGTACAACTTCCATCCCGGCAGTCACGTACAACAGGGCGTGGAGGAGGGCATCCGCCTGATTGCGGAAATGCTCAATGAAATCCTGTGGCCGGAGATGACCACCCTTGTGCTGCTGGAAACCATGTCAGGCAAAGGCAGCGAGGTGGGCGGAACATTTGAAGAATTGCGGGAAATCATCGACCGGGTAAATTTAAAAGGAAAACTGGGTGTATGCCTGGATACCTGCCATGTAAACGACGCCGGGTATGATGTGGTGAATGACCTGGACGGCGTGCTGGAGAAGTTCGATAAGGTGATCGGGCTAGATCGCTTGCAGGCCATACACATCAACGACACCAAGAATCCTTTTGGCAGCCGCAAGGACAGGCACGAGAAGATCGGGGAAGGGTATCTGGGGCTGGAGGCGCTGACAAGGGTCATCAACCATCCGGCTTTACGAAATCTGCCTTTCTACTTGGAGACGCCCAACGAGGTGGAAGGCTATCAAAAGGAGATCGCGCTTTTGCGCAGCGTATACAAGGAATAGGCAGTGAGGAAAGCGAGCATGTTCAAACGCAAGGATTGGCTGATCATCGTGGTGGCGCTTTTAATGGCGCTAGGTTTGTTTGTGCTCACAAGAAGCGGTATCCGTTTGGGTGTACCTAGCGGGGACGACCCCATGCGTTTATTGACGGAAGTGACCCAGCCCACAGCATCAGTAGTTATGCCAGAAGCTGCGCAGGGGGAGATCATGTCTTATCTTGTGCTGACAATGGGGGATACGCGCTACAAACCGCTGCCGCTTTATAAAGAAACGACTTACCGCTTGCGTCAGCCGGATGGCAAGGAAAATGTCTTCCATGTGACCCGGGACAGTGTGTATATGGAAAGTGCAAACTGTGACAACCAGAATTGCATCCATCAGGGCACTGTAACCCTTGATAACCGCGAAGCGAGGGTTTTGGGAAACATGATCATTTGCCTGCCCAATAAGGTGGTTCTGGAGCTTATCACGCCCAAGGAAGCAGAGGAGCAGGCAAAGTGAGAAAAAGAACGGAACGAATGGCCTTAATGGGTTTGCTGCTGGGTGTGATGCTCATTCTTGGATACATCGAGCATCTTGTCCCCTTGCCTGGCCGCGAAGCCGGGATCAGGCTGGGGCTTTCCAATGCGGTACTGATTTTTGCTATTTACATGCTTGGTGTGAAGGAATCCTTTCTGCTGATGTTTGCAAAAGTTTTTTTGTCTGCGTTTTTGTTTAGCGGATTGCAGACCGTCATGTTCAGCTTGGCTGGGGGTTTGCTGAGCGTGATTGCTATGTCTCTTGTAAAGCGTATCCGGGACATCAGCATCATTGGCGTTAGTGTGGCAGGGGCATTTTTCTTCAATGTTGGACAAGGTCTCATAGTTGTATGGTATGTTCCGATCCTTTTAAGCTATCTGCCTGTGGTATTTATATTGGGGATCGTGAGTGGCGTCTTAACAGGAATCGTTGCAAAGCTGGTCATACAAACGATGAAAAAAAACGGAAGGCGGCCGGACTTACCATAAAAGTTTTGATATACATAATAATAAAGAGGTATGTATGGATAACAAAAGCGGTATATTCAAGCGGTGGATCAAGTTTGTGGAACTTAGTACAAAATTGGTGAGCCTGACGCCTTTCTTCATCGGCACGGCCTATAGCCTGTATGTGAACGGCACGATCAATCTGCACTTTACAGCCATACTGTTCGTAGCCGTGTTTTTCTGGTCACTGACTGTCACAATGATCAACAATTTTATCGATAAAAGAAGGGAAGGCGGTGTACCGCACTTCAGCACAGGTGTTTCTTTGGCACTGATCGTAGGTACAGGGGGCGCTTCCATGCTTCTTGGACTGTATTTGACATGGCTCTGCGGCCTTCCTGTATTGATTGCTGGGGTCATTTGCTTCGGCGTGGGTATTTTGTACTCGTTCGGACCGATCTCCATATCCCGGACACCGTATGGTGAAATTGCGTCAGGGCTGACGGAAGGTTTCTTGGTCATATTCCTTGCGGTATTTGTGAACGCGAATACGGGTACGATCCAATACGCCGACTTGCGCTTTGATGGGCCTGTGTTGCTGGCATCGCTGAATTGGGTAAACTTGCTGCGCCTGTTTTTGCTTGCGCTGCCGAATATGTGCTGTACGTCAAACATCATGCTGGCCAACAATATTTGCGATGTGGAGCGGGATGCAAAGAATGGGCGCTATACGCTACCTTATTACATTGGACGGAGCAATGGGATAAAGCTCTTCCATGTTCTGTATGCCACCGCGTATCTTGCAATTATGCTTGCTGTTGCTGTGGGCGTTCTCCACCCGGTGTCATTGGCGGCGCTTCTTTCAGCCCCGCTCGTTTTTAAGAATGTTAAAAAGTTTACCGAAAACCCAGTCAAATCTGAAACATTTATTCTGTCTGTAAAGAACTATTCGCTTCTTTTGTATGGATATTTTCTTACGATCATTATAGGGTATGCGGTGTCATTGATTCTGTAATTATTCTTGATCATGGGTTAAGGCTGCTGGTTATTTTTATGGAACCGCCTTACAGGCATCAGCATTGGTAATCTTTTTCAGTGACATATGTGGTGAGTGAGGTGAGCGATGACAGCTTCATCAAAGAGCAGGCCGAACGAATCAACCGAAACAAGCGACTGAAAGCCGCTTCGATGGAGGTTGCGTAGATTTACGCAGGAAATTCGAATAAGTACCTCCATATCTGAGCGAACACACGCAAGCGGCGTTGCTATTTCAGATTGGCGAGGGTAAAACCACTAGAAAGCGGCGCTGTCACTTTCTTGATATGTTAAAGCGCCGGCTTCACACGTGTGTGAAGCCGGCGCTTTGCATGCGTCGAATGAGATAATGATTACTTTGCCGTTACGGCGGCGGCAGCGATCACCTTCTGGAAGTCAGTGATGCTTACGGTCGCGCCAGCGCGTACATCTTCGCCAGTCGCATGGCCTTTGTCATCCACTGCCACAGCACTGACTTCTTCTGCGGTCTTGCCCTTTACGTACTCGGCAAAGAAGTTAGCTTGTTCATACCATTCCTTGCCGATTCCGGATTTGGCTTTCATGCCATAAGCATCCTTCAGCTGCTGTTTATCCTGCTGCGGGGCAGCCAAATCGGTTACGATTTTGCCTGTTGCATCGAACTGCACAGAGAACTGGGAGGCATTCAGCACGGAGCTGGTGATTTTGCCATCGGCGTCCAAAGTCGTGGCAGTATAGTACGCATACGCGAAGCCGGTGCCGTTGGCATCCGCTGTAGCATCCTTGGATTTACCGGCCAGATCCACTTCGGAAGCGATGCCTAGTTTGTCGGTCGCCTTTGCGCCCAGGTCCTGAGCGTTTTGGCAGGCAGCTACGACAGCTTTGATCAAATCGCTTACATGAATGGTAGCGCCGGCGCGAACATCTTCAGCAGTGGCTTTGCCTTCTGCATCCAGAGCGATGGCGGCAACTTCGTCAGCGGTCTTGCCTACGCAGTAATCGGCGAAAGCAGCAGCCTGTTCATTCCATTCCTTGCCGATTCCGGACTTGGAACGCATGCCATAAGCATCGCCAAGCACGTTCTTGGATTGCACGGGGGCAGTCAGATCGCTTGTGATTTTGCCGGTGGCGTCGAATTTGACTTTTGCCTGGTAGGTGTCGATTACGCACTTGACGATCTTGCCGTCAGCGCCAACCAAAACGCCGGCATAGGTAGCATCCACCTGGGCAAGACCGGCAGCATCCGCTGTCGCTGCTTTGGAGGAAGTAAAGCTAGGTACGATAGCCAGACCGGTCTTTACACCAACGTTTTCAGACAGGCCAACGGTTGCACAGCCGCTCAGCAGAATCAGGGTCACAACCAGCATCAGGGGAGCAATACGTTTCCTCATGCCAATACCTCATTTCGTTCATTTTATGATTGAGAACCGATATAAATAAATTCTCCAACGATTCTCCGATTCCTGCATAATCCACTTGCATATGCAGTATTTTTGTGACTATACTTTTTCCCGTTTTAGACAAACGGGTGAATAGTGTAAAAATACAGCGTATCTTCAACTCCTTCCTCTGCAGTGAACCTCCAGCACCTGAGCTTGGAGATCAACAGGAAATTGCGCATACCGGCAAAGTCAAAAACCTGCGGCTGCGCCGGATATCGTGAGTAATGGGTCAAGCATGCTCATAATCAGGCATATTGCCATTGCAGCCGCTTGCAGCATTATTTAGTCTCACATTTTGCTTTTGCTTTATCCGTTGCTTATTTGCGTGGACTTGAGCTGGTCAGCGCTTGATATACAAGTGAAGAGATCATTTCTTTTTTGCTGGGAGGAGCGCTGATGGTGTTCAGCAAGTCCATTGCCCGCTCATAATAGATCTGCGCAATCCGGCGTGTAAATGTGATTCCGCCGGATTCCAGCACCGCCTGCCTGATTTCCTCTTTGGTGATGCTTTCTGAATTAGCACGCTTACGAACATCAGGATTTTCTTTCATCGTGACGATCAACGGCAGCGTTACTACGCCTTGCTCAAAATCAGATAGCACCGGCTTTTTGGCCTGTTCTGCCGTTGCCTCATAATCCATGCAGTCGTCTGCCAGCTGAAAAATCATGCCCAGGTGCCATCCGATAGCGGCATATTGCTTTGCTTCGCTCCGGCCGGATGCGCACAGCATTGCGCCGGCATAGAAGCTCCCCTCGAACAGAGCTGCTGTTTTACCGGATATGATGCGCAGATAGCCGGTTCCGTTGAGCGCAAAATTACGATAGTTCATGCTCTGCAGAAGCTCGCCCATGCAGATCTTTTCCATGATGTTTGGGAGATCCTGATTCAGCTCGTGTTCTTCTGAGGATGCTTCAGCAGCCAGGCGCAGTGCCAGGCAGAAGATGTAATCCCCTGAAATAACTGCCTGGCGCGTACCAAATTTTTTCATCAGGGTTGGCAACCCGCGCCTTGTGTCGGCGTTGTCAATCACGTCGTCGTGAACAAGTGTAGCCAAGTGGAGCAGTTCCACGGCAGAGGCAGCTTTCGCGGCAGACAGCTTGATACCCGCTTCGTCTTGCGCACAGGCAAGCAAGGCGTGGGCACGAAGAAACTTACCGTGGGCTTGCGTCAAATGTTCAGTTCGCGGCCTGAAAGGTGCGGGTGTTGACCTGAGCGCCTGATCCATCATGTCCTTTGACAATTGACGTGCCTCGTCAAAGGAAAAATATTCGTTTGCAGTTTCCCTGCGTTCCAAATCAATCATTATACAGATACCACTTTTTCGCCCAACGGACTTTCTTCCAATGGCGCTTAAAATACGGCATGGCATAATAATCCAAACCGATGGTACGGCCGGCCCCGATAAGGCATGCAATACTTGCAAAGATCATCCACACCGTGTTGAGGTAAAGCCCCGTTGTAGTGATGAACATGAACTGCAGCACGAGCGATACACCGCTGGCTGGGAATGTAAACAAACCGCCCATCAGCGCCAAGCCTATCAGCAACTCCATCAATACGATGGCAATCTGCATAAATAACTGCATTCCACTGCTTTGCAATACGGTGTGCTCCAAGAGCCAGTTCAAGATCGGGATGTTGAGCTTAATTGCATAATCGCCCAGTGCGGAATGAGCAAGATCCTTGCCGGACACAAGAATAACCTGAATAAGGTTCAGAAAGTTAAAGTTGATCAGTGCATGACCAACAGTCGCCACTGCTTGCGTAACTGCGCCGGTTGCAGAGGATACCGCATCTGTCACGGCCGGCGCGGCTGTTGCCACGGCATTTGTCGCAGAGGATACTGCGTCCGTCACGGCCGGTGCGGCTGTTGCCAAGGCAGTTGTCGCGGAAGATACCGCATCGGCTGCAGCACTACCGGAACCGCCGCCCGCCACGCCTATGATGGAGTTGAACCAGGCGGTTGCCCCGCCAAAGAAGCTTGCCAGTTTCGGTGCAGTAAACCAGCCTTCCACAATCTTCATGATCGCTTCAAAGACCCAGACAGCACCCAGCCAAACACGCAGTGCCACAAGCAGGAAGCTTGGGGTTTTGTTGGAAAAATGCCCGCCGACGAACGAACGGTTGTTCCTAACGGTGAAGAATTCATGCTTCATGTAGCCGCTGATTTTCGTCCAGCCCATTACCTTGATAAAATAAAGTAAATTAACGAAGTGCTTGGTGAACATCGCCAGGAATGAAGGCAGGCCGAATTTGCGCTTATGGGTACCGATATGTGCGCTTCCCCAGCGGCCGCCGACACAGACCATTACACCATGGAATTTGGGCGAATAGCTGTGCATGGCACCCTGGCCCGTCAATTGCACAAGGATATTATGCACGGCGCATTCGGCGCTTTCTTCCGCGTTTTCCACGACTTGGGGAACTGGCATTGTTTCGCCGCTCGGGGTATATTGGAGAACATCACCGACGAGGTAGACAGAGTCATTCGCTTTGGAACGCAGGAATTCATCCGCCTCAAGACGACCGCGCCTTGTACCCGGAATGGTCTGAGCAGCCTTTTGTGCAATGGTTTCACCTTCGGTGCCGGCCGCCCAAATGACTGTAGCTGTATCAATGCGCTTTACGGTGTCGCCATCCTTCAAATCTATGAAATCGTCTCCGATTTCAACGACATTGTGCTTGAGAAAAATATCGATGCCCATCTTTTCCAGGCGTCTGTGGCAGCGGGCTGAGTACTTCGGGGGCATTGTCGGAACAACACGGTCAAGCAGGTCCGCCATGTACATCTTGATTTCAGCTGGATCAATTTCAAATTGGTGGCAGAGAATTGGCACCCACTCTGCCAGCTCTCCGGCCATTTCAGTGCCTGTAAAGCCTGCGCCTACCGTGAAGAAGGTCAGAAGTTTGCTGCGCTTTTCTTTATCCGTCTCACGGGCGGCTTCACGGAAGCAATGTTGAATCCTCTCCCGCAATTTCACTGCATCGTCATAGCTCCAAAGTTTGTACGCCTTTTCAGCAGCGCCTTTTACGCCGAAGAAAGTCGGTCTTGAGCCGGCTGCCATCACCAGGATATCATAAGGGTATGTCCCAGCGGCGCCTTTCAGTTGCTTGCCTGCGAAATCAATGTCTTCAATTGTATCCATAACAACATGAACATTGCGGCCAGCAAAGATTTTCTTATAAGAAAGCTTGATTGAGTCCTCTTCCACACGTGCTGCAGCTACCTCGTGAAGCTCTGTAAGCATCGTATGAAAAGGGTTCCGATCAATCAACGTGATCTTAACATCGCTGACTTTCTGCTTTTTGAGTGATTTCGCCAGTTTTTTTGCGGCGATTACACCTGCATAGCCGCCTCCAAGGATAATAACATTCTTACTCATACTTTGTGCCCCTCCTAAATGCAGTTGATCCAAGCAGCTTTAAGGCTTCGCTTCATTTGTACAAAAAAAAACATCTTCCATATTGATTATCCGCTTTGCATGGCAAGAACTGAGAACTGTCCCTGCCATCGCTGGTAATGGATAACCATTCCCATGGGGTAGTGTTTCAACCGAGCACTCAGAGGCCTATCAATCTCGCGGATTTGGGCTGTTTTGCCCTGAGCAGCGGGATTTGACACATCTTTCGGGCTCAATGAAAACTCTGCCTTCTTACATAAAACCCGCTGCCATATGCCGGAGCGCCTTTCAGCCGTCCTTGCAGCCGAATAGCATAAATGTCTGCCCCATATACAAAACAGCATGACCGGTATTGTCAAAGAATCATTGTCATAATATCTCACAATACAGGCCTTTATAATTTCTTTATCGATGGATATTACTCCTTTGCATTCTGCAAAAAATATTATGCGCAAATTTTCCCTTCCTGTATGCATTCCCATGTTATACCTCTGTGGCCGTATCACCTGAATCTGCTCGTACTGCAGTATGGCAGCCGATTGCATCCTGGTGCATGTTTTTTATTATAACAGAAACAATGTCAATGTGGTAGACAAAATATTGACAAACGGTAATCATTCCTATTATCAAAATAACGAACACAATTGACAGCCCAAAAAAGTACGTGATATAATGCCAGAGTACGGGAAGTACTGCCTCGGGAAAACAGGAGCAGGAGTTTGCAGTATTGTTTCCTGAGAGCGGCCGTTTCAAACACGGTTGCAGCGTTGGTTTTGGAGTTGCTCTTTTTTGCTGTTTGCAAGGGGATGAGCAGGTCTTGTATACATCTGACATCGGGATAAAGTTTTGCATATGAATATGCAATTTTGCAGGAGGGAATTTAAATGGAGAAAAAGGCGCCTAAAAAACCGCAGGGATGGCTGGTGCTATTTCTGGTATCATTGGTAGCAGCCCTTGCGTTAGCAGGAACCAATGAGATGACCAAAGGCGCCATTGCGCAGCGGGCCTTGGAAGCGGCAGACGCTGCCCGCAAGACCGTTCTTAACAATGCCGATACTTTTGAACAATTACAGGTGCCCGAAGGGATCGGAGTGGACAACGGTTACCGTGGACTGAAAGACGGCAAGGCAGTAGGTTTCGTGGCGCAATCTACTGTGAAAGGATACGGTGGAGAGATAGAGATCGTTGTGGGAATGGACTTAAGCGGTGCGGTAACCGGTATTTCCGTGGGCGGACCCAGTTTCTCTGAAACGGCAGGCCTCGGGGACAAAGCAAAGGAGTCCGCATTTACCAATCAATTCAAAGGCTTGGTACTGCCGGCTACACTTGCGGATAACGTGGATGCTATTTCCGGCGCAACCATCACCTCCAACGCAGTGGTTTTAGGCGTTAATCAAGCGGGTACATACTTATCTTCCGTAATTGACAGCAGCGAAAGCGATAATTCGCAAGGTAAGTAAAAGCGGAAGGCAATACCATTACCGTATCCAAGAATTCATCGATAAGCCCATCACCTCCACGGCGGTTGCCAAAGATGTGAACGAAACGCAGGCAAAACCGGTTCAATGAATCAAACAAGGCTGTGGGAAAAGTTCCCATAGCCTTTACGCTTATCTTGACCTAAACCGGTCATGCCATCAAAGGGAGGCGTGCAAATGGAGGTTTCGCTTAAATACGGGGAAGGGGAAGTAACGCTGGCCCTTACGGGCGCGGCTTCAGTGGAATTTCTGCTTGAGAAACCCTCACCTGTGATAATGGATCTCCAAACTGCTTTCTTACAGGCGGTGACCACGGACTGTGTGGACTCACCGCCGCTGAGTGAGGTCATAAAGCCCTGGGACAAGGTTACGATCCTAGTTAGCGATATCACCAGATACTGGATGCGGCAGGATAAAATTTGCCCGCTGCTAGCGGACTACCTGTGTAACCAGATCGGCGTCAGGAAGGAAAACATCGTCTTCCTGGTGGCCTTGGGAACCCATCGGCGGCAGTCGCCTGAGGAAATGGAGAAACTGGTCTCATCACAGGTATTCAGGAGTTTTGAAATCCTTAATCATAATTGTTCAGCGAAGGATTTGGTGACTGTCGGTACGACGTCCCGGGGGACGAAGGTGCGCTTAAGCCCCTTGGTCGTTGGCCGCAAGGTGATACTGATTGGCGGAACTGTACACCATTTGATGTCCGGTTTCGGCGGCGGGCGCAAAAGCATTCTCCCTGGCGTCAGTTCTCAGGACACTATTTTCCAAAACCATATACATTCCCTGGACCCCGGCGCACCCCGCTCGAGCCCACTCATCGGAATGGGAGTGTTGATGGGCAACCCAGTCCATGAGGATATGGTAGAAGCGGCACAGATGGTGAATCCTGCCTTTTCAATCAATCTTGTAGTCAACAGCCGGCAGGAACTTTGCGCACTGTACTGCGGCCACTGGCTGCATGCCTGGGAGAAAAGCTGCATCACTGTGCAGGAGCTTTTCGGCCTGCCAATCGGGAAAAAGGCTGATGTGGTAATCGCTAGCTGCGGCGGATATCCCAAGGACATCAATCTCTATCAGGCTGTGAAAACGTTGCTCAACGCCTCACAGGCACTCAAGGACGGAGGAACGCTGGTATTCCTGGCCGAATGCCGGGAAGGCGGGGGAACGCCCGCGTTTTTCGATTGGATTAAACCGCTCAAGGATGACAGGCTGGATGAGGCGCTGCGGGCAGGGTTCACCATATCGGGATACATCTTCTACGCCGCCTGCGAGGCCATTGCACGTGTCAAGGTGCTTATGCTCACACAGCTTAAGCCGGATGTCGCCGCGTCCATGTCATTGGAAGCTTATGATGATATTTCATCACTTTCAAAGAAACTGGATCTCCTTGGTAAGGATGTGTATGTTATGCCTTATGGCGGCGCCGTTGTCCCGTATGTGGCAGACGGAAGGTAAAAGATAATCCGAACCGTAGATACCTGTTGACATTTTCTGGACGCTTTGATATGATAAGCAGGACAGCAAACGAAATATTGTTATTGGAGGGATACCGTCCGGAAAGGGCAGAACACTGCACTTTCTGGAAATGAAAGAAAACGCAGGAAAACAACACAAGCATAAAGGAAACCAAGCTTGTTTTGTTATGCCCGCGTATACTTTCAAAGAGCGGTGTTCCTTTGTTATTAGAAGGGATGCCGTTTTTGACGGGTCCCTTTTTTCGTTTGCTGTCATATTCAAAATATGAAAAACGGAGGAATCAGTATGTTTTCCATTACAAATTTGGTAAGCGAACTTGACCGTCCCGCGCCCTTCACTTTGGGGGCGGAACTTTGGAATGACCCCCATATCTCTGGGGAAATGCTCAAGGCACATCTTGCACCGGATACGGATGCCGCCAGTTACAAGCCGGATACCATTGCTGCCATTTGCCGCCACTTACCTTGTGCCATGGAGCTGAAAAAAGGCGCGGCCGTTGTGGATCTGGGGTGCGGGCCTGGCCTGTACGCCAGGGAACTCACCGGGCAGGGCTTTTTCGTCACCGGCGTCGACCGGTCTGAAAACTCCATCCGTTATGCCAAAGAAATGAATGAGGGGCGGCAGGCCGTTTTTGTGAACGCCAGCTATATACAGCCCTTCGGTGTGAACTGCTTTGACGCGGCCGTCATGATCTCCAAGGATTTCGGGGTGCTGCCGCCAGAGCTTCGCCGGGCACTTTTGAATAATATCTATGATGCTTTGGTTCCTGGCGGCTATTTTGCGCTGGACGTTCACGGCTTGCAAGACTATACCCAGCTTCAAAAAAGCGCCGCCCCCCATTGGGAAGCGGCGGAATCAGGCTTCTGGCGGCCTCATCCATATGTGGTGCTTTCGAAAACTTACTTTTATCCCGAACTGTCTGTTTCATGCGACCTGCACGCGGTACTGGATGATGAGTTCACGGTCTACCGCATCTGGCAGACATATTATTCACCGGAATCCATCTCGAAGGAACTGTGTGAAGGCGGATTTGCCGTTCGCGCGGTGTGGGGGAACCTTAAGGGTGATCCTCTTAAAGATGATTCCCGGGTCCTTGGCATCCTGTGCCAAAAGGTATGAGTCATCTGCTTCTGTAGTAGTAAATCGCCAGTTCCGTTCTGTTGCGCAGATCCAGCTTTTCCAGTAGCAGGCTGATGTAGTTTCGCACCGTGCCTTCGCTCAAATACAGTTCGGCGGCGATTTCCCTGTTGCTCTTTCCCTCGGCCACCAGCGCCAGCACCTGTTCTTCTTTATCACTTAAGGGGATGGGTGCCGGCGCTTTTTTCTTAAGCCCCATCAAGTCCGGAAGCTTTTCCATGACCGGATGGCCGAATACGTGCTGCCCTGCGTTAACAGCCATGATGGCCGGAGCAATCGACTCAAAATCCTCCTTGAGCAGATACCCTTTCCCGCCGATCTTAAGTGCCCTGACGATGTACTCATCATCCGAAAAGGTGGTAAGGAAAAGTATCTTCGCCTCAGGAAACCTTTGCAATATCTCCTCTGCCGCATCCAACCCAAGGGTTGTGCCCATGCGTATGTCCATGAGCATCACATCCGGCCTGTGCTGCTCGTACAGCCGGGTGGCGTTAGGCCCATCATGCCCTATGGCGGCTACGGCAATCTGCCCGTCCGCCTCCAACAGTATTTTCAGGGAGGAGCACACCAGCTTGTCGTCATCCACAATTACGATTTTCATGGATGTCCCTCCTTCGGAATGGAGATGAAGATATGAAACCCCTTATCTGTAGTGATCAGAATGCGGCCGTTTAGGTCTGTCACCCTGCTTGTCATGTTGGCGATGCCTATGCCGCCGGCTGCTTCGGGAAGATAAACGGAATTCTTTCCATTGTCGCGGATGTCAAGCTGGTACAACGCCGGATGCTCCCGAACAGTGACGGAGACCTGTGTGGCACTGGAATGCTTTAAAACGTTGGAGAGCGCCTCCTTTACCACGGCTACGAAAGCGTATTTGATCCTCTTGTCGGGATTCGTTTCCACATCGTAATCCAAGGTTGTACTGCAGAAGGTAAAGCTGCGGACAAGGGATTGAAGCTCTTCCTGAAGGTCAACAGACTCGTCGTGAAGCCCATGGACGCTTTGGCGGATACTGTACATCCCCTCGGAAAGCGTGTCTTTCAAGGTGCGCAAGGGCTCGCGGATGGAATCTGTCTGGGGAGTGGCCAGCAGTGCACCCAATTGCAGCATGGCACTGGATAAAAGATGGCCCACATTGTCGTGTATTTCCCTGGCAATGCGGTTACGCTCCTTGAGCATGGCAGTATGCACCTGCTCATCCTGATGAAGGCGTAATTCACGGTTGGTATTTTCAAGCCGGATGGAAAGCTCTGCCGTGCTGTCCCTAAGACGATTGTGGTTCTCCGTCAGGCGGAGGTGGCTCACCGACCTGCCCTTAATATAAACAGCCATGACTGAAAACAGAAGGAGCAGCACTGTCCAGTGAAGGCCCAGGGCTGGAAAAGCCAGGATCAGCGGCGGGGGCAAGAGCAAGGCAAACCAGACCTGTCGCGTGAGGAATACATCATATAAGCATAAGGGTACGAAAAACAAATAGGAAGGTTCCCATAAGCTAAAAAGAAGGATCAGGCATAAGCCTCCGCCCTTGAGCCAGGGGGAGTTTTTGAAGCTGTTAGCGGCGCTTGCTGCCACGGCTGCAAGAAACGGTGCGGCCAGCATGGGGTCTGTGCTGTGCAGCAGCCCCATGGAAAGGCAGCATACCAGGATAAAGCCCTTGTCTATAAGCTCGTACATAGCCGTTCCCCCTTTCGCTAATTTCCATTTTACGCTATTTTTTGTGGGTGCACAAGATAAAAGCAGGTCTTGTAATATGACATTTGTCATGATGGAATTGGATGTCCCTCACTATAAAGTGCTTGTTAAAAAGGCTACAATGATCACGAACAAGGAGGGGAACACACATGGTAATTTCCATCAGCAATCTTGTAAAGCGTTACGGCGATCTGATCGCGCTGGATCATTTCAACCTTCAGGTGGCAGAAGGGGAAATCTTTGGTCTCCTGGGCCCCAACGGATCCGGCAAGACCACCGCCATCAACTGCCTGCTTTCTCTTTTAAAGTACGATAAGGGGGACATCCGAGTTTTTGACAAGCCTATGACGCCGGAATCCTACGATATCAAGCGGGATATCGGCATCGTAATGCAGAATGTGGCTGTGTTCAATGAACTGACCGTTCAGGAAAACATCGATTATTTCTGCGGCTTGTATATACAGGACAAGGCCAAACGGGCCGAACTTGTGGAGGAAGCGATCGATTTTGTGGGGCTTAAGGAGTTCCGAAAATTCTTCCCCAAGAAGCTAAGCGGCGGCCTTTTGCGCCGGCTGAACATCGCCTGCGGCATTGCCCACAAGCCCAAGCTCATCATCCTGGATGAACCCACCGTGGCGGTTGACCCCCAGAGCCGCAACAGTATCCTGGAGGGAATACAGCGCTTGAACAGGGAAGGAGCCACCATTGTGTACACCTCCCACTATATGGAGGAGGTGGAGCATATCTGCACCCGCATCGCCATCATGGACAAGGGGCAGGTGATAGCCCTTGGCACCAAAGAAGAATTGAAATCCATGATCAAGGTGGGGGAAAAGGTCACCGTCGAGGTATTGGACCTTAGCAACACCGCCCTGGAATGCATCCGCGCGCTGCCGGGATTGAATTCCGCAGAGTATGACAGCCGGGAACTTACGGTGAAGTTTGTAAACGGCAGCCGCAATCTTGTTCACCTTCTGGACTGTCTGAAGGATAACAATGTTTCTTTCGGCCAGGTGTACGCTGTGCTGCCCACCCTCAACGATGTTTTCCTGGAAATCACGGGAAAGCAGCTTCGGGATTAGGAGGAAATTGATTTGTTCCGCCATGTATTTGCTTACCGGCTGAAGTATCTTTTACGCAACCGGGAGATGGTTTTCTGGACGCTTCTCTTTCCAATTCTTCTATCGGTGTTTTTTAGCCTGGCGTTTGCCAACCTGTATACTGCCGAAACATTCATGAAAATCCCCATTGCCGTTGTAGACAATGAGGCGTACCGGTCTGATACCGTGCTCCGCAGTGTGCTTAAGTCCGCTTCCTCGGGGGATGATGCGTTGTTTTCCTTAAGCGTTGTAAGCCTTGACAAGGCCCGTGAGATGCTTAATACCAATGCTGTTGTGGGCTATGTGGATGCGTCGGGCGGGCTGCACGCGGTGGTGGCCGCTTCAGGCCTTAATCAGACGGTTTTGAAATCCTTCCTGGACGGCTATATGCAAATGAGCAAGACAGCCCAAACGCTTTTGAAGCAAAACCCGACCGCGGTCTTTACTGGGCTGTTAAACGATCTGAACACCCAGAGATCGTATACCAAGCCCTTAAGCGGTATGCCCAAGCCCGAAACACTGCTGGCCTACTTCTATGCCTTGCTGGCTATGACCTGCATGTACGGCAGCTTCTTTGGCGCTCAGGAGGTCATGGATATACAGGCTAATCTGTCTATGCAGGGTGCCAGAATCAGCGTTGCCCCCGTCCACAAATTGAAGGTGTTCCTGGCTGGTTTGTCCGCCGCCATGCTCATACAGTATTGCGAAATGCTGATCGTAATAGCCTTCCTGCGCTTTGCGCTGGGCATCGATTTTGGCCATCAGACAGGCTATGTGCTGCTGCTTAGCTTTGTGGGCAGCATGATGGGTATCACCTTTGGCGCGGCGGTGGCCGCCATCGGGCGCAAGAGCGAGGGTGTTACTACGGGCATCCTCGTTTCCGTCAGCATGATCCTTTCGTTTTTCTCCGGGCTGATGTTTGTGGAATTGAAGTATATCGTAGCCAAGGCTTTCCCGCCTGCTGCCTATATCAATCCGGCCACGCTGGTAGCGGACGGCTTCTATGCCTTGTACTATTATGAAGATCACGGTCGGTTCTGGTTAAATGTTGCGCTTCTGGCCGCTTTCTCCATGCTGTTTTGCTTGCTTATCTACCGAGCCATAAGGAGGCGCAAGTATGCAAGTCTTTAAGGTTTACTTCAAGGTCATAAGAAGCAACCGCGGGCAGCTGATCATGTACGTGATGATCTTTCTTCTGATGACCTTTCTGGTCTCAACTTTTTACTCCAATGTATCAACGCCGCAGAAGGCTTCCTTCTCGGTATCCAGACCTAATGCCGCCATTATCAACGAAGATGAATCAAGCGCCCTTGTGAAGGGGTTTACAGAATACTTTTCTGAGCACGTATCGCTTCAAAGTATGTCTGGCCGGGGCGACGCGCTTAAGGACGCTCTGTTCTTCCACTCGGTGGAGTACGCGGTGAAGATTCCCAAGGGGTTCACCGAAGCTTTCATGAAAGGCGAGGATGTTTCGCTGGAAGCTGCGGGCACGCCGGATTCCACCAATGCGGTCTTTTTGCAGACACTGGTGGATAGATACTTTGCTACAGCCGCGCTGTATGTTAAATACGGAAGAGGATATGACCAGGCTATGCTTGCGCAGCTTGTGCGTGCCGACCTTAACAAAACGGCGCCTGTGTGGGTGGAATCTTCCACTCCCGTACGGCCCAATGAAGGACAGCATCTGTATGTGTTCAACTATATGTCATACACCTTGTTTGCTGTGCTGATCCTTGGTGTAACCACGTTTATGCTTTCATTCAACGAAACGGATCTGAAGCGTAGAAACCTTTGTGCGCCGATCCGTTCCGCCAGCATGAACCTTCAAATGTTTCTGGCCAACATGGTCTTTGGCACAGTCTGCTGGGTGCTGATGTCTGGTTTGGGTGTGGCTATTTACGCGAAGGAAATGATCTCCATTCAGGGCCTTTGGCTGTGCCTGAACGCCTTTGTGTTCATGATCGCGTGCCTTGGCATCAGCTTTCTGTTGGGTACGCTCATCAAAAAGCGCAATTCCCAGGCGCCGCTGCAAAACACGCTCACGCTGGCCTTCAGCTTCTTAAGCGGCGCGTTTGTGCCCCAGTTTATGCTGGGAAAGACAGTGCTCACCATTGCCAGCTTCACACCAACCTACTGGTATATCAAGAGCAACCATGCTATCACCGCCCTTTCAAGCTTTTCCTTGACCAATATTGCCCCGGTGCTGTTCAACATGCTGATCGTGCTTGGGTTTGGAGCTGCATCCTTGCTGGTGGCGATGGCCATATCCAAAAAGCGCAGCGCGGGCGGGCTTGTATGATCAACCTATGTTAAATCGGAATTGTATGGAGCAAAAAGCTGACCTAAAAACCCGAAAAATCATTCACAAAAGTTGATTTTTACGCTTGACATACGCCGGGAACCGTGTATAATATTCTTCGTCGGCAGCGGAAGTCACAAAATGCCGACGATATGCACCATTAGCTCAGTTGGTAGAGCACCTGACTCTTAATCAGGGTGTCTAGGGTTCGAGTCCCTAATGGTGTACCAAAAGCCTTTATATCCGAACTGGTTAGAGTTCGGGATGAACCCGATGTGAGGTTGTAAGCGATAACCACTCGCTGCCCTCCATCGGGTTCGTCGTATAAGAAGACAGAATTGACAAGCAGGTCTATAAGCTGCCGCTGAAATACTGGGTCATCAATATTACCGCCCGAGAAGCGGGTCAACCAGAAAACGATGTGTTCTTTTTCCAATGGAGGATACGATTTTTTTTCATCGAGGATCTGCGCTTGCAGATCCTTTCTTTGTTTCTCAAGATCTGTCAACCTGGCAGCCAAGGCTGAAGAAACAGCTCCCATCTCCAGGGTTCGAAGCAGATTATCAATAGAAGTGGAGACGGACGCCAAGTCGCGCTGCAGATTACTTATGGTGTCATTCTTCTGTTCTTCCTTGTTCAGGGCAGTAATTGCAGTATCTGCGATCAGATTGATGTTTTCGGGAGTAAGCAACTCCAAGGTGGTCTCCGCTACAAAACGTTCAAGCGGATCTTTCCTGACATTTTTCTTTGTGCAGGTATGGTGACGCTTTCGCTCCCCACAGGTATAATAGTGGTAACGTACGCCTTTCTTGTTGGCGCTTTCTCCTATCATCGCCTTTTCGCATTGACCACAGAATAATTTTAGAGACAGCATATAATTTACAACTGCCTTTCCCCGCGCCGGTGCTTTTTGGTTTAGTGCTAAACGCTTTTGAACACGCTCAAAAGTATCTAAATCAATGATGGGCGGCACGGAATCAGCAATCTCAACTTCTTTATTGTATACATAGGTACCCACGTATTTTTTATTTTGGAACATAATCTTAAAGCTGTTATGTGTATAAGGAAGTCCCTTCCTGGTGGTTAAACCTCGTTCGTTGAAAACGCGGCATATCTGCTTGATGCTGCACCCCTGAGCGTACAAGGAAAAAGCTTCTTTTACAATAGGGGCATACAGAGGATCAATTTCCAGCTTTTTATTTATTATCCTATAGCCCAAAGGTACCGTACCGCCTGTGGATTGCGCTTTTAGTGCGCTTTGATACATACCGCGGGTAACCTTCTGCGCCAATTCCTTTGAAAAAAATTCGGCCATGCCCTCAAGCACCGATTCAAGCAAAACACCTTCTGGGCTATCGCTGATACTTTCAGTGGCTGAAACTACTCTCACATTGTGTTTCTTCAACCGGGCCTTATAGGTAGCACTATCATACCGATTTCGAGCGAAACGATCTAGCGAATATACTACAATGAATTCAAACTGGTGTTTTTCCGCGTCGCGAATCATATGTTGAAAATCTTCGCGCTTTTCTATGTCGTGAGAGGCAGAAAGAAACCGGTCAATATATGTTTCTGTAACAATATAGCCCTGCTGTTTGCAAAATTGCTGGCAAACACGGAGTTGGCCTTCAATAGATTGTTCAGTTTGCTTACTTCCGGGAGAGTAACGAGCATAGATTACTGCATTCATAATTCTGTACGAAACTCCTTGCAAAGGTGTATAAAGCTTCAGTCAATTAATTTTGCTACGATCTTTCCTGAACCGTTTATCATAGCCGCATATAGGTTATAACTACCAACTTGTATTGGACTGCTTTCCTTAGCACTAACGATTTTATCAATTGTCTTTGCATATCTATCTATAAAATCTTGGCCGGCTGAAGTATAAAAACCGTCAGTATATATTCCTGAATCAAATGCAGATATAAAACATAATAGACCCATATACGCTGTTGTCTCATTTTCGTTGATAGCATCTTCATACGCAAAAAACGCATCTGAAATTTCTAGCGTATTTTTATTTGCTGCCGCTGCTACAAACCCAAAGGTTATTGATGTTGTTGAATCTATATTTATGAATATGGGATCGCTTATTGGAAGGCTGAGCTTTATATTACCTGCTCGCGCGGTGTAACGATATACTAAATCTATTACTGTTATACCGTTTATGGCCTCAGCCGCTACAGGAAAAGGAAAAGCAAAAATGAGAAGTACAAGAATAAGGAAAATGCTCATTGTCCGTTTCATTTAAAAACCGCCCTTCTGTTACAACTCACGTGCTGTTTGCATCTTCTCAAATACCTTCTGCACAAGTATCCCAGATCCAAGCGTATCCACTTTAAATTGCTGGCGTAAAGCCTGATTTTCGGATGCACCAACAAAAAGCGCCCGCTTGTCTTCCTTAAGAACTATTCTGGCTGTGGTCATCGAAACGCCAAACGTGCGCGATAATAACCATTCGTTTATGGGATGTTCTCTAAGAGATTCCACTAAGGGTTCTGGGCAAAGAAGATGCTGAGCAAGGCAATTTGCTTCTGCTTCTTCCACATAACCGCTGTTTCGGTGCTTCATGATGATGTGACCAAGCTCATGAGCCAAAGTAAAGCGAAAACGTGCCGTATTTTGATAAGGTTCATCATTATACAGCAGTAGGTATATAACTGGACCCGCTGCCGGTTCAATTCGATATGTGAAAGCCATATCACTTGGGGCCTCATCAATGATATTGAACCCCAGTATATCGGCGAAAGGTTCAGCTTTGCTATATGGTATTATCAGAGTGTTTTTACACAACCGGCAGATCGATACGATATCTACGGGTAATTCTTTTATCTGCAGGTGTATGAGGGTGTGGTATGCCAACCGGATGGCTCGACGATAATCCGGATACCTGCTCATATTGGCCTCTAATAATCAATTACTTTTCTTTGAAAGCTTCAGGATAAAGCAGCTTGGCCATTTCTACCAGCTTGTCCTTTTGTTCCTTTGTCATATTCTTTGCGGCACGGGAGAGAATGGTGATTTGAGGCTCATCCGTTAACACATCATCTGCTGCCTGTTCTTTTCCCAGCAAAAAATCAACAGATACATGAAAATAGTCTGCAAGCATTGCAAGATTTTTTTGTGACGGCTGCTGCAGGCCTTGTTTCCATTGAGTAAAGAGTGATTTTGTGATACCTGTGTCTTTGACAATCTGAGCCGCAGAAATGTTACGCTCAGCCATCAACTGAAAAATGATTTCGGTGCTTTTCATGCGGCTTCCTCCTTAAATTGTGTGTATGCTAAAAAGTTCAGAAAACTGAATAAACCATATTGACAGGTACAGATATCTGTACTATACTGTCACTGTAAACAAAAAACGACAACAACAAAAGCGACCCCTGTATGAAATCCTCGAAAAAGGGCGTATCTAATGGTTCAAAACGGTTGGCACCTGTATGATACCATCGGATTCAATTGTTGTCAATAAATGTTTACAAAATCTCACAAAAGGAGGAGTTTTATGCAGTCACAATGCAACCGGGAACGTATCCGAGTTATGTTAGCTCGAAATCAACTACGTTTCCCCTGGTTGATCGATCAGTTGGCCAAAGAAGGCGTCATTACCTGCGCTAGTGAGCTTTCTTCAGGAATCAGTGGCAAGCGCAAGGGCCCGAAGGTGGATACGGTCATTGAAAAGAGCCTGCAGGTGCTGGAGTGCTATGAAAGCTGTTTCGGAGGGAGGTAAGGACGTGGATCAAGCACCGCTCTTTTCTGAAAGCATTGTAAAAGCACTTGCTCAGACCCTAGCGGAACGGCTTCCAGATCTTTTTGCCAACAGCCCCGCCCTGCAGGCTGAATTTGATGAATGGTACAGAGATCGGCACGGAATCACCTACACGGAACACTTGCGGCAGACAGGCCAGGAATCGCCCTATCAGGTGCGAAGGAGGCAGGTGACCGCCCATGCTTAACACAATCCTCTCCGCACTGGCCCGCCGCCGCCAGCGCAGGGCAAACGCGATGATCCTGGCGGAGTGGGACAAGCAGAGGCCGGCACGGGGCCGGTGGATGTGGAGGTAAACCGGGATGGCGAAGTGCGATAAGTGCCTACGCGGGACTCACATTAGTACAACTGGCGTAAACCCGCCTAACCGGACGCTGAAAATGGATATTGGCGGGGCTGTCCTGTATGTGATTCCTGGGGACAACGGGAAAATCGAGGTAAATCTAAATTCTCAAAGCTTGATCGACGGTGATTATGCTGTATGCATATGGTACGGAGAACGGTGGATGGTTACAACAATGAGCGGGGCTACAATATGACCTACAACACCGCCACCCAGATCTACCGCGACATCTCGCTTCAACTGATCGTCCGCAAAGACTATCCCGCAACGAAAGCCAAGCGCTTCATCCTGAACGGTACCAATCAAAACGTCTGGATTCCAAACAAGCACCTGATGCCCGATGGCACCATCATCCCAGATGAAAACCTAGACTATGTTTTCCGCGGCCACAGCCACCAGCTTGATCTGGCCGGTATAACCCAGGCGATCCCCGGTATCAAGCGGTCCGAGAATAACGGCTGGTATGCACGGAAGAAGAGAGGCGAAAGCCCATGACCTGCCCCCATGCGCTCTTCATCCCCTGGGGCCGGGATGACGAGGCGGCCCAGTGTAAGCTGGATGACGGCCCATGCGATATAAGTAGAGCCGGGATATGCTGGCAGTACGAAAGCGAGGTGAACGAAGATACTCAAGCCGATACTGGACGCCACATGTGGCGGCAGGATGATGTGGTTCAACAAGCACAATCCGGCTGTACTGTATGTGGACAAGCGGGAAGTGCCGGAAATGCGGTGCTGTGACGGCAGGAAATTCACTATATCGCCTGACATACTGGCTGACTTTCGCAATCTGCCTTTCCCTGATAAGCATTTCAAGCTGGTGGTGTGGGATCCACCGCATTTAATACACGGCGGCGATAAGGCTTACATGGTAGTCAAGTACGGCAAGCTTCCCAATGATTGGGAAACGGTTTTGCATGACGGATTTGCGGAGTGTATGCGCGTCTTGGATGACTACGGTACATTGATTTTTAAATGGAATGAAACGCAAATCCTTACCAGCTCCGTTATCAGAGCCATTGGGCACGAACCGCTTTTCGGCCACATCAGCGGCCGCAAATCAAATACCCACTGGATGACCTTCATGAAATTCCCTAATAAGGAGGCCTTTGATGGACAAGCCCATGTTCCGAGCCCAGATGATCCGTCTCCGTGACCGCATAGGCGTGACACAGATTGAAATGGCCCGGCTGCTGGGTATCGAGCGCACCGAAGTGCAGAACTACGAGTATGGGAAGAAGTATCCAAGTAAGACCACACAGGCCCGTATCGATGAACTGATGATGAAGTACCCGGCCTAATAAAAAGGAAAGGAGAAAAAGCTTGAAAAACTGGAATCCAGAGAAGCATCCGTACTGCAAAACATGTCCGCACTATGAATGTATAGGCCGATACGTGTACGAGCTCGAACGCGATCCTAAAATGCGGGAATGCAAACACCTAAGCCGCTGCAAGTGGGTGCACGACCTGACCAAATCTTCGTTTCAGACCACAATGGATACACCCCCGGCCTGACGCCGGGAGAAGGAGGAACCATGAACCCTGATCTGATTATAGCTATCGGATTTGCTGTGCTGTTCATCGCCCTGGTTGTGTACTGCATCAAGGACAGCCGCCCCAAGTGCTCCGCCATGCCTGATGACCTTGCCGCCAAGCCTGTGGATGATGATGGCGAGATCCAGCGTAAGCAGTTTAGTAAAATGCTGGCTGATCTGAAAAAAAGCGAATCGGAAGATGCTACGCAAATACCCACCGCCACCTACTCCGAAGCTGCCGACACCCCAGACGGCGAACCCAAAATAATGACCATTCCAGAGGCCATTGAGGCGGGCGCGATCCGGCAGCAGCAAGAGGCCAGCAGCCACCTGGGGTACGACGCTCCTGAAATACCCTGCCCCGCCATTCAGGAGGCACAAAAGCGGCTGTCCGATCTGCCGCAGGCGTGCGAAGTCAAGCGTAAGGCGAATATCGGAGATTGGATCAAAGTAACGAACCTAGATGCATTTGATGATATGAATAAGGCCGGAAGCATTATGCAGGTCATTGGATATCGCTCCTTCTTGACGGTATGCAGTCCAGATTTACCAGGCTTGAGGGACGAGGAGTTCGAGGTCCTTACCGGAATACCGCCTGCCACCGTGGACAAACCCTCCGTGGTGGCCGTCACCAAGCCCAAGCCATACAGGCAATACGATGCCGACCGGGTAATGCAGGCAATGCAGAGAGCGGCAAACGTGGCACTTGAACTTCGGGCCCATATGGAACCGAAAGATGTGTCTGACCGGTACGGATACGCCAGCCCCGAATCTATGCGCAAAGCCCTGAACCGCTACGGCTACCGGCTGAACGGCCAGCCGAAGGAGGCCAAGCAGGATGCAGCCGTTTAAAACTCAATCCGACCGACACGCCTATGCCGATAGATGCCTGCGTGCTGGCTTAGATCCTGAGTATGTGGCGGCAGAAATGGACTACAAGAACGTCGCCGCCATGAACGATGCGATACATCAGGCTAAGGCGGTGCAGGGCAACAACCACAGACGCCACCTGATCGCCACGATCAAAGCGCTTAATGCCAAGCGGCTCATGCGCAGGATGTCTCCTGCCAAAGCCGCCAAGCGGGCCGGATATTCCAGGGTGGATTCCATGAGGCGGGCCATCCGGCTGTATACAAAAGGCCCCGCACCGACTGGCATCGGTAACGGAGCAGACCAAAACTATCACGATCAAAATACCACAAAGGAGGCCGATTGTCAATGAATCGCAAGTACGAACTTCTCCAAGACGATACCAAGCAGCTTTTCGGCGTTACCCTTTACCGCATAAAAGCTCTGATCGAGTTTAACGGCGTGGAAGTCGGGGAACTTGGCGGCTATATCGCCACCGAGAAAAACCTATCCCAGTCCGGCAACGCCTGGGTGTACGGCGACGCCAGTGTGTCCGGCAACGCCAGGGTGTACGGCAACGCCAGGGTGTACGGCAACGCCAGGGTGTACGGCAACGCCTGGGTGTACGGCGACGCCGAGGTGTCCGGCAACGCCGAGGTGTCCGGCAACGCCAGGGTGTACGGCAACGCCGAGGTGTCCGGCAACGCCAGGGTGTACGGCAACGCCAGGGTGTACGGCAACGCCTGGGTGTACGGCGACGCCGAGGTGTCCGGCAACGCCGAGGTGTCCGGCAACGCCAGGGTGTACGGCAACGCCTGGGTGAAAACCTCTTTTGATTACCTTTGTCTGGGGCCCATCGGCTCCCGCCGCGCATTTACCACCTTCATGCGCTGCAAGGATGGCGGCGTAATTGTGGCGTGCGGATGCTTCACCGGGACCATTGACGATTTTGACGCCCGCGTGCAGCAGGTCCATGGCAAGGACGAGCATGGGCCGACGTATGCGTCGGCCATTGCTTTTGCAAGGGTGATGCTCCCGCCTCAGGAGGCCTCCAATGACTGAGTTATTAATTGCAATCGGCTTCCTGGCCCTCGGCATCGGTATCGCTGAATACTACCACTTCCGTATCGACCGGGCACGGCGGGAAACCGTGCCCCTGGACCAGTCCGATATGTGGGATATGTCTCACCCGGCGCCTCAGCCCAAGGTGGTCGGCGTCCAGGATTACAGCCGAATGAAGCGGACCGGACGCGTAACCAAACTGGTCGGGGGTGGGCAGGGATGAAAACCTATTACCACACCTGCCCCGATTGTGGGGCACACCTGGACCCAGGCGAACACTGCGATTGCCATAAGGAGGATGCCGATGCACGACGTGGAGCAGATGATGCGGCAGCGAGTACGAGAGCTTGAGAAACAGCAGGTACCGTATATCGCATATTGCCACTACCGGGACGGTGCCCGCGGTGTGGTAATCTACCCGCTGATACCACAGAACTTTCTGATCCCTGCGGTGAAGTTCGATAAAACAAACCCGCTTGCCGCCAATAGCTTGCGCCACCTTCAACGCACGATAGACCGCTGCTGTGTGTGGCCACCATCCACCGTTACGGTTATGGCTAATCTTGCGCCTCTTTCTCAGGAGGATCAAGCAAAAGTTCTCAAGTTAGTCCCTGCCGTTATGAACGCTGAATCATTCAATTAGCACAAAGGAGGTAACCCAATGAGTGGAATTATCACAATCCCTTTCACCCTTAAGGCCGAAACCAAAACCTGCTATCGCTTCGAGACCGGCGAAAAGCCCGACCAGATGACCCTGTACCTTAAAAAGGCCCAGGTTGACAGTGCCGGCATCGACCCCAAGAGGGGCATCACCGTTACTGTCGAGGAGGCTGCCAAATGAAAACAACAGGCATTATTCGCCGGATTGATGACCTGGGCCGCGTGGTGATCCCAAAAGAATTATGCCGCACACATGGTATCGGCCCTGGTGATCCGATGGAATTCTTTGCAGGGGATAACGGGGAAATCACTGTTCGCAAATTCAACGTAGAGAGCCCAGCCTATACCGCTGCAAAGACGATCTATGACCTGGCCGCTGAAATGCCCCCATCAGTCTCCGGGAAGGTCCGAGACTGGGCCAGTTCCATTATGGATACTCTTCAGGCCAACCAATAACAAAGGAGGACAAGTACTAATGGATATCCAGATCATCCTTACTACCGCTGCAGGCCCTCAGGAAGTGGCCAAATTTGTGGAAGCCCTCAAGGGGCTTGGTTCCCTCGCTGCTGTTGAACAGCATGACGCCCCCATTAACCCCACTACCCAGCCCCCTGCAGGTACCTTCTTCCCTGGCTCCGCGCCGATCAATCCCCAGCCCCTGGCCGCGCCCATGGTGGCGCCCGTCACACCTCAAAATCCCGTGCCCCCAACGTATACCACCGCTGGCACTCCGCCCTGGGAATCCCCTGCACAACCCCCCATAGCACCAGCCCCCGCGCCTGCTCAGCAGCAATACGCACCACCGCCCTATTATCCTCCCCAGGCACCTGTAGCGGCTCCCCAGCCCCAGCAAGCCCCGCCTCCTGCGCCGGTGCCCACCGCCGTCCCTGATTACTCCCATGAGCAGCTGGGCAGGGCTATCGCCGCCTTTATCGACAAGGCAGCCGGAAACCGCGAGAAGGCCATGGCTTGCATGCAGGCCCAGGGTGTCCAGGCGATTTCCCAATTGGCCACCAAGGAACAGCGGGCCGCCTTCGCCAATGCCCTACGGCAGCTGGGGGTGCAGATCTGATGCCCGGAACGCACGCAATCCTAGGAGCAAGCAGCTCCGAACGCTGGCTTAACTGCAATCCCAGCGCGGCGCTCACCGCTGATATGCCGGACCCCGGCAGCGAATACGCCGCCGAAGGCACCCTGGCCCACAGCATCGGGGAGCTGAAGCTTCGCAAACGGTTCTTGCCCGGCCTTGGCCCCAAGAAGTACAAGACCGAGATGGACAAGCTCCACGCCGACCCCCTGTACAACCCGGAAATGGAAAGCACCACCGAAGAATACCTGGACGCCGTTAATGAGATCGCTATGGCGTATCCCGAAGTCCCCTATGTGGCCCTGGAACAAAAGGTTGACTATTCCCAATGGGTACCTGAAGGCTTTGGCACTGCAGACTGTATCCTGATCGGCAACGGGATACTGCACATCGTGGATTACAAGCATGGCAAAGGCGTTCCTGTGCCGGCAGAAGACAACCCCCAAATGAAGTTGTATGCCCTGGGCGCTTATGCAAGGTACAGTCTGTTCTACAGCATTCAGCGCGTACGCTGGACCGTCGTGCAGCCACGGAACGGCGGCGTATCCGAAACGCCTGAACTGATGATTGAAGACCTTCTGGAATGGGCTGAAACCTATGTCAAACCCCGGGCGCAGCTGGCTGCAGAAGGGAAAGGCGACTACTGCCCCGGTGAGTGGTGCCGGTTCTGCAAGGCTAAGGCAGTCTGCCGGGCACGCAGTGACAACAACCTGGCGCTGGAGGGCTTTCAAAAGGCCCTGCCTGCCACACTATCCCCCGAAGAAATCGGGGCCATCCTGATTCGGGCCAAGGACCTTGCGTCCTGGCTGAGCGACATAGAGGAATACGCCCTTTCTGCCTTGCTGGAAGGGCAAGAGATCCCCGGATGGAAAGCTGTTGAAGGCCGCGCCGTGCGTGCCTGGACAGACCAGGATGCTGCATTCGAGGCCGCCAAGGCTGCCGGTATCGAAGAAGCTATGCTGTACAAACGGGTGCCTGTCACCCTGGCTGCCCTGGAAAAGGACATGGGCAAGAAGGCCTTCCAGGTGCTGACCCCCTTCGTCACTATCCCGCCGGGCAAGCCCACACTGGCACCTGAAAGCGATAAGCGCGAAGCCATCAGTAACAGGCCCAGCGCTGAACAAGATTTCGGAACTGTAGAACAAGAGTTTGGTATTTCAGCGTCAGACCTTGTTCGAGCTTCAGTCTGAGTAATTAAAAGGAGAAACGAGATCATGGCAAACGAGAATCATGTTGTCACTGGAAAAGCACGGTTATCTTATGTTCACTTACTACAGCCTTTCGCCAACCGCAACAGCGGCGAGGAGAAGTTTTCCTGTACGGTCCTGGTGCCCAAATCTGACGTTGCCACGATGCAGCGCATCAATGCAGCCATCGAAGCCGCCACCCAAGCCGGTGTAAAGATATGGGGCGGCAGGCCTCCACTGATCGCCAAGCCCGTCTATGATGGCGACGGCACCCGCCCCAGCGATGGAATGCCCTTTGGCCCGGAATGCAAAGGCCATTGGGTGTTCACGGCCAGCTGTAAGAAGGACAGGCCCCCGCGTATCGTTGACGCCCAGGTACAGGATATCATGGATGCCCGAAAGGTTTATTCCGGCATTTATGGCCGCGTTGGCGTGGACTTCTTCCCCTACAACCAGGCCGGAAAGAAGGGCATCGGCTGCGGCCTGACCAATGTGCAGGTGCTTGAGGACGGTGAGCCCCTGGGCAACCGCACCACGGCGGAAGAGGATTTCGGTGCAGCTGCCGCCCCTGCGTATCAAACGCCGGCGTATCAGCCCCCTGTGCAGCAAGCCCCGCAATACCAGCAGCCGTCTCAAGGCTATGGTTACGCCCCCCAAGCTGCCCCGCAGTATCCTCCACAAGGGCAGTGGATGCCCAGTGGGCAGATTAATCCAAATACCGGCGAAGTCATGGGCTATAACCGCCCCGCGCCTCAGGGCTACACCGCGCCACAAGATTATGCTCACATGCAGCCCAACATTGACCCCCTGACAGGCATGCCCAGGTAATAAAAGCGCCTCATACATTACACAACGGGCGGCGGTTTTGCCGTCGCCCGTTTTTTCAACCACAAAGGAGGAGGTAGCAAGTTATGCCAATGACACCAGAGGAAGCGGCAAATACCCTTGAATGGTACATAAACAACGAAATGGGCGGCAGTGAAAAAGAGATATGCCTAGAAGCCATGCGTACCCTGCGCGATGTAGCGATACTAAATAAACTGACTCCACTTAAAAAGGCTCTTTCACGAATACGTGATATCGCATATGGCGGCGGCCTAGAACGCGCTAGGAAGGTTTCAGTTGATGCGCTAAAGGCGTACATCGACCTTGCTATAAAGTTCACCAAAGAAGCGGAGCCGGGAGGTGAGGAGAAAAAAGCCTTGACGCACAAAGCAGAGCGAGTGAACGA
Organism: Bacillota bacterium; assembly: GCA_023416585.1. Lineage (GTDB taxonomy): Bacteria > Bacillota > Clostridia > Christensenellales > Aristaeellaceae > JAEWAH01. The sequence continues at coordinate 75,779 of JAEZHM010000154.1, forward strand.
CTTGATGCACAAAGGCTGCGAACCCCATTGGCGGTGTGTACAATGCGGCGAGTGCGTCCCCTTCCACTGTTACACGCGGGAACAATTTGAGGAACGAAAGTGCAAGGGCACTGCGGGGAGGGCCCAGCCATGAACCACCTTTCAATCGATATTGAGACCTACAGTAGCGTGGATATCAAGAAAGCCGGGCTCTTCAAATATGCCCAAAGCTCTGACTTTCAGATCCTTCTACTGGCCTTTGCCTGGGACAACCAGCCCGTAAGCCTGGTAGACCTGACCACCGACGCAGATACCTTTCAGATGATGATTATCCAGCAGGCTCTGCAGGACCCCAATGTCCTCAAACACGCTTACAACGCCGCTTTTGAATGGTACTGCCTGAACCGTGCCGGCTACCGTACGCCCATAGATCATTGGCGCTGCACCATGGCCCACGGACTATATTGCGGCTATACCGCCGGCCTGGGGGCCACAGGCGAAGCCCTGGGGCTGCCACAGGATAAGAAGAAGCTGGGTACCGGCATGGCGCTGATACGCACCTTCTGTGTGCCCCAAAAGCCCAGCAAGACCAATGGCATGCGCACCCGCACGATGCCCTGGCATGAGCCCGAAAAGTGGGACCTGTTCAAAACATACTGCCGCCAGGACGTGGAAGCAGAACGGGAGATCGAACGCCGCCTGTCCCTCTGGCCGATGCCGGCACAAGAACAGCGCCTTTGGGAAATGGATTGCCAGATGAACGCCACAGGTGTTAAGGTGGACCGCCATTTAGTGGAAGGCGCCCTCTCACTGGCCTCCAGGACCTATGAAGACCTGATGCATGAAGCTGTCGCCATCAGCGGCCTGGATAACCCCGCCTCTGTCAGCCAGCTTACCGCCTGGCTCAATGAGGAAATGGAAGACGAGCTGGAAGAAGACCTGGACAACCTGCGCAAAGACACCGTAACGGATCTTCTATCCAAGGGCGTAAAAAGCGATGCTGCCACCCGTATGCTGGAGATCCGACAGCAGCTGGGCAAGACCAGCACGAAGAAATACGACGCCATGGCCGCTGCCATGTGCGATGACAAGCGCATACGAGGACTGATGCAATACTACGGCGCCAACCGCACAGGGCGCTATGCCGGGCGCCTGGTGCAGGTCCAGAACCTTCCCCGCAATTATCTGCAAACGCTTTCTTATGCCCGGGAGCTGGTATGTCAGCGGAACCTGGACATGGTGAAGCTGATGTATGATAACGTGCCGGATACCCTGTCCCAGCTGATCCGTACCGCTTTCATACCCGAACCTGGCACACATTTCCTTGTGGCTGATTTCAGCGCCATTGAAGCCCGTGTGATAGCCTGGCTGGCGGGGGAGCAGTGGGTGCTTGATGTTTTCCGCACCCATGGAAAGATCTACGAAGCAGCTGCTTCCCAGATGTTCAGTGTTCCAATGGAAATGATCGCCCCCGGGAAACCCGCTTACGAGCTACGCCAGAAAGGAAAGGTTGCCACCCTGGCCCTGGGCTACGGCGGCGGGTCCAACGCCCTGATCAAGATGGGCGCTTTGGACAAAGGCCTGACCGAAGCCGAATTACCCGACATCGTGGATAAGTGGCGACAGGCTAACCCCAATATCGTGCGCCTGTGGCGAGAGTTGGAGAACGCGGCTATAAGCTGCGTGACCACCTGCCAACCCCAGCAGGTCCACGGTATGCTGTTTGCCCGGGAAGGAGATCCCCGCACCGGGCAGGACTTCTTGACTGTCACGCTGCCGGTGGGCCGCAAGCTGTTTTATGTACGCCCATCCATCAGACCGGGGAAATTTGATAAACCCGCACTGTACTATATGGGTGTTGCCCAGGATGGCGGCAAAAGCAAGAAGTGGGGCCACATCAGCACTTGGGGTGGCAAGATCGCCGAAAACCTGACCCAGGCTATCGCCCGGGACTGCCTGACGGAGATCCTGCTACGGCTGGAAGCCCTGGGGTACAAGACTGTGTTCCATGTTCATGACGAAGTGATTATCGAAGCCCCCACGAATGATCTTGCGCCGGTGCTGGCTACCATGGCGGAGCCCGTGCCATGGGCTCCTGGATTGCCGTTGAAGGGCGCAGGGTTTACAACGTCAGAGTTCTATAGGAAGGAGTGATAAGGCGTGAAAAACAACCTGAATGACCTGAATTCGTACCTGTTTGAATCGTTGGACCGGTTGGGGAACGAGGACCTAAAGGGAGATCAGCTCCAGGAAGAGATCCAACGGGCGAAGACAATCACCGGGGTAGCGTCGCAGATCATTGCAAATGGTCAGTTACTGCTTAAGGCGGTAACCGTGAAAAACGAATATATGGGTAAGAATGATCATTTGCCGGCTCTGCTGGAAGGTGACGACAAATGAACGGCCATCAGTACAGCCTGGATGAGATCACTTTTTTAAAGGAGCACATAACCGGGCTTAGCCACGTGGACCTTACTCGGATGTTCAATGAACGGTTCAATTTAAGCTTGACAGTAAACCAGGTCACGGCAGCGTGTAAGAATCGGAAGCTGAACAACGGGCTGAACGGGTGCTTTCCGAAGGGAAATGTGCCCTTCAACAAAGGCCTTAAAGGATGGCAAGCTGGGGGCAAGGCAAGAGAAACACAGTTCAAAAAAGGACAGATGCCTACAAAACACCGCCCCGTAGGATCTGAACGGGTTAATGTAGACGGATACGTTGAGATTAAAGTATCAGAGCCAAAAGTGTGGCGCTCCAAGCATGTGGTGATTTGGGAAGCTGCGCACGGTCCTGTTCCTGCCGGGCATGCTGTGATCTTCGGAGATGGGAACCGCCTGAATATCACTCTTGAAAATTTACTGCTGATTTCCCGAAAGGAATTGGCTGTTCTTAATAAGCGGCATCTGATAGGCGGAAGTCGGGAACTTACAGAAGCCGGGAGATTGGTTGCGAACCTATCCATGAAAATCACGGCCAGGCGCAAACACGAAAGGGGCAAATCGCAATGCTCTACGACAGACAATTAACCATCAGCGCGGCGGGAAACCGCTGGGCTGCTATCTGGGCTCCACAGAACCTGTATTGGTCAGAAATGCTTCAGCGCCTGGCTACCCCTGTTCGTGGCCAGGAAACCCTGGCGGCCTACCTGCGCATGGCCAAGAAGGCCCAGGACGATCTGAAGGACGTAGGCGGCTATGTAGGCGGCGAGCTGGCCAGCGGCCGGCGCAAGAACCACGCTGTCAAAGGCCGCGATATTGTCACCCTGGACATGGACGCCATCCCCGCCGGCGGCACGGACGATGTATTGCGCCGGCTTGGCGCCCTGGGCTGTGCCTGGGCCTCCTATAGCACCCGTAAACATGAGCCCGGCAGGCCCCGCTTGCGTGTCCTGCTGCCCCTATCCCGCACGGTGACCGCCGATGAATATGAGCCCATTGCCCGTAAGCTGGCTGAAATGATCGGCATCGGTTGGTGTGACCCCACCACCTTCCAGGCTGTCAGAATGATGTACTGGCCTTCCTGCTGCGCTGATGGGCAGTACATCTACGTATACGAAGACAAGCCTTTTGTGGACGCCGACGGAGTGCTGGGACTGTATTCCGACTGGCACGACATGACCTCCTGGCCGCAAGTGCCCGGACAAGCCAAGGCCCATCAGGCACTTGCATCCAAGCAGGAAGATCCCACAGCCAAGGGTGGCGTAGTGGGCGCCTTCTGCCGAACATACAACATCTATCAGGCAATGGATCTATTCCTGCCGGATGCCTATGAGGCCGTGGATGGCTCCCCCGACCGCTACACCTTTACCGGCGGCAGCACCACCGGCGGCGCGATCATTTACGACAACGGCAAATTCCTTTTCTCGCATCATGCTACCGACCCTGCCAGCGGGAAGCTCGTCAACAGCTTCGACCTGGTGCGCCTGCATAAATACGGCGACCTGGATGATGAAGCCAAAGAGGGCACCCCTGTAGCCAAGATGCCGTCATATGAGCGCATGAAGCAGCTGGCTATCGCAGATCCCGCTGTGGCACTGCTTCTGAATCAAGAGCGCTACGATCAGGCTACGGAAGACTTTGCGGCTCCAGCAGGCGGCACAGATGCCAACTGGATGCTGAAACTGAAGATCAGCCCCACCAGCGGCCGGCCGGAAAAGTGCGCAGCCAACGTTCTGCTGATGCTGGAGAATGACCCCCAGCTGGCCGGCAGATTCCGTAAGGATACTTTCTCTGACCGCGTATTCGCTACCGCCCCGCTGCCTTGGGGCAGCCGCAAGGATCAGGAGGGGGAATTCGCCTGGAGCGATGAAGACGATGCCGGGTTGCGCATCTATACAGAACGGGTGCTGGGCTTCCGCTCCAGGGATATCATCGAGGACGCTTTCAAAGACCATGTGGCCAAACACAGTTATAACCCCGTGCAGGAATATCTTAACGGCATGGCCTGGGACGGAGTGCCCCGGCTGGATACTTTGTTCATAGAATTCCTTGGCGCTGCTGATACGGCCTATACCCGCGCTGTGACACGAAAGGCCTTCACGGCTGCCGTGGCCAGGGCGATGGATCCCGGTGTGAAGTACGACACCATGCCCATTCTCACAGGCGCCCAGGGCATAGGTAAAAGTACCTTGATCCGTAAAATGGGCCGGGTATGGTTCAGCGACAGCATAAAGAGCTTTGAAGGCAAAGAGGCCAGTGAGCTGGTGCAGGGCGTTTGGCTGATCGAGATAAGCGAGCTGGAAGCTTTTAATAAATCCGATGTCAGCCGCATCAAGCAATTTCTTTCCCAGTGTGAAGATATCTACCGGGCAGCTTATGGGCGTGTGGTGGAATGGCACAAGCGCCGTTGCGTGTTTTTCGGTACCAGTAACAATGGGGAATACTTGCGGGACCGGACCGGTAACCGTCGTTTCTGGCCTGTTGACGTTGCGGTGCAGTCTCCCACAAAATCCGTGTTCCGTGACCTGGACGAAAGCATAGATCAGCTATGGGCTGAAGCCGTCATGCGCTGGCAGCTGGGAGAGCCCCTATATCTGACAGGTGATGCCGCCAAAGCTGCGGAAGAGGCCCAGGAGGAGCACAGGGAACGGTCCAGCCGAGAAGGACTGATACTTGACTATCTGGAACGCCGGGTGCCGGCAGACTGGTACCGCTGGGATCTCATGCAGCGCTTGACCTGGCTGGGTGGCGGTATGCCGACAGATACCCAGCTGGTGGAGCGGGAACGTATATGTGCCCTTGAAGTGTGGTGCGAATGCCTTAAAGGCGATGCCAAACACATGAAATATCAGGATGCCGCGGAGATCAACAGTGTAATTGCAGCAGCGCCGGGGTGGGTGCGTACAAAAAACGGTGCCCGGTTTGGATACTGCGGATTGCAAAAAGGTTTCTGCCGGGAAAGAAATTTGTTATGAAAGCATCTGTTACTTTGCCCGTTACTTTTGGTGTTACTTCTTGTTGAAAGTAACAGAGAGGGTGTTACCTTGTTACCTTGTGCTACTTTCAAAGTAACGGGCTTAAACCTTATGCCATATGGAGTTATTGACTGTTGTTACTTTGTTACTTGTTTTCCTATAGAGGATAACAATAAAGAAAATATAGATTGTGCGACGCCCATAATGCTATAACGCCTATAAATATGGGTGTATATGAAAATGTGATGCGCGCACACGTATAGGCAGAGAGGGGCATTTTCGATGAAAAACACCCAGAAGAAGAACTGCGAAGATTGGCTTGAACAACGCCTAAAGGATAAGCCCGAACATAACGCCGGTGTTCGAAGAGCGGCAAAAGCAGCCGGATATACTCGGGGCCAGCTACAAGAGGCAAAAAATGCTCTTGGGGTAAAGGCAACCCACCGATCAGACCGAGATCAGTTGACCAGTGCAATATTCTGGTACCTTCCTAACGAAAGGCCAGATGATCACGATGCTTGAGAAAGAAATCGAACGCCGTTTGGGTGAAATGCTAAAAAGACGCGGCTGCATATATGATAAGTTCGTATCACCTGAAAATCCAGGTGTGCCAGATAGGATTGTAACGCTTCCCGGGGGCCGCATCATCTTCCTGGAGCTGAAAACTGAGTTTGGCAGGCTGGCAAATATCCAGAAATGGCAGATAGACCGGCGGCGGCAAATGGGCGCGGATGTTCGGGTAATCAAGGGATGGGATCAAGCCCAGGAATTTGTAAGGGAGGTGGAAAGGTTATGCAGTACAAGCCCCACGCCTATCAGCAGTACGGCGAAAACATGATTATAGCCCAGAATCATTTAGGGCTGTTCTGGGAAATGGGCTTGGGCAAGAGCGTGGTTACTTTGTCTGCTATCCTGCGGCTAAAGTACGACCTGTTGCAAGTCTTTAAGGTGTTGGTGATAGCCCCCAAGAAAGTGGCGGAAAGCACCTGGAGCGCTGAGGCCAGTAAGTGGGACCACCTGAAGCCGTTGCGGGTGCAAGTGGTTATGGGTACGGAAAGCCAGCGGATACGGGCGTTGTACCAGCCAGCGGATATCTATGTGATCAACCGGGATAACGTATCCTGGCTGGTGAAGTATTATCAAAATTCCTGGCCGTTTGATATGGTGGTGGTGGACGAGCTGTCCAGCTTCAAAAACCCGTCTGCGAAGCGGTTTCGTGATTTGAAGGCGGTCCTGCCCCATATTCAGCGCGTGGTTGGGCTGACCGGTACGCCGGCGCCCAATGGTCTGGAAGACCTGTGGGCCCAGGTGTACCTGCTTGATTATGGTGCGCGGTTGGGTAGGACGATATCCTGGTTCCGGGAACAGTACTTTAAGCACAACACGTACACCCACGAATACAAAGCCCTGCCAGGCGCCATGGAAACAGTTCAGGATGCCATTCAGGATATCTGTATCAGCCTGTCAGCCAAGGATTACCTGCAGATGCCGGGGATGGTCATGGACGATATCCCGGTAGCCCTAGACCCCCAAGCGCAAAAGGCCTACCGCCAAATGGAACGGGACATGTTGCTGAACATTGACCGAGAGACGATTACAGCCGCCGGCGCAGCTGCGCTTACCGGGAAGCTGTTGCAGCTATGCAGCGGGGCGGTGTATACCGAGGATCACAGGGCGATCAAGGTACACGATTGTAAGATACAAGCCTTGCAGGAACTGCTGGAAGGCCTGAACGGGCAGCACGCCCTGCTGTTTTATGGCTATAAACACGATGTGCCGCGGATCCTGGAGGGCATTCAGGCGGTGAGCCGATCATTACGGGTGCGGCTGCTAAATACGTCAGCGGATGCCGATGCCTGGAACCGCGGTGAGGTTGATATTCTGCTTGCGCACCCGGCCAGCTGTGCCTATGGGCTAAACCTGCAGCATGGCGGGTATCACGTGATTTGGTACGTACTGACCTGGGCCTTGGGCGACTATCAGCAGGCCAATGCCCGGCTGCACAGGCAAGGCCAGGAGCACCCTGTTATCATCCACCGGCTGCTGGTACAGGGCGGTATGGATGAGGACGTAGCCGCCGCCTTGGAGGGCAAGCGAGACACACAGGACGCCTTGATGCATGCTTTGCGGGCAAGGATTGACAGAATAAAAGGAGAGGTATGAGGAGGCATTGATAGATATGGCTGCAAAAAGCAAAAAACCTCTTTGTGAAGCGGGTTATAACCCCAAAGAGGATAAAGGTCTCGATCCCATCATAGCACCTATAGTTGTTCTTCTGAGAGAAGGCGGTATTGAGACATTCGAATCGTGCCAGGGAGGCACGGGCCACTGCTTTCCTGAGCCAACCGTAAGATTTTATGGGGGACATGCTGAGGGGTTCCGGGCGCTAGCTTATGCGCAGCAACATGGGTTAAATGTCATGGAACTTAGGCGGTATTGGAGTATACAAGATGGAGAGCCTTGTGGGCCTTGGTGGGAGATGACTTTTCTCCCACCAAGGTGATAGGTCAGTTACTTTCCTTGGCTGTCGAGACGAGCGCACTCAGCGCAGAGAGGCTTTCCGCCTGTCCCGGATCTGAGGTTTTCCTTCTCGATGTTGTTACCAGTGTTACAGTTGGTGTTGTCGTGATGGACAGTTTGCTTTATGGAGTGCCACGGAGAAGTTTTCGGCATAATTTTCACCTCCCTTGCATTATTTGCCATTATTATAGCACAAATAACTAAAATGGTAAATATATGGCAATAAGGGAAAACATGAGAATACTAATAGATAAAACAAGGGGTGAAGTAGCATGAAAAAGGAGTTGAGTTTACAGCAACGGTTGCGTCAATATCGAAATCTTAAGCGTGAGATTATGCTTTTGCAAGAGCAAATGGCGAAACCGCAGACTTCCACGGACACTGTGAAAGGATCTGTCCCATACTGCCCATACACGGAAGTAGTGTTTAAGATTACTGGACACGACGAGAAGGTGGCGGCCAGGCTGAATAGGCGCTGTGAACGGCTTGTGAAAGAGCGCCTGGCCATTGAATCCGAAATCGATAAAATACCGGACAGCCGTATTCGTAGCATTGTTTCGCTGCGGTATATCAGCGGGCATACGTGGGAAGCAGTAGCCGCTAAGTTGGGGCCCGATACGTCGCCAGACTCAGCAAGAATGGCATTTAAGCGGTTTACTGAAAAAAGTTTGTAAATGTTCACACTGTTCGTTTTTTAGTGCTATCATGATAGGTGAAAAGGACTACCCAGGGGCAGGGTAGTTCTTTTTATTGCACGTTCGCAGCCATCCGGGGTATTCCTGGCCATGTAGCCGACCGTGTGATTTTATTCGCCGGCACCTGGCGCGACCTCCCGCCGGGCGCTGGTCTTTTGTCATGATCGGCATAAGCCGTTATGAGCCAGTAGAGCTAAGCCAAAAGCGCGAATGCGCGGCTAAGCGGGTGCGCCCAAATGCGTTTTGCATGAGGCGGTGGTGGGGCCGGGCGCAGATTGATTTTGAAAGGTGGTGAGCCTGTGGCTGCATTGAAGAATCCGAAACATGAGCTGTTTTGCCAGGAGTACATGATCGACATGATACAGACACGGGCTTACATCCGTGCAGGTTATGCTTCGAAGAATGCTGACGTAAATGCAGCGCAGCTCATGGTAAAGCCTAGTATCCGTGCGCGTATAGACGAGCTTAAAGCTGAACGTTCAATACGTGTCGGAATATCTGCCGATCGCGTCGTTCAGGAACTTGCGCGCATCAGTTTCGTGAAGGCATCCGATGTCATCAACATGAAAAACGCTACGGTGAACGAGGATGCCAACGACGATGATATGGCGGTTATTGCATCTGTGAAGGTTAAAGAGACATTTGGCGATTACGCGAGCATCGAACGCGAGGTTAAGCTTTACGATAAACCCAAAGCCCTTGAGATGTTGGGCCGCCACCTGGGGATGTTCAAGGATGGCCTGACCGTAACTGTAGACGTTCCGAAAATCCTTGACGATATCGGCGGTGGCGACAGTGGCTGAGATCCGGCTGTCTCAATTGATCGCCCAGCCATTTTACATAGTGCATATGGATGTCCGCCGGGAAGCGTATAGCGAATACTGGCTGAAGGGCGGCCGCGGTAGCGCCAAGTCTTCATTCATCAGCCTGGAGATTGTGCAAGGCATTGTCCGGGATCCTGAAGCCAACGCCATGATATACCGCAAGGTGGCCGACACCTTACGGGACAGCGTGTATGCCCAAATGGTATGGGCGATCAACGCCCTGGAGCTGGGGCCCTGGTTCAAGTGCAAGGTCAGCCCCATGGAGATCATCTACATCCCTACTGGGCAGCGAATCATGTTTCGTGGTGCTGACGATCCGGGCAAAAGTAAGTCCATCAAGCTCGAAAAAGGCTACTTCAAATACCTGTGGTTTGAAGAGCTTACCGAGTTTGCCGGGATGGATGACATACGCACCATCAAGGCCAGCATCATCCGCGGCGGCGGGCACGCGCTGACCTTTGCCAGTTATAACCCGCCGAAATCGGCCAACAACTGGGTAAACGCTGAATGTCTGATTCCCAAGCCCGGCCGGCTTGTTCATCACAGCGATTATATGCAGGTCCCGCCTGAATGGCTGGGGCCTTCTTTCTTGGCTGAAGCTGAAGCCTTACGGTTGACCAACGAGAGGGCTTACCGGCATGTGTATCTGGGCGAAATCACCGGCACCGGCGGGCAAGTGTTTGATAACCTCAAGATTGAGGCTATACCTGACGAGCTGCACAAGACCTTTGACCGCTTCAACAATGGCGGCGACTTTGGCTTTGCGGGCGATCCGGATGCTGTGTTGCGCATGCACTACTCCCCGAAGCTGCGGACGCTGTACATTCTTGGTGAAGTGTATGGCAGCGGCATGAACGCCGATGTACTGGCCGAGCGTGTCAAGGCGCTGATCGGCATTGAATACGGCATTTGGGACAACGAAGATCCGCGCATGATCAACGAGCTCAAGCGGCGGGGAATAAGGGCGATGCCGGCTAAGAAAGGCCCGGGCAGCGTGGAGCATGGCATGCGCTGGCTGCAGGACCTGGCATGCATTTGGATTGACAATATAAAGGCACCTAACGTGGCCAGGGAGTTTTCTGGCTATGAATACGAGCAAGACAGGTTTGGTAATTTCTTGTCGAAGTATCCCGACAAGAACAACCACACCATTGATGCCGGCAGGTATGGGTGTGAGCCCTTCTCCCTCGCTCAGGTCGCCACGACCATTAACCGTGCCCAGCTGGGCATATAAGGAGATGATAGCATGATCACTAGAGATAAAGCGTTATTGGTAGGCGGAGCACCTACGGCGGAGCTTCTGCGGAGTGTAATCCAGGAGTTTCAAAAGGACAGCGTTCGCCGAGACAAGCTATGGAATTACTATCAGCTTAATCACGATATCTGCACCCGTATCCGGGCCAAGGGGTTGCCCAACAATATGCTTGTACATGACTTTCCGGGCTATATTGTCAGCATGGTCACGGGGTACCTAGTAGGCAATGCTGTGGGGTATTCGGACGATACCCAGAAGGCGGCCCTTGATGTGATTCTGGATACGTACAAGCGCGACAGTGTGGATAGTGTAGACAGCGAAGTGGCGGCGGATTCAAGCATTTTCGGGGTAGGCGTGGAAATTTGCTATGCTGGCCAAGATAGCAATCCTCACGTTTCAAAGCTGGACCGTAGAAATGCCTTTGTGGTTTACGATGATACTGTGGAGCATTCTCCGCTGTTTGGTGTTCATTGGATGCCAAGGGTCAAGGCCGACGGCACACCGGACGGTTTTCGTGCATGGGTATATACACCGACAGCTCGCATTCCATACACGGGCACCACGGTTGATACGTTGGTAGAAACCGGGGCCGTTGAGGCTCATTATTTCGGCACAGTTCCCATCGTTGAGTACTGGAACAATCCTCAGGAGACTGGGGATTTCGAGCGTGTGTTGTCTCTGATCGATGCTTATGATAAGCTGCAGAGCGACCGAATTAACGACAAACAGCAGTTCGTTGATGCCCTGCTAATCCTGTTCGGTGTGACCGGATTGCAGCCTTCTACCGATGAAAAAGACGAACGCACACCAGGACAGCGCCTTCGCGACGAAGGTGTTCTTATACTTCCCGAGGCAAAAGAAGGTGGGGCACAGTGGCTTACTAAGCAGCTGACCGAGTCTGACGTGGAAGTGCTGAAAGATGCTGTCAAATCCGATATTCACAAGTTCAGCATGATACCCGATCTTACCGATCAGGAGTTTGCAGGCAACAGTAGCGGCGTAGCCATGAAGTTCAAGTTGCTGGGCCTGGAGCAGCTGACAAAGATCAAGGAACGCTGGTTCCGTGAGGGCCTGCGCTGGCGCCTTCGCCTGTTCGGTAATTTCCTGGCCATCAAGGGCGCACCTAAGCTGGATGCCGATGCTGTGACGCTGACCTTCACCAGGTCGCTACCTGTCAATGATTTGGAAATCGCCCAGACGGTGCAGAATCTGCAAGGCATTGTTCCTGATGAAATCCTGCTAAAGCAGATCCCGTGGATCAGCGATGTCAAAGAAGCACTTCAAATGCTGATCAAGCAGAAGACCGAAGCTATAAAGCAGCAAGCGGCCGCCTTTGGGGCGTATCCGGGGCAGGGGAGTGCAGGCAATGATCCTGGCAACGAGCCGGGTAACGATCCCGGGGCCAAAGAGGGTGCTGAGTAATGGCCAGCGCCTATTGGGAACAGCGTGCTTCTCTTCGGCAGGCCTTTTATGACCAGACTTCGGATGCTGTGACTGCCAGGGTGTACAGTGCCTATGACAGCGCATTGAGGCAATTTGAAACCGATATACAGACGATCTTTGGCAACTTCCAACGCTTCCACAACCTGACGCCGGACGAGGCCCGTAAGCTACTGAATGAGCCGGCCAACCAGCTGGTCTTGGCAGACTTGCGGTTGCAGGTGAAAAAGGTTAATGATCCTGTCATCCAAAGGGAACTGCTGGTCAGGATCAACGCACCCGCGTATGCAGCCCGTATTACCCGCCTGCAGGCCGCCAGGGAAGCCGCTTATGTAAACATGGGCAAGGTTGCCGATGTATCCCTGAAGCGCGTGGAAAGCCACCTGGTAAGTGTAGCGCGTGAATCTTACTGGCGCATGACGTACGATGTACAGAAATCAGTTGGCATCATGTTTGGTCCTTCAGGCATGAGCATGCGCCGCGCCCAGGAGATTCAAAAGCAGATATGGTCGGGGGAGCACTATTCGCAGCGTTTATGGGGCAACTGCAAGCAGATGGCACAGTTACTGACCAACGCGGTGCAGGAGAATGCCATTTCCGGCAAGACCACCCGTGAGACATTCCAGGCGCTTACCGATGCTTCAGCCGGCGGCAAGGTCGCCGCCAACCGCCTGATCCGGACCGAGACCAATTATGTGGCCGGTCAGGGTGAAATGGAATCCTACCGCGATGCCGGCATAGAAAAGTATGAGTTCGTGGCCGTTCTGGACGGTAGGACAAGCACTATATGCCAGGAGCTGGACGGTAAAGAGTTTTCGCTGTCTGATCAGACGGTTGGGGTGAACATGCACCCGATGCATCCATGGTGCAGATCCACAACTGCGCCGGTGTTCAGCTGGGCGGGCAAGCAGAACCTTCAGCGTCGGGCTCGAGATCCTGTAACGGGCGAAACAACTACAGTACCCGCCAGTATAACCTATTCAGACTGGAAAAGGAAACTTGATGAGACCTATGGTCCTGAGCGTATGGCCTTATCCAGAAAGATGATGGAGAATGAGAGTTACGACCGCGCACAGTTTGCAAGGTATAAAGAGCGATTAGGGAAAGATACCCCAGGCTCTTTCTCTGCATTCCAGTCAATGAAATACGGGAACGCAGAAGCTTGGGGAGCATTGGAAAGCAAATACAGCAATTGGTTGTACGAGCAAGATTTTGGTGGTATAATTGAGATGCAGGGTACTCTTCCTGATCAAACCGTACGGCGATGGTATAAGCACCATGCTGAAAGCATTCCAGACAGGATCGACACAAGTAAGCCAGCTGAAGATCAGGCGAAGCAAGCCCACGCATTACGTAATCAGTTCCGCACCGAAGCCCGGCTTCTCATGGCTGACCGTGAATCGGCAGCACAGCTCGACATAACGGATCCGAATCTCACGTTTGACGAGCTGATTGCTAAGAAAATCAATGATTCCAAGAAGCCAGACATAACGACGCGGGAGCAGGCAATCATGGATATACTCAAGACAGCAACAAAGACCAACAAAGGCGTAAATCAGAAGCTTGGCATTGAGTGAGGTGATCAAGATGTTTGAGTACAGCATATATGGAGAAGCTAACGTAGCACGTTATCGTGAATGCGTCGCATTGTTAAAGCGTTCGCTTGCGGTGGTTTCTGAAAAGGAGATTCAGGATGTTGACGAGAGCCTGTACACCATTTTGACCACTGAAAACGGCACTGTTACTGTAAAAAATAGTGAGTATATCAATGCCGTTTATGTTGAATCGACTTTCGATCTATCACATATTTTGAAGTCCTAATCTATAAAAATCCTGGTAACAGGCGCCACCCGAAAGGGCAGGCGCTTTTTGAATGCAAAAAGGAGGGCATACAGATGGATCCGAAAGATGTAACAACTCAGCTTTCATTGCCGCCATGGGTAAATGAGCTTGCAGAAGCAACCCGCAAGACACAGGAAGCGGCCCAGGCTTTCAAGCTGCAACTCGAAAACCTGAACCGCACCATAAGCAAAATCAATGAGAGTAAGGCTGAGGCTATGACCTATGAGCAATACCTTGCTTCTAAAGATGACTGCTAATCCAATTCCAGTCTTCTTTGGACAGCCAACCACGAACGGGTTTTTCAATAGCGCAGACAATAAGCGCATCCTTACCTTGCAGGTATTTCGTGATCGCTGACTCTACGTCATAAATGCTTAGGTTAGAAGACAAAAGGTATGTAGTCGTTAAAAACTTCTTTGTAGTTCCAAGGGCTTCAATAGCATTCATGACTGCTTGGCGATTCGTGTCGGGTGTTCCGATGTCATAGCTGATCATATAGACCATTCCTATCACCTCCTTCCCACCCAAAGTATACCAGTTAAAAGATGGAAGGACAAGCACTCGGTGATCAGCGCCGCAAGGCGCTTTTTACATACAAAAATTTGAACATGCCGGGCATTGAACGGTATGGGCTAAGGAGAGAAAAGCAATGAAAACCAATTGCATCTTCCCGTTAAACCTTCAGTATTTTGCAGCCCCTGGCGATCCTCCTGCAGATCCCCCGACCGATCCGCCTGCGGATCCTCCCAAAGCGCCAAGCTTTGACGATATCCTGAAGGATCCATCCATGCAGTCTGAGTTTGACAAGCGGGTCGCCAAGGCGCTGGCCACCGGGAAAACCAACTGGGAAAAAGAAAAGAACATGACCGCAGAAGAGTTGGCTAATCAGAAAATGCAGGAACGGGAGGCCGGGATCCTCAAGAGAGAAGGCGACATTACCAAGCGGGAGCTAAAGGCTAAGGCTTTAGAAACCCTTGGGACAAAGGGCCTTCCCAAGGAACTGGCCGACACCCTGGATTATACCGATGAAACTGCCATGAATTCCACGCTTACCAGCGTAGAAAAGGTGTTCCGCGACAGTCTTTCCAAGGCGGTGGACGAAAAGCTGAAGGGAAACCCGCCCCCAGCGGGCGGCGATACGCCGGATGCGCTTGAAGCCGCTATGCGTAAAGCGGCAGGGCTTAAATAACAAATCGAAAGGACTGAACACCTATGCTTAAGCTGAATCTTCAGTATTTTGCAAACTCCATTACCCTGGCCAAGAAATTTGTGCCCATCCTGGATGAGGTGTACAAGCTTGCTTCCCTTACCTCCATGTTGGACGGTGCAAACGACCTTGCTCAGCAGGGCGCAAACGCCGACGAATTGATTATCCCCAAAATGTCCATGCAGGGCCTTGCCGCATATTCCCGCAACGGCGGTTATGTGGCAGGTGATGTTACGCTGACCAATGAAACGGTCAAGTGTAACTTTGACCGCGGCCGCAAGTTCACTGTTGACGCTTTGGACAACGAGGAAACTGCCGGCATCGCCTTTGGGCGCCTGGCTGGTGAGTTCATCCGTACCAAGGTTGTCCCCGAACTGGATGCTTTCCGTCTGGCTGCCTATGCTGGCGTCAGTGGCATTAGCACAGTGGCGGGGGCAGCGCTGGCAGATGGTGCCGCCGTGTTAGCGGCCATCAGCGCAGCAGTGGCAAAGATGGATGAAGATGAAGTTCCTCTCGAGGATCGCCATCTGTTCATTACGCCCACCCTCATGCTTCTGGTGAAAAATCTGGATACCACGAAATCCAGGGAAGTGCTTGCCAGGTTCTCCAGCATCAAAGAGATCCCCCAGACCCGCTTCTACACCGCCATCACCCAGTACGACGGCACCACAAGCGGCCAGGAGACGGGCGGATTCATCAAGAACGCCACCACCGGCAAAAATATCAACTTCATGGCCGTTCACAAATCGGCTGTGATCCAGTTCCAGAAGCACGTCGTACCGAAGATCTTCACGCCTGCCGAGAACCAGACCAGCGATGGATGGATGTTCCAGTACCGCAATGTTGGTATCGCCAGCGCCTACGAGAACAAGGTGGCCGGTATCTACCTGCACAAGTCCACGACCTAATTCCGATGAAAGGATGTGCCTTACATGTCGGAAGTTCCCGAAGTATCTCAACTGGACCGCCTGAAAAGGCGCATCCCTACTGAAACCAATGAAGACCTGCTGCAGGATATGCTGGACGATGCAGAAGCCTTTATACTGTCGTATACGGGCCAAACAGAGATTCCCGCAGGCCTGCAGCGGGCCCAGCTGCGTATTGCGGCTGCGTACTACAACGAACTGGGGCTGGAAGGCCAGAGCAGCCGAAGCGAAGGCGGTATAAGCATATCTATTGATAAGCTGCCGCTTGACTTGCAGCAAGAACTTAACCGCTACCGCCTCGCGAAAGTGGGGTGGTAGTGGTGCGAACACAATTACGTCGGCAGGCTGAAATCAAGTTTGCCAGGCTCGCAACGCCAACCAAAGACACAGTAGGGGATAAGGTCGAAGCCTATTCCTCCATCAGGTTGACCGCCTACGGCAGCGTGGCGCCTGCGTCCAGTAAACTGCTCGTGGAAATGTACGGCTTACGCATAGCCAAGATGAAAACCCTTACCCTGACTGCCGGAGATATCAGCATGCAGGAAGGTGATGGGGTTTGGCTACCGGGTGAGTCCGATGTCAAACCGCTCTGGCGCTGCGTATCTGCTCCGTCTTATACCGGACATACCTTGGCTGTCATTGAAAGGCGGTAGCGTATGGCCGAAGCAATGAAAAACTTTAACCGCCTGATGCGTAAGCTTGACGCTTTGGGAATAAACGCCCAGCCGGCCTTAAACCGCTCCACCGTGCAGATCACCACAAAAGCCGCTGCTGATGCCCGGCGTATGGCTCCATCCAATAAGGAGCCGCAATCCAGATCAGAAGGCTCTACGCCTTTGAAAAACGCCATATCAGAAAACTTCACGCAGGAGGGTCCCGTTGAAGTTGGACATGTTGTAGTGGCAAGCGACCATGGTGCTTATGTTGAGTTTGGTACAGGGCAGCGTGGCGCTTCCTCTCCAAGCCCTCCCAAATGGGACGGAGCACTGTCATACCGTGAAGATTGGGCAGGTATGGAAGCGCTGCCGTATTTGTATCCAGCTGCTGTAGAAAACCGTGATCTATACGCACAGGCCGCCACGGTCGCATTGGAAGCCACAATAGCCGCGGTGAAAGGGGTGAGGTAGATGGCTACATTGAAACCGGAAGTGCTTGCTGTGCTGGAAGGTACATGTAGCAATGTTTCATACCAATACCCCGCATCCTGGGAAGTGTTGCCTGCTATCAGTTACCGTGAGGCTGACAACCGAAATGCAGGCTTAGCCGATACCCGTGAACACATTACGGAGTTGGCCTATGTCATCGACTTCTGGGGTGTATCTCAAGGACAGGTTGACACCCTCTATGAAACGGTGAATGCAGCTTTGCAGGATCTCAATTTTGTGCGTGAGTTCGCCTATGACCTGCGGGATCTCGACAGTTCCATCAGGCACAAAACCACCCGATACCGCGCCTATCTAGGCGTGGACAACCGGATATACCAGCATCCATAATCATAGTGAAGGAGTGAAAAACCTATGGGCAAGACTAAAGCCGAAGGCACGATTCTTACCCTCACCAGCAAGGTGCAAACGCCTGTTGTCAGCGTGATCGGCTCCCTTTCCAATATTGGCGAGGTTGCCCCCAGCGCGGACGAAATTGAAGTTACCACCCTGGACAGCGCCGGCGGTTACAAAGAGTTTCTTCAGGGCATGAAGGATGGCGGTGAAGTACCACTCAGCGGGTATATGGATTCAGACACAGCCAAGAAGCAAAACATGCTCATCACCTATTTTGACAGCGGCGAGACCGTCGGCGCGGAAATTGAGTTTCCCGATGGCACCACCGTGGGCTTTGACTGCTATGTCAAGGCATACACCATGGGCGGTGCGGAAATCGGCGGCGCCGTGGCCTTTGGTGCCACCCTGCGCGTCACCGGCAAGCCCACAGTAACCTGGGCTGCCTGATAAAACCACGCAAAAAGCGCCCGGAGGGTTTCCGGGCGCTGATTTTTAAGGAGGATAATCCATGAAACACATTGAGATTGCCGGCCAGCAGTTTGAGCTGGAGTATACCGTAAACAGCGCATGCGAGGTTGAGGAGCGGTCCGGGAAAAACATTACCGATTTACTGAACCGGGAGTTTTCCGGTGTGCGTTGGCTTCTGTGGGGCGGCCTTATCAACCGTCAACCCAGGCTGACCGTTAGGGATGTCGGTAACCTGATTGGTGAGCATATTCGTGCCGGGGGCGATCTGGTGATGATTTCTGAGCAATGCCTTGAAGCCATGAAGGAAGCCGGTTTTTTCGGCAAGGCAGCGGGGGAAGCGAATCAGGAAGTACTGATGCCGGCCACCTGAAACCGCTGCGGGAAGCTTATACGAAGATCATACAGGACGCCGCCAGGGCTGGAATTGCCGGGTGCGCGTCCTTTTGGCATATGACGCCATACGAAATACAGATTACGCTGGAAATCCACAACGCACAAGCTCAGCATGAAATTGAGCGGCGCGAAACGCTGGCCTGGATGATCGGTGCTTATGTGGGCATCGGAGTGAATAACGGCAAGAGGTATCCGACTAAGCCCAGCCTTTTCAAAGCCGATAAGGCTTCCAAACAAGCAATAACACCCGACCAAATGAAAGCCAACTTGTTCAACGCACTGGGGATTAAATCACCAAAGGATGTGAGCCACGATGCCGACAACGCTTGAAACCCTTGAGATCCAGTTTAAAGCTGGTATGGCCGGGGTAAACGCCCAGCTTTCTTCACTGAAAAGTAAGCTTACCGGGATCGAGGGTGGCGTAGCATCCACACAAGGCAGGTTCGCGGGTCTTGGTTCCACTATCAAAGCGGTTTTGGGTGCCGTTGTTGTGCGCCAATTTGCGAAAGTGGGCATGTCAAGCCTGTCTATGGCCAACGATGCCGTGGAATCGGAAAATCTGTTCGCCGTGTCAATGAAGAGTATGGCCAAGGAGGCCCGATCCTGGTCTAAGGATCTGCAGGACAGTTTGGGGCTGAATGCCGTAGAATTGCGCAAGAACGTGGGTGTATTCAATACCATGTTCATGAGCATGGGTCTGGGTAAGCAAGCCGCCTATGATATGTCCACGGGGCTTACAGAGCTGGCAAACGATATGGCCAGCTTCTATAACCTTTCCCCTGAAGATGCCTTTGATAAGCTGCGTGCCGGGATCACTGGGGAGACTGAACCACTGAAGCGGCTGGGTATTCTTGTGGATGAAAACACCACAAAAACCTATGCCTATGCCAACGGCATTACCAAGCAGGGGAAGGATCTAACCCAAACCCAAAAGCTTCAAGCACGTTATGCTGCCATATTGGCGCAGACAGCGAACGCTCAGGGTGACCTTGCTCGTACCATCGATAGCCCAGTAAACCAGATTCGTGTGCTGAACAGTATGCTTGACCAGGCTAAAATCGAACTGGGTCAAGCCTTCCAGCCTATACAGGCGATAGCGCTACCCTTGCTGCAAAGCCTTGCAGGTGGGTTAAAGTTCGTCGCTCAAGCGTTCGGTACGTTCATGAGGCAACTTACCGGCTATTCTGGCGTCAATGCACTGGCTGCCCTGTCCGCAAATAAGTCCAGCAAGGCCCAGGACGGCTTGGCCGACAGCCTGGACCAGACAGCTAAGAACATGAAGAAGGCAGGCAGTGCGGCCAAGCAGGCGGCTAAGGATGGTAAGGTAGGGCTGAAGGCCTTCGATGAGATCAACAAGCTCGCCGACGAGAACACCAAGGCCGGAGGCGGCGGGAAGCTTGATGAAATCGACGTGCCGGATACCGCGGAGGCAGAGGGCTACGCTGGACTATTGGATACCATCTCCACGAAGGTCCAGACAGCAGCTGACACCATTCGCCGGTTCTGGGACGGGTTGCAAAACAGCGTGGCGGCTGATGCTGTGCGCGGTGTCGGTGACGGCATAAAGTGGTTATGGGATAACGGTATCAAGCCGCTGGGGGAGTGGATGCTTGCACACCCCACGACCGTAGCAGACGGCTTGCTCGCCATAGGCACAGCTGTTGCCGTGTGGAAGGTAGGTACAAACTACCAGACATGGCTAACCGGTATCGGGAATGGGCTGAAGTCAATAGGATCCACTATAGCGGCACACCCCGCACTGTTTACACTGGCTATTGTCGCCGGTGGGATCATTGCTATTGGAAGTGCGGTCAAACAAGCTAACGATAATGCAAAAGCTGCTGATTTAGCAAGCCGGTTTGGTACGCTTGCTCTGTCAATGCAGGAGCTGAAAACTATTGCCAGCACCATTACCACTCCGTTTGCAACAGCAGCACAAGGCCTGATTAATAACTTTAACAGGTTACGTCAGTCTGTAGCAGATCTGAAGGCTATCATCACCGCCAATAATAAGTTGGTTTATTCATACAGCATCACCGCCGCAGAAATGACTGAGGAGCAGAAAACCGCCCTTATTGCCAGCGTACAGGATCAGGTTAACAAGGGCATGGCCACAATGGATGATGCCCAAGTAACAGCCAGTATGGCCCTGGAAGCATTGTTTGAGGGGTCCGGCGTAGACGGCGGCGAGATCATCCAACTGAACAAAGAAAACTGGGAAAAGGTCAAGCAACAAGCAGCAGGCCTGGGCACGGAATTGCAAAAGGCCGTCACCGACGCGCTCACCGATGGAACGATCAACGCAGATGAGCAGAAGGGCATAAGTCAACTGCAAGCAAAGTACGCACAGATGATCGCGCAAGCCGCTGATCCAGATACAATCCTTGCAATGGCGCAAATTCGCAGGCTAGGGCTTGACTTTTCGAAGGCTGAACTCACGCCTGAAACTATCAAAAACTTTAACGATACGCTGAATGCAAGGCGTGATGAACTTCTTTCGGGTGTGACGGAATCAGGTCAGCTTGCCATTGATTATGCCGTTGCCATAGCGATTCAGGCCAACCCAAGCATTACTGATGAAGAGCTCGAAAAGGTAAAAAGCACAGCAGAAGCGGCATTTGCTGCCCAAAAGCTTAATGCCCAGATGGAAGTTGAGAAAGTCAGGCTTAACGGTGTTGTCAATCAGGTGAAAAAGGCCTATTCCGATGCTCTTGATAAGTCAAAACCAGCTATCAAAGTTCTGTCAAAAGACTGGGCGAAAGAAGCCATGAACGCCCTGCTGAATGAGGGTGCGACGGAAGCCGAACTTAACACGGATACCGGAAAGCTGGCCATAGCGTACAGGGGAACTCTTATGCTCAAAGAGGCTATGCAAGCCGTAGAGCTGCCGGATGAGATTACTCAACAAACGTTGCGTGATTTTCTTGCGACGTTAGCACCAAATGTTGCTGATTGGGAGCGCATGGCCTCCGAGTATAAAGCCCAGGGTAAAAAGGTCCCTGAAGAACTGCTCAAAGGCATTAGTGATTACTATGCGCTCCAGGCTTTAACCATGACCGGCGGACAATTAAGGCAACTTGTTGAGGACCAAATGGTAGGCCTTCCGAGCAAGTTCGCGGAATATGGCACGAATGCAGTGGATCTTCTTACCCTTAATATTTCGTCAGGCGGGGGTGGGGCATATAACGCTGCATCCGGTCTGAAATCTGAAGCTGAAAAAGGATTGTCAGGTGTAACTTCAACTTTTGGTTCCTACGGTACCAATGCAGCCAGTTCCTTTGCATCAAATCTTAATGCATCATCGGCATTAAGAAAAATAGGTGAAGCCGCTGCATCTGTTGCCTCAAAAGCCATATCGGTTGTCAAGGATATCCTAGGAATTAACTCCCCTTCTAAAGTATTTCGGAAGATTGCCGGGGGCATTGGTGAAGGCTATATCCTTGGATTGAAAGGTATATACCCACAAGTATCATCGGCATCCGACAAACTGGCAGGCCTCGTCTATGACCCTGTTGCGGCCATCAACACCGACATGTTTTCCCTTGGCAATTACAGCGTGTCCACAGAGGCTGTACAACGCCTGCAGGTCGGGTACGATGATCAGGCAAGCATGATGGAAGGCGCTGTACAGCGAGCCACAGAGGTGGCTGTACAGCGGGCAGTTTCCCAGGTGCTTGATAAGCTACAGATCAACGTGGACGGTGAAACGTTCGGCAAGGTTTCAATACGTAACATCAATGATGCACAAAGAAGGGCCGGGCAGGTCCTTCTTGATTTTTAGGCGGTGATCTGATGATCAAAGTCAACGGAGCCACCATCAAAACGCCTTCCAAATGCCAGGTTGGTATCTTCGATGTATCGTCCACGGCTGATCGTAACGCCCAGGGTGAGATACTGATCGACCGTGTGGGTACAAAACGAAAATTGGAAATGGAGTGGCCGGCAATGACGAATGCAGAAATGTCGGCCCTTCTTTCTGCCGTGACATCGGTGTTTTTTACATGTACCTACCCTGACCCACAAACTGGTACAAACCAGACAAAGACCTTCTACGTCGGTGATCGGACCTCTCCCATTATGCGCATGATTGGCAGCGCGCCGATATGGGAAGGCCTGAAGATGAATTTCATTGAGAAATAGGGAGGGTTGCCCATGTACGCGAATAGCACAGATTTTAAAACGGCCATGGCGCAACCCTTCCGAACGCTCACTTGCAGGGGTACGCTTCTTTCCCCGGCGGGAGTTACTACGAGCCTAACCGCCTCCCAGATCGTTGGCTGGCAGATAGACGAATCCTGCGCTGATACCGGTATCCCGCTTGGTGCAGCCCGGGCGGCTAAGATAACTTTGCGCCTTAATAACAGCGATAAGGCCTGGTTGGGCGTATCGCTTGACGGCTATTTACTGACGCTGGAGCAGGGCGTATTCGACGGTGTTACATATCATTATGCCCCCATCGGCCAGTATGTTATAGAATCTGGCCGAGCGCAGGAGCAAGATACCGTGGCAGGTTACACCGGCAGCGATCGTATGGCAGGTACGATGCTCAAGCCCTTCACTGACGCTGCCGGCAACTACCCGCGTACCTTGCTGCAGCTGGCGCAAGACGTGGCTTTACAGGCTCAGATCACGCTGGGCACCACCTCTTTTACCAATTCAGACATAACCATTCCTACAATGCCATCATGGTCTGATGGAGTAACCCTCCGCGATGTGATAGGGTACATTGCTTGCGTAGCTTGCAGTTTTGCGCGTATTGGGCGCGCGGGCCTGTTGGAGATCGTGTCTATTGCAAAGGCTACAGCGGCCACGATAGGGCCTGACAGATACAAGACGCTGGATAAGCCAGGTAATAGGTTCGGACCGCTGAATTCCCTCCTGATAACCCCTTACAGTGTACCAGATGGCGTGGATGCATCCAGGTATGCCGTTGATCCTGATGTAATAGACAACGCGGCGAACACCGTCCAGATCGGCGGCAATCCGTTGCTGTCATATGATTCACCGCTGCTGCCAACGCTGGCTGGGAATATGCTTATAGCCCTTGGCGTGTTGGAAGTGGACACGGCAACTATAGCCTGGCAAGGTGATCCGTCCTGGGAGTGTGGGGACCGTATCCAGATCATCGACATGCAGGGCAGCACCCTTGAGATGATCATTACCAAGCAGGTTATCGCCTTCGACGCCGGCTTCAGTATGGTTTCATCTTGTGTTATCGAAAGCGTAACGAAGGTAGACAGCCGCAACAGATCAACAAAGATATTTACGCCGGACGGCAATGTGAATGCCGCTCGTGTGGTAGGCCCCATGGATCTCATGCGGGTGTGGATGCGGGCCAGTGACAGTTTTATTGAGGCTGAAATCGTCAACGGGAAAGGAACGCTTCGGGAGAACACAAATCCAGAAAGCCCATATTATGGCGCCACCTATGAAGGGCCGGGCTTCACTGCCTTTGCCAACAAAAAAGACGGTGAAGGCAATTGGATATGGCGTATCGGCATTACCTCACGCGGAATTGCCGGGGATCAGGTATACATAGAAACGTCTGCCGGCGTTTTTATGAGCGCTGCTGATGTGCTCTCAGATACACAAGCGGCTATACAGATCAATAATGATGCAATCAACTCTACCGTGAGCCGTGTAACCGCTGTAGAAATCGCCACAGACGGGCTTGCCACAAAGGATGACGTGAACACCAAATATACTAATATGCAGCAAACCGCCGATGGCCTTTCGATTCGTATTGGGGCTACAGAGGGCGGCCTTGCTGGCGTTCAGTCAAACGTAAATACACTCAATCAGTTCAAAGCTGCGCAAGAGACAATTATAAAGCACGATATACAGGGTGTCCACGTAATGGTTCCGGGGTCTCCAGCAGAATCACGAGTGTTTACTGACGGTTTACACATCAAGGATAATACTGGTGTCGAAAACTCGTACTTCGTAGACGGGAAAATGTATACCAAAAATGCCGAGATTACAAGCACGCTGAAACTCGGCGGGTTTCAGTTTGTCAAATATGATAGCGGCCGCATGTCGGTGAAGTGGGTAGGATAAAGGGGTGGGTATAGATGGCAACCCTGCAGTACAACGCGACAAAAAGTAATTCGTATGGGGCAAGCGCTGGAAGCGCTGATCCATATTTCGGTTATCAAACATACGATTATTCTTTAAGCGAAGGTGCGCTCGGGAATTCCCATGTAGTTGACATACTGTCATGCAGCATATCCAATGCCAACACCAACGGCGGTTCTTCCACCGGCCTTTGGAAAATGCAGATTGAGGTGCTGTTGAATGGCACCTGGTACCCGCTGGGGTACATACAGGTAAATAGCCAAACCGGTACCCATCAGACGTTCAGCAATTTCATCTCTACTGCGGACGCCAATATAAAGAGCCTCATGGGCAAATACGCCCCTTCCGGCATCCGAGGCAAGGTTATCGAAGGCTATTTCCATCTAAACGCCGGCAGTCAGGTCGTATTGGCCGCTACTACCGCCCTAGATTACACGCCTTCCACGTTGTCGTTTACTCTTGCCGGCGTCAACGCAGGTGAGGCCAACGGCGTAAATATAAGCCGTATGTCTGGTGATCTAACGCATACAGTTGACTACTACTTCGGCAGTGAACATGTACAGCATACCGGGATCGGGACGTCCGACAGCTTGACCGTGCCAATGAGCTGGCTGAACCAGATACCAAACAGCGTAAGCGGTACCTGTACGTGTATTGTCACTACCATGTATGGTTCCGCCATCATCGGCAGCAATACAGGCTATTTCACAATTTCCGCTGGGCCTGGTGTCAAGCCTTCCCTTGCAAGCCTTACCCCTTCCGGGATAGAACAATACTGGGGCCTGTATGTACAGGGTAAATCCAGGGTGCACCTCACAGCTAACGGCGCGGCTGGGGTCTACGGAAGTTTCATACAAGGCGTGCATATATGGGGCCCAAGCATAGACCTTAGCTCTAATCCTGTCGATACTGGATACCTGCAAGGCGCGGGAAACAATGTGTTTTATGCCACGGTCATAGATAGCCGCGGCAGGACCTCTGACCCGGTATCATGTACTGTTCCAGTCACCGCTTATAGCACCCCTTCTTTTGTTGCGGTGGATGCCCAGCGTAGCGCTCAAAACGGTGACCTTGCAGATGAAGGTGTATACGCGCGTTGCACGGCATCCTATTCCTGGTCGGCAATAGGTAGTAACATTATCAACACCCGTGTGTACTACCGTGAAACTGGGTCCCCACAAAGCTGGACACTCGGAAATGCTGAGCTTATACCGAATGGCGGGTTCAAAGTTATCGGCGGCAGTCTGGCCATTGACAAGACCTATGATGTATGGTTCCAGATATGGGACTATTTCACCGGCGGAAGCCCAATACCCGCATATGACACAATACAGACAGCTAAGTGCGTGATGGACTGGCTTGCCGGGGGTGGGGGTATAGCGTTCGGCCAGGTGGCGTCAAAGCCGGGGATAGAGATCAATCCCGGCTGGCCGTTACGTGCAAACGGAAGTAGAATCGGTGTTCCATCTGGCTCTAACATGCTCGACAATGGGGATTTTATCGTTGCTCAAAAATGGAATACAGCGATGGGACTTACATCTACAACGAGGTTAGTTGATAGGTGGCTATACTATTTTGGTTCCGGGGCGTGCCATTTCTGGCAAGAAGATATTACAACCGCTGAAAGAGCATATGGGCTGAAGGGCAGAAAAAAACTGCATTTACAGCCAAGAGGGGTATTCTTTATATATCAAAACCTTGAATATGATTTGCCTCCGGGTGATTACACGCTTTCTTTTTATGCCTGGGTTCCTGTTGGGGTATCGTGCTATTATGGAATCTTAGATGATTTGCGGCCGATAGCAGGAAACAGCACCTGGACAAAATATGTAACCTCTTTTAATGATCCGGGTTATAGAAATCGGATTGAACTCATACGAGCCGTCTCTGATATGCCGGAATGCTCTATATATCTAGCGGATGCTAAACTAGAATCAGGAAATATAGAAACTCCTTTTTCTATGCTTCCTCCTGCCGAAGAGATATTAAGGTGTAAAAGGCAGTTCCAGAGAATTCATTTAAGGCACAGAAATCTGTATAACTCAGGTACGACTTGTTATCCTTTTGCGCTCCCGGTAGAAATGCGTGTCACACCTACGGTTACATACAGCGGAGCTTTAGCAGGAATTTCACTAGGCGCTGATTCCTTAAGCCCTTCGGGCGGAGCGCTTTATGTGACGTCGCAACAGGACGAAATTTTCGATGTGTATCTTGACGCAGAAAGATGGTGACAGCATGGAATCCGGAACTTTTCCCGTAAAAGTCTACGCAAAACTGGATGCCAATAACAATCTCTTGGGTCCACCCGCCAGTAGTATTTTCCTGCAGGATGCCACCGGATGGACGCAAATTGACGAGGGTAGTGGGGATAAATACATTCACGCACAAGGCAATTATTTGCCTGGACCCGCCGTCACGAAGGAAGGCATTCCGCGCTATCACTGGGACGGTGAAAAGGTGGTGGAGCGCACGCCGGAGGAAATTGACGCCGATATAGCCGCGCTTCCATCACCGCCATTGACCGAAACGGCTTTACTTAAAGCACAGGTGCAAGCACTAACCGAACGGGGTGAATTTCTCGAAGATGTTATAGCGGAACTGGCGATGATGGTTTTATGACCGCCATCGCCTTTTTCATACTTAAATTCGTTTTGAAAGGAGACTTGACAATGATGGCAATGTTTTTTGCGCAACGGGTTATTCTTGGCAAAACCGTGTTTCGGGATGTTCCGGCAGTATTAAAGGACCAGGTGCGTGATCTGCTGATTGATGCGGGCCTGGGCGAATTGGCGGTGGAGTAAATGCCACCTATTTCAACAGATGCTTTCCTTACAGCATGCAAAGCCATCCAGGAATCAAGGCCAGCGTACAAGCTTGGTCGTGATGGATCGGATGGCTATTGTGATTGCATCGGCCTGATAATTGGTGCCATCAGGCGCGCCGGAGGCACCTGGGCCAATACCCACGGTAGTAACTATGCGGCCCGGTATCAAATGCAAGAGCTGGTGACCATCGCTTCTACGGCCCAGCTACAGCCCGGTACGGTGCTGTACAAACGCCGCATGCCCTGTGACGCAAAGTATGCGCTGCCCGCCAGCTACAAATCAGGCGCGGACCAGGGCGACTATTACCATGTAGGCGTCGTAATCAGCTTGGCGCCACTGGCCATCATGCATTGCACGTCCTGGACAGGCGGCAGCGGTATCAAGATCGATACCGTTCTGGGTAACTGGAAGTGGGGCGGCAGGCTAAAAAAAGTAGCCTACGACGGACAGGGCCAGGGGGGAGGTGAAACAGCTATGGATGTGAAGTGGGTAGGCAAGGTCACGGGCGGCAGGCTTGCAATGAGGGCGGCAGCGGACAAAAGCGCTGCTGTTTTAGTTTGGTTGCCTGACGGCGCCCAGGTCAGGGTTTTGGACAAGGATGTATCGGCAGGTTGGGCTTTCGTGGACCACAACGGCAAGCAGGGTTATGTCATGGCGCAATACCTTGTCAACGTCGAGGACGTGCCCGACGGTAGCCCACAGGAGGGCGCTGACAAGGTTACCTTGACGCTGAGTAGGGCAGCGGCGCATGAGCTTCTACAGGCCCTGCAGGGGCAAATTTGATGCACGGAGGTTAAACAGATGGAAAGAACGTGGGAGACTATACTTAAGTGGATGGCGGCAGCCGGCGGTGCTGTCGCTGGTGCGTTTGGAGGCTGGACCGTGACTATGACCGTGCTTGTGGCAGCAATGGCAGCGGATTACCTTTCCGGGCTGACGGTGGCAGGCATGGGCAAATCGACAAAGACCGAGGGCGGAGGCCTGTCAAGCAAAGTGGGCTGGCAGGGGCTTTTGCGCAAAGGCTTGATGATGCTGGTGGTGCTAATAGCCTCCACCTTGGATACCGCCATGGGTGACGCGCATGTATTCAGGGACGCGGCTTGCTGGTTTTATATCGCCAATGAGGGCTTGTCGTTGCTTGAAAACTTGGCAGTGGCAGGGGTGCCCTTTCCGCAGCAGCTCAAGGACCTATTGGAGCAGACGAAAGACAAGAATGGCCAGCCGCCCGCAGCGGCATAAACAAAAAGCCCCGTTGTGCTTATTCCGCATGGCGGGGCTTTTTGTTTTGGTGAAAGCTAAGGTTAGTTCGGAACTTCAATATAGCCCATGACATCCCTGTAATTCGGGAGAGAAAGGAACTTGTTGAGGTAGGGAAGTGCCTTTGGGTCTCTTTCCTGGAAATATTGCCTTGATCTTTCCTTTAACCATGTCTCTACGAAAAACTTCCTGAGTGTGCCGATTAAATCGTTTGGATACGCTCTTGCTTCAACTTCTCTACCGTCCTCAAATTTGTGCAGATATTTGGGATAACTGTCTACTGGGTAACCGTTATCCCTAAGATACTTTGAAAAAGTTTTGCCAAGTGAAATATCCGGTATCATAGCCGATGATATTGTATAACCCATTTGTTCCAGCGGTCCGATAAGGGAAAGCGTAACTTCGTTTAACATTGAGAAATATCCATATGGAACCCTGGGCATGTTAACCATGTACCGTTTAAGATGGTATGGCAAATTGCCAGTTATATTTCCAGACATCCATTCAGAAACCCATCGAGTAACAATGACTGCAAACTTTGGAGAAAGCCATTGACCTAAGTGTATGGCGACCTGAGGGTGTACCCATGATCCTTGAAGATGAGGTGGGCCGCCTTGAATTGTTTGAATCAATCCCGTTACGGGAATTCCCGTAACGGATGAAAGCTCAACCAAAAACGGTCCTGTTGTTGCCAACCTTGTATAATCGTTAAACTTCTTGCCGGATGATTTGCACATAGCGGTGGCATTAACATATCCATCGGTTACCCGCTGCGAAATAATTTCGTTGTCTGCTATCCTGTCTATGAATCCACTTTGTAGTTGCAGCTGTGTTTGCAAATTCAGGAACCCCTTTCATTGGCATACTAATTATCCATATTATACCTCAAAATATTACACGCATAAAAGGGGAACGTGTATGCTCATAATAGAAAAGCCACCTAAAGCCACCACTGTAACCTATAGGTAATAATGATCCCCCGGTGATGAGCCGGGGGATTTTTCATTTTAGGCTATATTTCGAATAATCGCAAAAGCACTTCCGACAAAGAAAAAGTTCGGATTATCGCCTGATGGTGTACCACAATCCGTCTCGAAAGAGACGGATTTTTGTCATATATGCTCAGGCTTCCTTGCCGCCATATACCGCACCGTTCTTCTTCATGCCCTGAGCTTCTCCCTGTACTATATTCATTTGTTATGTCATGATACACTTGCAAATTCTGGCGAATCATACCTGCAATTGCTTGACTTTACCGAATAATCCATGTAAAATTATCCAGTTGTTAGCTATCAAAAGGCAGAACTTTTGATAGCTATGAAGTATGGGATGCTTCAATAATGCAGTTCGAATAGATTTATTGAAATCCAGGGATTCCAAAGCATCAGTGACCTTATTTGTTTTGTCATATTCGCTGACCAACGTAAATACCAAGGATGTTGAAATATGCTGAAAGTGATTGTACTAATCCCTTGCTATAATGAAGAAAAAAGCATTGACAGAGTTATTCACAATATTGTCGAATACTCCATTAATTATCGTAAATTATACCCAGATATGATCATAGATTACATTGTTATGAATGATTGCTCCAATGACAACACCTTGGACAAGTGTAGAAAAAGCGGATACAGCTACTTGAATTTGCCTGTGAATCTCGGAATTGGCGGGTGTATGCAGACAGGATATCAATACGCCCTTGAAAAAGGTTACGATATCGCTGTTCAGCACGATGGGGATGGACAGCATGACCCGCGTTATTTGGGGGACCTAATCCAAATTGTACAAACTGGGCAAGCCGATATTGTAATAGGTTCACGCTTCTTAGAAAAAAGCGGTTTTCAGTCGTCAGGATTAAGGCGATTAGGCATCTCTTTTTTAAGCAAATTGATATATATCTGCACAGGAGCAAAGATTTACGATGTAACAAGTGGATGCAGAGCTGTGAACCGTGAATATATTGCGTTTTTTGCCAAGCGGTACGCGCAGGATTATCCAGAACCGGAATCTATTGTTGACGCCGCGCTGAATAATGCTGTGATAAAAGAAGTTCCGGTTGTTATGCACGAGCGAAAAGAAGGTTGCAGCTCAATCAGCGCCGCTAAGTCGCTGTATTACATGTTTAAGGTATCATTGGCCATCTTGCTGCATCGCCTTATTGCGCCGAAAGGAAGGGGCAGGGCAGCAGCATGAACAACACACTTCAAACTCTATTCGTAGGCGGAATTGTCGTTTTCTTGGGCGCCATCATTTACTTTCTCCGGAATAACTCGGTTTCATTAAAATATGTGCTGCTTTGGCTCCTCTCAGCTTTGATTATGCTTATTGTAAGCATCGTTCCCGGGCTGTTGGTGATCATCGCAGATATGCTTGGTTTCGAGTTGGCATCCAATGCGCTTTTTTCATTGTTGATTGGTTTTGCCATAACGATTTTGTTTTCAGTAACAATTATTATTTCAAAACAGAGCGCAAAGATAAAGACGCTCGTGCAAACGTGCGCATTACTAGAAAAGCGCGTTCGTGAGTTGGAAAGAGAAAAAGATGAGAGCAATTTTACTGTGCCTGATTAGTGTTGTTCTTATGGCATACAGCCGGTTTATCTTGAAATATGGAACAATGGGAAAAAGCAAGAATGCCGTGCATCCACTGCTGGCGGAATACAGGATTCTAATGCGATATGATCTCTTCAAGCATTGCAGAAATACACTAAATTTGTATAATTGGGTAAACTTGACATAATTTCCTTGTGCCTTATAATGAGATATGCGTTGAGTAAATTGCAATATTCTAAAAACTGACGCGGTTATAGAAAGTTGGAATTTCCATACATGCAAAAACTGCGAGGGTATCTTATTCCAATCAAATGCAATGTCAACAGTCGAAGCTTTGTTTTTAATACGACTGCAAATGCACTGGATGCAATTCAATCGTTTCTTTTATTCATTGTTGTCACCAGAACGTGTGGTGTCCGGGAGGGTGGTATCTTTTCCATTGCTATGGCTGTTGCCTACCAGATGATTGTTATTGGCAGATATGGAATGCGAGATTACCAATCTACTGATATTCACAAAGATTTTACCTTTTCAGCTTATTTTTTATCAAGGCTTGTTACCGCTTCGTTCATGTTTTTCTGGCTTGCCGGTTACATCTTCTGGAATGGTTATGAGCCAGAAAAGGCAGGTATAGTAATTGCAGTAGCATTATATAAATCCATTGATGTGCTGGAAGACGTATATCATGGATATTATCAGCGTGAAGGACGGCTTGACAGCGCAAGTCTTGCGCAATCCATTCGTCTCGGCTTTACCATCTTATTATATTTAGCCATTTTGCTTTTGACCCGAAATTTGCTGGTTGCTACAGCAATTTCCGCAATATTTTCCCTTCTTGCTTTTATGCTGCTTAACCGTACGCTCAGATTTGTATTTGCCGAGCCTGCCTACCTGCATGCACAGTGGCCATCAGTGAAACAGCTTTTGCTCAAATGTGCACCATTGGGGATTTGCGGCTTCTTGCAGCTTTATGTAGTCAACTATCCAAAGTATGCAATTGATTCCTTCCTCACAGATACAGTTCAATCCTATTACGGAGCGCTATCGATGCCTGTTTTTGCAATTAACCTGTTGAGTATATCTATTTACAGACCGTTACTGATGCAACTGGCTCAAAACTGGCAATCATCCAACAAACCTGCTTTGAGGCAGATGCTTTATAAGCAGCTCCTTTTCATCGTTGCGATTACTATGATGGCAATGATTTTCGGTTATCTTTTTGGCATTCCCGTACTTTCCTGGATATATGGCATGAACCTTGAGGGATATAGGCCGGCGCTGATGATACTCCTTGCTGGCGGCGGTATGGCTGCATTGGCCGGATTCATGACAAGTGTTATTGCTGCATTGCGAATTCAACGTTTTTTGTTGATAGGTTATGGAGTAACAATGCTTTTGGAGATCTGCGCCGCATCTTACCTTGTTCAGAAAATGGGGACGGTTGGGGCTAGCATATTGTTTACCACTTCTATGTTGATGCTTGCACTCGCTGCATCAGGGATTGTAATGATGACCATTAGTAAAATGGATAACACGAAAGGAATTCATAGTAATGCTGGAGACTGAAAAAAGACATACATTTGTTGTATGCGCCTATAAAGAAAGCGGATATTTGGAGCAGTGCGTTCAGTCTTTACTTAAGCAAACAGAGAAAAGTCAAATAGTAATGGCAACATCTACTCCAAATGATCTAATTCTGAGTGTGGCGGAAAAGCATCAAATTCCATTGCGGATAAACAATGGAGCATCAGGAATCGCCCAGGACTGGAATTTTGCATACAGCCAGGCATCTACTGATTATGTAACATTGGCTCATCAGGATGATATATATGAGGCCACTTATACTGCCCGTATGTTTGCAGGAATGGAAACAGCATTAAAGCCATTGATCTTTTTTTCAAACTATTATGAGATTAGAAACGGCGATAAGGTGGTTTCCAATAATCTTCTCAGAATCAAACGGCTGCTTACCGCTCCATTAAGAATAAAAAGTTTACAGCAGCTTGTAGCCGCAAGACGGTTTTGTCTTGCTTTTGGCAGCAGCATATGCTGCCCTTCTGTCACATTTGCGGTAAACAACCTGCCTAAGGAAGTCTTCACTGTTCATTTTAGAAGCGATGTTGATTGGCAGGCATGGGAACAATTGTCGAGGCTAAAAGGATCTTTTTGCTATGATTCCAAAATGCTTGTAGGGCATCGTATCCATGGCGATTCGGAAACCACCAAGGTAATTGGTGAAGGTCAGCGCACGAAGGAAGATATGGAAATGTTTCAAAAGTTTTGGCCTAGGATGATCGCAAAGCTGCTGACTGGTTTATACGCATCAAGCGAAAGAAGCAACAAGGAATAAAACTGATGCGTACACCGATTGATATATCGGCCTTCAATGATGGAGCAAAAATTGACGGTGTGATAGTATTAAGTCTTCTTATGTAATGCGAAAGGATTGAGTGTCGTTATGCGTGTGGTACCAAAGCAATCAAAAGGGATTGTCGTAACTTATTTTGTACTTACATTGATTTTTGCTGCACTGTTTGCAGTTTTCTGCTTAAGCAACAATGCAATGTTATCCAGGCAAAATTCGATCACGACCGACCACAATTATTTTTCTCCTGCCGCATTAACCGACCCACTTGTGGGCGGAAGTGAAATTCAGCAGGAGATACTTGTGAAAGGTGACTTGCGGGAAGTTTCTGTAATGTTGGGAACCAACTCCCGTAAAAACAATGGCAAGGTTACCCTTAGTCTGTGGGATAAAGATACCAAGCTTGTTTCCAGGACTGTGTTACAGGTGCAGATTGTCGATGACACTCCTTCCAAGCTTATTTTACCAGAGGTGTATTCTCTAAAAGAGCCTACGCTGCTTACGCTTAAAATAACAACCGACGGATCGGAAGATAATGATTCTATTTCGGCATGGAGAACGCAAAACGGCTCCGGGTATTCTGATGGCAAGATGTACCTGAACGGAAGCCTATACGATGCTGATTTAAGTTTTTCATATAAGCTGATCAAAAGAAATATCGCAGGAGGTATTACTTTTTGGCTTTGGATAATTGGCGGCTTTTTTATCCTGTCTATTTCTTATTGGCTGCTCTGGGGAAAACAGTTTTACACTTCCCTTTTGCGCATGTTTGCCGCCATACAGACCGCTCCGTTGAAATGGCTGGCAAGATTGGGGATTGTAGCCGGCGCATCTAGCCTTGGCTTATTGACTGAATATCTTTATGGACGCTTTGTTACCGGCGGGCCTGCCTCTACCGGAACAGTGCTGAATCCTCCACGGCTCATTTTTTTTGTTGCCGTTTGGGTTTTGATATCACTTTTTTTCATTTTGCGTAAACAAGTGAAAAGTAAACCTGAGAAACTGTTTGTATCTATCATGCTCATCCTGGGTTGTATGTTCATTTGGATTACGCCTGTTTACAACCTGATTACATGGGATGAAGAGTCACATTTTTTTTGGTCCTTGGGCCAGTCATTTCCTGATAATACATATGTGACCTGGACGGATGACATACTTTTGAATGAGTGGCCTCCACTTGATTTTCAAGTGGCCACGATACAGGAGACCACAGCAGAGCTTAATGACAATTATGATGATGGATATACGGGCACTATTCCTAACGCTGGTATTGACCGGTTTATTACACTGATTGGGCACTATCCTGCAGGGTTGTCTATGGCGCTGGCAAGAATGTTTGGTTTATCTTTCCGGTGGGTCTTTATGTTTGGCAAATTTGGGAACCTGCTCACATATACCATCATTGTGTATTTCGCCATACGCAAACTGCATTCCGGGAAAATGTTAATGTCCGCTATCGCCAGTATGCCGACACCTTTTATTCTGGCTACAAACTATTCCTATGATTATTGGGTCACCTCTTTAATAATGCTGGCCTACGCTACGTATTTTTTAGAGTTGCAGCAGCCAGATAAAAGAATATCAATTAGATCGGTTAGCACCATGCTTTTCTCCATGTTTTTGGCGTGCCTGCCAAAACAGCCATATATTGTTATG
Organism: Bacillota bacterium; assembly: GCA_023416585.1. Lineage (GTDB taxonomy): Bacteria > Bacillota > Clostridia > Christensenellales > Aristaeellaceae > JAEWAH01. Next base: position 110,970 of record JAEZHM010000154.1, read on the forward strand.
TTTTTGCCGCTGTTATTTATGAAAAAGTCAAAATTTGAAAATAAAAGGCAGCATATTTTTTATCTACTATCTGTCATAAGTCTTGGATTGCTTGTTGTGGCCTCCCTGCTCATTGTGCGCATGAAAACCGTAGGTGATGGAGATATGCGGGGAGGCGAGACTGTTAGCATATCTGGTCAGATACAGTACATTTTGTCAGATCCTGTTGGTTTTTTCAAAATGATCCTGCGCTTTCTGAAAGGCTATCTGTCATATGCAAACATGGGCGAAACGCTAACCTCCTTTGCAGTCATTGGTACAAACGGCTCGGCAATTTATGCGTTTTGTATGCTGTTGATCATTGCTGTTACTGACAAGTCTGAACATGATTTGCTTACTTGCACGGGCAGGGTTCGAACGCTGACCTGGACAAGCGTTCTGTTGACTGTATTTGCCCTTGCGGCAGTCTTCTATATGGCCTTTACGCCAGTTGGGCTGGATACGGTCAGCGGCTGCCAGCAACGTTATCTGATCCCCTTGCTGTTCCCGGCACTGTTTTTGATAGGATCACCCAGAATTGAAAACAAAATGAATCGCCTGCTGTATTACTACTTGGGCTATGGGGCAATGGCGTTCATATTGATTCAAGCGATTTGGGACGGGTTGGCCAGCAAATATTATTGATTTGAAGGTGAACAGAAGCCTCCCATTGAAAGCATGTGCTTTCAATGGGTCTTTTTTATTCTCTTGTACTGCTTCTTTTTCACCGCAGATGTGTGGGACCAGATCTTTTAACACTCCTTTCCATTTCTCATATGTTGTATGAGGCTAAGAAATTTATTCTCAGCCAAAAGATCAGCATATGGAGATGGAGCATAATCATGAAAAGCGCTATCGATATGGATAACGAAATCTGTAATATTGGCAGTGCAAACAGACAATGGAGTGTGCGGGCTAAGTTTCTTCATTTGACGAAGTATTTGGGACCAGCATTTATCGTAAGTGTCGCATACATCGATCCTGGTAATTTTGCAACAAACATAAGCGGCGGATCGGTATTCAATTACAATTTGGTGTGGGTAATCCTTTGGAGCAACATTATGGCCATCTTCCTGCAGATCATGTCTGCGAAACTTGGGATAGCCACAGGAAAGAACCTGACACAAGTGTGCAAAGAAGCATTTTCGAAAAGATTGAATTGGCTCTTCTACATTATTGCTACTATAGCGGCAATGGCAACCACCATGGCTGAGTTTATTGGAGGTGTACTGGGATTTTATCTTTTGTTTGGCATTCCATTGGCCTATTCCGTTATTTTGACGGCGATAGTCACCTTTTCGATCATTTATCTTCAGAGGTACGGACAAAGAACGGTCGAAGTCATAATCACAGTGCTGGTAGCTGTGATATGCGCTGCATATACAATTGAGTTGTTCCTGGCAAAGCCTGATTGGCATCAGGTGGCTCTGCATACCATCGTTCCTTCCTTGCCAAATGGGCAGGCGGTACTTATTGCGGTTGGAATGCTGGGGGCTACCGTAATGCCGCATGTTATATATCTGCACTCTCAGCTTGTACAAAACCGCAATCACAGCATTCTTTTGGAGGATAAAAAGCGGCACTTGCGCATGGAAAAAATAGATATCGCGATAGCGATGAACATTGCTTTTATAGTAAATGCCGCGATGGTAGTCGTATCCGCATCGGTCTTTTTCAGCAGGGGAATGGTGGTTGACTCCATAGAGCTGGCGCATAAATCGCTTGAACCGCTGCTGGGTGCGTTATCAAGCGGATCATTTGGGATCGCGCTTCTGGCATCGGGATTTTCGTCTTCATCAGTTGGCGCCATGGCTGGAGAGACAATTATGGATGGCTTTGTGGATATAAAGCTGCCCTTGAATGTAAGAAGGATCATAACAATGCTGCCGGGCGCCATTATTATTCTTGCAGGCATCAACCCTATGAAGGCATTGGTGTTAAGCCAGGTAAGCCTAAGCTTTGCACTCCCTGCGGCGATTGTTCCAATGCTTATCATTACAGGAAAAAGAAAGTATATGAATGAGCTTGCAAACAAAAAATGGGTTAATGTTGTTGGCGTAATGATTGTTGCAATGATTGTACTCCTAAACGCTGTACTTTTATACTTTACTTTTTCGGGTAATGTGTAGGATCCGACATAAAGTGATCTATCTGTCTTGAATTTTTAAGCCTCCTCGCCGGTATTCTGCCATTCCAGATGAAGTACACAAGAACCGACAAGGCAAAACCAATGAGCCATCCGCCTATGACATCACCAGCGTAATGCACACCCAGATAGACTCGGCTGAAACCGATAGCAATGACAAGCACTATGCAAACAACGGAAAGCGTAATCTTGAGAGGCTTGTTTTTAATAAACCGGAAAATCAGCAAAATCAGCATCGTGTAAAGAGATGCGTTGATCATGGCATGGCCGCTGGGGAAACTGTAGCTTGTTTCGTTGATCAGCCTCAAAATGTTTGGACGTTCCCTGACAAAAATGTTTTTCAGCGCAACATTCAATAGGAAAGACAGGATTACCGCTAAGGAAACTGGCGTGGCTATGGTTTTTCTGGACTTTGGTATTACAATCAGCAGCAGGCAAAAGGATATGATAACAGGCGAGTCTCCAATATGCGTAATTATTTTCACGATAGATGTTACAAGGGGAGACATTTTCTCTACTGCTTCGCTATAGGCCCATCCCTCGAAATCGGTGGTTACTCCTGCCGTGACACATATGGCAAGCAAAGAAAACAATAGTAGGGGAATGATAACGAATAAAACTGTTCTTTTACTCATATACGACTATTTTCTCCATTTCAAAAATGTATGTTGTTTAGATTAAATTGCTTCCTGATGATAATTTATATTCGCAGTATTTGGTCTTATTTGTGAAAAGGGCAGGCACCAAAATAGGAGTCTGCCCGTTAGTTTGTAGGTTTAGGCCTGTATGATTTGCTTTTATCTGGGTTATAGAATACAAAATTGCTGTATGATGCCGCGAGTCATTACATCCGCCATTTCCAATGCCTCGGCCTGAATCGCATCAAATTCTTCAATACTCTTTTCATATTGGCCGTTCAGCATGAATACCGCCTCGTTCTCAGTCATTTGCAAATGATCAAATAGCAAATCCCTCCAGACGCATACACTCCAGAAAGGATTAATTTCACCAAGAAAGCGCGCTATTTCTTCGGCATTGGCATACCATCTTTTTCTTAGCATATTTACTTCTGCTGTATCGCCAGCTTTTGCTGCGGTCACCAATTGCGCAGCAATCAGAAGATGCTCAGTAAAAAGCCTCTCAAACCGTATGGCTATTTGTGTGCCATAAAAGGGCTGCAATTCGTTGGCAAAATCGACCGGGTTGCGCAAGAGGCGTTGTGTTACAAATGAAAGGTCAGGCAGGCTGAATACTATGCTGACTATTACGAAACGCGTCCACAGCACATGCTCCATCCAAAGGCGCCTGAATGTGTTTGATAACTGAAACTGTTGGCAAGTAATGCACGATTCCGATTTATCTGAAGTCATATAGAAACCCCCATACTTAAAATGACCGTGCCACCATTACAATATATGAGGAATGGGCAGATGCGGTTCGGTATAGAAAGAATGGCCTCCATCTGTGGCCTATGATCACTCGGCATCGCGGGTTGACTGGATTAATTTCACTGGATGCAAAATGAGGAGCTGTGAACATTGGTTGCACCCAATATACACTCACTGGCGCAGGCTTATGTATACCGGATGTGGCGAAGGCGTTAACCCAGTATACCGCGGTTACGATGGTCGGTTTTGCGATGCTTCAGGTGGATCATGCAGAAAAGGCATATTGAGTGTGCCGACTCTTGATCGACAGGAACTTTCAGCATAAGGGCCATAGCAGGAAAGCACAGAGGAAGATCATTGACTATTTCTCTTCCATAGGCGCCCAAACAGTCAAGTTGTCCTTTGAGCCGGAGAACGATATAGCGGTCAAACTGTATGCCGGCAGCGGTTTTACAGATACGGCTAAGAGAACAATGTGGAAATCGCCATGCGGATTGATCATAGAAGACGCAGGAAAATATAAAATCTAAGGGGATGCCTTGCGGGAGAAATAACCCCGGCAAGGCATCCCCTCTTTGGTCAATGCCTTTGTCTGTTGCTAAAACAGCCGTGTCACAATCCGATGAATGTAGTCATACAACATATTCCGGTTAATAAGGTCATAGTGGCTGAAATCATCAAACAAATGGGGCAGCAGGGCTGGCAGCAGGAATGCGGCGGCCATGATCTGCGTAAGCGCCAGGCGCAGGCCGCTTTCCTCACGGTCTTGGCAGCAGGGCTTTATGCGATGCAGCAGTTCTTCGAGAAATTGATTGAGCCGCTTGATACCCGGTTGATCATATGTTCCCACAAAGGGGATCAAACGCCATATAAGTTTACCGGCGACTGGTTTGCTTATTCAACTATGCTTCTTACGCTCTTTTTCATCCGATGTGCTGTTTTCTCAAAGCTGAGGCATATGGAGTGATTCATTCAACTCTTGGCATATCCATGCGATAACGCTTTTGCAGATGACTCCATCAACATATATTGCTGAGCATCATCAATGCCATACGTTTAATTTACGTACGGCTTTGTACTATGGTGGCCGCGTTTTTTACGATATTTGAAAATGCTTTCGTACCTTTGATTTCATCTATAAGCTTCGGCTTGACGGGCTTTTCGGGTAGGTCGGCAAGCGCAAGCTCGAACCTTTTTACATCATGCCAAGTTCCAAGCTTGTATCCCACATGGTGAAAGACACCAATTGGAACAAAACCGAAGGATGCATGCAAGCCCTCACTTTTGGCGTTTGGCTGAGTGACGCCGGCATAGGCGTTGTAATATCCCTGAACTCTCAGCAATCCAAACAGCGAGGTATATAGAGCGGTGCCGATGCGCTTTCCATGGTGCCTGGGATCGACATAGACAGACGTGTCTACTGACCATTGGTAGGCTGCCCGCGCTTTGTGTATGGAGGCGTATGCGTAACCCACGATTTCACCTTTGATTTCGCATACAAGCCAGGGCAGCTTTTCTAGAGTGGCATCGATACGCTTGGCAAACTCCGCTTCTTCCGGTACAACATATTCAAAGGAAATGGCAGTACTAAGAACGTAAGGACCGTAGATCTCCAGCAGGCGGGCACTGTCCTTAGCTGTAGCAAGGCGGATCACAACTAAATGGTTCACATACTCACCTTCCTGTTTTTACATATCATAATCAATTATCTTTTTATTTACAAGTATAGAATAGCAATGTCTGGAGTTTGTCAATGATCTGTGGGGGATAGTGCCAGCCGGGAGCATGGATTGGGTAACGGCTTACCCCTCGGGCGGAAAAATGAACCGGCAGTAAAAGAAGTCGCGGTTTTGCACGTGTGGCGGATCCTGGTAAATGAAAACCTTTTTTTGTCTAATTTGCGCAGCAGTGTCTACGAGAAAATTTTTTTGTCGTGTAAAAGAATACTATTTGCATATATGCAACTAAATGGGCAGGTGATTCGTCCTATGATATGGAAATGTACATTTCTAGTTCTCATAGCAACTGAGGTGTCCAATGAAGAAACTTATTGCTTGGATGATGGTATGCGCGATCCTTTTGACCGGATTATCGGCACTGGCGGAAGGTGAAACACAGACCACGCAGGGAACCAAACCCACCCAGGTGGTGGAGCTAAAATTAGGGGACAACGGGGATGCGGTAGCCCAGCTGCAGACGAGGCTCACCGAACTGAAATACTATAGCGGAAAAATAAGCGGAAATTACCGTGAGGGCACCCAGGCGGCTATCCGCAGATTTCAGGAAGACTTCGGTCTTGACGTTACTGGCATTGCCGATGTAAAAACGCAGGAGCAGCTTTACGAAGCCAAAAATCGACCCCTGGAAAAGGGCGATACAGGCGATGATGTAAAGGCACTGCAAAACCGCCTCACTGAACTTGGATATTACAATGGAAAAATCAGCGGCAAATATCTGGAAGGCACATATTATGCCATTCATTCCTTCCAGAACGTTAATGGGCTGACAGTTACCGGCATAGCCGATGTCAAGACCTTGGAGCTTTTGTACGATGCGGAGAAGGCACTGCCTAAGAATGCCGCCACACCTACGCCTGCTCCCACACCCACCCCGGCCCCCGTGCAAAACGCGATGGAACAGGCGGCGGCAGGGGATGGAGCGGCCACAACCGCTACTCTGAACGTGGAATTCACCAAGAAGCTTCAAAGGGGTTCCACGGGCAGCAAGGTAAAACTGCTTCAAACAAGGCTTGTAGAGCTTGGCTTTTATACAGGACCTATTTCCGGCAATTTCATGAACCAGACCAGGGATGCCGTAAGCGCCTTCCAGCAGCATAACGCGATAGCGGTGGATGGTATCGTCGGCAAGGACACCTGGGACATGATTTTTAACAGCCAGGATGTGTCCGATGCTTCTGCAACGCCCAAACCTACCCCTGTGCCCACGCCAATCCCTTACGCAGTTACGGTGGACGTGACCAATCAGGTGGTAAACGTATATGGCCGTGATGAAAACGGCGGATATTCCAATCTGGTCCGGCAGATGATCTGCTCCACAGGCACAAAGGCATTCCCCAGCGATCTGGGCGACTGGACGCTGAACGGGAAAACTGCCCGCTGGGCTACCTTCCCCAAGTGGGGCGGCGGCTGGGCGCAGTATTGGACTCGGATCAACAGCGGAATCGCCTTCCATTCTGTGCTCTACAATACTACCAATACCATGGATCTGGCTACAGGCTCCTATTATGATCTTGGTTCCCGGGCATCCCACGGGTGCATCCGCCTTCTGGTGAGCGACGCCAAGTGGGTCTACGAAAACCTTGGCAAGGGCGTCGTGGTTACCATCACGAACAAGCTGCCATCCGACCCGGAACTGACACAATCGCTGAAGCCGGCTCCCTTGGATAAGAGCAGAATGCTGCCCAAGGTAACACCCGCACCGACAGCGCCGCCAGTATACAATAGCAGCGAAAAGCCGCCTATGCCTTTTAGAACCCTGAAAAAAGGCGTAAAAGGCGAAGATGTGTATTGGCTGCAGATGAAGCTTACGGAACTGGGCTATTACCATGGCACCGTGACCGGCGGCTATTATGGCGGCACGTTAGGTGCGGTGAAGGCATACCAAAAGGATCACGGCCTGAAGGCAGATGGCATCGCCGGCGAAGCGACGCAGAAAAATATTTACGCAGATATCCTTGCGACGCCCGCTCCCGTGCCTACGTCCACACCTATACCAAGCCCTACGGCTGATCCCTTCCAGGTACCTGCCAACTAACCGGATAAATCGTCATTATCAGAAAACCCCGGCGGAAAACTTCCGCCGGGGTTTTCTATGTTCCGAACATGCTCAGCTGCCTTGATTGCTTTGCAAACATCGCCCTGTTTATATCGGGGAAGCGGTAAGCAAGTTTCAAACGGCAGCATTCTTTTACATAAACTTCTTCGAGTACTTTTGCCCGCAGGCTTAGGCATTCGTAGTCAAGCCCAAAAGCCTGTGCATACTTTGCTTTCACACCGGGAAAATCTTTGTCCAAAGCCTTAAAAAAATACTCCCGGTTGCCGGTGCGCAGCGTCATGCCAAAGTGGCATACAATGAACTGGCCGCCGCTGTCTTTGGTGCGGCGAATGATGGACAGAATGTTTTCCTCCGTGTCCGTTAAAAAGGGAAGAACGGGATTGAGCCAGACTCCGGCGAAAACTCCCGCCTTGGACAGTGTTTCCAACGCCTCGAATCGTTTGGAGGTGGGGGAGGCATTCGGCTCCAGCGTAAGGCATAACGCATCTTCCGCGCAGGTTATGGAGAAGCAGGCCCTGACCGGCGCAGTTCGCTGAATTTCAGAAAGCACGTCAGTGTCTCTTGCGGCCATAGATGACTTGGTAGTAAAGCCTGCGCCAAAGCCATACTGCTTTAAAAGCATAAAGGCCCCGCGCGTGATCTCCAACTCTTTTTCAAAAGGATTATATGGATCGCTCATGGCACCGGTGGATACAAGCCCCGGTCTGCGTTTGCAACGGAGCTCCTCCCGCAGCATTGATAAGGCGTTCTCTTTCACTCTGACCTGATCGAACCGGTCCAACTGGTAACAAACCGAGCGGGAATCGCAATAGATGCAGCCGTGGCTGCAGCCCCGGTACAGGTTCAGATTATAATCGCTGTGGAAAAAATGATCCGACGCGTGAAGGGGCGTCAGCAGTTGTTTGGCCTGCACCGTTTCCACTGCGTCCCCTCCTTTTTAAACATTATAGAACGTTTGTTCGCAAATGTCAACTTTACATAAACCAGTGTATCATACTGCAGGCGAAAAGCGCAGATAAGCTATCGACATGCCGGTATCTTGGCGGGATAGGTGTTGATTATTCCCAGGAATTCGGCGTATAATAGCAAAGCGGTTCTACCGCCGCAAAAAGGAGCAGGTGACTGTATGCAGACGCCCCATATCCGGGATTATCAAGGCAAGCGGGTGCACATGATAGGCATCGGTGGCTCCAGCATGTCAGGGCTGGCCCAGATGCTTTTGGAGAAAGGGTACAAAGTCTCCGGCTCGGATAACGTGCGCAGCCACACCGTGGAAAAATTGGAGGCAATGGGCATACCTGTGGTCGTGGGTCACCGTGAGGAAAACGTACACGGGTCCGATGTAGCGGTATATTCCGCCGCCATCCTGCCGGACAATCCGGAGCGGATGGAGCTCAAACGGCTGATGATACCCAACATGGAGCGGGCGGAGCTTTTGGGACAATTGATGGAAGGTTATCCCGTTGCGGTTGGCATCAGCGGAACGCATGGGAAAACGACCACCACCGCCATGCTTTCGCAGATATTGATGGAGGTCGGCCTGGATCCAACCATCCATATCGGCGGCCGGCTGGACGCAGTGGGCGGCAGCACCCGCATCGGCGCAGGGAGTGCTTTTATCGCAGAGGCATGTGAGTTCAGCGGAAGCTTTCTGCATATGCGTCCAACAATTGCAGTGGTGCTGAACATTGAGGAAGATCACCTGGATTACTACCGGGATATTGATGACATTCAGAATGCTTTCGGTAAATATTTGGCCCTTTTGCCTGAAGGCGGTCTGGCAATCGGCTGGGGTGATGATTTCCGGGTCGTGAAGCTGTTTGAAAGTCATCCCGGAGAATCACAAACCTTTGGTTTTGGCACAAATAACGATTGGCAGCCTGACGGGCTGAGCTATGACGATCAGGGTCGGGGCCAATTTGATCTTGTGTATAAAGGTAAAAAGCTTTGCCATGTAAATATGGCAGTGCCGGGGAACTTCAATGTATTGAACGGCATGGCTGCCCTGACATGCGCCTACCGCCTTGGGGCTGATATGGAAAATGCAGCTTTGTCTCTCCACCGGTTTTCCGGTGCACACCGCCGCTTTGAGCTTACTGGCGTAGTGCAGGGCGTAAAGCTGTACCACGATTATGGCCACAATCCCACCGAAATGCGCAACGCGCTGTCCATCGCCAAGCTTCAGCCCCATAACCGCCTGTGGGCTGTGATGCAGCCCCATACCTACAGCCGTGTCAAGCGCTTATTCAACGATTACCTGACCTGTACAAATGCAGCTGATATCACGCTTGTGACGGATATCTACGCCGCCAGGGAAAAGGATCCCGGCGACATACACGCCTCCATGGTGGTCAAAGGCATGCTGGATCACGGGATAGACGCACACCTGACACCTACCTTCAACGATACGGAGGCTTACCTTCGCGCCCACTGGCAGCCCGGCGACCTGGTGATCACCATGGGCTGCGGCAATATCAACCTGCTCAACGAGCAGATTGAGAAAAATGAGAAAAAAAAGATAGATAATTGACTATAGGATTCTGCGTAAAGGCTGATTAGTGCGCCAACGTTTCATTCTGAAGGAGCGAAGCGATCGAAGAATCTTTATACAGCAAGGTATCAAGATTCTTCAAATAAATCAGCGTTTACTTAAGGGGAACAACGAGGGGGCCTCTGCCCCCTCGTTTTAATACGTCTGGGGCGGCTTTGCCGTCCAGGCAGGTGCTTACGAAGTAAGATTTTACTTACAAGATTTCCTGACCGTATGCCTCACACCAGCCAAGTGCAGCGCAGGACGGTGTGAAGGAATACTAGGAAATCGTGCGAAATCGATGAAATGGATATTGAGCCATTTCATCGAAATAGGCCATAGGCCTTTTTTTATTTCCAGAAAATCGAACTTGTGTTTTCCGTTACATCCGGCGGCGCAGTACTGCCGGGTGTTTCGTTTTGTGCCCCTGAGCCGAACAGGAAACCGAACATATCATTCAAAATGCTGCCGGTGGAAGGTGCCGTTGCCTGGGCCACCTGTACGCTCTGCACGCCCTCCAGTACGATGCCGTTGATCAAAAGCTCTGCATGTACGGGGATCACCCGGTAGGTGTATGTCACGCCGGGCACCGCCTTGGTATCTGCATAATACAGCGTTTCCCCGGCAGAACCCCACAATTCCGTCAGTACAAACGACTCTCCCACAGCATCCCGCTGGATTCGGTAAACTGCGTAATCCGCCGGCTGTATCACAAGGAGCGGGTTGCCGTTTGCGTTGTGAGTGACGTAGAAACTGTTGGGAGTCCGTGGCGGATTCCAGATATCGCTCTTTTTGGTGGGGTGGTTGGAGGCGGTGAATACCTCTGTAAAGCGGTATGCCTTGGGAGTGATGTCCGCTGCCAGCATTGCCTCACCTCGCCATTCCACTGACTTTTTATCCATCTCCAGGGAAACGATCCCGCCCGGCTTTTCAAATTGAGGCTTGGTCCGGCCTTGATAGACAGCTTTGAAAAAGTTGCGGCTCAAAGTGGCGGTGTTATCGCCGCCGGAGATGGCTCCTGAAATGCGGTGCTTGCTGTCCGTGGTGTCAAACCCCATCCATACGGCGGTAGTAATCTCGGTATTGTAAGCCGCCATCCAGATATCCCGGTTGCCGCCTTCCGGTATATTTACAGTGCCCGTCTTTCCGGCCACCGGCGTGCCTGCCCCAGAAAGCTTGGCGCCCGTGCCAACAGAGGTTACGGATTGCAAAAGGCTTGTCATCAGGTATGCGTTTTGCACCGACAGCACCCTTTGGGGACTTAACTGGTGCTGATACAGCACCTTGCCCCGGTTATCGGTGATCTTTTCGATAAAGTATGGCGCATTGTAATAGCCCTGGTTTGCAAAGGGAGCGTATGCCGCGGCCAGTTGCACAGGAGAAACGCCGTAGGTGAGGGAGCCTAACGCCAGGGAGAGGTTGGAATCCCGCCTGTCCAGGGGGATGCCCGTTCTGGTCAGATAGTTGCGGCCCGCCTCCACGCCAATCTGCTGTAGAAGCGAAACTGTGGATACGTTCAAGCTGTTCTGCAGCGCCGTACGGATTGTTACACTGCCGTAGTACGCATTGCCGCTGTTACGGGGCTTATATCCGCCAAAGTCGGTTGGTTCATCTTTCAAGACACTGGCAGTGGTAAAGCCATAATACTCCAGCGCCGGCGCATACACAGCCAGCGGTTTTAACGCAGAGCCGGGCTGACGCTTCAGCTGTGTGGCACGGTTAAAACCCCGGAGTACGGTGTATTCCCGACCGCCCACAACGGCCCGCACCGCTCCTGTCTTTACAGCCAGGCAGGCCATGGCGCTTTGCACCTTGGTTCCGTCTGAGGCGTTGGCAGGAAATACATTGGCCTTGTACTGTGCGTCGGCAATATCCTGCATCCTTGGATCCAGGGTTGTATCGATACGGTAACCGCCGCCAAGAAGCGTTTCCGCCGATACGCCAAGCTTATCCTCTGCCTCGCTCAACACCGCGTCCACAAACCAGCCGTAAGCCGTGACGATGGGCTTGCTTTCCGTCAATTGAATGTCTTCAGCAACCGCCGCATCATGGGCCGCTGTGTCGATCATTCCGTTTTCCAGCATGGTATTGAGAATGTAGCGCTGCCTGTTCTTATTGTTTACCGGGTTCAAGGTAGGGTTGTAGGTGGTGGTTGCATTCAATATGGCGGCCAGGCTGGCAGCCTGGGCCACGGTCAGATCCTTTACATCCTTGCTGAAATATGTCTGGCTGGCGGCTTGCAGGCCATATGCACCGTTGCCGAAATAAACGTAGTTCAAATACATCTCAAAAATCTGATCCTTGGTGAACCGTCTCTCCAGCTGCAGCGCCAGGTAGACTTCCTCCGCTTTTCGGGCAATTGTCTTTTTCGAGCTTAAGTGGCTGAGTTTGATCAATTGCTGGGTGATGGTACTGAACCCCTCGGAAAAGCTTCCTGATTTTATATTGGCTGCCAGTGCGCCGAAAAAACGTATCGGGTCCACACCGAAATGGCTGTAAAACCGCAGATCCTCCGCAGCCAGAAACGCTTGCCGCACCTTAAGCGGCACATCGGAAAGGGGTATGACGGTGCGGTTTTCTTTGCCCTGAATCGCTGTAATGAAATTGCCGCCAGCATCATAGATGCTGCCGGTCTGGGCTACGGTGGTGATCTTGCTTGTGTCCAGTTCTTGCCAGTGAGGCACGTCAAGGTAAAAGTAGGCAAAGACCAGTGTGCCTACGAGAAGTGTTGCGAGGGAAAGCAAAATGTATCGGAATATATGGCGCTTTTTTTTGCTGCCTTTATCATGGCGCCTTTCTTTTTTGGATGGCTTTTTAACATTCGCTGCTTCAATTGCTTCGCTTGCTGCCAATTCTTTCTTTTCTGGTGCAGGCGTGTTTTGTTCCTCCGGATTAATGATATCCTCCGGCAAAGGGGACGCTGCTTTTACGTCAGCGTTTTTTTTCTTGCCGGGACGCATTTTTTTCTTTTCTTCCGCTTTCACCGAACAAGCCGCCTTTCACATGCTGATGCATGTGCATATCCTGCCCGTTCCAATTGAAATACACACTGGAAAATCAACACCAGAATGTACCGTTTACAAGCATTCATGCTTTCTGTATACTGTTATCTGTATCAAATGTGCAACAGAAAGAGGTGGGAAATGTGAAAAAAAGGAACAAAATTTCGATGTTTTTGTTTGCGGCGATGATCGCGACCGCGCTGGGGCTTTTTGCTTCAGAGCAGTCTAAACGCCCCAAAGACATCACCTATCCCGCCTTTTTGGAACAGGTGGAGCAGGGAAAAGTGCGTACAGTCATTTTAAGCGATTCGGCAGACATGACAGTGGTACTTTCAGACGGCTCCAAGGCGCAAACACCAAATCCGCGGGATGACACGCTGAAAAGCACGCTGCTAAAATCTGGCGTATCAGTGGAGGAACAATCCGCCGGCCAGCTAGGAACGTTGCTTGGCGCCGGAATGTTGGTGCTTGTGATTGTGATCCTCATGCGTTCCCGGACCAAAGGGGCTACGGGTCTGGCCAAATACGCCGCTATTGAGGAAAGCCGGGAAATCCCTTCCGTTACATTCAAAAACGTGGCAGCCAACGACGAAGCGTTGCGCAGCATGCGTGATCTGGTGGATTTCATCAAGACACCGGAATATTTTGCCAAGTATGGAGCAAGAATTCCGCGTGGCGTGCTTCTGTATGGGCCTCCGGGCACCGGGAAGACGCTGATGGCAAGGGCGCTGGCTGGTGAAGCCGGTGTTCCCTTCTTCGCGGTCAGCGGCGCCGACTTTGTGCAGGTCTATGTCGGCGTAGGCGCCAGCCGTATCCGTACGCTATTCCAAAAGGCGCGCAAGGCAGGACGCGGCGTGATCTTTATTGATGAGATTGACGCCATCGGCAAGAAACGCGACAATGGCAATGACGAGCGGGAACAGACGCTGAACGCGCTGTTGACTGAGATGTCTGGATTTTCCGGAAAAGAGGGTATTGTGGTGCTGGCGGCCACCAACCGCCCGGATACGCTGGATGAAGCGCTGCTTCGAGCCGGACGCTTTGACCGGCAGATTGAGGTTCCGCTGCCGGGGCTTAGCGAGAGGCTTCAAATTCTGAAGGTGCATGCTAAAGACAAGCCCATGGCGGAGGATGTGTGCTTCCAGGACATAGCTGCACAGACCGCCATGTTTTCTGGAGCCAGGCTGGAAAGCGTGCTCAACGAGGCCGCCATCCATGCTGCCCGACGCCAGGCGGAAGCCATTTGCAAGGAAGACATCGACTATGCCTTTAATGCCGCTTTGGTGGGTGAGGAAAAGAACAACAGAGAGACTTTGGAGAAAGAGCGTAAGATTACCGCCGTTCATGAGGCGGGTCACGCACTGGCCACCCTGGTGCTTTTGCCTGAGAGCAAATTAAGCCGCGTATCCATCATTCCTTCCACCAAGGGCGCGGCAGGATACAGCATGTCCATCTCCCCGGAAAAGATGTTCCACACCCGGCAGGAACTATTGAGCCACATGGCAGTGGCGCTGGCCGGCCGGGCGGCGGAGGAGATAGCCTTTGGGCCGAACGATGTCACAACCGGCGCGGCCAATGACCTTCAAAAAGCGGCCGACATTGCGGGACGCATGGCATCGGAATGGGGCATGGGCCCTGACTCCGACAAACCCTTTGAATTGCTGCTGGCCGGCAAGGATCAAAAGCAGTCCGGCGCGCTGAACCTTTTGGAACAGGCCTACCATCTGGCAACAGATGTTTTGACAAGCCATAGGGAAGCCTGGAACACCATGTGGGAAAAGCTTTTGCAAAAAGAAGCGCTCACAGGGGAAGAGGCTGCAGCTTGCCTGAGTATGTAAACTCTTATGCAGATTTAATGAAGTGTAACCCCCGGCTAAGCCGGGGGTTACATTGCATAAGGGAGCATGGAAAGAGTGGTGTTATTTCCTGAAGCACTCTTCTTCGCATTCGACTTTGAAAACTTCTCCGCATTCGCTGCATACGAAGATGAATTCATCACCACAACGGAAGACCTTGCAGCAAACGCACTTGCCACAGTGGTGGCACTTGCGCCATACAAAGCCGCAGAACTCACATTTTTTAACTTCACATATCCTGGGAGGTCTGCATTTTTCATGCTCGCATGACATTTCATGCTCGCATTGCTTCATATGGCCGCCCCAAGATTTTTCAATACCACGCTGGTTACCCCAAAATTCGTTCACTCTGTTCACCTCATCCGTATGATCGTAATCTGTATTGGCAAGGTAGAAACTACCTTACAGTATCAACATATTTTTGAATCAGCCGATTGTGTGGGTATTTTGAAAATTCTTTGATCAATAAAAAGGCAGGCATTGCTTATAGAAGCTGTGCCCGCCTTTTTGGCGCGTATATTTCATTGCAAATGCAATCCCGGTATTATACATTATTTAGCAAGGATCGCATCGATATCCTTAAGCTCCTCTATCGTGTAGGCTGAGTTGTCAGTGGCCTTCAAGTTTTCCTGAATCTTGCTTAAGCGGCTGGCTCCAATAATAAGTGACGCCACCACAGGATTTCGCAGCGCTCAAGCAAGTGCCATCTGGGATTGCCTTTTTCCCCTTTTGCGATTTCATCCAATTGCCTGGCTTTGTTTGCCCTTTTGCCCGTAACAGACTCTGGCTTATGGCGGAAATTGAGAGTGCCGGCAAGCTGCCAATAGACACCAAAGGAAAGGGTGCGATTCGCAGCATTTACAGACATGAAAAAATGTCCCTCTGTTGAAAATACTCTACCAAGCATTTACAATGAGTTATGTATGAATAGGATTCCATTTGAGGAAGTGTTTGTTTTTATGAAAAAAGCCACCGCCTGCCTGATATGTTCCCTTTTGCTGCTGGTCTTGACATGTTTTACCGCTGCTGCGGCGGAGGAAGATATGGAAAGCCGCATAGATACGCTGCTTAAAAGCATGACGCTGGATGAAAAGATATATCAGCTTTTTATTGTGGAGCCTGAGGCCATTGCGGGTGTAAAGACGGCTACGAAGGCTACCGAAGCGACCAGGAAGGGGCTTAAAAAGTGTCCGGTGGGGGGCCTTGTATACTTTGCAGACAACATTGCAACAGAAAAACAGATCACAGAAATGATCTCAAATTCCCAGGCTTATGCCACCCCCAGGAGGGGTATCGGCCTGTTCATCGCGGTGGATGAGGAGGGAGGAACTATATCCCGCGTGGCACGGAGGCTGAATACCACAAGGTTTGAATCTATGGAGGAGATTGGCGCTAGGGGTGATGTCCATGAGGCGTATGCGTTGGGCGCTACCATCGCTGGGGATATATCCAGACTTGGCTTCAATCTGGATTTTGCCCCTGTGGCAGATGTGATCATTGACCGTGCCAATACGGAGATTGGCTCCAGGTCCTTCGGCACGGATCCAGCTGCAGTTTCCGCCATGGTGGGCCAGGTGGTCAAGGGCCTTCAGGATAATGGCGTGATGTCCACATTGAAGCACTTTCCCGGCCATGGCAGCACCACGGCCGATTCCCATGAAGGCACATCTATCACCGCGAGAACGCTGAATGAAATGGAACAGTCGGAATTCCTGCCCTTTCAAGAAGGGATAGCGGCTGGGGCGGAATTCGTGATGATATCTCATTTGACGGCTGTGGAAATCGATAAAGATTCCCCGGCGTCACTTTCAAAGACCATCATCACGGAGCTTTTGCGGGGCAAGCTTAAGTTTGAGGGGATTGTGATTACAGATTCACTCCAGATGAAGGCCGTGGCCGACCTGCATTCCTCCGGGGAAACCGCTGTCCTGGCGTTGGAAGCGGGCGTTGATATACTGTTGATGCCCGTGAGCCTGTCCGACGCCGCCAGGGGCATCCGCAAGGCGGTGGACAGCGGGCGACTGACAAAGGAGCGGATAGATCAAAGCGTGCGGCGCATCCTTCGTGCAAAATGGGAATATGGACTGATTAAGCCGTAAATATCCTAATTTCACAAAGGAGAAGCGGTCATGATTAAGCGAAAAAGAAAGCAGCTGCGCATATTGAGTATAGTTTTGCTATTGTTGAGTGCTCTTACCTTTGCGGCTTTTTACCGGGGCCTTAAGACTGAGCGGTATGAAGCCGTATCTTCCAAGCTTCAAAACCGAGAACCCATACGGGCTGTGCTGCTCACCGACCTGCATAGTTACGTTTATGAGCCTAACCAGCAACCGCTTATACTCCGGGTAAAGGAATTAAGGCCTGATGTGATTTTCCTTTCCGGTGACATGGCGGATGATAGGAACTCTTTTTCAGGGATGGCGCTGCTGCTGGAAGGCATTGTACATATAGGCCCATGCTATTATGTTGCCGGCAGTCATGATTACTGGAGCGGGGATATAAAGAATATCAAATCCGCTGTCAGGGGCTATGGCGTTACCGTATTGGAAGGTCAAACCACAGAACTCACGGTTAAGGGGCAGCGGCTATTAATATCTGGTATCGATGACCCCGTCATGGCTACCGCACTTCCCGGCGAAAACGAGGATGACGCCTATCGCAGGGCGCTTCACGCATTTGACCATCTTGACAGGCAACGGTACAACATACTGGTAGCCCACAGGCCAGACTTCGTTGCCGAGTATAATGAGCTGGGTTTTGATTTGGTACTATCCGGCCATGCCCATGGAGGACAGGTGCGTATCCCGTTTATTCTAAACGGCCTTTATGCCCCCAATCAGGGGTATTTTCCAAAGTACGCGGGTGGGCTGTATGATGTGAATGGAACATGCTTGCTGGTTAGCCGGGGGCTTTCGTACTACCCGGAGCTTCCCCGCATATTCAATCCACCGGAAGTTGTTTTGATAGAGTTAAAAGGAAAGAAGGAGGACATGTCTTGAAAAGGGTATGTGTCGTCACCGGAGGTGCAAACGGTATCGGCCGTTGTATCGTGGAGGAATTTGCAAAACAAGGTTACGCAGTGGCTTTTTCGGATGTGGACAAGGTGCGTGGTGAAACTTTTGCCGGTGATCTTTTGGGGAATGGGACGGAAAGCCTGTTTTACTGCGGAGACATGGCGCAAAGGGATGCACTATTGGGTTTTGCAAATGCGGTAATCGATCGGTTTGGCACGGTAGATGTGCTGATCAACAACGCATGTGTCTCAAGGCGTGGCATCCTTTCCGGGTGCACATATGAGGATTTCAGCTATGTACTGTCATTAGGCGTGACCGCCGCTTACATGCTGTGCAGTTTGCTTTTGCCGCATATGCAAAAAGGAGCCTCGGTGGTGAACATTGCTTCCACCAGGGCCTTCATGTCCCAGCCCGATACGGAAAGCTACACTGCCGCCAAGGGCGGAATCAGCGCACTGACTCATGCATTGGCAATAAGCCTTGCGGGCAAGGCGAGGGTGAACGCCATCAGCCCCGGTTGGATAGATACGGGGGAATACCATGAAGGTGATAAGCTTTCCGCCTATTCCAAAGGGGATATCCTTCAGCATCCCTGCGGACGGGTGGGCAGACCCAATGATATTGCGGCTATGTGCCTGTTTTTGTGCAGTGATCAATCATCCTTCATTACAGGACAAAACTTTGTGGTGGATGGAGGCATGACAAAGCAGATGATCTACCACAATGATCTGAATTGGGAACTTCATACGGACGGGTAAAGGAATGAATGGCCTACATCGCGTTCTTATACTGCGCCGGTGTCATGCTCATGTATTTTTTGAACACCTGTATAAAATGGCTTTGGGAACAAAATTGGTAAAACGCCGCAATCTCTGAAACGGTGTTTTGGCTGTAGCGTAAAAAGTGGCAGGCTTCCTCGATACGGCGCTTTTGTATAAACGATGTGATGGATACATTCATCTCCTGCTTGAAGCGGCTGGACAGGTAATCCGGGTGCATATATACATGCCTGGCGATCATAGGCACGGTGAGCTTTTCAGACAGGTGTTTGTCAATGAAAGCGATGGCAGTGCGGATTGTGAAGGAGAGCGACGTGCTGTTATGATCAGCCACCTGGCCGATAAAGCGCAGTACCATGGTTTCTTCCAGCGCGTCCAACGATTTCAGGTTTTGTGCTTCTTCTATGGTTTGAATAAAGGCATCGGAAAGGGTGAAAGCCTCATCGGCAGGTACGCCGCCCTGTATGGCGGCTCTGGTAAAGAGCGTGCAGCTGCAGATGAGGGAATTTTTCAACGACCGCAACGGATCACGGGCCAGTGTAGCACGCTTTAGACGGTTGATTTCCGACAACACCGTTAACGCGTTTTCCCGGTCTCCGTGGCGTATAAGGCGCACTTCCTCCTGCTCCAGAAAATAGGGCGGGTGCTGGAATTGCGCCATTCTATTTTCATACATCTGCTCAAAGTATGGTTTACCGACATCCGGGGTCAGCACGGGAGAAGGGGCGGGCATTTTTTCCCCGCCGGAAAACAGCTTTTCCAGCAGCTTGCCCGTATAAAAATAGTTGTCCTCCGTTAAAAGTGGAAGTGACTTGCAATGTGTTGAAAACTGCTCTCTTTTGTTCAAGGGAAGCCCCAATGTGCGGATGAGCCTCTGGATCTCCCCATCCGTTGACTGCTTTAGGTTGAAGGGCCCACTTAAAAGAGATGCGCCGCCGCTTAGTTCAAAGTAAATATACTGCTCCTGATAATCATTGTTCAGATATTGGGATGCCTCTTCCTGATGCGGGCTGGGATTCAAAATGGATAAGGGATTCTTTCCCTCCAGCAGCCCTGCGGCACTATTGATATTTTCAGGCAGCGACAGAACACACTGCTGTCCTTCGTAAATCGCGATGGGCAGCCGAGCGGCATGGTGGAAAAGCCTTGTCAAGTGGGCAATCTCGGAAGGCAACATGCGCAATATCCTCCCTGAAATTCTGTACTATATAAAAAATAGATATAGGAATTTTAACATAAATCAAATAAAATTAATATACATGAAATGGAAAAGAAAGTATAATCAAAACAAAACTGCCGGTACGGAGAAAAACAGTATAATCCATAACCGGATGAAGAATAAGGAGGGGTACCAATGAAAAAGTGGACCGTTCTTTTCCCGGTTTTGGCACTCGTGTTTACCGCGCTGGCAGAACCCGCCGCCTTCCGTTTTTCCAAAAAGAAATAGTTGCCGGAATTACCTCCGGCGCAGTTAAGGAATGAAACGCATGAAACTGATACGACACAACCTTCATCAAAGTGAAATAGCCCTGACGGAAACGCTGTTCCATACGGCAAACGGCTACATTGGCGTACGCAACTGCCTGGAGGAAGGTGCGCCGGAGGGTGTGACCACAATCCGGGGAACGTACATCAACGCGTTCTATGATGTGAAGCCCATTCAATATGGGGAAAAGCTGTACGGTTTTCCCGAAACGCAGCAGACCATCGTCAATGTGACAGATGTGCAGACGGTGATGCTGTATCTGGGAGATGAAGCGTTCGAGCCTTTCAAAGGCGAACTGATCGTCCATGACAGAGAACTGGATATGGAGGCGGGGGAGGCGGTCCGCCGCGTTCACTGGCGTTCCGGCAAAGGCCGGGAAATTCAAATCACCGTCCGCCGTATGGCATCCTTTTTGCAGAAAGAATTGTTTCTTTTGCAATATGAGGTGAAATCCATAAACTACGACGGACCCTTGTCTTTCCTGTCGCTTCAGGATGCCAATGTGTTAAACTTCGCTGACCCAAACGATCCCCGGGTGGCCGCACAGCCTCATGTGCATTTGCAGGCGGAGCGCATCTTTACAGAGGAGGATGTTTCTCTCATCGCCTGCCGCACGAAGGCTTCACAGCTTGCGATGGTATCCGCCGTCTGCCATGAGATGGCGGGATCATTTGATGTGAAACAGGAAATGCTGCCCGGCTGCGTGAGCACGCAATTTGACTGTCATATTGCCCCCAGTCAGACTGTATCGCTTGTGAAGTGGTGCGTTTTTACCGACCAGCGCCGCCACGCGGACCCTGTGAAGGACGCAATCCAAATCATGCAGTCTGTACGGGAGACAGGAACCCAAATCTTGCGGGATAGGCAAAGGGAATATCTGTGTTCGTTCTGGTCAAACGCGCGGGTGGAGATTTTCGGGGACGACGCGCTGCAGCAGTGCATGGATTACAGCCTCTATCAGCTTTTGCAGTCCGCCGGGCGGGACGATGTATCCAATGTGGCCGCCAAGGGCTTAAGCGGGGAAGGCTATGAAGGCCATTATTTCTGGGATACGGAAATCTATATCTTTCCCTTCTTCCTGCTCACCGACAGGGATCTGGCAAAGCGGCTGCTTAAGTACCGCTACGGCATCCTGGACAGCGCTCGGGCTCACGCAAGGCTGATGGGCCACACAAAAGGCGCGCTGTACCCCTGGCGCACCATTACGGGCACGGAATGCTCCGGCTATTTCCCCTCCGGTTCCGCCCAGTATCACTTAAGCGGCGACGTGGCCCATTCTTTCATTCAATACTATCTTGCTACGGATGATGTGTCTTTTATGGCAGAGGCGGGCGCGGAAGTTCTGGTCGAAACGGCCAGAATGTGGCTGGACGCGGGCCATATGCAGAATGGAACATTCCGTATAGACGATGTCACGGGCCCTGACGAGTACACCTGCATCGTGAACAACAACTACTATACCAACGCCGCCGCCAGAGAAAACCTGCTCTATGCGGCGAAGGTTTGCGATCGTTTGATGCAGGAGGGGTTATTTGAGCCGCTCAAGGAGAAGTTGTCCATCACAGGTGGGGAATTGGCAGCCTTTAAAAGGGCAGGGGAGTGCATGTACCTTCCCTATGATGAAAACCTTAATATCCCGGCACAGGACGACAGCTTCCTTGCGAAAAAGGTGCTGGATCTGACCCAGATCCCCAGAGATCATTTCCCGCTGCTTCTGCATTACCATCCCTTGTTCCTGTACCGTCATCAGGTGTGCAAGCAGGCGGATACGGTGCTGGCGCATTACTTGTTTGAAGACCTTACGGATGAACAGGCGATGGCCCGGAGCTATGCCTATTATGAGAAAATCACCACTCATGATTCATCCTTGTCGGCCTGTGTCTTCTCCATCATGGCATCCAGGCTTGGTGATATGGAAAAAGCGGAGGAATACTTCCGCAGAACTGCTTTCATGGACATAAACAATGAGCACGGCAACACAAAGGACGGATTGCACACAGCAAACCTGGGTGGGGCATACCTTTCTATTGTGGCGGGTTTTGCCGGCCTGCGCATCAAGAAGGAAGGACCGACGCTGCGCCCCCGTATCCCGGATAAATGGCAGGGCTACCGCTTCCGCTTTTGGTATTTGAACAGTCTTCTGGAGTGCGCGGTGGATCAAGGCATTTGCCGTTTGACGCTCATAAAGGGGCCGGCCCTTGCAGTGAACGTGTATGACCGTTTGATCAGCGTGGACGGTACAGTGGCAATAGGCATATAGTCTATCTGTTCAAAGACCCCATACGGTTGACATCATTTATCTCACGGCGTATGATGGCTGGGTAAGGATGGTTTTTGCAGGGGAGGGGTTTTATTCCATGTATGCCGACTTGCATCTGCATTCCATCTATTCCGACGGGACAGATACACCGAGGGAATTGTTCCATTTGGCTGAGGAGAATGGCCTGCGTGTAATCGCCATCGCCGATCATGATTCCGTCAGGGGTGTGCAGGCCGCTATAAGCGAAGAACTGCCTGGCAACGTTCTATTGATACCCGCCATTGAGGTATCCACCATCTTTAATCGCAGGCTCTTGCATATGCTGGGTTACTATATCGATGTGCACAGCAGCGCGTTGGCCCGATTCATAGGGCAAATATCCGCCGACAAAACAGAAAACACCAGGATCAATTTCGAAGCCATCAAGGCGATGGGCTTGGTCGATTATGACTGGAAGCGGGTTGTACAGATCCACCCGGATCAACCGCGCATATCCGGCGTTCACGTGGTGGCTGCTATGGAGCATGATGGGGCAGAAGCCAAGGGCATGACGCTTCGGGAAATGTTCCGCACGTATTTCCTGCCCACAGGCTCCGGGTTCATAGAATCGGAGAAGATGACCGCCTATGACGCGATCCGGATCATCAAAGAAGCGGGAGGCATCCCTGTTATCGCCCACCCCAAGAGCATCGGCAATGATGGCGTAGTGGAGGAGCTCATCCGAGCCGGTGTGGAAGGGCTGGAAATATACCATCCCAGCCATACACCGGAGGAATCTGAAAAATATGAAACCATGGCAAAAGCCTATAAGCTGCTTATGACAGGCGGGTCTGACTGGCATGGCGGGAACAACGCCCCAAATGTGACGCATATGGGATGTGTTGGCCTGCCAAATAATGGGTATGCAATTTTCGACAGGCTTAAGTCATAAGATGAAAGCAGTATAATCCGGCTTGCATAAACGAAAAACGCACGACGTAAAAGCCGCGCGTTTTCTTTTGCTTTACAGCTAAAATTCAGATGCTTTCGTATTCCGTCCTGATCTCTTTCAGGTATTGTATGATGGGTAGATGCTGAGGGCAGGCCTTTTGGCAAATGCCGCAGGCAACGCACTGATCCGCGGCTTTGCCTTCCTCATTCAGGGAACGGTAGCGGTTATAGAATTCCGGCTTCGTGTCCAGCATGGCGGCATTGTCGTATCCCCTGAAAATGCTGGGGATCGCAACGTTTTTAGGGCATGGCTGGCAGTAGTTGCAGCCGGTGCAGCTTGTTTTGATACGGCTCAAATAAGCATCCTTTACTTTGGCGAAGAGGGCTTCCTCATCCTTAGTCACAACGCCTATGGCCGCGCTTTCAAAGATGCGCAGATTGTCTTTCACCTGCTCCATGGTGCTCATGCCGCTCAAGATGGTCATCACCTCAGGCATGTTGTATAGGTAGCGGAAGGCCCATTCCACGCTGCTGCGGCGAACGGGGAAGCTGTCATATAACGCCTTTACTTCCGTAGGCGGCGTAGCCAGTGATCCGCCACGAAGCGGTTCCATCACAACGATGCCAACGCCCTTTTTTGTCGCATAGTGCATGCCATCAAGCCCGGCCTGATATTCCCCGTCCAGCAGGTTCAGCTGTATTTGGGCCATCTTCCATGGATAATCGTCGATGATTTTGGGGAACAACGCCCCTTCGTCATGGAAGGAAAAGGAGGGATAGCGAATCTTCCCGCTAGCCACAGCCTTGTCCAAAAAGTCGGGATAGTTAAGCTTTTGCATGGTTTCAAAAGTGTTTTTGTTCAGGGCATGGAGCAGATAAAAGTCCACATGATCCGTTTTCAGCTTTTTCAGCTGCTCGTCCAGATACTTGTCCATGTCCTCCCGCTTTTTAATAAGCCAGGTTGGCAGTTTGGTGGCTAGCAAAACCTTATTTCGGTAACCGTCTTGCAGCGCCTCGCCCATTACCAGCTCGCTTTCGCCACCGTGATACGGATAAGCAGTATCCATATAATTTACGCCCTGATCAATGGCGTGGCGGATCATCGCCACGGCTTCCTCCCTGTCGATAACACGCTTGGAATCTGCTTCTTTCGTAGGCAGCCGCATGGCGCCAAACCCGAGCCTCGATACGGAAATATTAAGGTCTCGAAACGGAATCTTCTGCATTATGCGTCCCCTTTCCACGATTTCATTAACAGTCTAGCATACAAAATGGCATATGAAAAGGCTGTATTGCAGGACAAGCTGTTTTTTCTAGGAACTGCTTGACATGGGGCAATGCAGCCTGTATAATACTGTTCGTTGACTGTTAAGCCAAGCTATGGAGAGTTGGCTGAGTGGTCTAAGGCGCACGACTGGAAATCGTGTGTGGGCTTATACCCCACCTAGGGTTCAAATCCCTAACTCTCCGCCAGAAACCCCCTGATTTATCAGGGGGTTTCCCTTTTTTTGTAGTGATATTGTAACCTGCATTGTTGCGTCAGATGCCATTGTTTGGTATACTTGTTTGGAAATTGATGCATGTATACTTGACTTATTGCTTGATAGGGGGAATGAAAATGAGAAAAGTGTTCTTTGCTATATTTGTATGCTTGATTCTATGTGTGAGCGGATGTCAGCAGGTCACTTTTGACGGGAGCAGGACAAGCAATGAAGATCAGTTTATAATTGAATATAATGTTTTGAATAAAACAGATTCTGCTGAAATGCAATTAAGTGAAGGGGATGTTGTTGATGTAGAAATTATCAGCAACTCCGGTAAAGTCGATGTTTTGGTTAAGCATAGTGATGGCACCGAAATCTATAAAGGAAATGATGCCAAAACCGGAAGTTTCAAATTGAGCATTACCAAGACAGGTACTTATACAATTATTGTATCAGGAGCCAATGCCAACGGAAGCGTGCGTGTCATAAAGGAAAAATGAAATAACGGAATGATGATCGAAGTGATAGCAAATCTCCTGGCAGTAGCCTTTGTCCGTATTAGTATAAAGACCGCGAACTGCATCCGCTGAAATATGGCAGCTATTTGCGGGCAAAAGAAGTTAAGCTTTATCGGCTGTTCTTTCTTTAAAAAACACTTTCACTGAGAATGTCCCTTTGCTGCGCCGGTAACGGTGACTTACGTTCACTGATCTGGGCAATCCAGCAGAGACATTCTTGCCAGCCTACCATGGCTCGTTTCGGACGTAGAGTATGGAGAGTTTGCATCATACACCGGGGCAGGCTGATTTTTGCTGCCATTCACCATGTTGTGTTCATGATCAGCTGCATCTTTTCCATTCTCTTGTTAATAAGCGCAGCGCTTGCGGCAACACAGGTTTTACTGCAAGCTGCACTTCCCTAAGTTGGTGGTCAGCGTCGTGCTAATTTTTATTCTATAATCACTTTTGAACAAATTCGCCGTTCAGGGCATGACCATGGGTGCAGCAAAGGGGCAGAGTCATGAAATTATGGTATGAAAAGCCGGCTGAGAACTGGAATGAAGCGCTGCCGCTTGGAAGCGGGCGGCTAGGCGCGATGGTGTTTGGTGATCCCGCCAGGGAACACCTTCAGCTTAACGAGAGCAGCATGTGGTATGGGAGGCCGGTGAACCGTCTGAACCCGGATGCACTGCCCAATCTGCCTAAAGTGCGGGAGTTGATATTTTCCGGTAAAATCAACGAGGCTGAGCGCTTGCTCAAGCGCGCGTTTTCGGGCATGCCGCAGAGCATGCAGCCTTATCAAACGCTGGGAGATATGGAGTTTTGCGTGCACTTTGAAGGAAAGCCCGAGCAATATAGGCGAGCACTGGATCTGGAGACCGCCGTGCATGGCCTGAAATTTGCGGCGAATGGCGTATGGTATGAGCGCGAGGTATTCGCCAGCGCCCCGGACGGCGTAATCGCGATACATTTTACCGCCGACCGGCCCGGAATGCTCAACTTCGATGTGATTCTGACACGCCAGCGCATGTACAACCGCGCATGGGCAATGGATGAGCGTACCATTGCCATCAGTGGCGATCTGGGAAAAGGCGGACAGGATTTTTGCCTGTCGCTGCGCGCCGTATGTGATGGCGGAAGGGTGTACACACAAGGCGAGCATCTGGTGGTGGAAGGCGCAAGCACCGCCATGTTGATTTTTACCGCCAACACTACCCACCGGTTCAATGATCCCGCTCAGGCCAACCTTGAGATTGTGAGCAGGGCGGAAACATTGGGCTGGGAGGTACTCAAGCTACGCCATATAGAGGAATACCGGTCCTACTTTGCGCGCGCCAGGTTGGATTTGTGCGCCGATCCTGTGCTGGAGACGTTGCCCACTGACAGCCGCCTCGCCCGGTTGCGCGAAGGGCAGGAGGACGCGGGGCTGATACAGGCATATTTCGACTATGGGCGTTATCTTCTGATCGCGTGTTCGCGCCCCAGCGGAATGGTACCAACGCTGCAGGGCATGTGGAATAAGGACATCCAGCCGCTATGGGAGAGCAAGTACACCATCAACATCAACACTGAGATGAACTATTGGATGGCTGAGAGTGCCAATCTAACCGAGTGCCACCTGCCGCTGGTGGAGTTGGTGAAGGGCATGATTGAAAATGGGCGCCGGGCTGCGCGGGAGATGTACGGCTGCAAAGGTTTTATGTGCCATCATAATACAAATTTCTGGCACGACACCGCGCCGCAGGATCTGCACATCCCGGCTACCTACTGGGTTCTTGGTGCGGCATTCCTCTGCCTTGACTTGTGGGATCATTACGACTATACCCGCGACGTAAGCTACTTAGCCGAAGTGTATCCGGTGATGCGCGAAGCCGCCGAATTCTTTGAGGATTTTCTGGTGGAGCATGGCGGATATCTTGTCACCAATCCGTCTGTCTCGCCCGAAAACACCTACATTCTGCCTGACGGAACCACCGGCTGCGTTTGCTATGCACCCGCGATGGATAACCAGATCCTGCGTGAATTATTTCACGACTGCATTGAGGCCGTTAAGGTGCTTGGCATCGACCATGAATTCGCGCAAAAGCTCCAGGCCATGTGCGGCCGTCTCAGGCCTGATGGGGTCGGCAGACATGGTCAGCTTTTGGAGTGGGCAGAGGACTATGATGAGCTTGAGCCTGGCCACCGCCATGTCAGCCACCTGTACGCGCTGTATCCGGCATGGCAGATCAGCGTAGACGGTACCCCGGAATTGGCCGAAGCGGCGAGGATAACGTTGTCCCGCCGGCTGAGTATGGGCGGCGGCCACACCGGTTGGAGCCGTGCTTGGATCATCAACTTGTACGCGCGGCTATGGGACAGTGAAGCTGCGTATCATCACCTTACGAAGCTGCTAACCAACTCTACGCTGGACAACATGCTGGACAATCATCCGCCGTTTCAAATCGACGGAAATTATGGCGGTGCAGCCGGCATAGTGGAGATGCTGCTGCAAAGCAGCCCAGTACGAACACTGCTCCTGCCTGCGCTGCCCAAGATCTGGCCAAATGGAAGCGTAAGCGGGCTCAAAATGCGCGGAAACGTGACCGTTGATCTGAGCTGGAAGGATGGAAAACTGACCCGCGCGGTCTTTACGCCCTCCTTTGATTGTGTGCAAGCCATCGGTTACAATGGCCGGACGCGCAGCATCTGGATGAAAGCTGGCCAGCCTTGCACGATGGAACCGGAGGACTGGGCGTAGCAGTATCTTCGGGAGACCTTCCGGAGAATCGTGGAGATGAACATGAATTTCTTAACCAATAGGCTAATCATCAAGAAACAAAAGTAACAATTTCAGAATCATCGTTTGTTTCGGGCACCCGTATGCGTACTTGGGTGCCTTTTCCATCATCTGAAGAAATGGCCATATTGCAGTTCTCGCCGTACAACAAGCGGAGCCGGTCATATACGTTTACGATTCCATAGCCTGAGGTGCGCACTTTATCCAGCAGTGTGTCCAGCTTTTCAGGCGGTATGCCCACGCCGTTATCCGTGATCTCAAATTCAATACCGTCCGCATCATGGAATACCCGGATGAAAACCTGGAGCGGCTCTTTCCCGGGTCTTAAGGCATGGTCTACAATGTTCTCGATGAAGGGCTGCAGGATCAGTTTGGGTATGATATGGCTCCTAAGTGATTCGTCAATATTCCATTGGATTACAAGCCGGTCACGGAAACGCATGTTTTGCAGCGCAATATAATGGCGGGTAATGCTGATTTCTTCTTCTATGGTGATCATTTCCCTCCCCTGGTTCAGGGAGGTTTTGTAGAATTGAGATAGGTGGTTCAAAAAACGGCTCACCTGCTCGTCGCCGCTGCGCAGTGCCAGTGCGGATATGCCCGACAATGTATTGTACAGAAAGTGGGGATTGATTTGGCTTTGCAATAGCGATAGTTGGGCGTACTTACGTTCAACTTCCTCCTTAAGGGCGATATGGATTGCTTCATCCAGCTTCGTGGCCATGGTGTTCATGGCATGGGAAAGCCTGGCCAGTTCATCGTTTCCGGAAACAGTGACAGGACAGCTCAAATCGTTGCCCTCAATGCGGGCTACCTGGCGGTTCAGCACCTTCAGGCGCGAAGAAAAGTAGCCGGATATCGCATAAACAAGCGCCAGTGATAGCAAAAGGCAGACAGCTGCAATCACGGCGATCTTCGCGGAGGCAGCGGCAACCTCCCCAGTGATGCCGCTCAGGGGAATAACCATCACGGTATGCCACCCGTTTTGCAGGGGGCTCATGACCACCATATGATTTTTGCCGTCCAGTTTCATGATCATCTGTTGGCCGTAGCGATCGTCTGTTCCAATTTCCCCTAATAGTGTGGATATGTTTTTGCCGATCAAGCTTTTGTTGCTGGCGGAGAGTATGATGTTGTCTTCGCTGATCACATACATGCGGCTTTCGTTGTTTTCATACCGGATCTGCTCATACAGCGCGGATTCCAGTACATCAATCTCCAGATAGGCATAAGCATAGCTATGATTGTTATAATTCATCTTGCGCCCCAGGGACCAAATGCGTTCCCCGTTTTTGCCATACCTCGGCCCGCTGAAAATCACGTTTCCATACGAAGTCTTGTCTTGAAGCAGCCAGTTCGCTTCTTCGCCCGCATTCTTTATCGGCAATACAAACAACCCGTCGGAAGGCAGAGTAGGGTTGTCCATATACAGGGTAATGCCAGACAGCCCTTCATTAGAAGCCAACAGGCCATACATCAGGCTGTTGATATAGTCGTATGCCAGTACAAAGTCGTAATCTTTCACATAATTCTTGGTGAGATAGGATTTGAGGTTGTTGTCGGTATACAGCACGGATGAAATCTGCTGATAGGAAGTAAGCTGGCCATCAATTTGGGAATTGATCTGGCGGCTGGTATGTACCATGCTTTCACGGGTCTTATCCAGCAGGGCATTATAGGTTTGGCGGTAGGAATAGGTAGCGATGAGCAGGATGGGGATAACGCCGGCCACTACAAGCAGTAATGTCAGCTTGCCGGTCATGGATACGTTAATAAACCATCTTTTAAGGGAACGATATAATTTTCTCATAACGATACCCTGCCGCGGTATTGCATTGGAGTGATACCAAAGCGCTTGATAAACTGATTGCAGAAATAGGATGGGTTGGTATAACCCACCTTTTCTGATATTTGACGGATCTTCAGCGGCGTGCCCTGCAGCATGGCCGCAGCCTTTTCCATGCGGACTTCCGTTATTTCATCCAGTACCGTATGACCTGTAACCTGATTGAACACAAACCTTAAATAGTTGGGTGAATAATTCAGCGTTCCGGCCAGATGGTCAATGGTGAAAGGCTTGTGATAATTGGCCTCAATATATTGCCGTATATCCCGTACCATGTTTTCACGGCTGTCCCAGGCGCCGGGCGACAGTAAGGACATGATGCGGAATAGATGCGTTTCCACGATGTGGTGAAGTAGGGGAATGCTCTCCACATCCAGAAGCCGCTGGAATAGCGCTACTTTTTTTTCGCTGCTTAATTCATGGCGCCGCGTGGAGATGCCCAACTGCGCATACATTGTGTCCAACACTTCAACGGCCTGAATATGGATATTTCCGCATTTGCGGCGGCCAAAAAATGTAGCAAGCCAGCTTTTTACATAACCCATATCATCGGCCAGCAATGCTTTGGCCAGTTCGCCGGCATCAGGAAGGGAATCATCCGGCTGCACGGGATTTTCGCTCAGATGTCTTAACTCGCCGGCGGATTTAAACTGGCCGCTGCCACTTGTCAGCACCAGATCATGGCGTAGCAAAAGCAGGGATGCATATCTGGCCTTCAGATCGCGAGCGGGGATGGGGGAGTCTTCATAGACCACGGTAATAAATTCCTGGGCTTCGTTTTTCCCATTTTTCCATGATGCTAAATCTTGGGACGGATTGCAGGAAGAGATAAGGAAATACACGTTTGCCTTTATTTCCAGGAACATGCAGGGGAAAAGGGCAGCAATACTTTGTGCCTCGTAGCGCACATCGTTTGTGGAAAAGCCCAGGATGTCCTGATTCTGATATAGATACTTGGACTCGTCGATGGTGATGACCGCGGGCCAATAAAGCGGGTCTGCCGCATTGTTTTCAAAATATCCGGCGCACAAGGCGTCGATGCTGCTTGAGGATGGATATTCCCTGGAGGCATCCTGTGTTAAAATTTCCCGCATACGCTCGGATAAAGCCGCCTTTTCCATTGTGTGGCGGTCACGCTGCTCATCGCACCTGATTTTAACAGCTTTCATCAGATTACTAAATTCCTGAAGATCTACGGGCTTTAACACATAATCATCCGCACCGACCTGTATGGCAGCCTTGACGTAATCAAATTGGCTGTATCCGCTTAAGAAAATCAACCGTATACCGGGATGCAGTTCACGAACCTTGGCGGAGAAAGCAATGCCGTCCATAAAAGGCATTTTCACATCGGTTACGATCACATCGGGATGTATATGTTCAAGCAGGGACAGGGCTTCCATCCCGTCGGAAGCCACGGCGGACACGATAAAACCTATCTCCTGCCAGGGAACATGCTTTTCCAGCATTTCCAGCTCAAGATATTCATCATCCACCAACATCACACGGTACAAACACTCATCTCCTGTCACGGAGCCAGTATCCGTGAGCATTCGTTTACCTGCCTATCAGGAATCTATAAAGTATGGAAATAGAAACCATAAGGCAAGCTGTACGCTTGGCGCTTATGAATTCATCCGATCCTGTAGGCTGATTATAGGCTTTATAAAGTTGCCTTGTCAAGAAAGCGGCTGGCGGAAAACATCATCGTTAAAACGAGGTATGAATCGTTAAAACCCGTTATTGAGGAAAATCGCCGTTGCTGTTATCCTAAAAACAGCAGAGGAAAGCCCAAAGTAACGGCGCCAAGCGCTGGAAAAAGAAGTTACAGGTGATGATGTGAAGAAGCGGCAAGGTACGCGGGTTTGGGAGCACCGCTATATCTACTTGATGATACTGCCCAGCTTTATCTTTGTGCTGATGTTCAATTACGGGCCCATGGCAGGCTTGTACATGGCTTTTGTGGACTTTCAGCCAAAGATGGGGAATTTCTGGAGTACCCTGTTCAGCAGCAAATTCGTGGAATTTCAATGGTTCCGCTACTTCTTTTCGGGGCAGGATTTTGTGCGCGTGCTGCGCAACACCTTGGTTTCCAGTGCCCTTACGCTTCTGTTTGGCTTTTCGGTACCCATACTGATCGCTATATTTCTCAATGAGTGCAGGTGTAAGCCCTTCAAGCGTGTTGTACAAACATTTTCCTATCTGCCTTATTTTGTGTCGTGGGTCATCGCGTCCAACATCGTCGTCACGCTGCTGTCCTCTTCCGGAGCCTTCAATCAACTGCTGTTAAAGCTGGGTCTTGCCAAGGAAAGCATTTTATTCCTGCAGGATGGCAGATATTTCTGGTGGATTATTGCGCTCTCCAATACATGGAAAGACATGGGATATAATTCCATCATGTATCTGTCGGCTATAGCTGCCATCAATCCGGAATTGTTTGAAGCGGCCCAGGCGGATGGGGCGGGCAGACTCAGGCAGATATGGCATGTACTGCTGCCCGGTATCCGGCCCACCATCGTAATTTTGTTGATCCTGACTGTTGGGAATCTCCTGAATACAGGCTTCGACCAGTATTTTCTGCTGGGAAACAGCCTGACACGGGACTTTTCGGATGTGATTGATACGTATTCGTACCGCTATGGCTTGCAAAACGGGATGTACTCATATGCCACCGCGGTAGGGATGTTCAAATCGATGGTTGCCTTTATCCTGGTTATAACCGTCAACACGGTGTCCAAAAAACTGGAAGGCAGTCATTTGTTCTGAAATAAGGGAGAGAGTACATGAACTTGCGCAGACGGCTACCGGTTATTTTGGGGGGCTTGCTCGTTTACGGGTCGCTGACATGCCTGTTTATCGTTACCTTCTATCCGTTCTGGAACATTCTGGTGCTGTCGCTCAACGACGCGGGGGATTCCATGCGCGGCGGATTGATGCTATGGCCAAGAGCGTTTACACTGGACAGTTACCAGGCGGTGTTCCGTAACGAGGAAATTTTTTCAGCCGGCAGGCTGACGATGATCAGGACGCTGATTGGTGTTCCCCTGGCAGTAGCTAATACTTCCCTGCTGGCGTATGGCCTGAGCAGGCATACCTTGCCTGGGCGCAAGGCGATCACATTCTTTTTCGTTTTCACTATGTACTTCAGCGGCGGCTTGATCCCCAGCTATATGGTCATTAAGTCCCTGGGGCTGATCGATAAATTTTGGGTCTTCATCCTGCCTAACATGGTGAATATTTTCTGGATGCTGCTTGTGCGCACCTATATGGAGGATTTACCCAAAGAGATGGAGGAATCCGCCAAATTGGACGGCGCCAATGATATTTTGATTCTCGTCAGGATCATCCTGCCCCTGTGCATACCGGTTCTGGCGACCATCACGTTATTTTCCGCGGTGTCCCATTGGAACGCGTGGTACGACTCTTATGTGTACACCTACAAGCCTGAACTGACCACGCTGTCCTCGGTGCTGGTGCGCATTCTCAACCAGTATCAAACGGGGGATATGCTATCCTCGGCCGCACAGCTTGCCAGTCAATCCAAACGGGTGCCCGTATCCTCCGAAAGTATCCGTATGACGGTAACCATGGTATCTACGCTGCCTATTTTTCTTGTGTATCCCCTTTTGCAAAAGTACTTTTTGAAAGGTCTGCTGATAGGCGCGATCAAAAGCTGAAATCTTTCAGGTTATTTCAAAACTTATAGACAGGAGAAAAAATTATGCCGGTCATTACCTTAATCGGAGCGGGAAGCAACATATTTGCCAAGAATGTGCTGGGGGATTGCATGCTGACCCCGGCGCTTGCGGACTCTGTGATCAGGCTTTGCGACATCGACCCGGAGAAGCTGGAGCTTTCCAAGGCACTTTTGGAGAAGCTGAACCAGAACATCGGCGGGAAGGCAAAGATCGAAGCCACCACCAGGCGGGAAGAAGCGCTCAAAGGCGCAGATTATGTATTCAACACTATTGCGGTTGGCTCGTATGACCCATACATCAAAGCGGACTTTGAGATCCCTCAAAAATACGGCCTGGAACAAACTGTGGCAGACACTTTGGGGATTGGCGGCCTGTTCCGCGGCCTCAGGGCCATTCCGGTGATGCTGGATATCGCCAGGGATATGGAAAAGTTATGCCCCGATGCATGGCTGCTCAACTACACCAATCCCATGGCCATTGTGACCGGCGCTGTGCAGCAGGCAACCGGTATCCAGTGTGTGGGCCTTTGCCACAGTGTGCAGGTCTGCGCCAAGGAACTGCTGGAGCCACTGGGCTTATCGACAGAGGGCGTGACCTGGCGCATCGGCGGCATCAACCATCAGGCATGGCTGCTTGAGCTTAAGCGCAACGGTGAGGACATTTACCCACAGGTTCGGCAAAAGGCACAGGCGCGTAAGGACGATCATACCGACAAGGTCCGCTATGAGTTCATGAAGGTTTTTGGCTATTATGTCACCGAATCCAGTTCCCATGGATCTGAGTATGTACCTTATTACCACAAAAGGCAGTATCCCAATTTGAAAGAGGAATACCACCTGCCAACCAACGGCTACAAGAACTGGGCCAACGGGAAAGCGGAATATTGGCAGGAGATCAAGGCGCTGATCAAAAGTGATTCCCTGACCCACCAAAGGAGCCGGGAATACGCCTCCCACATACTGGAGGCGATGGAAACCAACACGCCGTATGTGATAGCGGGCAATGTGTTAAATACCGGCCGGTATATTCCCAATCTTCCGGACAAAGCCTGCGTGGAAGTCCCGTGCCTTGTGGACGCGAACGGTATACAGCCGATCTATTTCGGAGATCTGCCTGAACAATGCGCCGCCATCAACCGCACCAATATCAATATGCAGCTACTGACCATTGAGGCGGCCCTAACCGGCAAGCGGGAGCATGTATATCACGCTGCGCTGCTGGATCCCCATGCATCCGCGGAGCTTTCCATCGGGGATATCATCAAAATGTGTGACGAGTTGTTGGAGCTGAACAGGGATTTTCTGCCCCAAAGCTTGTCTGCGCATAAAATTTAACTAAGCAAGGGGGAAGACAGATGTCAATGAAACGACTTGCGACCTGGATGCTGGCCCTTACCATGGTGGCTACCCTGCTGCCCGCATGCTCGATGGCGGAAAGCGCTGCGGCGAAGGAGCCGCTCAAACTGACTTTCTTTGACAAGAACACCGGGGATGCGTTTGATAACCCGGTAGCCCAAGCAATCACCGAAAAAACGGGCGTCACCATCGAAGTGCTTCAGCCCACTGGCAACCCGGAAGAAAAGCTCAGTTTGATGCTGGTAAGCGGAGATTTGCCTGACATCGTGCTGATGGATCGGCGCTCCAGCATCGTCAACAAGTACATCTCAGGCGGCGCCTTGATCCCGCTGAACGATCTGATCGATCAGCTTGGCCCGGATGTGAAGGCAATGTACGGCGATGTGCTGGCGAAAAGCCGCTATGTAGACGGGAAAAATTACTACCTGAACAACTGGTACGGCGTTGATCCGGATCCCGACAGGGGCATCAATATGCGCATGGACCTGCTTAAAGAGTTTGGGTACGGAGATAAGGCGGAAAAGGGCGATTACTTCACCCAGGATGAATTTGTGGATATCCTGCGAAAATACAAGGAAAAGTATGGCGCCGATGCGATCCCCTTCACTATCAACGGTGAATACATGGAAACCGTGATGAGCACCTTCAGGGGCATGTACGGTATGAAACCCTATTATGAAAAAGACAACCAGCTTTTGCTGGAGGTGCGTAATCCCGACTATCTGAAAATGGTCAAGTTTATCAACAGTCTGTACCTGGAAGGGCTGCTGGATAAGGAATGGGCTGTGAACAAGTCCGATTTATTCACCCAAAAGCTTTCCGGCGGCAATGTGCTGGCAGGCAATGGCGGCCTGCCCGAGGATGTGAACAGCCTGTTCCGCGAAGAGAATGGGGAAGATACCGATAAGCAATTCTACATGTTCAAAGTGGTTGCGGATGGAACCGATCCCAGCAAGACCACCTTCAGCCCCCGTTCTTCTCTGGGCTGGGACGCTATCGGCATCACTGTGAAAAACCAGCATCCGGAAGAAACTATGAAGTTCATCAATTTCCTCGCCAGCGAAGAAGGACAATATCTGCTGATGTGGGGCGTGGAAGGCCAGCATTGGGACATGGTGGACGGCAAACATGCTCCCCGTCCGGAAATCATCCCCGGATTCCACAAGGATTGGGGCGAGTATTCCAAGCAGACCGGCATTCGCAAGTGGAGCTGGTTCATTAAAAACGGCTATGGTTCCGACGGCACCCCCTTTGACGTGGTGACTAAGTATGAAGTAAGCAAAGCGGCACAGCACGCCAGAACCTCCATGGCCGGTTCCGTGTACGATACCGCGCTGTATGACAACGTTGGCCCCTTGGGCGGTACTCAGGAGGCTTTGGTGGAACAAAAGCTGAAGGATATTGTCGATCAAGGATTCTCCAAGATGGTCTATTCCGCTTCCAGCGAGGCTGTGGAAGAGGAATACAACAAGATGATCGCTGAACTGGATGCCAACAACGCCGCCTCCATTGAAGCCATTTATACTGAAAATTACCAGGCACGGCTTACGCTCTGGGGTAACTGATCCATTGAAGGCTGCACATTGAGGCGGCAAACTTAATGACAGATCCGGATGCACCTTCATAAAAGGCCAGTCCGGATCTTCTTTTGTTGAATGAACTGAAGTATAATGGTTTTTATAAGACAAGGGGGAAGAAAGCGTGATACACTTTGATGAAGCAAAAAAGCTTTTCCATATCAGCTCCGAAAATATGTCATACCTGTTTTTCATAACGGAGGAGGGAAGCGTACGCAATCTCTACTGGGGTGGGCCCATTGGCATGGAAGACGCGTTCCGGCTGGGCGGGCCAACATTCCACAGCTCCTTTGACCACGACATTCAGGCTGAAAGGGAGGAATATCCGCTTTGGAACGGGCACAGCTTTTCCCTTCCGTGCCTGAAAGTGCAGGGGGAAGCGGGACGGGCGGTTTTCCCTGCATTTGAAGGCTATGAATTGGAAGAAAAGGATGGAATAAGCCGGCTGGATATCCTGCTTGCAGACCGGAAAATGGGCATTTCGGTCCGCCTTCGCTACCGGCTTTTTGAGGACTGCGGCATACTTGGCCGCAGCGCCGTTATCAGCGCCCAAAAGTCTGTCCGTCTGGATACTGCCATGAGCGCCAGCGTAAGCCTGCCCTTTGGCCAGGAGAGCCGCGCCCGCTGGCTTACCGGCAAATGGGCCGGGGAATTCAAGATCACCGAAGAAGACATAAAAACAGGCGTGCTAACTCTGCAAAGCAGGCAAGGGATTACAGGCCATCATTTCAACCCCGCCATCGCTCTTGGCGAGCCTTCGGCTTCCGAGACCGTGGGCAGGGTGTGGTTCGCTGCGCTTGGATATAGCGGAAATTGGGCAATCCATGTTGAAAAAAGTATTTTCGGGAACACACATCTTGTGGCGGGCATTAACGATTTTGATTTTGAAATAAACCTTACGCCGGGGGATGTGTTTGAAACACCGCCGCTATATTTGGGCCTGGCTGTCTTGGGATACGGTGATATGAGCAGAAGGATGCACCGCTTTGTAAGGAAACATATCCTGCCTTCCGATTGTCTGAAGCCGGTGCTGTACAACAGTTGGGAGGCCACCACCTTTCATGTGCAGGCAGAGCAGCAAATGCGCCTGGCGGATAAGGCCGCCCGCATTGGCTGCGAATTGTTTGTGGTGGACGACGGATGGTTTGGAATGCGAAACAGCGATGCTACAGGACTTGGAGACTGGTGGGTTAACCGACAGAAATTTCCCCAAGGGCTGGATCCATTGATCAATCATGTTAAAAGCAAGGGCATGAAGTTTGGCATATGGGTGGAGCCTGAATCGGTCAATCCGGATAGCGATCTCTACCGCAGCCATCCCGACTGGATCTACTGGTATCCGGATGCAAAGCCCCTTACGCTGCGCAACCAGTATCTGCTGAACCTGAGCCTTGCACCGGTTCGGGAATATCTTTGGAATATGCTGTATGATCTGCTTTTCAATCATGACATCTCTTTTTTAAAATGGGATATGAACCGGGCCGTAACCGACATGCATAGCTTAGCCGACGGGAAAGGGAAGGAATTGTGGTATGGCCATGTGAAGGCCATCTACGGTCTCTTGGAGGAACTGCGTAGAGCCTTCCCGAGCCTTACGGTGGAGGCCTGTTCCGGCGGCGGCGGGCGGATGGATTTGGGCATACTGCGCTATACGGAACAGGCCTGGCCCAGCGACAACACCGATCCTTATACCCGTCTGTTTATTCAGGAGGGATTTTCTCAATTCTATCCTCCCGCGGCCATGATGTGCTGGGTGACGGATTCACCGGGGGAAAAGAATGGAGCAAGCGCCCTTTGGCCTACCGTTTCCATAGCGCCATGTGCGGCAGTCTTGGCATCGGGGCGGATATATCCAAGTTCAGCGAAGAAGAACTGGAGGAAAGCGCAAGCTTCATCAAACAGTATAAAGCGTGGCGGCATATTATACAAAACGGTGAACTATACCGCTTGATCTCACCGGGCGAGGGGCCGGCAAGCGCAGTGCAGTACGTGTCATCCGACCGGACCGAGACGCTTGTTTTCCTCTTTGTCAACCATCCTTCAACAGATGCGGTGAGCCGTATTAGCGGATACGGGGGAAACCTATGCCGGGTCTACTCTTTTGAACGCCGGGCTGTGCTGCCCCCTTGAAGGTGATTTCGCAAGCCGTGTGGTCCATCTGAAGCGGCATGAGGGCTAAGGCAGATTGCTATTACGGAAAGGGTTTTATCCACTCCGAGTTATGCATTGCGGTGGCTGTCATCACAATTCAATTTCAAAGAATACATGAAATGTATTGTGGAACGTTCATGATTGCCTGCGAGTAAGCGGATTTATTCGTATACAAAAACCGCCATCCCAAATGCAAATGGAATGACGGTTTTTTCAAATGCTTATCCTATGGATGATCCTTCCAGTCCCCCCAGGCGCCCATGCGCTCCCCGGTGATAGAAAAATAGGTTTCATGTGTTGTATAGACGGGATCAACATACAGCATGCGCTTAAGAACATCCTGCTCCTCATTGGCAAGCGTTTCATCCGCCAGAACGTTGCGTACCCCGCAGATGATGACGAGGCTTCCGTCAAGTGGAACGGTCTTTTTAACTTCCAATTCGAAGCTGATGGGGCTGTCTTTGAGTATGGGAACATCCAATACGGCGCCTTTCGTTACAGCAAAGGGATAGTTGGCCTTGCGGGGGTCATTACCCGGTGTGCTGCCCGAAAAATCAGCAAGTGGCAGCATAGGTC
Organism: Bacillota bacterium; assembly: GCA_023416585.1. GTDB lineage: Bacteria > Bacillota > Clostridia > Christensenellales > Aristaeellaceae > JAEWAH01. The sequence goes on from JAEZHM010000154.1 coordinate 150,140, forward strand.
TTGTGACCAGGTTGGCGGAGAATACGCCCGTTGCTTGAATGCGGTGAAGGGTCGTCTTTTCGCCGCCGATGCAAGCCATGACACACAGGCCATTATCCCAGCAATAGCTGAACCAGCAGAACAAGCCGAAGTTGGGTGTGCCATCCTCCTTATATGTACCATACAGAAACATTGTCTGCGGGCAAAAGTGGTTGGAAATGGGTACGGAGATCTTGCTCATTCTTTTTTCTCCTTGGACTTATTTTCACAATGTCATGGTACTCCAGAGAAAAACTTGTGTCAATGCAATAGGCATTTCATCATGTGTGCATTTATAGGAAGGCTTGATTTTTGCCGGTCAAACCTGTAAAGTGATGGGAAAGATTTGCTGGCAATTCCGTTTGGGAGGGTTGTCCATGTTTGTAATGCGCCGGATCTTTGAGGAGGACAGAATACAGGTCAACCGTTTCCTTACGGAACAGTGGTATGCCACAGAATTGATACTGCGCGGGGAACGGGTGGATCTTATGGATGCGCCCGGCTTTATAGCTTTTGAGGAAGGCGAAATAATCGGCCTTGTCACCATCCGCATATCTGAAGGTGAGTGCGAGATCTTGTCGCTGGACAGCCTTCGGGAAAATCAGGGCGTTGGCACGGCGCTTATGAAAAAGGCGGTGGACGCGGCCCGAACCGCCGGATGCCATAAGGTAAGGTTGATCACCACCAATGACAACATACGCGCTTTGCGATTCTATCAAAAAAGGGGATTCGACATGGTCCGCATCTATCATAATGCCATGGATGCATCCAGAAAGCTCAAGCCTGCCATTCCCCTGATCGGGATGGATGGGATCCCGCTGAAGCATGAAATTGAGTTTGAAATGGATCTTTCATAACCTGTTTGGTTGGTGCAAGCTTTTCTTACACTTTTCATCAGCCGCGTTTCACGAAGGCTATCTTGATAAAAGGTAGCCTCTTTGCTATTCCGTCAAGCTCCGCAGCTTCTTTTTGTCGAGCACCTTGATGCCGCCGCGGGAAAGGGATACGATACCTTCCTCGCTGAAATATTTGAGCATACGCGTTACCACTTCCCGGGCGGTGCCAACGTACTTGGCGATCTGTTCATGGGTCAGGAGGATTGTATCCTCCTCCGACTTGTTCATTTCATCCAGCAGAAAAATGGCCAGGCGCTTATCAAAGCTCATAAACAGCACCTGCTGCATGGTCCACATCACGTCCGAAAACCGCTCTGTGGCCAATTGATAGGAGAACTTTTCCACGTACACGTTCTGCCGGGAAAGCTCTGCAAAAGCCAAGGCTGACACAAGCAGCACCTCGCTGTCTTTTTCCGCGTCCACATGCACATCAAAGGTAATGGTACTTAAAACGCAGGAGGCGGAAAGCACACATACATCGCCTTCCCGCAGCCTGTACAGGGTGATTTCCCGCCCCTCCTCAGAAAGCATGTATACCCTAAGCTCTCCTGATTTCACGAGCATGAGCCCCACGCATTCATTTTCGCCGCTATGGATGTTGGTACCCTTACGGTAGCAAAGCAGCGAGGTATGGTTAGCCATGTAGTTTTTTTGCTCCAAAGTCAAGTTTGGCCAGAAAGGGAAATGATCCGCAAACAGGGAAGTTTGCAGTTCTTCACTCATCGCAAAGTTCCTCCTAAGCGTAAAGCGGTTCGCCTGCTTGTTCTCATTATACATCAAAACAAAAAAATAAGGAAAGTGTGGGTTGATGAAATGAAAATTGTACAGCCGGAAGGGGAAGCATTCGCCTCTCACGAATAATAAGTTAGCTTCAAAGGTAGAAAAATGACGTTGTATATATGAACTGGGAGGGTGCTTATGCGCTTTACGTACGGTTACTGGGTAACGCGGCCGGAATACAAGCTTGGTTATGCGGTGGAATGCTACCGTGTGAAGAAAACGGACAAAAGCCTTCAGGTGGTGACGCTGAACAGGCATGTGGCAAACCGCGGCAACACACTGGACGGCCCCTCATTGGAGATCAACTTCACTGCGCCTATGGAAGGCGTGATCCGTGTTGCTGTAACGCACTTTCGCGGCGGCCGGTCTAAGACGCCCTGCTATGGGATCAATGAAAGCCCGATAACCCCGGTAATCGGGGAAACCGAAACGTTTTGCACCTTTCAAAGCGGTCCCCTGTGCGCACGGGTGAACAAGCAGCCAAACGGCTGGCGGGTGGATTATCTGGCGGACGGGAAGCTGCTTACCACCAGCGGTTATCACGGTATGGCCCACGCCTATAATACGGAAACGGATAAAGCGTACATGTCTGATTCCCTGATGTTGGACGTGGGGGAATGGGTATACGGTTTGGGAGAGAGGTTCACGCCGTATCTAAAAAACGGGCAGACCATAGAAATGTGGAATGAGGACGGCGGCACCGCCAGCGAGATCGCTTACAAAAACGTGCCCTTCTACATGACCAACCGTGGTTATGGTGTGTTTGTGGACGATCCTTCCGACGTATCCTTTGAGGTGGCCAGTGAAAAAGTCGAACGGGTCCAGTTCTCCGTGGAGGGGGAAACGCTGATCTATCACATGATCTATGGTCCCACACCCAAGGAAGTACTGATGCGCTATACAAAACTTACCGGTAAGCCTGCTCTGCCTCCCGCCTGGTCCTTCGGGCTGTGGCTGACCACCAGCTTCACCACCAGCTATGATGAGAAAACCACATCCTCTTTTATTCAGGGCATGGCGGACAGGGATATCCCCCTGCATGTGTTCCATTTCGATTGCTTCTGGATGAAGGGGCTGAACTGGTGCGATTTCCAGTGGGACGATGAAACGTTCCCCGATCCCAAAGGCATGCTGAAACGCTACAAGGATCGGGGTCTGCGCATCTGCGTGTGGATCAACCCCTACATAGCCCAGCAGAGCCCCTTGTTTCAGGAAGGGATGGAGAAGGGCTTCCTGCTGAAGAAGACGAACGGCGACGTCTGGCAGACGGACAGGTGGCAGGCGGGCATGGGCATCCTGGATGTGACCAATCCCGCGGCCAGGGAATGGTTCTGCGGATACCTTCGCGCGCTTGTTAAGATGGGCGTGGACTGCTTCAAGACAGACTTTGGCGAGCGCATTCCGGTTCGTGATATCGCCTATTTCGACGGCAGCGATCCTGTTCGCATGCACAATTATTATACGCACCTGTATAACAAGATGGTATTTGACCTGCTGGAGGAGTTAAGAGGCAGGGGAGAGGCCGTTTTGTTTGCCCGCAGCGCCACGGCGGGCGGGCAGCAGTTCCCCGTTCACTGGGGCGGCGACAACAGCGCCAGCTTCGTATCCATGGCGGAAACGCTGCGGGGCGGCCTTTCGCTGGCCCACAGCGGCTTTAGCTTCTGGAGCCATGATATTTCCGGCTTTGAGCAGACGGCTCCGGCGGATGTGTACAAGCGATGGGTGGCGTTCGGCCTTTTGTCCACCCACAGCCGGCTGCACGGCTCGTCCAGTTACCGCGTGCCCTGGCTTTTCGACGAGGAAGCCTGCGATGTGGCCCGCTTCTTTGTGAAGCTTAAATGCCGCCTGATGCCTTACATTTTCGGCAAGTCGGTTGAGTCGCACGAAACAGGTGTGCCGGTGATGCGGCCTATGATGCTGGAGTTCCCGGAGGATGTAACCGTTCAAATGCTAGACAGGCAGTATATGCTGGGAGATAGTTTGCTGGTGGCCCCCGTGTTCCATGAGGACGGACATGTGGATTGCTATCTGCCGGATGGGGAGTGGACCGGCCTGCTTTCCGGAGAGGCGGTTTCGGGCGGAAAATGGCGAAGGGAAACACACAGCTTCATGAGCTTGCCCCTGTATGTACGGGAAAACACCGTGCTGCCCATGGGAGGCGTTGATACCAAGCCGAACTATGATTATGCGGATAACGTGACGCTGCATCTGTTCACGATCAAAGACGGCATATCCATTAGTACCGTAATACCTGACCTTAACGGAAAACCGGCGGCAACCTTCACTGTACAACGTCGGGGTGACGCCTATACTGTGGAAACGGACTCCAAGAAGCCCTATTTCGTGGCAGTACATGGGGTCCAAAGCATTGTCTGTGAATCTTCTCCCGTTAGGAAGGATGACAATGGCGTGATGCTCTTAAATGGCAATGGCCCGCTTCATTTCTCGGGAAAATGACTTAATAAAGGAGAAAACCTATGGCACAGTATCCGCCCTTGATGAAGGGCATACATGCGCTTTTGCACGGAGGCGATTACAACCCGGAGCAATGGCTAAAGCAAAAGGACGAGATCTGGAAAAAGGATATTGAACTGGCCCGTAAGGCTGGGATCAACACCCTCACTGTGGGCATCTTCTCCTGGGCGCACCTGGAGCCGGAGGAGGGGAAGTATGATTTCACCTGGCTGGATGAAGTCATGGACATGCTAAAAGAAAATGGAATAGCAGCCATTCTGGCCACTCCCAGCGGCGCCAGGCCGCCGTGGCTTGCGCAAAAGTATCCCGAAGTGCTCAGGGTGAACAACGAGCGCATGCATCACTTGTACGGCGGGAGGCATAACCACTGCCTTACCTCTCCGGTTTACAGGCAGAAGGTGGCTGCCATAAATGAGCAGCTGGCGCTGCGCTACGGCAAGCATCCCGCCCTTAAAATGTGGCATATCTCCAATGAGTACAGCGGCGAATGCCATTGCCCCCTGTGCCAGAAAGCATTTCAAGCATGGCTGCAAAAGCGGTACGGCACTATTGAAAACCTGAATGACGCCTGGTGGGATCAGTTCTGGGCCCATCGCTTTACAAGCTTTGAACAGATCGAAAGCCCCACCTCGCCTTCCTGGCTTGGGGAAAATGAAAACCATGGGCAAAAGCTGGCATGGAGGCGGTATACTTCCCAACAGCATTGCGATTTCTATCTGAACGAGATCGCGCCACTGAAAAGGATTACTCCGGAAATCCCCTGCACCACCAACCTGATGTCCACGTATCCCGGTATCGACTATTTTGCACTGGGCAAGCTGCTGGACCGGTCCAGTTGGGATAACTATCCTGTTTGGATGGGCAATGAGCAGGATGCTCAAACCGGCTCATTTACGGCTTTTAACCATGATCTCATGCGGGGTGTGGGAGACGGGAAGCCGTTTTTGATGATGGAATCCAGCCCGGGCCCTGTCAATTGGCAGCAGGTAAACGCGCTGCGCCGCCCGGGAACTGTGCTTTTGCAGGGCTTGCAGGCTGTTGCCCATGGATCGGATTCCGTGCAGTACTTCCAGTTCCGCAAGAGCCGCGGCAGCTTTGAAAAGTTTCACAGCGCTGTGGTGGACCATGTGGGCCACGGGGACACGCGCGCTTACCGGGATGTTGTTCAGGTGGGGGAAGCGCTTAAAACGCTAAAGGAGGTTGCAGGCTCTGCTCCTGAAAATGAGATTGCCCTGGTGTATGACTGGGAAAACCGCTGGGCTTTAGAGGACGCGCGATTTGGCCTTTCGGACAAGGGGTATGAAAAGGCGGTGCGCACCCATCATACCGCGCTGTATAATCTGGGCTTCGGTGTGGATATCATCGATCAGACAGCTGATCTTTCGAAGTATAGAATTGTCAGCGCACCCATGTGCTATATGCTTCGGGAAGGTTTTGCAGCGAAGGTCCATGATTATGTCAAGGCAGGCGGGACCTTTGTACTCACTTATGTCTCCGGTTACGTAAATGAGGAGGATCTGTGTTTCCTTGGCGGTTTTCCAGGCCCACTTATGGATGTGGCAGGCTTGTGGGCCGAAGAGGTGGACGCGCTCTTCCCCGGTACGAAAAACAGCTTTGATTGGCAGGGAAAGACATACGAGGCAGTGGATTTCTGCGAGCTGACGCATGTGAAAACAGCCAGGGCGCTGGCTGTTTACGGCCAGGAATTCTATGCGGGTACGCCGGCGCTGACGGAGAACAGCTTTGGTGCAGGCCGCTGTTACTACTTAGCCGCGCGTACGGGAGAGGATTTCCTTCAGGACTTCTACCGCCATATTGCTGAGGAAGCAAGTGTCATGCCACTGATGGAGAATATTCCGCAGGGGATCGGCGTGGCAAAGCGGGTGGGGGAAGATGGCCTGGAATTCCTGTTTGTCATGAACTTTCTGCCTGAGGAGAAGACTGTAACGCTTGCGGGAAGTTGGCAGGATATGCTTACCGGAAAAGCTGTTTCAGGGGAAACAACATTAGCTCCGCGCAGCACGTTGGTACTAATGAAAGGGTGAGCCTTATGCTGGACAGGGAGCAACTGCAGCTTGATTTGCGGCGCATCGCGAAGAATAACTATTTTCTAACAGAGAGTGAAAACGTTGATCAATATCTGACACCAATGCTGAAACTCATCGGCGATACAGATGCGGAACTTCGTGATGCACTCATCTATGAAACCTTTTGCGATTGGATTTGCGAAAAGGCTTACCTTCGAGATGACATGCTGAGGCAGATGCTTTATGTCTTGCTTGACAATGACCACTTGATGTATCACATAGGGAGCGATGGTGACAGCGCTGTTTTTACGAGAAGCTTTTCAGCCTTGGCAATCGTGCTTATATTGATGGAACACAGAAAAAGAAACATTCTGAACGCAAATCAATTTGAGCATGCGAAGAATACCATCATTCAGTATCTTCTTAAGGAAAATGATTTCCGTGGATATGTGTCGGAGTATGGATGGGCCCACGCAGCTGCGCATGGAGCGGACATGCTGGTGGAACTGGTTCAGTGCAAAGAAAGTGAACACTCTGTTTTGCAGGAGATTCTTGTTTGCATGAAACGGATCCTTCACAACGGGCGGTATATGCTATGCCATGAAGAGGATGAACGCCTTGTAAGGGTGGCCTATCATGTTTTTAGGCTGCATACGCCGTTTCGCATCAAACTTCGAGACTGGTTGGAGACATTGGCGAATTACACGAACATAGATAACCCGCAGGTGCAGTACATTGCCCGGGTCAATACGAAAAACTTTGTGCGCAGCTTCTATTTCCGACTGATACACTTCGGGATCACAGACGACATCATCACGCTGCTCACGGATACGGAAAAGAAGTTGAACCGGTTTGCAAGTAAATAGAAACATTGAAGCCATGGGATGATCCATGGCTTCAATAGCTTTTTCGATTTTGTTTATAAGCTGTATTGTTTCAGGATTGCCCCCGACCTTGGCAGCGATGGCAGCAACGGTCTTAGCGCCTTAAGCAGCTTCTCCTGCGCAAGTGCCAGCGGAACAATCCAGGCCAGGAAGGCATAATCGGCGGCGGCAGCGATTCCGCCCTGCATCCGCGTGCCTGCAGCACTCAAATAGTCTGTCATAGCGCGGCCCACTGCCCAGGGTAAGGGCTGCTGTGCCACTGTCATGGCTTCCTTCAATTCTCCAAGCCAGCGCAGTACTTCCTGGCTGATGGCCCCTTGAGGACCGGAAAACTCCTTGAGTGATTCCATGGATATGGGAGGGAGCGCTTCTCCTGCATGAGAGTAAGGTGTGTTCTTAAAGTTCTGCGAGGCCTCCGGCAGGATAAGAACCGGCCAGGGAGCTAACTCATAACTAAGTTGGTTCAAATGCGTGGTGGGGGACTTTGACAGCAGCAGCGTTTTAAGGTTGTCGCCGCCGTCCTCAGGGCATACATGGGGTGTAGCCACGCAAACTGGGCTCATGGCACAACCGGGTGTATCCACCGTAATACTTTGATCCGGGCAGGATTGTACGGCAAAGGCTGCCTTCAACCCCAGTGATTCCATGCAAATGCGTGCAAAACGCGCCGTTTCCGCAAGGCTCGGGTGCACCAGCTGTATCTTTGGGCACAGCGCGAACAGCGTCAGGAAATGAACAGCGTCCTCCTGCTTGAGCGGGACCCACTCCCTAGCGAAAGCTTCCTGCAGGGCGGCGATCATGTTGACGGGCTGTGCCTTTGTGCCAATGACAGGCGAAAGGCGAAGGGGAAGAGGGGATTTATATAGTGACAGATGACATCCTTTTGCAAATGCCTGTAACCGGTTAGTCAGGTCTCCGCACGTCAACTCATCGCATACCTCCTGCAGCGCGTTGCGTTGATTGATGAGTTCCTGAAGCTGTTTCGTCAGGGTGGCTTCCGCATCCTGACATGCAGTGATCTCTTCCCGCAATTGCTTTAGTCTGATCGTATGCTCCTGCTGGGCGGCTGCCAGCACTTCCTCCCGGAAAGCTGCCTTGTTTTCCTTAGCCTTGTCCAGCTGGACCAATAGGGCAAGGCGCTCCGCCTCCAGTTCCTGCAATTGGTGGCGCATTGAGGATACAAGAAGACTGTCCGGTTCCCCGGCATAAAACATCTTCTCCAGCCGTTTTTGCATGCCTGGAAGAACAAGCAATGCTTCCAGTACCTGCTGCTGCGCTTCCGGGATATCCCAGGCTTCCTCTGCTATTTCTTTAAAGCGCTCCAAAGGGTTATCCACATGCCGCAAATTCGCCCCCTGCTGCAATTGAGCGCTGGGCGCATCATATTTGGCGGCACGCCATTGGGCATCCACCACTTCATGAAGGGGGTTGCGGGTCCTGTTAAGACGAGCATGTGGAATGGCGTTCGCATACAGTGGTGTGCCTGAAAGCGCTACATCCTCCGGCACGGCGGCACGGACGGGCATTTGCACTACCGGTGCACGGGCATATCCGATTGATTGTGCTATCGAGGCATCCATGACCACAAGATGCGGTTCCTCTTCCTTTACAGCCTGGCTTGCCGCCGCAAATGGCTCTTCATCCACGGCAATTACGCGCTCCAAGGCTTCCTTTACAGGCCAGTAAAAAATGTGATGTTTTCCATCAGGAAAGGTTATATTGTGCAAATGTTTCTCCAGCAGCGCATCGGCAGCGGCAGCGATCTCCAGCCCGGGCCCAATGGGGCCGTACCATTGGTCTTGTACACGCGCATACTTAAGCGGCGTTAGCAGCAATGATACTTTCTCCGGAATCTCCTCCGCTGTTTCAGCACTGGCAACTTCGTAAACAAGTGATTCCGGCAGGGCATGGATTACATCAGAGTACAGGATGTATTGATTCTTTTCTCCTCTTTCGGGAGCATAATTCTTATTCGTGCGTATCTTGTTAGCTTCAGGCGGAAACGGCGTCAGGTCGATCATGCAAAGATGCCCCAGCGTGCGCATCCTGTCCTTAAAATTTGCCTGCTCGTTTTTATCGGGAACGATGCGTACGAAGCCCTCGTCCGGCAAAATGGACAACTCTTCCTGTGTACAGGGTCCCACACTGTTCAATAGCGGGCGCAGCCTAAAAAAAGCACGCTGCGCATTATCTTCTTCCAAAAATGCCATAGTGACCCTGTCGGAAAAGCTCATAATAATGCCCCCATATAGATTTATAACAACATATTAACGGCACGGTCATCCATGATTATGTACATTTTACCAATTGAAATTGTTTTCGTCAAGAGTTCTTTGTTGATTGCATGCAAAACATTCCTGTTTTGTTCCTTATACGGTATTTCTTAATTATTTCGGAAGAATGTAAATAAGGTGATTATTGCCTTGACAGCTTAATATTTTCGTAATATATTAAGCCTTGGAATGAAACATTCCTGCCGGATGAGGTTTTGTGATTTTCACTCGGCAAAAAAACGCAGGCTATCTGTCGGCCGACGCGTACCGGGAGACAGCCTTCGCCTAAAACCGGCTTGTGCGCTGCCGAAAGATTCCCTCTTGTGCAGCTGCGGCATTTTGGCTAGCCGGTTCCCCAGGCGATGAAAGGGAGATTTCACATGGTTCGTTTGAATGATGGCACTAAAGAGATTAGAGGAAAGCGTTTGATGTACGCGGCTATTGCCGCATCCGTCATTCTCATGACCGCTTCCGGGGCGACTGCCACCCAAAAAGGAACAGTGAGTACAGATGCGCTGGTGATCAGACAAAAGACCGACACGGATTCCAAAGCCCTTCAAACATTGCGCGAAGGGGAAACACTGGATATCCTGTCTTCCTCCGGCGATTGGTACAAGGTATCCTATGGCCGCTTTACCGGATATGTAATGAAAAAGTATGTGAAGGCCGTAGAGACCGCTTCCAGTGCCACGGAAAAGGCTATCGCCAATCTGGGTGATGCACCGGCACCCATGCGCAAAGGCGACTCGGGAAGCGATGTGAAAAAGCTTCAAAGGGCGCTTGAGATCGTTGGCGCCTATAATGGCAGCATTGACGGGAGCTTTGGGGATTTGACGGAAGAAGCCGTGAAGGCTTTTCAAAAAGATAAAAGACTGACGGTAGACGGGGTGGCCGGTGAAGGCACCATCAAGGCGCTGTTTGGCCAGGATGCTGCCAAGCCTCCTGAAGAGGAAAAGGGGATGGCCGGCATCAAATCCCTAAGTGATATCGGGGATACGCCTGCCACATCGGAAAAAGGCGACAGCGGGTCCAAGGTCAAGAAACTCCAGCAAGCCTTGAAGCTGAAGGGCTATTACAACGGTCCTGCCGACGGCGATTTTGGCGAAGCCACCGAAACGGCCGTAATGGCCTTCCAGAGGGCCAAGGGCATGTCCCAGGACGGGGTGGCGGGCAAGACCACTATCTACATCCTGTTCGGGGAGAAGGCCGCCAACGCTGACGAGAATACCTACAAAACGGAGAAGCTGAACTGGTTTGAAGGCGGCAGCACAGCGATACCCAAGGGCGCAGTTTTCACCGTCAAGGATGTCCGCACTGGCAAAACCTTTGAGTGCAAACGTTGGTCAGGCTACAATCACCTGGATGCCGAGCCCTTGACCGCTGAGGATACCGCCACCATGAAAAGTATCTATGGCGGTTCCTGGAGCTGGGACCGCCGGCCCATCCTGGTCAAATACAACGGCCATGTGTACGCCACCTCTATGAACGGTATGCCCCATGAGGACGACACCATTTCAAACAATAACTTCGACGGCCATTTCTGCATCCACTTTTACAAGAGCAAGACCCACGGTACCGATCGGGTGGATGAGGATCACCAGGCGTGCGTGGAGATAGCGGCCAGTGCGAAGTGGTAAGGCTTTCAAGGAGTGAACTGGCTACGGAATAATGGACAGGTAGAAAGTGTGGATAGTTATGAAGCTTTGTGAGATAGATTGAGACAATCCTCAAAATCGACTGGGGATAGATAGCCTAAAGAGGCATGAATCCGAACCCTGTTGTAGTGGAGCAGGTATTCTTGGATAGCATGGACAGCCTGGGTTCTGGAAATAAAATGCATGGTATTTAGGTATTCCACCTTCAAATGAAAAAGCTTTCAGCACAGGCTTATCATAAGGGTTCCCGCTGCGGTTCAGGGTCTATCCCGAATTTTGTATAAACGCCAAACTGCGTAGAACGACAAGATTAGAATTGGCAGGTAAGCAGGGTTTAGCTTACCTGTCTTGGCTTTAACGGTAGCAAAATCATGACGGTCTGACAAGGGCGAACGCAAAGCAGACATTCATTAACCCTTGACTGAACGGCAGGATTTTGCTATTTACTGTTACCCAGGAAGCCGATCGGCAAAACAACCAAATGGCGCTTTATTTCGTGGTAAACAGTGGTTTGGTCTTTGTCGATGCGCTTGGCGATACCCTTAAATGTCATGCCATGAGATGGCATTCTTGGATCTCGATACGTTGCTCGAGTATGAGATGCTAATATCGCTGTTCTTTCATTTTGCTCGCTCCTTTTGCGTGCAATATTTCTTTCCCATAATGCTACCTCAATTGCTTTCTCAGATTAATTGCTACTCCCTCCGCCACTGTTGCACTTACTTTGAGAATTTTCTGCAATTTATTTTGATCCATTTTCCCATGTTATGGGATAGACAGACAACAATATCAATGTTAAAATATTACGTGTATGTGTATTAATAAATATTTTTCGATTATATTATACTTTCTAACTGCAAAATAATTTTCTGGCAATAGAATGAGCATACGTCATAACTCATAAATAACTTCGCTTAGCAAAAAGGAGGAGAAAAATTTGAAGACTGTCATTTTGGCTGGTGGTTATGGGACACGTATTTCAGAAGAAAGTCATCTTAAACCAAAACCAATGATTGAAATTGGTGGAAAGCCAATTCTATGGCACATCATGAAGGGATATTCTCACTATGGCTTTGTCGATTTTGTTATTTGTTGCGGATACAAGCAACATGTAATCAAAGAATATTTTGCGGATTACTATCTTCATAATTGTGATGTAACCTTTGATTTTTCCAAAGAAAATAGTATGGAGGTTCATAACAATTTTACGGAACCTTGGCGTGTTACATTGGTGGATACGGGCCTTAACACCATGACAGGTGGACGGGTCAAGCGTATTCAAAAGTACGTGGGTGACGAGCCGTTCTTGTTGACATACGGAGACGGTGTGGCTGATGTCGATATTGGTAAGCTGGTTAGTTATCATCAGAGTCATGGGAAACTGGCTACCATTACGACGGTGAATGCGGGCCAGCGCTTTGGTGTGCTTGATATCGATGAAAAAGGTCAGATCAATGCGTTCAGAGAAAAAAGCGATGCAGATGGCAGCATGATTAACGGTGGATTCATGGTAATGGAACCTAAGGTGTTTGACTATCTCGCCAATGATACGACCGTTCTTGAGAAAGCACCGCTGGAAAAGCTTGCACAGGATATGCAGCTAATGTCTTACTATCATAAGGGATTTTGGCAATGTATGGATACCCAAAGGGATAAGCAGCAATTGGAAGAGTTGTGGGCATCCGGAAAAGCACCATGGAGGGTTTGGTAATGCTTTCGTTTTTTAGGGGGAAGCGAGTTTTTGTCACTGGCCATACAGGATTTAAGGGTGCATGGCTAGCGAAGATGCTTGTTGACGCGGGGGCCAAAGTAACAGGATATGCAATAGATCCACCTACGCAGCCGAATCTCTTTTCCATGCTGAGGCTGGAAAAGGATATGCATTCAGTGATAGGGGATATTCGCGATATCGAAAAGCTCCAGCAGGCATTTGAGGCGGCAAGTCCTGAAATTGTGCTCCACTTGGCGGCTCAGCCTATCGTACGGGACTCATACAAGGAGCCTGTCTATACGTTTGAAACCAATATCATGGGCACAGTTCATGTATTGGAATGTGTGCGGAAAAGCCCATCTGTTCGCTCTTTCGTGAATGTCACTACAGACAAAGTATATGAAAACAGGGAATGGACATGGGGATATCGAGAGATTGATCCATTGGATGGGTATGATCCATACTCCAACAGCAAGTCTTGCTCGGAGTTGGTGACACACAGTTATCAAAAGTCCTTTTTCTCAGATGGCCATGTGGCGATTTCGACAGCCCGTGCTGGAAACGTGATTGGAGGGGGCGACTTCGCCAATGAACGAATCATTCCAGACGCCGTAAGGGCTGCGTTGAAGAAGGAAACCATTATTGTAAGAAATCCTTATTCTACTCGCCCATACCAGCATGTGCTTGAGCCTTTGTATGCATATTTGATGATCGCCAAGGGTCAATATGAGAATACTGCGCTTGCCAGTGCCTACAATGTAGGCCCTGATGATTGTGACTGCGTTACAACGGGAGAGCTGGCCAGGCTCTTTTGCCAAAGCTGGGGAGAAGGAATGGATTGGGAGAACCGATGGGAAGGCGGCCCGCATGAAGCAGGCTTTCTCAAGCTGGATTGCTCAAAACTGAAGGCGACCTTTGGTTGGAAGCCTATATGGCATGTAGAGAAAGCTGTAAATGAAACGGTGGTATGGGCAAAAGCCTATCGCAGCGGGCACAATATCACAAAATTGATGGAAACGCAAATAAAGAGTTTTTTCAAGGAAGCATCCAAGAATATAGTGGAGGAAATGAAGCAAGATGCCGGAAAGAAAGACAGAGAAGCAGGCACGGGAAGAAATATTGCAGCTGGTCTGTGAGTATTGCGATACGTATCACAATCAAAACAAAACCTTTGAGCCCGGGAATAGGATTCCTTATGCCTCCCGGGTGTACGACCATGAGGAAATGGTAAACTTGGTGGACAGCTCGCTGGAGTTTTGGCTGACTTCAGGCCGTTACACCGATGAATTTGAAAAAAAGTTCGCCGAATACCTTCAGGTAAAGCATTGCTCATTGGTCAATTCAGGCTCGTCTGCCAACCTGCTTGCCTTCATGACGCTTACGTCACCGCTTTTGAAGGAGCGCGCAGTCAGGCCTGGAGATGAGATCATCACTGTAGCCGCAGGCTTTCCTACAACGGTTGCACCCGTCATTCAATATGGAGCCGTTCCGGTATTTGTCGATGTGACAATACCGCAGTATAACATTGACACAAGCATACTGGAAGATGCCCTTTCGGAAAAGACAAAGGCAGTCATGATTGCCCATACCTTGGGGAATCCTTTTGACCTGAAGGCAGTGAAGGATTTTTGTGATAAGCATGATCTTTGGCTGGTGGAGGACAACTGTGACGCTTTGGGTTCCCGCTATACGCTGGACAGTAGGGAATACTTTACGGGGACTGTGGGGGACATCGGTACCTCCAGCTTTTATCCGCCCCATCATATGACCATGGGCGAAGGTGGCTCGGTATATACCAATCAGCCGCTGCTACACAAAATAATCCGCTCCCTAAGGGATTGGGGGCGTGACTGCATGTGCCCTTCTGGGGTGGATAACCTGTGCGGCCACAGGTTTGACAGACAGTATGGAGAGCTGCCTTTGGGATATGATCATAAGTATGTTTATTCTCATTTTGGCTATAACCTGAAGGCAACCGATATGCAGGCAGCTGTCGGCTGCGCGCAGCTCAAGAAATTCCCTTCCTTTGTCGAACGGCGGCGTGAGAATTTCAGCAGGCTCCATAAAGCACTTTTGCTAGTGGCAGATAAGCTGATTTTGCCTGTTCCCTGCGAAAATTCCCGTCCAAGCTGGTTTGGCTTTTTGCTTACCTGCCAAAACGGCGTCAGCCGCCGGGATGTAGTTCGGTATGTGGAGGGGAAAGGTGTTCAGACGAGAATGCTGTTTGCCGGAAACCTGATCAAACACCCTTGTTTTGATGAAATGCGCAAAACGGGACAGGGATACCGTGTGATCGGCGATCTTGCGCAGACGGATAAGATTATGCGTGATACTTTCTGGGTAGGTGTCTATCCTGGCATGACAGATGAGATGATCGATTATATGGCCAAGACGATTATTGAAGCGGTGAATGCATGAAAGTCATGGATAAGCTTCGCTCATTGGAAAGGCATCCGCGATGGGGCGGCCTGGTCCAGTTTGTGAAATTCGGCATGGTGGGGATATCCAATACCCTGATTGCCCTTGGCGTGTACTGGGTGTGCTTTTATTTGCTGCACATGCATTACCAATTGTCCAACCTGATTTCATTTGTAGTCAGCGTGACGAATGCATACTACTGGAACAGCAAATATGTGTTCAAAAGCGGTGTGAAAAGAACGGCCAAGGAACATGTAAGGGCATACGGCAAGGCGTTTTTGTCTTATGGGAGTACATATCTTCTTAGCGCGGCGCTGCTCTATTTATGGGTGGAGAAATTACACATATCTGAAGGCATTGCCCCCATAATTAACTTGCTTGTGACCATTCCCATGAATTTTTTGTTGAACAAGTTTTGGGCATTTCGGCAGGCTAATGAAAATGTACATAAATAGGAAGATGTCATCAAAACTCATTGTGGTTATTCACTTTTACATAAATGAAATGTATGAAGAAGCATAATGAGTTGTTTGTTAGCTAATTTGCAAGCGCGCTTTCTTGGAGGTAAATATTTGATGAAAGGAATCCGTGTATTGCATGCACAAGACTGCTGATATTAGTACTATGTGGAGATGATAGTACGCATGCAAAAAAAATGTAGCATTGTGATATCAATAACGATAGTGTTTTTGTAAGGAGATGTTTTTCGGTGCAAAAAAAAGTTTCTGTAGTAATTCCCTGCTATAATGAGCAAGAAAATGTGCGGCCAATTTGTTTGGCCATAAAAGACGAGTTTGAAAAAAGTTTACCGCAATACCTTTATGAAATATTGCTTATCGATAATAAGTCTAAAGATGAAACACGAAGTATTATTCGCGAGATATGCGAGGAAGATGCACATGTGAAAGCGATCTTTAACCTAAAAAACTTTGGACAGTTTAATAGTCCCTATTATGCTATGTGTCAAACCACAGGAGATTGTGTCATTACAATATGCGCAGACTTCCAGGATCCTATTGAAATGATACCGAAGTTCATATCAGAATGGGAGAATGGACATCGAGTTGTCTGCGCAATCAAAACAACCAGCAAAGAAAGTTCTATCATGTATTTTCTCAGAAGCTGTTACTACAAAACCCTAAAAAAGATGAGTGAAGTGGAGCAGATTGAGCATTTCACAGGTTTTGGATTATATGATAAAAGCTTTATTGATATCATGCGAAACCTAGATGATACTATGCCGTTTTTACGCGGTATTGTTGCTGAATATGCCCCTGATCACTTTGATATTCCATATGAACAACAAAAGCGCCGTGCCGGGAAAACACATAATAATTGGTATACCCTGTATGATGCCGCAATGCTTTCTTTTACATCTTATACTAAACTGGGACTGCGTTTAGCTATTTTTTTCGGTGGTGTCTTTTCTGTGTGTGGATTACTGGTGGCTCTTCTATATATGCTAATGAAGCTTATCTTCTGGGATCGTTTTAGTGCGGGTCAGGCGCCGCTGCTGATCGGCGTTTTCCTCATTGGCTCAATTCAGCTTTTCTTTATCGGCTTGTTAGGTGAGTATATCATGAATATCAATCACAGGGTGATAAGGCGTCCATTGGTAATAGAGGAAGAACGCATTGGATTTTCAAAGCAAAAAGAAATGAGTGCGTAGCATTATTTCAGGAATTTGTAATCGCACAAGAAGATTGGAAAGCATGTAAAGATTGGGCGGCTGGAGTATAACTCCAGCACATAAAATGATCTTAATCCTTATATTGGCAGGAGGGTTGATAAACCATGAACAGTGAGCAGCTTGCCTGGAGGATGCGTTGCCACGCCATTGATATGGTACATAATTCTCACGCATCTCATATTGGTGCCGTGTTGTCAGTAGTCGATATACTTGCTGTGTTATATGCAAATATCTTGAAGTACGATTCGAAGAACCCTGGCATGGACGAAAGAGACAGAGTAATTCTGAGCAAAGGTCATGCAGGAGTAGCCATGTATGCGGTTTTGGCCGAGTGTGGATATTTCCCGATTGAGGATCTAAACAGTTACTATAAAGATGGCAGCTCATATTCTGGACATATTTCACATGTGGGTGTTCCTGGGGTGGAGTTTTCAACAGGCAGCTTAGGTCATGGAATATCAGTGGGCTGCGGCATAGCTATCAGTGCAAAAATACAGAACAAGAAGTTTCGCGTTTATGCTATTGTCGGTGACGGAGAGTGTGAAGAAGGCGTTGTGTGGGAGACGGCATTGATCGCTTCTCATAGAAAGCTTGACAATTTTACGGTGATAGTTGATCACAACCATATGCAAGCTATGGGAAATTGTAAAGATATCAGCGCGATAGAACCTATGCAAGATAAGTGGAAAGCTTTTGGCTTTGAAGTAATAAATGTTGCAGATGGGAATAGCCATGATCAGTTGTATTCTGCTTTTACAGCAGAAAATCACGGTAGACCAAAGTGCATCATTGCCAATACTGTGAAAGGAAAAGGAATCTCCTTTATGGAGAACCAGTTGAAATGGCATTATAGCGATCCGCAGGGAGAATTCTACGAACTAGCCAAACACGAGTTGGAGGAAGCCCATATATGAGAAATACAATTGTGAACGAGATAGAAATACTTGCCGGGGAAGACGATAAGATAGTCATAGTTACCGCGGACTTAGGATATGGTGTTTTAAATTCATTTGCGCAGCGTTTTCCTGAGCGCTGTATCAACGTTGGAATTAGCGAACAGGCAATGGCTTCGATAGCTGCGGGACTTGCACTTACTGGGCAAAAAGTGTTTACATATTCGATTGGCAACTTTCCTACTTTGCGGTGTATTGAGCAGATACGGAATGATATTTGTTACCACAATTTGAACGTGAAAATCCTTGCCGTTGGGAGCGGTTTTGTATATGGACAGCTTGGTATGAGCCATCATGCAACGGAAGATATTTCAGCAATGCGGGCTTTGCCCAACATGCGGGTATATGCACCGGCTGATCCAATGGAAGCAATCTCGGTTTTGCATGAAGCAATGAAACATGAAGGACCCTGTTATATAAGGCTTGGCAGAGGCGGTGAACAAAACCAACATCCGAGTATTAGCCATTTTGATGTGAACAAGGGGATCGAAATATGCAAAGGGAATGACTTAAATATATTATGCATTGGATCAATATTGGTTGAGGCAAAAAAAGCAGCTTCACAGCTAAAAGGTTTAGGAATTAGTGCTGGGCTATACAGCATGCCTGCGATAAAACCGAGTGCCAGAGGTACAATTGAACGGCTGGCACGAGAAAATAAGCTATTGGTGACCTTGGAAGAGCATACTATAGTTGGTGGCTTTGGAGGTAGTATTGCAGAAATATTGGCAGAAATGACCGGAAGGTGCGCAAAGCTCTGCAGGATAGGATTGAATGATGAATTTACGTGCAAAGTAGGAAGTCAAGAATATCTGCGGGATTTTTATGGTGTTACTGCGCCGAAAATTGTTGAGCGGATTTTAAAGGAACTAAAGCTGGAGGGATTTAGATAATGATGAATCGGATTGTGGTCACAGGCTCGACAAGTATGATCGGAGTTGCACTGATTGAGGAATGCATCAAGCACGGTGTAGAAGTATTGGCATTTACTAGGAAGGATTCGCAAAACATAAGCCGTTTGCCGAATTCGAATTTGATTACTATCGTAGATCGTGATTTGGAAGATATAGATTCGTACGAATCTAACAATAAAGGGTATGATGCATTTTACCATTTTGCATGGGGATATACGGACAAAGCAAGGCGCATGTCTTCTGAACTTCAGTATAAAAATGTTAGGTACAGTATGGATGCAATAAACCTTGCAGCGCGCCTTGGATGTAAGAAGTTTATTGGGGCCGGTTCACAAGCGGAGTATGGTATTCATGTGGATGAAAAGACCGGTCCGGATTCTCCATGCACCCCCCAAACCCCATATGGTATATGCAAATATGCGGCTGGAAAGCTTTGCTCAGTGATTGCAAAGCAAAACGGTATGGATTGCTTCTGGGTTCGTATTTTTAGCGTGTATGGGAAATATGACCAGCCGGATTCCATGATTTCTTCGACAATTGCCAAGCTTAGAGCGGGAGAGCATTGCTCTTTTACGCCCGCAACACATAAGTGGGATTATCTCTATAGCGAAGATGCTGGTCGAGCATTTTACCTCATTGGAGAGAAAGCGAGAGGCAATAAAATGTATTGCCTTGGGAAAGGTGAATCAAAACCTTTGTTTGAGTATATTTATACCCTAAAAAACTTTATTAGCAAAAAATCAAGTATTGGTATAGGGGAAATACAGTATAGTGATGGGGTACCAGTTGGCTTTTGTGCTGATACAACACAAATTAATCAGGACACGGGTTGGGTAGCTGAGTATGAATTTATAGATGGGATTAAGAAACTGCTGGCAAATGATAAATGAGCATTCGTATGGAATACCAAAATGTTGGATTTTTCATAATTCCAATATTTTCATATAATGAAAATGTATAGCTGCTTTGGATATGGAGATTACTAAAAACTCTATATAAGCATATGATACATGCCCATGTGCGAAAGCTAACTAGACCATTGTGGCAGAGCATGCGTAAAGAGAAAAGGTATTGTTTATATATAAAGGAAGCATTGTCAAGAATAGAGGAAGATGCGTAATCAAAACTTATAACAACTGTAATGATCTATATGATGTTGCGATGATGAGTTTTTCTTCTTCGCAAAATTATCCATCGTGTTGCGATTTTGAGCGATCTTGGTAGGCTTAACTTACTTTGGGATATTGGAATTACTATCCCCATTGTAGATTAAGCTAAGCTGATTGATGGTTATATTATTACCGCTTTGGGCCTAATCTGGCCCTATTTGTTATATGCCATATTCTGTTTCTAATTGATTTAGCAATTGTTTGACTATATAATGTAATATATGTCTGAATAAATTTGCTTTTATGAGTAGGAAAGGAATTTGAAGTGAAAGACCAACCTATATCTGCAAAACGCACGTCATTGGAAAGAAGCAGTGTGATTTTCGTCAGCTTGTTGTTGCCATTTACATTTTTTATACAGGGACCGCTGCAATTGTACCTTACGAATATTAAGGAATTTTGGTTTTCGATAAAGGAAGTATTGCTTGTTACTTTGATCCCGGCGGCCATACTTTTCGCAGTTTTGGCATCCATACTATTCCTTTTGCATAAAAAACCCCGTTCGATTGTTTTGGCGTTGCTCTTCGGTATCGGGTTTGCGTTTTACATTCAGGGAAATTTTCTGCTGTTTGACTATGGTGTTTTGGATGGGCGTGCTATTGATTGGAGTATTTATACAAACCAGACAGCTGTTAATTCTATTGTGTGGCTCGCATGTATAATTGTTCCTTTTTTGCTTATTCGCTTATTGAAGCAAAAGTATTTACAAATATTATCTATAGTATCGGGCATCATCATATGCATGCAATTGGTATCTTTAACATCATTGCTTGTTACTACGCCAGTGAAGACAAGCGGCGACGGACATTATTTGTCAACGGATGATATGTTTGAGGTTTCGGCCCAAAAAAACGTGATCGTCTTTCTCATTGATACCTTTGATGTTAATTATATGGACCATATGCTAAAAGAGTCGCCGGAACTCTTTGAGGCGTTTGATGGTTTTACTTATTTTCATAATTGTGTGGGGTCATATAGCACAACAAAAGGTGCTGTCCCATTCATACTGACTGGCCTACACTATTTCAATGATGTAAATCAAGCAGCATACCTGAAGAAAGCATGGTCGGACAATCCATTTTATGAAAAACTGCTTGAAAGAAACTACAATATCGGTTTATATACTTTTTCAGGCTTTGTATCGGAGAATCTAGGAGATACATTGGATAATTTTAGGGAAGATGAATTTCAGATGTCTTCGTATTCTAAATTCGGAAAGCTGATGTATCAATTGGTTTCTTTTCGCTATATGCCGCATGTGCTGAAGCCCTTATTCGCAGTATACAGCGGCGATTTTGATTATTTGCAAACAGTTAAATCAAATGTACAAATGTATAAAATCAATGATGTAGATTTTCATACGAAATTCTCAGAGGAAGGCCTTTCGGTGTCAGCAAATAAAAATATATTCCGCTTTTATCATTTAAATGGTTCACATCCGCCCTATACAATGAATTCAAAGTGTGAAAAGGTCGAAGATAACTCAGTTGATGTCTATGAACAAACCAAAGGTGCACTGAATATTGTGGGCGAGTATATCGATCAGATGAAGACAATCGGGATTTATGATGATGCTACAATCATCGTCATGGCAGATCATGGCACTCCTTCCAACAGGCCTACCGTCCCGGTGCTGCTTGTCAAGCGAGCGGGCAATTCAACAGGATTTTCGGTTTCAGAAGCTCCCGTTACTCATGACGACTTGCAAGCTACTATCATGCAGGATATTGGCGAGGACTATATGCCGTTTGGCAGGTCGATGTTTGATGTGACAGTGGGCGAGGACCGCGCTCGAACTTTTTATTACCATAACTGGGAGGGCCAATGGGATACGGATTATTTGCCTGAGATGCATGAATTCTCTGTAACTGGAAACGCTAATGATGAAGAAGCTTTCCTGCCTACCGGCATTGTGTATCGCGAAGGAGAAATAGCAGGATGTGAGCCTCCCCAATTCGAAATAGGTGAAACATCATACATTTCTGGCAGGGAAGATTGTGCCAGCAGATATTTTACGTATGGGCTATCCGGCGTGGAAGAATCGCAGTATGCATGGACGGATGGTAAGCGATCACAGATCCGCATGAAATTGAACGAGGCTCCCGCAAACGATTTGAAACTGCAGCTTCAATATTCATCTGTATTCAATGGTCAACAGCGGCTGATTGTTTCCAGTGGAGGCTCGATACTTTTTAATGATGTTGTAACATCGCTGCAGCAACAATCTGTAGCTATAATTGTGCCGAAAGAATTGGTCATAGATCATAAACTGACACTTGCGTTGGAATTTCCGGATGCTGTATCCCCGGAAAGTATATCTGGCATACAGGATCCACGTAAGTTGGCCTTCTCTGTCACTGCCCTGACAGTAGAATATTTGCGTGCCATCCCTCTGAATACCTCTATCGCATTTACCGAGGAAGAACACGCTAATCAGTTGTTTGTCTATGGCATATCCGCTCTGGATAATGGATTTGCATGGACTGAGGGGAAAAAAGGAAAAATGAACCTCATATTATCCGAGCAGCCTAAGAAGGATATCATCATGACTTGGGATGTGCAGTGGGTATTCAATGATTCACAACTTTTGACTGTACGGTGTGGAGGCCAAACCCTTTATAATGAACGAGTTGCGGCAGGGACTGGGGAACTGTCTATTGTGATTCCGCAAGCTTGTATAGAAAATCGGCTGCTTACCTTGGAACTAGAATACCCTGACGCAATCTCTCCGCAAACGCTCTTGCAAAGCAGTGATCCCCGCGAGCTTGCTTTTGCATTGAAGCATATCCGCTTTGGACAGCAGTCCGAGTAATTATGTGGGCTTGAATACTGTTCCGTACCATTAATGAAATGAAGAGGCTAGACTATAACAGAAAGAGGCGGCTAAATGTATGCGTGGCTTTGTTCCACTTGTCTATACTTGAGTATGTAAGAATCCTGTGCTAAAATGTATTGCATTGCACGTTCATGGTATAAACGAGCGAAAGGTTGTTCACATGGCCAGACTAATCGCAATTCTTGGCATTCCGCTTGGGTATCTGATGAATTTGTCTTATCAGATCTTTAGAAATTATGGCTCGGCGATTATCGTGTTTACATTGCTTACAAAAGTGATTTTGTTGCCGGTATCCATATGGGTTCATAAAAATTCCATCAAAATTGTTAAAATCCAGCCTGAAATCAATTTTATGAAGGTGAAATTTTTCGGTGATTCGGATCGGATTGCAGACGAGCAGGCCAATATCTTTAAACGCGCAAAATATAACCCGCTGGCAAACTTGATCCCGCTGGCCATCCAGATCATCCTCCTTATGGGGTTGATCGATGTTATTTATCACCCGCTAGACCATTTGATTCGGTTGCCCAAAGAGCTTGTATCGGCGCTTGTATCGATTACCGGGAATCTTCTTGGAGCAGATACGGCTGCTTCCTCCATTCAGCTTTCTGTAATTGAGGCAGTGCGAAATGGCAAATTTGCTGACGCATTTGGGTCTGTGAGCAATCAATTTCCATCGCTTGATATTCCGAAAATTTTATCTTCCATCAGCAGCTTGCAGACGAGCTTTCTGGGCCTGGATATCAGCAGCATTCCCAATATGACAAAAGGTATTATGATACTATCGCCGCTAATGGCGGGACTTTCTTCGTTTTTTCTGTGTATTATTCAGAACCATGCAAATGTTTTGCAATCTGAGCAAGGTAGGTTTAACCAATACGGTACGATGGCGCTATCGGTTGGACTGTCTCTCTATCTTGGCTGGTTTGTTCCCTATGGAGTCGCGCTGTACTGGACAGTTGGTAACCTGTATGGGATTCTCCAACTGTTGATACTGAATAAGGTTATCAAACCTCAAAGATTTGTGAACTTTGCAGAATTGGAAAAAAGCAAAAAAGAACTTGCGGCGCTGGAAAGCCTTATGAAAAGGAAAAAACCATTCTCCTATGATGAAAACGCAAAGCGGGAAATAGAGGATTACAAGCGGTTCTTTTCTGTGGGAAACAAGCACTTAGTTTTCTACTCCGAGAAGAGTGGGTTCTATAAGTATTTTGAAAGCATTATCCAAGAGCTATTGAAGCGCTCCAATATCACCATCCATTATGTAACCAGTGACCCGGACGATGCGGTCTTTGAGAAGGCAATTCACCAGCCACGGATAAAACCGTATTATATTGGGGAAAAGCGGCTCATTACGTTGATGCTCAAGATGGACGCAGATATGGTTGTTATGACGATGTCCGATCTTGGAAACTACCATATTAAACGAAGCTATGTGCGCAAGGATATAGAATACGTATATCTCTTTCACTATCCGCTAAGCACGCATATGGTCTTGCGTACCGGCGCCCTGGATCATTACGATACGATCCTTTGCGTGGGGGAGTTTCAGTTTGCTGAAATCAGGAAGGCAGAGGAGATTTATAAGCTGCCGGCAAAGAAGCTGATCCTATGCGGTTATGGACTGCTCGAGAAATTGCATGCTGGATACGAGAATATGGAAAAGAGGGAAAGAATACGAAAGAAGATCCTTGTCGCGCCATCATGGCAGACGGATAATATTCTCGACAGCTGCATTGACAATTTGCTGAAAGAACTACTGGGAAAGGGGTTCGAAGTTGTAGTTCGTCCACATCCTGAGTACATCAAACGCTATAGGCCAAAGATGGATGCCATTGTAGCCCGCTATGCAAATTATGGCGGCGGCGATCTGGCCTTTGAACTTGATTTCTCAGGGAATACATCCATATTTGATTCTGATGTTGTCGTCACCGACTGGTCCGGGACAGCGTATGAATTTGCGTTTGTGACTTGTAAACCTGCTGTGTTTATCGATACTCCGCCCAAAATACACAATGAAGAATATGAGAAGTTGGGTATTGAACCATTGGAGCTTGCGCTGCGCGAAAAAATTGGAATACGTGTTGCAACGGCTGCTTTGGATGGCCTATCCGATAAGCTTGAACGATTGCTCAGAGAATACGGCGAATATTACGCAACAATTCTTGCAATGCGGGGAAAATATATCGCAAATTTCGGGCACAGCGGCGAAATAGGCAGCCGATATATTCTTGATAGTCTGAAGGCACGATCTGGTGTCAGACGATAAAAATAAACGTAAGGATGGTATTTGCTATGAATAATCTCAAGAAAACGCTCGGTATCTTGTACTTTACAACATGCTTCACGCTTTTGTTCTCCCGGTCTGCGCATGCCTACATTGATCCATCTGTAACCACCTATACCATTCAGGCAATTGCGGGTGCTGCTGTCGCTATCGGTGCATTCATAACGATCTACTGGAGGCGCGCAAAGAAAAAAGTTAACAAGGCGCTTGGGATTGACGAGAATGCCAAGAAAGTGATGGAAGAAGAAATCATTGATTTTAATCCTGATGAAAAGAATGATGCTAACAATTGACTGCTGCACAACATTCTATAAGGCAATAGAGTTCTTATTTCCCGTTGCCAAGTTGTATTGCCTTGCATCCGCAATTTTCGGATGCGAGACGGCATATAGCTCAAATTTACTCATGGCCAAGCATGCAGTAAAAGGCGTGTTAACTGGCAGCACATGAGTAGCGGTGTATATTTCTTTACAGAAAAGCAGCTTGGAAGCGAGTTTTTATTGAGAAAACTGGCTGTTTCTGGTACAATGATACAAAATAGAGAATGAGGTGAATGTTTGGGCATCCTGATTGCATTGGAACTGTCCGAAGGTGTGCGATTTACATCACTTTATAGCATAATCAAATCATCAGTTTGACAGTGTATTGATAACCTGCCGAACTTACTGCGGAATTTTCAGAAAAACAAAGTTGTTTGGTGATCTGCTGCTTGAAACATAACAGACAAACGGTAGATGCTGGTGTATTGCTATGCGTGCATATGAAAATGATAAGAGGATGAAGACAACATGGACTTGCCAGAAAGAGATCGATGTACCCGTCTGATTGCGACTGTGATAGCACTTGTCTGTTATGTGGCAACGATTTATACCTGCGTGCATGTGGATTCTATTTCACAGATCATATCGAATACATTTAGCGCATTTAATCTTATCACATACGCTATAGTTTGTTTTGTCTATATAGTGTTTTTTATTGTATCTTTTCGATTGCTCAATACGAGTGAACGTTTGACTAGCAGATTGATGACCTCAATTGGTGACCTTGCAGGTAACCTCACAGCTGCTTGCGTAATTCTCATCGCCGTTGTACTTTTCATTCTATTGTTTGTAAATGAGTGTACTAGTTACTTTGTCGATGAGCTTAGCGGTCTGATATGGCATGAGCTTTCCGTATTCTTTGTTGTTCCAATGGCCATATGTCTAGTAACATTTTTCCTGCTTTGCACGTTCAGATCCGGGGTGATGTTTTCTACGGACCAAAAAAAGGATAATAGACTATTTTGGATTGCCACCATAATTATGGCATATATATTTGGACATATCCTGTTCACTCCAAATCTATCCTATAACTGGTATTCTGCATATCATGCAGACGCTGTTTTCAACTCTGTGAGCAATACTTTAAATGGGGCACCGTATTCTGATATGGTAACATCAATATACGGTCACTATGCATTATTTTTTCTGCCGTTTCTGAAGCTGGCTCGTATGTTTGGCATTAGCAATAATATGGAGGTTTTTTCTCTTTTAGTGTCCGGGTTAATTATGCTATATATTCTACTTAATTCATATACGCTAAGCGTATTTATCAAAAGCCAATTTCTCAAGATCTTGGGTCTGTTTACATTGCTTTTACCACTAGTAATGAGAGAGAATGTTTATTTAGCTTTAGTGCCATTGAGGATTCTGCCAGTTAATGTGCTTGTGGCGCTTATTGCGTATGCTACAAAGCATATGCTGCATTCCAGAAGATTGTGCGCATTCGGTTACGCGGTATGTTCACTCCTTATTGTATGGAACACAGAAACGGGATTTATAGCGCTTGCCGCATGGGCATCGTATTTTTGTTGTCTCTGTCTGCAGAAGAGCACTATACAGGCCGTAAAGGCCATCGGCTTGCATATCGTGTTATGCGCTATTTCCTTCCTTGCAGCCATCGGCATTGTCGAATTATACAATATTTCAGTCGGGGGCACACTTATTTCAGTCAAAACATTCCTGTATCCGCTATTCACAGGCATGGGAATCGGCACTTATGAAGCGGCATTACCAACAAAAATATCGGTTTGGCCATTTGCTTTATTGCTAATGTTGATATTCGTCACAAGAGGTATCTCATCAACCAGGTTATATAAACGTAATAGCAGTGTCGAAATTCATTCGGCTGCATTTCTTGGCATAGCGGTCATGGGTATCGGGGCGATGACATATGCGATGAACAGACCTGCTCCAATGAGTTTCGCCGTCAGCCAAAGCGTCTATGCATTGTTCCTTTGCTCTCTTGTGCAGGATGCGTTGCCAGATATCAAAGAGTTCCATGATAAGAAAAGCCTGCGGGGGATCAGCGGAAGTGTCGCAATTCTTGCTTCGACCGGTATAGTGGTTCTGGGCGTACTGTTCCTGCTGTCGACAGCAACTGTCATTCAAATGGGAACATGGGCAGGAGCCATGTTGCCTGCAAAATCATCGGAACTTTGGGATACGGCTAAGCAAATTGCTGCTGCTGTACCGGATGGTACGCCTGCGATAGGCAATAATGTTACACAGCTATATGCATATCTCAATCGCGATACAAAAATGTATACAATGGATTATTCAGATATGAGCATTGGTGACAGCATGTTTAAATATGCGGATAACCTTTTCTATGATGCAAATAGACAAGGCCTGGTGATTGGCCTTGATGCGAGTAACCTGCATAAATCGGCGTCACTCAGCGGATATATGCAATTTATGGGGACACACTTATTGGCCGGGCGTTGGATTGTCCCATCTAATAGCGGATATAATGTAGTGTATGATTACTATGTGCCTGTGGGTGAAGTACCGAATGTTATTGACTTTACATCAAGCGGGAACAGCAACTATTATCTCGCGAATGGATGGCGTGACCAGGAAGAGACACACCGCTGGGCATATCGGGAGGCTTCCCTCCGTTTCTACCTCGATGAACCAAAGGACATTGTCATGGAAGCGGAATGTGGTTTTATGTCTATGAATACAATTGTTCACGTTATGTATAACGGCGAAGAAGTTATGACATGGGCTAATGGACAATCTAGTGTGGTTACGCTACCTACTGATCTTTGGTCTGAAAGCAAATATCAGCAAATTGTTTTTTTAACCGAGAATACTCCAGAGGCGTCGAATGAGGAGCAAGCACAGACACTATCCATTTCGTTTACGCAAATAGGTTTTACTGTGCTCAACCCTCCCCAGCAGATGGAAGAAATCACAGGAAAATAGCCGAAGTGGGCAGCTATGCAATGCAAATAATCTGTTTGCAGCTGAACAGAGTAAACTTCACACTCATGCAAAATCGGTTTCGGAGGCGAAGAAAATGCATTCGGATAGGATCTTCACAAAACTTTCGAGATGGTTTATCATCGTTTATATGATCATTCTTTTAATCATCGGCATATCAGAGCCAGCATATTTTGTTGGCGAAACAGAAAGTTATCTGTTGCCGGCCGTTTCAATCATGAATGAACAGGACTTAGGCATATCTGCAAGCGATGTTGAATTATCACACCGATGGTTCCCCGCTTGGGCAAGTATGCTTAATGTCGAATCATTGTCAGGGTACACGGATCGCTCGGGACAATCGCTTGCATTCTATTTCCCAACATATTCTATTGTCAGTGTTCCCATATTAAGCATGTTGCATATTCTTAGAGTGTCTAAGATGCATGCATTTGTAATAGCGAATATATTGATTTTGGCGATCATGTTATTTCTCGTTGAGAAGCAAAGTAAACTTTCGGCTAAAAGAAAATTCATACTTATCCTCGCATTAGCGCTTAACCCATCAATACTTTATATCTATTGGGCATCGGCTGAGATCCTTATATATGCGCTGATTGCTTTGGCAATGATGTATTGGGTCAACAGAAATTACCATCGGGCAGCAATCTTCATCTCGATAGCAGGGACCATGAATCCCACTGTTATGGCGATCGGGATGGTTATGATTTTAGATTATCTGATTAAATTGTATATCTCCGAACACATCAGCAGTATGCGCAGAGGTTTAGCAGCGATCAAAAAAAACGCCCTGCGTATCATTCGATACGGTAGTTGTTATCTCATCTTTCTGATACCATGTATTTATTTTTATTACAACATCGGCAGGCTTTTCATGATTACCGCAAGTACATTAGGAGATGTTAATAATACATTAGCAGGACGCTTTATTGCATATCTTTTTGACTTAAATTTCGGCTTCTTACCGTATTATCCAGTCATGCTTCTATTGCTTGCACTGATGTTTATTCAAGGTATAGTCAGAAAGAAAGCGATGAATCTATTCATCTGCATCGCGTTGCTAGGGACGATTTTCGCTTACTCCTTTATGTATCATATCAATTCTGGAATGTGCACAATATCAAGATATAACGCATGGGCGACGCCTATCCTGTTGTATGGTGTAATTGCTTGTTGCGATTTCAGTAGAAATAGAGCAATATCGATCGTGCAGGAAGTCGCTATATGCCTATCTGTTGCATTGACAGCGCTGATCCTGTTTCTTGACGGGATTACATTTGGAACCGCTACTAGTTATTTAACCTTTACACCTATCGCCAAATACGTGATGAATAACATGCCACAGTTGTACGACCCCTTATTCTCCACCTTCAACAATAGGGTCAGTCATATTGACGGCGGTTATTATTTTTCATCAATGATCATATATGAAAATGAGGAAGGCGACCTGCGAAAGGCCTTGTTGAGAGGTATTGACGCGAGCAGCCTCACTGCGCATACATATGGCAATGATAAAGCGATTTCTTATCTGGTGAATCAGATCGAACAATCAGCACCCGATGACCCGAATCAATTTTTTTATCTATCCATTCGCCCAGAATATTCATTGAAATATATAGAGAAAACGTATAGTCTGGGGGACGATATCCTTTTCTATTCAGAGGAATGCAATTTTAACCAATATGATGTTACAGGTTTTTCAGGGAATGAAGGGGATTATACTTGGACCAATGGGCACACGGCGACGCTCACGCTACCGCTTGAACAATATAAATCGGAAGACTTAAAGATGGATATCGATACAGCCGGTGTTTATGCAGCGCCGCAAAACGTAACTATTTCGGTAAATGGATATCAAGTCTACAATGATCTGCTTACGGGGCCTACTCATTTATCGATTGATATACCAGCAAATTATATAACCACTTCAATACTAAAAATCAGATTTGATCTGCCAGATGCGGTGGCTCCCAGCTCAAGCGGTACATCAAATGATAGCCGTACTTTGTGTTTAGCTATGCAGAGGATTTCTATTACCGGGGTGAATGTTGAGTAATGCAACGGGGTGCATGGACTTTGCGGAGAAAGGTGCTGAGACGCCGTTTCTTCAAAACAACGAAAACCTCCGTTTAGTGCGGGGGGTTCAGCATGCCGAAAAAGTGGCTGTGCCACTTTTTCGAGTTTTTCCCGCGCTTCACTGCATGCGCCGGCTGCACCTCTACGCAGCCGTTTGCTCGGGCAAGGTAGGAATTTCTTCGAAATTCCCACTTCAATCTCCGCACCCTCAATCGCCGCGGCTTCCAGCCGCTCGTTTCGGTTGATTCGTTCGGTTCGCTCTTTGCTGCCACTGGCAGCGCTCATCTCACTCACCACACATGTCGCTGATTTTCGATTCTAAATTGGAGGCTCCGTAGACGAAGCGACGCCTATGGCAGATACAGCAAGGCGGAGGAGGGTGGCGAAACAGAGCAGTGCGACAATTCAGCCGGCCTGACATTCGGCCCTCCAAAACCTCCCGGAAGGTTTTTTGACAGTCATAATCCCCGCTTAGTGCGGGGATGCAGGAATGTTTATAGCTATGAGTAGCCATCCAGAATCCTCACCAAAAAGATAAGGGAGGTCTACTAAACGCCGCATCAAACAAAGGAGGACAAGGGAGGATAAAGGATGATGAAAATACCCACATCAATAAAGCAATAACGAACCTCTCTCATATGAACTTTGATACAAGCTCACGGACCTGTTCTGCTTCCGTCATTTTCAGTTCTTCCAGTCTGTCGATAATGGAGTCTAGCCAGGACTCCTGCCAAGCTCCATTTATGACCTGTTCAAAAAAAGCAGCGTATTTCTTCGCATTCTCAACCAGGCCGCAATTATCTGCGGCGAAATCTCGCGCCATTTTTCCTCTGCGGCTTATTTCCTTCGGCGTATCAGTCATCGAAAGAAGCGCAAGACAGATATCTTTGATCTCGTTCGTGTCATACCGTACCTTCAATACAAAATCATCCGGATACTCTTGAAAAGATCCGACATCAGTTACAATCACCGGTTTCCCCATGCCCAGCATACGGTGAAGGCTGGCTGAAGTCTCACCCTGTGTTGGATAACGCAAATTGAAGCATACATCACAGGCGCCCATATAGGCTTTGAAATCATCCAACTCTGTGAATCCTGTGATTGTAACATCGCTTTCCAGTTTCAGCTCTTTGATTTTTTCTTCAATGTCGTTCCCATCGACTTTACCGACCATATAGTAATGAAATGGTCTCTTACTTTTCTTGTATATCGCGAGGGCTTCAAGGGTCGGTAGAATGCGCTTGTAATGTGTCGCATACCCAAAAGAACCAAATACAAGCTTATCTTTCCTGATGTTTAGGCGCCTTCGGCACTCTAATTTAAAGCGTTCGGGATCGGATAGAATGTCCTCGCTGTGAAGCAGAATGCATTCGACAGGTTTGTTCGGTGACGTTGCCTTGACCATTTGTTTTGCCATATCCGAATGGACAATGATTCCATCTGCTCTGTCCAGAAGATGCCGGTTCATAGTGAAGTGCAGCATGTCATTCTCCCACGGTGGAGAAGACAAGGTTTCAACAAACGCGCGAGCAGCTTTTTCACCCGGCTCTCCGTGGCAGTATTTCATTAGCCGGACGTATTCCTCAGGGCGCTTATTGTTCAGCGTGTCTCCTGCAATCATGTTGTGTATTGATATATCATGAAGTTCCAGAATGCCGCCATAAGCGAGAAATGCATCCATGATATTCTTGTGAAAGGTCAGATTGTTTCCAATATGAAAAACAGCAGTATCGAACTCACGCCGAACTGACTCATTATCATATTCATGGATATGCCTGATGGCTATGCCGTCCTCAGATGAGATACGGGAAGGGACATAATCATCGACGAAAACAGTAATCTCAACATGCTCTTTAAGCTTCTGCAGAAGCTCCTCAGAAAAATCTGAAATTCCCGATTGCTGTGGATTGAGCGGCGAAAAATAAGCAATCTTCACGTTTCATCTTCCTTTTGTGCGTTCTCAGAGAGCTGAGATACGTAATCATGAACTTGTCTTGGCTCTGTTAACTTCAATTCCTCCAGTTTGTCTACTAGGGAATCCAGCCATGTGTCGTGCCATTCACTGTTTCGAACGCACTCAAAGAATCTAGCGTATTTCCTGGCATTTTCGGCAAGGTCGCAGTTTTTCATGGCAAATGTATACGCTAGTTCTCCCATACTAAGCATTGCCTCATCCGATTCGGTTGCCTTCTTGAGAGCAAGGTATATATCCTCAATCTCGTGTTCGTCGTGACGTACTTTCAGCACAAAATCATCCGGATATTCCTGAAAGGTTCCTATATCAGTTACGATTACAGGCTTTCCTTGACCCATTATGCCATGCAAACTCGCTGACGATTCACCCTGCGTCGGATAACGCAGATTGATGCATACGTCACAGGCACCCATATAAGCTCTGTAATCCCCTGGGTCCGTAAAGCCGGTAATCGTGACGTCCTTTGTAAGACCCAATTCCCGAATCCGCTTTTGCGCATCAATCCCATCAATTTTGCCTACCACATAATAGTGGAAAGGTTTCTTTTCATTTTTATACAATGCGAGCGCTTCAAGTATCTGCAGGATACGCTTTGAGGATGTGGCATAACCAAAGGAACCGAATACCAAAGTATCCGGCCTGATGCCGAGATGTTCACGGCATTTGCTTTTATTTGAAACCGGATCAAGAAGAATTTTTGCGCTATGCAGAAGTATGCATTCAACAGGCTTTCCAGGCTCGATTGCCTTAACCATCTGTTTTGCCATATCTGAATGGACGATGATCGCGCTGGCTCTATCCAGCAGGTGCTTGTTCGCAGTCAATTCCAATGAATGAATCTCCCAAGGGGCACGTGTACGGCCATCCAGGAAATCCTGGGCGATTCGGAGTCCTCTTTCACCATGGCAATACTGGATAACCTTTAAATAACCATCTATGTCACCTTTGATATAAGTGCAAAGTGCAAGGTAAACATGAAGCGAAAAATCATGCAGCTCCAGAACGCCGGGATATTTCATGAATGTATCGACGATGCTCTTGTGGTGATTCACATTATTGCCGACATGGTAAACGAGCAGATCAAGGTTTTCCCTAATCTCGTCGTTTTCAATATCCTTCGTGTTCCGGCAGACAAAACCTTTGACGATGGCTTGGTTCTCGGGTACTTCATCACAAAAAATCTCAATATCGACATAGGGGCGCAAGGCCTCTACAAGCTCCTCGCTAAAATCCGAAATGCCGGACCGAATCGGATTAAACGGTGAGAAATAGCCGATCCGCAAACGTATAACCTCCTTATTTAATGCTTGCTGTCAATTCATCGATTACATGGGTCCAGGATATATCTTTCACGTCCATATAGCCACGTTCACCGAGCTTCGCGCACATCTTTCTGTCATTATACAACTGAGTAATCTTTTCTGCGAACGCCTCGGGCTCTGGCTTGCAGATATACCCATTCATGCCTTCTTTGACAAATTCCAATACGCCGCCGGCATCGGAGCTTGTAATGACAGGCCGCTTCGACAGGAATGCTTCCAACGTAATATACCCATAATCCTCGTCCAGCGGCACAAAGAAAACAGCAAATGTGTTGGCATAAAGCTCCAGCAAATCTTCATCACGAACAAAGCCAAGAAATTCCACTCTATTCTGGACACCGAGCGATACAGCGAGCTTTTGCAGATTCTCTATTTGACTGCCACGCCCGGCAAACTTAACTTTGATATGTGGATCGCAAAACGGAAGCGATTGTATCAGCAGCTCATTTCGTTTGAGTGGCTCAATTCTTCCCACTGACAGGATATAGTCACCATAGTCTTTACTGATATACCTGCCAACCATGGACGGCGGATGGTATAGTGTTTTTGCTTTAATGCCGTTATATTCCATCAGCCTCGTGGTCACATTGTTTGATATTGTATATAAACGCTTGCATTCCGGCAGCATGCGATCGTCAAAGTTCATTACCTTCTTTTGCATCCTGCTGCCATGTTCAAAATATTTCAAACCATATTGGTGGTCATAAAGATCATATGCCTCACGAAATTGATGGACCAGCCAGCAGATTTTGTTGGGATGTCTGATCCCATATGTCGGGAACTTGGTTGCTATGACCAGATCGACATCTTCTCCATTCACCTGCCTCAAATCCATTAAACGCCAGGCCAGCATGTGGTCGTAAAGCGTGCTTTCTGGATACCACTTAAATAACATCGGCACTGTTTCTGCCTGATATCCATATTGGTTGAGCTGTATTGTCAAATTCTTAACCAGAAGTTCAGCGCCACCACTCATGAACGGGATTTGCGTATGCAAGACCGCTATTTTCTTCTTACGCACTTGTACACCTTCCTTTTATTTCATTGCAATTAGTGTATAATCACGGAAACCAAAAAGCATATTGTTTGCGTTAGATATCCCTTCGTTGAATTCATCTTCGTTCTGTGCATGACTGCCGATGAGCTTTATCATCTGCAGCGGATATAGGCATTCCGGCTTATGATAACGCTCAACCTTTGCATAGCCTGCTTTTATGAAGAAATACTCTAGAGACTTGTAATGAACAGGTTTAACATGGCTGTGATCAATATTAAATTCTGTAATCGCCGCGACGCAGTCCGGATTGGGCGTTTCTAATATAAGATAGCAACCGGGTTTCAACTTTCGATAAGCTGTCTCGATTAATGCGCGCAAGTAGTCTGAATCAAGATGTTCGACCACCTGACTCATAAATATTCCGCCCAGGGTTGTATTGCTCAAACCATTAAGATACGTAAGCGCATCTGCCTGTTCAACAAGAAAACCACGATTCCTGCAGTAACTCACGAATGGCAAATATAAATCTATACCGCGAGCAGCAAGTCCATAATCAAACATCAATTCCAAGAACTCGCCGCGCCCGCATCCTATATCAAGTATCTCGCCACCCCCGTTGATCTTAAAATAATCCACATAGCAACGCTGCAATTCCTTTATTCCCGCACGTGAACCGCGGAAATGGTTCTCAAAATCGAAATAATCGATCGGTGAAACATTCTGCATTAAGGAAAGATCGTCTGGAAGATTATGCTTTGACAATAGATAAGACATCTTTTGGGTTAACTCGGCAATCAGCTGAGAGCTTTTCATGGTAGTTTCAGTCAATTCATTACGTAGTTGCTGAATTTGCTCCTGCTGCTCTGCAATCAGTTTTGCATTGAATGCATTAGTTCCCATTAATATGTTGCTCATATTATTCATCTGTTCCTGCTGCTGTTTTATTAATTGGCTTTTCTGCGTGGTAATCGCACGCAACAGATCTGTTGCATTCAATATTTTCCCATTGAAATAAGACTGCTGTTGATAAATCGGAAAGACATACCAGCCCATGAATACCTTAAGCAGCTTACGCGTGCACTTTTTTGATAATACGATAAGCTTGCCCAAGACTTTCCTCGTAGAATTTATTTCCCAATAACCTGTCTGCGTTCTAAACCGATCTGCTTCCGCAAGGTTTTTTGCCAAAAGCGAATTGAGCCGCGCCAACTCCTCTTGCTCTATTTGCTCCACACCAAACTGTGCTGTCATTGGCTCGTCTGTAAATTGCGGAAACAACCCCATATTTTCACGGGCTTTTTTTCGGATATGAAGTTTGCGCATGATATCCTTTTCCAAGTTGCTCATGATACCACCTCGTCAAATTATCAGAATAGCAGACCAGTACGCAAAGATACCAAACAGACGGCTGCGTAGAATCCCCATATCAGATGATAGATTTACAAGATACCCCTAACGTCACATTTCATCGTTAGCAAACACCCATTCATGGTCAATTCTTGCAATTCCGACATCATGAATATCGCTAAACATAGTGAACTGCAGGATATTTCTGCGATAATCATAAGCAAATCCTTCCTCGGAGTGGATTGCTACATCCAGAATATATTCACCTGGCAAAAGGCTGACGTTCTTCATGATGAATAGAATTTTTCCCTTTTTGGTTATTGGTATTTTCCCATAATGATCAAGGAAAGTATTCGTACCAAAACAATTCGTCGCATCATTCCTAAATATGCCAACACCAATGCTTGGGTTTGGGAGGTCGGCATATGTCTCATATAAAATTTCAATTGCCATATACTGGCCGGTGCAAAAGGCTGTTTTTTCATTACCATCTACATCTTTTAAGACAACGTGCTTTATTTTCGCTGCGCTGCTTCCCCAACGCTGTTCCTGCGAAACGCTTGCAACAGTCGATTCCACGGCGTTAGTGCGAGGTATATCTTCCTCGCCGTTAGTGACGGTTGCTACTTCCAACTGCGGTTCATGATGTGGCACCAGTGTGGCTTGCCCGCTCATATATTTTTCACCCATGAAAGCCATATATTCGGGATGCACGTCGTACGGCCTGCCTTCGCGCCAGATAATCCCGTCCCGTATCCATATGGATCGGTCGCAAATCCGCTCAATATCACCCAGAGAATGGGATACTATTACGATTGTCGTACCCTTTGTCTTGATCTCCTGCAACTTATTGAAGCATTTCGCCTGAAAGCTGATATCACCGACGGCAAGTATCTCATCAATTAGCAGTACATCCGCCTCAACATTGATGGCGACAGCGAAAGCAAGGCGCATATACATACCAGATGAATATGTGCGAACAGGGTTATCGATAAACTCTCCCATCTCAGAAAAATCGATGATCGTTTGCAAGTGCCTATCGATCTCTTTCTTGGTGAGCCCAAAGATCGCGGCATTCATGTAGATATTTTCGCGGCCGCTCATATCCGGATGAAATCCCGCGCCAAGTTCAAGCAGACTAGATACGCGGCCTTTGACATTAACAGTGCCTTTATCAGGATATTGGATCTTGCTCATCAGCTTCAGCAATGTAGATTTTCCGCACCCATTTTCTCCGATAATGCCGATGGCTTCCCCTTTTTTTACATCAAAGCTGATACTCTTAAGGACCCACCGGTCCTCATAATGGTTCCTTTCACGGAACAAAACCTTTTCCTTTAGATCATGACCCTTATCGTAATACACCTTGTACTTTTTCTGAACATCCGCGATAATGATAGCAATATCAGCTGCCATATTACATTTCCTCCACGAAGTGCTTCTGCAGGCGGTTAAATACCACCCAACCGATGATCAGGAACAATGTCCCCATCAATAATGCCATCAGTAACGTGGTTAGGTCTGGCGGAACTTTATAGTACAAAATGCTTCTGTATGCGATTATAACCGATGTCATAGGATTTGCCATGAAAATGGACTTAAAGGAATCGGGTACTATATCAGCCGAATAGATGACCGGCGACATGAATTGCCATGCCATTACAACAATAGCAAGAATATGTTCCATATCACGGAAATAGACAGTAATGGCCGCCGCAAATAGAGCAAAACCAAGTGCGAGGATATATTCAACAAACAGTATGGGAACCAGGTATGGAAGTGCAATGAGGTTAATCCCAATAGAAAAGCCGGCCACAATGAAGACAACGATAAAACACAGCAGCATGTTTATAAAGCAAGTGGTAACATGCGCGATTGGCAAGACTTGCCGCGGG
This sequence comes from Bacillota bacterium, assembly GCA_023416585.1. Classification (GTDB taxonomy): domain Bacteria; phylum Bacillota; class Clostridia; order Christensenellales; family Aristaeellaceae; genus JAEWAH01. Next base: position 188,004 of record JAEZHM010000154.1, read on the forward strand.
AAATAGATCTTTTTCACAAGATCTTTTTGCGCAATAATGCAGTTAGCACCGCCTAGTATGGAGCTTGAGAAAAATATCCAGGGAATCAAGGCCACAAATAAGAATAGATAGTATTTATCAATTCCTGATTTCATAATTACAGAAAAAACGAGAGTATACACTGCCAACTGCAGAAGCGGGTTAAGAAAGGTCCATAAGAAACCAAGAAATGAACCCTTATAACGCCCACGCAACTCTCTATTAACAAGCATTACGACCATTTCTCTGTACGTATAAACTTCGCATAACGATTTCAACATAGACTACTTAATTACTCCTCGCCAATAATCCAGCGTTGCGGCGACCGTATCTTCCAAAGGAATTAATGGCCGCCAACCTGTGTCCCGTGTAATCTTCGTAATATCCGCCTTGATGATAGGGATATCAGAAGGACGAAGCTTTTCCCGTTCTGTCTTCACTGAAATATCTGATACCGAAGCCGATCGCATCATATCGAGCAAACCGCTTATTGCGATTGCTTGACCGCTTCCAACATTGTAAATCTCACCAGCTTTTCCCTTCTCCATTAGCAAACGATACGCCCTCACGACGTCACGGACATCAGTAAAATCCCGCTTTGCATCGAGATTTCCGACGGTCATATCTGTCCGGCGCCCCCGCTCGATTTCGACGATGGCTGACGCAAAATCCGATGTGACGAATCCCAAACCTTGGCCCGGGCCAATATGATTGAAAGAGCGGGTCATAACAATATAGAGGTGATAGGATTTGACGTATAACTGAGCCATCTGCTCCTGCGCTGCCTTGCTGATGGCATACGGACTATGAGGCGTAAGGCCTTGTTTTTCGCTTATAGGGCAATCTTCAGGCCTTATTACACCGTATTGATCACTGGAACCGATAATCAATATGTGGGCTTCAGGGCAGCTTTCGCGAACCGCCTCTAATAAGTTGATTGTGCCGTTTACGTTGATATTAAATGTCAGCTCAGGTTTTTTCCATGACAAACCAACATTACTCTGGCCTGCGAGATGATAGATCACATCTGGCCTGCAACGAGAAATCAGGTCACGTACTTGCTTTGCGGCAGTAAGATCACATATTTCACAGTTACCCAGATCCTTGTTGCATTGTAAGTCTGTCCCGATAACCTGCACATTGGACTGGGTAACTTCATCGTACAAATACTTCCCCACAAACCCATTGATGCCTGTGATCAGCGCTTTCATCAATGACGCACTTCCTTCAACGACGCTCCAACGCTTCCATATCCGCATTCACCATCCGCTGTACCAATTGCTCAAAGGATACCTTGCGTTTCCAGCACAATTCTTTCTCTGCCTTCTCAGGGCTGCCCAGCAACAATTCGACCTCGGCGGGCCTAAAAAATTTGGGGTTTACCTTTACAACGATTTTGCCATTATTCTTATTGATACCGATTTCATTGACGCCTTCTCCTTGCCATGCCACTTCAATGCCGGCATGCCTGAAAGCCACTTCCACAAACTCTCTCACAGTTCTTGTTTCGCCTGTGGCAATGACATAGTCATCGGGCTTGTCCTGCTGGAGCATCAACCACATAGCATAAACGTAGTCTTCGCTATGCCCCCAGTCACGCTTGGCGCTCATGTTGCCAAGTTCAATATGATCTTGCTTTCCATGAACAATGGCTGCCACAGAAGACGTGATTTTGCGTGTGACGAATTCAAGCCCGCGGCGTTCCGATTCATGATTAAAAAGAATGCCGCTGCAGGCATAAAGATTAAAACTCTCACGATAATTTTTCGTAATCCAATGCCCGTACAATTTAGCAACGCCATAGGGGCTGCGCGGATAAAAAGGTGTGGTTTCCTTCTGGGGAATTTCCTGTACCAGGCCGAACATCTCGCTGGTAGATGCTTGATAGAATCGGGCAGAAGGCTTTACAATTCGTATAGCTTCCAATAAATTTGTGACGCCAAGAGCATCGCATTGGGCAGTATAGATAGGCTGAGCCCAGCTGGTTGCTACAAAGCTCTGAGCAGCTAAATTGTATACCTCATCGGCATCCGAATCCTGCAAAGCGCGGATGAGCGATGTAGGATCAGTCATATCTCCATCTAAAAAAGTAACTTTCCCAACCAAATGATTAGAGTTTCCATAGCTCAATTCGCTTTTGCGACGAACCAAACCAAATACTTTGTAACTCATCGATAGTAAAAGTTCTGCTAAATAGGAACCATCTTGCCCAGTAATCCCCGTAATCAATGCAGACTTCATCAAAATTCTCCTCTATCTTTATTCATCTTATTACAAGATATATATTATACACTGGATCAAGCATCATCGCAAGTCATCTCATGTTCGCACAATTAGCTCGTAATATTTCCCATATGCGTTTTTCCATTGCCATTGCCGAATTTTTCGGTGATAAATGCTCTTTGATATAGGCTTTTCCAGCATTGGAAATCTGCTCGTAATAAAGCGGATCCTCGTATAAACGCCGTAAGTAATATGCTGCTTGATCTATGTTGGCATCTGCCCACCGCTGATCAGTATTATCATATTGGTATTGGCCATTAGTTGAAACAAATTGATAATCTACCATACAAGCTACTTTTTCGTTCATAAATTCGGTGTTTGCAGACCAGTTGGTTGCAATTACTGCCCGCCCCAGCAGCATAGCCTCTGCCATGACTAATCCAAACCCCTCACTGCGATGGAGGCTGATAAACACATCGCAACAGTTAATTAGTGCATTAGCCTGTGCCTTTTCTAATGTTTTTGTAAAGAATATAGTGTTTTCTGATTCACCAACATCTGCCTTTATCTTTTGCAAATCCTCCTCCTTGGGATTGTTAATTTTTAGAACCATGATTGCCCTTGGATGTTTTCGACCAAAAGCTTTCGCAAACGCCTCCAGCGCACCTAAGGGGTTTTTTCTTGAAGCGTAACTATTAGAATCGAACATACATAATACAATAAATGCATCTTTTGGAAGTCCAAAGAAAGTACGGTCACATTCTACATTTACAGGAGCCTCAATGCCATATGGAATTAGTGTTACAGGAATAGGGGATACTTTCCGAATGGCATCCCTAATAAACTGGGAGGGCGTCCAAATTTCATTTAGGTAAGGAAAAACCCATAACCATTCTTTAGGAATATTCTCTAATTCCCATAGCCACACGGCTATATTATATCGCTTATCAAATGCTGATAATGAAAATAGTTCGCTCACCATTTGGTACTGGTCGGGGTTAATATGGGTTACATTTATCGCAAAGTTAGGTTTATGTCTTAATTTTCCATCGAACGCTGTATCGTTTTGTGGCAAAAAATGCAAGATGTTTGCATTGATCAACATATGTGGTATATTGCTTTTTGCTAGTGCCTTTGCATATAATTTTACGCCCTGCGCCAATCCATTTTCCGCCTTGAAATAACCTACTAGATTCACACCATTAGGGTAAAGACCAGGTTCGTAGGGGAGAGGTATGGGTAATCTGAATTTATCTTGATCGAATAGGTGTCCCAAAAATTTCTGCCGTACATATTTGGGTAATATGTGTGTATACGGCGCTATCTTACTTGCATTGCGCCGCAGCCACCTATACCAATTTGTACACGGACCTATCATTCGCATTATTTCTAACCGTTCCTCTCGCTAGTTCTTCAAGAACCAGGTTAGTGAGTGTTGCTTGAACAATATGATAGCACCTTAGAACTATAATCATTCCAGATTAATATTTCCATTCAAAATAGAGATAAGCATGAGAATTATATGGTCTCCTCACTTATACGTGCAAGTATGATCCGATCTGAATCAGTTAGATTTTTCTGTCCGATAGCACGCATATGGGTATTTGCTGAACCGCTACTCACACCTTTCAAACAGAAGTGTACTATTACTTGGGAGATTCTGTTAAACTATATCACATTCTCTTTATGCATGCAATCTGTTTCCCAATAAGTGCTTTGCAATATTGTTGAGGTACAATACATCGGTAACAGAAAAGCAAAAGAACAGAGAACCTATGTGGTACAATGAATCTGCAACAACACACAGACCACAGGAAGGTTCTCTGCATGGAAAGAATAACACAGGACGCATACCATCGTCAACGAATGATGAAGTATCTGACTGAACACGGGAATGTAACGGAAACGGCAATACAGTACAAGACAAGCAGAAAGACGGTAACAAAATGGCGGAAGCGTTGGGATGGCACAATCCACAGCCTGGAGGATCAGAGCCGCAGGCCCAAGTATAGTCCGCGAAAGCATAGCGAAGCGGAGATGCAAGAGATCCGCAGGCGGTTGAAGAAGTATGGCTGGACAGACCTGCTGCTAGCATACCAAGAAATGGTGGAACATGGGTATGCCAGAAGCTATGGGGGATTCAAACGGATTGCGGCCCAGTTGAAGGCAGCCAAGCCGAAACAGAGGAAGAAACGAAAGCCCAAGCCGTATCAACGTGCCGATTACCCAGGGCAGAAGATTCAGTTGGACGTGAAATATGTTCCAAGTTATTGCGTGGCTGATGGCATGAAATACTACCAATTCACAGCCAAAGACGAATGCAGCCGGTGGACATACAGGGAAATGTACGATGAACATAGCACTTACAGCGCCAAGGATTTTCTGATGAAACTTATCCTTCATGCACCGTTTCCGATACGAATGATCCAGACGGATAATGGAACGGAATTCACCAATGCGCTGTTGGTGGTCAAGAGCACACAAAAGACGTTATTTGAGGAAGCTCTGCTGGAGATGGGGATAGAGTACAAGCGAATCCGGATTGCAACACCCCGACACAACGGCAAGGTGGAACGCCAGCACCGTACCGATGAAGCACGTTTTACAGCAAGATGCGGATGTATAGTCTGGCGGACGGTCGTCGGCAGATGGCTCTATACCAAAGGAAATCCAACGACTACATCATGACTTGTCTAGACCTGAGATCACCTAATCAAGTGCTTGAGGGATATCTAGCGATCATGTAAAAAGGCAAGCCCTTGCGAACAGGTCTGCCGCAAGGGCCGGCGCAGATTGTACCATGTCCTCACTGTCAAGGTCGAGTCGTATTTACTCCGTAAATCTCCACTCTTCCCTTGACAGACCATGCCGGTTTCTCCTCCACTTGAGTGTAACCTATGTTTGGCGCCTTTACAATGTGTTACATTATTTTATGGTTAGGTTTGTTGCGTTGACGTAATCTATTTGATATACTATTCTTTGATATTAGAAGCGACCAAATACATTATTCGCTTAATTATATGTCAGGAGGCATTTGCAAAGTGAAAAAGATAGCAGTTCTTATGGCAGGCGGTAAAAGTGAGCGTCTATGGCCGTATAGCCGGACATCTCTCCCTAAACAATTTCTTTCTATGACAGATGATGGTCAAACTATGATTCAGAAAACTGTCCAACGTCTTTTGCCAATATCGGCTTATGAAGATATATTTGTAGTCACTAATGAAATATATGTTCCTATAGTAAAAGAACAACTTCCGGATTTACCTGCTGAAAATATATTGGCAGAACCATTTCCTAAGGATACAGCGCCTTGTATTGCATATGCCACGGCGGTTCTGAATGCAAAGTATGGCGATGCTGTAATGATGGTATTGGCATCTGATCATTTGATCGAACAGGAAGATATATATTTATCGAATCTGAAGGAAGCAGCTGCGTTTGCCGAAACCAATGAAGCACTGGTTACAATTGGTATATGTCCAGCTTATCCGGAAGTTGGATATGGCTATATACATTTTGATAAAAATTGCTCTACAAACAATGGTATGCATAAGGTTTTCCGCTTTGTGGAAAAACCAGATTATGAAACTGCACAACAGTATTGTGCAAGTGGTGAATATTTGTGGAATAGTGGCATGTTTATATGGCGGCTTTCCGTTATTACAAAACACTTCCAAACGCTTACCCCATCCATTTATGATGGTATACAGAAAATTCAAACAGCCCAGAAAAAGGGAATCCTTTCTGTTGTACTTCCCGATATATTTAAGAACTTCCCCAAAATATCAATCGACTACGCTATTATGGAGCACGCAAAAACTATTTATACTATACCTGGATCTTTTCAATGGCTGGACGTTGGAAACTGGAACGCAATTCCCTTGATTAAATCGTCGGATAATGAAGGAAACGTGCTTTCGGGAGACGTGATTTCTCTAAACACAAAAAACACGATTGTGAATGGCTCCCAAGACCGTTTGATTGCTTTAATCGGTCTGCAAGATTTGGTTGTGGTAGACACTGGGGATGTATTGCTCATAAGTGCAAGGGATAAGGTCGGCGACATCAAAAAAGTTCTGGAGCAACTGAGGATTGCGGGAAGAACCGACAAGTTGTAAATAATTGTAGTCTTGATACATGGGATCTATATATATATGTTTTCAGATATCGCTATTTAAGCAGTCTAGCGCGCATAAAAAAAGCACGCTTTTCCCAATAATAGGATGTGATTAGGAATTACCTTTCCTAGCTTATGTGTCTGCTGAAATATACCTATTACTTATCACACTAGGCTATATATATTTGGCTTTTATCAGAAAGGTGGAGAGAGTATGCTGAGGATAGACATGCTTAATTTATGGTTGACACACCAAGTATTTAGCGCGGAAACAAAAGATGAAGTAAGGCGCATCAAGCAGGATGAAAGGGAAGTGCTAAATCGCTTCGGAAGTGAATTATCTTTTGGAACTGGAGGCTTGCGGGGAATACTAGGAGCAGGTACGAACCGTATGAACACATACACTGTAGCACGCGCTACACAAGGTTTGGCCGAATACATAAAATCACAAAATGGGAAGAGTGTAGCAATTGCCTATGATTCTCGGAATTGTTCAAGAGAATTTGCCATGGTTGCAGCAGGCGTACTTGCTTATAACGGTTTACAAGCTTGTTGCTTCAACCGAATTATGCCAACACCGATTCTATCATTTTCCATACGAGAAATAAAATGTGACGCCGGTATCGTTATCACTGCCAGCCATAATCCAGCACAGTATAACGGTTATAAGGTATATGGATCGGACGGCTGCCAAATAACTGACCATGCTGCATCGTCTATTACTGCCTTTATAGATAAGGTGTCGTATGCTGATCTGGTCTGGACAAACGAACAGGATGCCCGGTTATCAGGTAAGCTTCAGGATATACCAGAAGAAATTTACAATGCATATATTGAAAAAACACTTTCATGCCGTATGGAAGATTATACCACACCATTTTCATTGCGCATCGTATACACGCCACTGCATGGCACGGGCCTGGAACCAATCCGCGATGTACTAAAGCGAATGGGTGTCACTTCTTGCATAGAAGTAGCGGAACAGTGTACTCCTGATGGAAATTTCCCAACTTGTCCGAAACCAAACCCGGAAATCAAGGAGACCCTTCGGCTTGCTATTGAAACGGCAAAAAAAGAAAATGCGGATATAGTGGCTGCTACCGATCCCGATTGTGATCGAATTGGTATAGCTGCCAGGAATGCATCTGGAGAATACCAGATTCTTACAGGTAATGAAGTTGGTCTTTTGCTTACGGAATACTTGCTGTATAGAAAAATAGAAAAGGGTGTTATGCCTAAGGATTCCTTTGTGGTGAAGACCATTGTTACAAGTGACCTCTGCTTTCCAATTGCCAGTCGGTACGGGGTAGGAGTCCGAGAGGTGCTGACTGGCTTTAAGTATATCGGAGAAACTATTGGTCAGTTAGAAAAGTCTGGGATGGAACATCAATATCTTTTTGGTTTTGAAGAAAGTTGTGGCTATTTAGCAGGTACCCATGTTCGAGATAAAGATGGCGTGATGGCTTGCATGCTGATAGTAGATATGGCACAGTACTATAGTAATCAAGGCCATACTCTTTTGGAAACGTTGGAAAAGTTATATTATACATATGGGCATATGCGAAATCAATTGCTAAATTACGACATTGAAGACACATTGCCCATGGAAAAAATGCACTCAATCATGAACAGACTACGTGACAATCCGCCACAAATCATTGGTGAAAGCACCACAGCAGTAATACGAGACTATAGAACCGGATTGGATGGATTGCCAATTTCAGATGTGCTATCCTTCGAAAATAATATAGGTGATAAAGCAATTGTTCGCCCTTCTGGCACAGAGCCAAAAATTAAAGTCTATCTTTCTGTAAAGGGGAATAGCCAATTTGATACCGAAAAAAAACTGAAAGAGATAACTGAGCAGGTAGATAATTGGATCAAATCATAAAGAGAGATATTTTTGAAGTCATTCTATATAAGTTTCAAGAATCTTTTAACAGAATCTTGCCATGGAGGAAGCCTAAGAAAGCCTGCTTTATCCAGGCTTTCTTTGCTTAATCTTGAATTGAGAGGGCGTTTTGCCTGGGTTGGATACTCACTCGTTGGAATAGGATTGATTTGGCATGCCAGGTGTGCTTGAGCCATGATGAACAAAGCAAATTCATACCACGAGCAATAGCCTTCATTTGTTGCATGATAAGTGCCATAGCGTTCTGTTACAAGCATATCGCAAAGAAGCGGAGCAAGGTCATCCGTATAAGTAGGGGAGCCGACCTGATCATTTACAACATTCAGCGTATCTTTTTCGGCTCCTAATCTCAACATTGTCTTGACAAAGTTGTTTCCATTGATACCGAAAACCCAACTAATCCGCACTATAAAAAGTTTCTCAAGGAGCGAACGCACAATCTCTTCCCCTTGCGCTTTTGTTATTCCGTATACATTTTGAGGGTTTATTGGCGTTTCTACTTCAAAGGGCGAATTGCCTTGTCCGTCAAACACATAATCAGTGGAGATATATATCATTTTTGCATGTAGATACTTTGCTGCCTCGGCAACGTGTCTGGTGCCATCTGCATTCACCTTATGGCAAATATCCTGAATTGACTCAGCTTTGTCTACAGCGGTATAGGCTGCGCAATGCACAATAACATCAGGCGCATAGTTTATAATGGCATCAAAGGTCTGCTGCCGATCTGTTAGGTCAAAATCTTCTATATCTACACCTTTATATGCAATTTTTCGTGCTTTGAGGTGTTTGCATACATCAAAGCCAAGTTGACCCTTTGACCCTGTTACCAGTACCTTCATATAAAAACTCCTTATGATTACATACGTTCAGAATACATTCTCTGATAGTAGTTCTGATAATCGCCTTTTAGAATATTTTCCCACCAGCGTTTGTTTGCTATATACCAGCGGACAGTTTCTTCAATTCCTTCCTCAAACGATATTTGAGGAAGCCAACCCAGTTCTTTATGGATTTTTTCCGGATCAATAGCATAACGAAGATCGTGACCCGGCCTGTCCGATACAAACGATATCAGGCTCTCCGGCTTATTCAGCGCATGCAGTATGGCTTTGACCACCATGAGGTTGGTACGCTCATTATGTCCGCCCACATTATACACATCACCTTCCCGGCCCTTGCGCATGACCAGATCGATGGCGCGGCAATGGTCATCAACATGGAGCCAATCCCGCACGTTTTCACCTTTTCCGTAAACGGGAAGCAGTTGATCGGCGGAAGCCCTTGAGATCATCAGCGGTATCAACTTTTCAGGAAACTGATACGGCCCGTAATTGTTGGAACAGCGGGTAATGGAAACGGGTAGATTGAATGTTCTGAAGTATGCCAACACCATTAGATCAGCTGAAGCTTTGCTGGCAGAGTAAGGACTGGAGGCATGGATAGGCGTATCCTCCCGGAAAAAGAGATCCGGCCTGTCCAGCGGAAGATCTCCATACACCTCGTCTGTGGAAACTTGATGATATCGGGCAATGCCGTATTTTCGGCATGCATCCATCAACACTTGCGTGCCCATGACGTTCGTGCGCAAAAAGACCTCGGGATTCTCCAGGGACCTGTCCACATGCGTTTCTGCCGCAAAATTGACGACTATGTCAGGCTTTTCTTGTTCAAATAGGTGATATACACATGACCGGTCAGCAATATCTCCTTTGATAAACCGAAAGTGAGGATTCTTTTGAACTGCATCCAAAGTTTCCATATTGCCGGCGTATGTAAGCAAATCCAGGCAAAGTATACTGTCGTCCGGATGATTCTTCAATTGATAATAGATAAAATTGCTCCCAATGAATCCTGCACCGCCGGTTACAAGAATTTTCATACATTGCCTCCGTTTGAATTGTAAATGAATGGGCTGCCAATATCCCGCAGCAATGGCGCATTCCGGTCTTTATCGGATAGTATCGGGGTTGTTAGCCCCCAATCAACTCCAATGTTTGGATCATCAAAACGTAAGGATCTGTCATGCGCTTGGCTGTATAGATTGTCAACTTTATACATGAATTCCACATCCGGGGTTAATGTTAAAAAGCCATGGGAAAATCCGCGGGGGATATATAACATCCGCTTATTTTCGGAAGACAACTCAACAGATACCCACTTCAAATAATATGGGGAACCCAGTCGAATATCCACCGCCACATCCAGTACAGAACCCCTTAATACCCGAACCAATTTTGCCTGTGCCATGGGATTCTCCTGGTAATGCAAACCACGAAGCGTACCCTGGTTTGCTGTAAAGCTGTGGTTGTCCTGTACAAAATGAACGGGCAACCCCATTTCCTCCATGTCTTTGGAGGAATATGTTTCCATGAACCACCCGCGAGAATCTCCGAATACTTTCGGCTCCAGAATGAACACATCGGGATGTGATGTTGCTATCTTTCTCATTTTGACGCTTCCTAATATCGTATTTTTCCTTCAGCCACCCGTTTTAAGTGTTCGCCATAAGGAGACTTTCCATAACGCTTGGCCGAATCCATCAGTGCCTCCCGGCTGATCCAGCCGTTTCCGTATGCGATTTCTTCAGGAGCAGAAACTTTGATCCCCTGCCGTTTTTCGATCATGCGTACAAAGTCTGCGGCATCCAGAAGACTATCCATGGTGCCAGTATCAAGCCAAGCAAAACCCCTGCCCAAAAGCTGCACATTTAATGAACATTCGTTTAAATAGAGTTGGTTTAAATCCGTTATTTCCAACTCACCTCTTGAGCTTGGACGAAGCTGCTTGGCAAATTCTACAACGCGGTTGTCATAAAAGTATAGCCCGGTGACCGCATAGTTGCTTTTTGGTTCTTTCGGCTTCTCCGCAAGAGAAAGCACCTTACCTGTTGCATCAAATTCCACCACACCAAAACGCTCTGGGTCCAGAACATAGTAACCAAAGACTGTGGCCCAGCCCTGCTCTGCATCTTGTACCGCTGCTCTTAAAAGCTTGCCGAATCCATTGCCGTAAAAGATATTATCTCCCAAGATCATGGCGCAGTTGTCGTCGCCAATGAAATCTTCTCCCAGAATAAATGCCTGGGCTAAACCATCCGGTGAAGGCTGCACCATATAGGAGAGGGAAATACCAAAAGAGCGCCCATCCCCAAGCAAATTTTCGAACCGGGGCGTATCTTCCGGAGTGGATATAATAAGAATATCACGAATGCCTGCCAGCATTAGAATCGAGAGAGGGTAATATATCATTGGCTTATCGTATACCGGCAATAACTGCTTGCTGGTAACCATAGTCAGGGGATATAAGCGGGTTCCTGCACCTCCGGCCAATATGATACCTTTCATTGGAAATTCCTCCGCTAATGTATCTTTAAAAAAACATAGTTATGAAGAAGATTGCTAGTGGAAAGTTTTGCGAATTTGTGATGATATTTCTGCCGTGGGTCCTAATGGCACCCCTTTATTCGTACTAATCCTACAATTGCCAATATACATTGTACATTACCTATGCTTTTCTATCAATACAATAAACTGACAAAAAGTGGCTATTCAAATGAAAAATATGTTCTTGACTCTTTTGTTTTACACATGAAGGAGGTCATGAGTAGCAAGTAAAACCATAATATAGTCTTTTTACAGTGATTGGGTAACTGTTTTATTGACGCAGGCAGTTATGCAATGCTAGAATGCAATGCATGACACTTGTATGCTTCTCATTTTTATTTATCAAGAGGGAAGGGTAACTGAATGCCTAATATTCACCTGAAAGCAATTCTTCATCGCCTGACACAAAGTGTCAGCGAAGACGGATACAAACTGACATACACGCGAATCCGGCGCAAGCTGCATTCAAAATATGGCGCTAAAGTCTTCAAAAAGTCATGGAAGTTGGGTGAAGCAGATAGAAAGCAGCAGGAACAGCGGGCTTTTGACTGCTATGCTATGATCAGTATTCTGGTCCCCCTCTATAACACACCCGTTTCTTTTCTCAACGAGCTGATGGATTCTGTTCAGGCACAAACATATAAGCACTTTGAACTTTGCCTGGCGGATGGCAGCGATGAAGCTCACGCTGAGGTGGGGGAAGTTGTCAAACGGCACGCAAAATGCGATAAACGAATCTGTTACGTAAAACTGGACAAAAATGGAGGAATTTCGGAGAACACAAACGCCTGTATCCAAATGGCAAAAGGGTCGTATTTTGCACTGCTGGACCATGATGATCTTTTGCATCCTTCAGCGCTGTATTATGTGATGGAGGCTATTGAGCAAGCAAAGGCGGATTTCATTTATACGGATGAGGCAACGTTCCGTAATCATCCCAAGGATGCTTATCTACCGCATTTCAAGCAGGATTTTTCCCCTGATACGCTGCGCGCCCATAACTACATTTGCCATTTGACCGTGTTCTCTCGGGAACTTGCGGAAAAGGCCGGTGGATTCCGCAAAGAGTACGATGGCAGCCAGGATTATGACATGGTGCTCAGGCTCACTGAGAAGGCTAAAAAGATCGTGCACATTCCACGGATCCTTTACTATTGGCGCAATCACCAGGCATCTGTAGCTTCCAACGTGACTGCAAAACCCTATGTGATAAATGCCGCCAAAGCGGCTATCGACGGTCACCTTCAACGTATTGGTATACGTGGCAAGGTGTCGAATACTGTGATCCCATCCATTTACCGCATCAGTTATGCATTGGATGAAGAAGCGTTGGTTTCCATCATCATACCCACTTGCGACCATGTGGAGCAATTGCGCAAGTGCATTGTTTCCATTCTGGAGAAAACAGAGTACAAACCGTACGAGATCATAGTAATGGAAAACAATAGCAAGGAGCAGCGGACATTTGATTATTATGAGACATTGAAAAATGAAAGCCGGATCAAGGTGCTGGTTTGGCAAAAGCCATTTAACTATTCTGCCATCAACAATTTTGCCGCCGCACAAGCAGCGGGGAAATATCTTTTGTTTTTAAACAATGACATGGAGGTTTTAAGTCCAGGCTGGATAACGGAAATGCTGATGTTTGCGCAAAGGCATGATGTGGGAGCCGTAGGTGCCAAGCTGTATTATCCTGACGGAAGGGTACAGCATGCCGGCATCGGCATTGGCCTTCTTACACTGGCTGGCCACTACCATCACGGATATCCCCACAACAACTATGGATATATGGGCAGGCTGCAGTATCAGCAGAATGTGTCCGCGGTGACGGGAGCATGCCTTATGATCCGGGCGCAAATCTATCGCGAGCTTGGCGGCATGGAGGAAACGCTTGCGGTAAACTTCAACGATGTGGACCTGTGCCTTCGCATAAGGGAAAAGGGGCTGTTGATTGTTTTTACACCGTTTGCAGAACTTGTTCACTACGAGTCTTTGTCCAGAGGGATAGATGAATCTCCAGAAAAGCGTAAACGGTATCTTCAGGAAGAAGCTTTCATGCGCAGCCGCTGGGCAAAACAGTTGGAGGAAGGGGATCCCTACTTTAGCCCAAACTTCGATCCGCTACGTGAGGACTTTTCTTTTAAATAAAGTCAGTTCTATCTCGTTCATAGATCTTACCAATCGTGGGATACTATGCACGAGGTGAAGTGTATGGCAAAAAAAGGAATGAGAAGACCTGATCCCAAGGCGCCCCATGGCACCGAGAGCAATAGCATTACGCACTTTCCAAAGAATGATATGACGCCTGTGCCGGAGATACAGGGAAAAGCCAAAAGCGGACATGAAAAGGCAAATCCACCGCCATCCCCGTGAATTATCCTTTTAAGAATTAAGGTATCAGTATATCGGGAAAGCTTGGTAAAAAATGGGCTTTCCCGATATCAGTTAATGGTACTTTGGCCTTGTCGATTTGAAAGAGATTTTGTATAATGAAGTGTGTGAGCGGTCCTGGCGGCCGCTTTTCCATGACGAAGGAAGACAGGTATTGCTGGATGAAGGAATGCATTGTTCTAAGCGTATTCGGTACGCGGCCGGAGGCTATCAAAATGGCGCCTTTGGTAAAGCTTCTTCAAAAAACGCCGGGAGTCAAAGGGCTCGTATGCTTAACTGCCCAGCACAGGCAGATGCTGGATCAGGTGATGGAGCGGTTCGCCATACAGGCGGATTATGATTTAAACCTTATGCGACCTGGGCAGACGCTGACAGAGATCACCGCCCGGGTGCTGGAGGGCATGGATGGTGTGCTGAAGGAGTGCCAGCCCGATGTAGTGCTGGTACACGGCGATACAACCACCAGCATGGCGGCGGCTATGGCGGCCTTCTACAGGAAAATTCCTGTGGGCCATGTAGAGGCGGGACTGCGTACATATGACAAATATTCCCCCTTTCCGGAGGAGATGAACAGGAACATTACAGGCCGCATTGCCACGCTCCACTTTGCGCCTACAGAGGAGAACAGGGAGAATTTATATCACGAGAACATCCGGGAGCATGTGTATGTGACCGGGAACACCGTAATCGATGCGCTGATGACTATGGTGCGGCGGGATTATGTTTTTAAGGAGGAAGTGCTCCGGAGGCTTGATTTTTCAGCGGGGCGGGTCATTCTGCTCACCGCACACCGCAGAGAAAATTTGGGGATGCCTTTGGAAAACATCTGTCGGGCGGTGAAACGGATTGTGGAAACATTGCCGGACGTACAGGTGGTATATCCTGTTCACATGAATCCGGCGGTGGGGGAACCTGTGCGGACACTGCTTGGTAATATGGCGCGCGTTCACCTGATGCCTCCCATCGATGTGGAGGACATGCATAACCTCATCGGCCGCTGCAGCCTGGTGATGACAGATTCCGGCGGCTTGCAGGAGGAAGCGCCAGCCCTTGGCAAGCCGGTGGTGGTGCTGCGCACTGAAACGGAGAGACCGGAGGTAGTGGCTGCCGGCAAGGCTGTGCTGGCGGGAGTACAGGAAGACGATATTGTGAAAGCCGTGCTTAAGCTGCTCACCGATGAAGCTGCCTACCAGCGTATGGCTGAGGCTATCCATCCTTACGGGGATGGCCACGCATCCGAAAAAATCATGCATGCATTGCTGAATTGGTTTCAATCCAGTAACATAAAGGAATAAACAAAGTTGACCGGTCCGAATCGAACCGGTCATTTTAATAAAAGGTGTTACGGCGCTATCCAGCCGTCACCGCCACAGGTGACACAGATAATTTTTCCTTTGCCTAGGCAACTGGCGCAGACATAAGCGCCATTGTAGAGCACATCCGCACCTGTTCCGTATCCAAGGCCATTGCAAAGAGTACAGTCTCGTCTATAACCTGTCCCATTGCAGATGGGACAGGGTGTGTTTTCTGTGTAATTAGAGGAAGCAAAATTGGTGATGATTTCACCCACATCAGGGAGAGCATCAGGATAAAAAGAAGCGTAAGGATCTGATGCTGCTGAGGAAGAGGTCGAAGGCGCTGGCAGCTGCTTCATATCCAGGCAGAATATGCCGTCATAGACCGTGGCCGGTTCACCCGTACCCCATATGGTGCTTTCAAAGGCGACCGAAAACTGTCCTTCGATCACACTGCCATCCTCGCTGATGCTGTCGACTTGAAGGACCCAGGCGGTTTGACCACCCGCGATGCCAAAATAATTATCACCCTCGGAAGCGGAAGCCAGGGAGGAGTAGGACGTGGCAAGGGTAAAATCGGAGTAGGCGACGCCTGCTGCGCCATAGGCATTGTCCGTGTCGCTGGAGTAAATGCTGCCTGCTGTGGCATCAAAGGGAATATAGATCGTGATGGCCGATAGGGGAAAGCCGCTGCTATTCAAAAGGGTAAAGGTAGGCGCATATCCCAAAAGCTGATAAAAGGAGGTCAGCACCATGGAACAGGGCGTATCGTTGATAAGAGCCGTCATGGTATTGGCTGCAATGGTTGCTGCCTGGGCCGATGGGTACATGCACAATGGAAGCAATAAGACGAATAACAGGATCGCTAAAAGCTTTTTCAGCGTACTGAATGATTTACGCATGGGATCGTCCTTTCTGCGGAATAAGCAATTCCATAAATATCAAATACCATATTTCTGTGGAAAAAGAAAAACTCCTGTCTTAAGACAGAAGCTGAGCAATTTATGCATGCAGGAGTAAAAGATGTGAACCTTTTACTAAAGTAATCCATATGAGCAGCGGGGAAGGCACTTTTTCTAAAGAACCTTCCCCGCTGTATATTTTACTACTTTACTTCCTGAAACATTTCCTGCCGGGATACCGTGCTGCCTCCCCCAGGCAGTCTTCAATACGCAGAAGACGGTTATACTTGGCAACGCGCTCGCTGCGGCTGGGCGCGCCAGTCTTGATTTGGCCGGCGTTGACGGCTACGGCAAGATCGGCAATGGTGGTATCCTCCGTCTCCCCCGAACGGTGGGAGATGACTGCGGTATAGCCGGCGTTATGGGCCATTTTGATGGCCTGCAGCGTTTCGGTTAAGGAGCCAATCTGATTGAGCTTGATGAGAATGGAGCTAGCACAGCTTGAATCGATACCCTTTTGCAGCCTTTGCGTGTTGGTGACAAACAGATCGTCGCCAACCAATTGCACCTTGCTCTTAAGTGCGGCGGTTAGCTTTTTCCAACCTTCCCAGTCTTCCTCATCCAGGCCGTCTTCAATGGAGGCGATGGGGTATTTATCCACCAGGTTCTCCCAGAAGGCGATTAGTTCATCAGTGGTGTAGTGTATTTTATGCTTGGGCAGCAGGTAGCCGCTTTCGCTTTTCCACTCGCTGGATGCGGCGTCGATAGCCAGCATGAAGTCGTCGTAGGGCCTGTACCCAGCTTTTTCGATAGCCTTGAGCAGGTATTGTATGGCTTCCTCGTCGCTGCTTAAGTTCGGCGCATAGCCGCCCTCGTCGCCCACGGCGGTGGACAGGCCGTCTTTTTTCAGCAGTGAGGCCAGGGTATGGAAGACCTCTGTGCACCAACGCAGCCCTTCGGAAAAGGAGGGCGCGCCCACGGGCATGATCATGAACTCCTGGATGTCGATGTTGTTTGCCGCGTGCGCGCCGCCGTTCAACACATTCATCATGGGTACAGGCAGCGTATCGGCATTGACACCGCCCAGGAACTTATAGAGCGGCAGATTCAGTGCCTTGGATGCGGCCCTTGCGCAGGCAAGGGAAACGGCCAGAATGGCGTTTGCACCCAGGCGGGATTTATCCGGCGTTCCATCCAGCCGGATGAGAGCGGCGTCAATTTCAGCGGTATGGGAAGCATCCATACCCGCAAGAGCTTTCCGGATCTCCCCATTCACATGGCCCACTGCCTTTAAAACACCTTTACCTGAAAAACGGGAGGGGTCTTTGTCTCTCAGTTCCAGTGCTTCAAATTGGCCGGTGGACGCGCCGCTGGGTACGGCTGCCTGGCCATGAATGCCGCATTCCAATGTAACGACAGCTTCTACCGTGGGATTGCCACGGGAATCAATGATCTCCCGGCCGAAAACATTTGTAATGGTAAAGCTCATTGTATTTCCTCCTTGATGGTGGCAAGGGTTAGGGTTAGGGTTAGGAACTTACTTGACTTTACCCTGACTGGCCACACTTTCCATTTTTGCTTTAATTAGTTCTTGATCTCCCAAGTATTCCTTACCCATTATATGGAACTGTGAATCTAACGTATATACAAGGGGAACGCCGGTGGGTATATTCACCTCCATAATCTGCGCTTCGGTGAGGTTTTCGAAATGCTTCACCAGCGCCCGCAGGGAATTGCCGTGGGCTGTAATGAGCACCCGCTTTCCGGATACCATTTGTGGAACGATCAAATCCCTGTAGAAGGGAATCACACGGGCAATGGTATCCTTCAGGCTCTCCGCAAGGGGCAGCAAGGATTTATCCTCATTACGATACTGAACCTGGGCTCTGGGACTACGCGGATCTGTTTCCGTAAGCGCAGGCGGGGGCACATCAAAGGAACGCCGCCAAATTTTCACTTGGTCTTCACCGTAGCGCCGGGCGGTTTCCGCCTTGTCCAGCCCCTGCAGCGCGCCGTAATGACGCTCGTTCAGAAGCCAGGTTTTGATAACCGGCAGCCATTCCCGGTCCATTTCTTCCAGAGCAAGATTCAGCGTATGGATGGCACGCTTGAGATACGAAGTATAGCATACATCAAAGTCAAACCCACTCTCCTTCAAAAGCCGGCCTGCATAAGAAGCCTCCTGCCTGCCTTTCTCGGAAAGGTCTACATCCGTCCAGCCGGTAAAAAGATTCATGCGGTTCCATTCGCTTTCCCCGTGCCGCAGCAATACCAGTTTCATAGGAATGCCCCCTTTATCCCTATTAAGGTTAGGATATGCTAACTTTACATAATTATACTGCTTTCTGGGAAAAAAATCAAGGATTTCAAATCTTGTACCGCTAATGTCGGAGTCGCAGCTGCGGCGTATAGTTTTATCTGCTTCGGCAAAAATAACACTGCTATGTCCAAGGGGGAGGGGGAGACGAGGATGTTTCAATCTGTCATCAAAAAGCTCAAATACTGGCAGCACATGAACAAAATGCAGCATGACCAGGAAGGTGATGAAAAGCAGGCACCTCCTCCCGCACTTCATCGGGACCTGAATAAGAATCTTCAGTCCATAAGCCAGATACTTGGCAAGAGCAATGATGTGAAGATACATGAACTGCGCTTTGGCAGGGAGGGAGAATACTTTGGAGCGCTTGTATTCATCGACGGGCTGGTCAACAGTGATACCATTACGGAAGGCATTTTAAAGCCGCTGCTGTCCTTCCGCACTATAGATTCAAAACCTTCGGTAAACCCGATAATCGCTTTTGAGGAAATCCAGCGCACGGTGCTTTGCAGCGCGGATATGGAAGAAAAAGAAACACTCAACGACTTAATAGCCGATTGCCTGACAGGGAACACCATGTTCCTTATGGACGGTGTGGCAAAAGGGCTCATGGTGAGCACCAAGGGCTGGGAGAAAAGAGGTGTAACCGAGCCGCAGACGGAGTCGGTGATCCGGGGTCCTCGGGAAGGATTTACGGAAAACCTGCGTACCAACACCGCCCTTATGCGCCGCAAGATCAAAAGTCCCCAACTGAGGATGGATCATATCATCGTGGGGCGCAAGACGCTGACGGATGTATGTATTATCTATCTGGATAATGTGGCTGATCCCAAAGTCGTTGAAGAAGTGAAAAGGCGGCTGAATGGGCTGCAGGTGGATTCCATCCTGGATGCCGGATACATCGAACAATATATGGAGGATGCGCCCTTTTCTTTGTTTGCCACCATTGGATATACGGAGAAACCTGACGTGGCTGCTGCTAAAGTGTTGGAGGGACGCGTGGCCATCATCACGGATGGCTCTCCGTTTGTGCTTACGGCACCCATGCTTTTCATTGAAAGCTTTCAAACGTCGGAAGATTACTATATCCGTCCTTTTTTCGCCAGCTTTGCCAGGCTGCTTCGGTATCTGGCTTTTATTTTGACGGTCTATGCTCCGGCTATATACATTGCGCTGACCACTTACCATCAGGAGTTTATACCGACCACTTTGCTGCTTACCATAGCAAAGGCGAGGGAAGGAACACCCTTCCCGGCTTTCCTGGAAGCGCTCATTATGGTTTTTGCCTTTGAGATACTGCGGGAAGCAGGGCTTCGGCTGCCCCGGCCCGTAGGTCAGGCAATCAGTATTGTTGGCGCGCTGATCATGGGAGATGCGGCTGTGTCTGCAGGGCTGGTTGGTGCTCCATTGGTCATTACTGTGGCAATGACGGCTGTCACTGGATTTTTGGTACCCATGCAAAGTGATGCCGCTTCTCTTTTGCGGCTTATCTCGATGCTGCTGGCCACTGTGCTGGGCGGGTATGGGATTGCTATGGGATTGCTGGCGATGCTGGTTTACCTCGCCTCGCTAAAATCTTTCGGCGTACCCTACTTTGAATCTTTTGCCCTTTCCCGGGATCTGCAGGATACAATGGTGCGCATGCCATTATGGTTCATGACCAAGAGGCCAAAGGATATAGCTCAAGGTGACACAACTCGGAGGCGATTTTTCATTCCGCCCATGAGGCCTCATGATGAGCAAGGCAAGGAACCCGAATCGGGAGGCGGTGAAGAATGAAGAAACTGGTATGTGTCTTATTGACGCTGACTGTTTTGTTTGGAATAACTGGATGCTGGGACAGCCGTGAGCTGGATACGCTGTTTTTCGTAACAGGTATCGGATTGGATATGGCTGGAAATGTCAGCGGGAATACGGGGGGAAATACAAGCGGTGACACTGGTGGCAATACAAGCGGCAGCGCAAGCGGTAATACTGGCGGCAATGCAGGGGGGCAAACGGGTGAGGTGGATGTCAGTGTACAGATTGCAAAAATAGCGGGTGGCAGTTCCGGTTCGGGCGGAAGTGGCGGCATCAGCTCCGGTTCAGGCGGCTCATCAGGGGAATCGGGAGGCAACAGCATACTGCTGGAGGCCAGCGGTAAAAGCGTGCTTGCAGCCATATCAACCATGCGCCGCGAAAGCACAAGAACACTTTTTCTGCAACATAACCAGATGATCGTGTTTGGCAGAGAATTGGCGCAAAAAGGTATACAGCAGCATTTGGATATGTTTTTGAGAGACGAAGAGTCGCGTATGGAAACGTTGGTACTGGTGGCAGATGGAAAGGCCAAGGATGTGCTGAGCGCTGAATTGGATCAGGACAAACTTTCAGGTGTGGCGGTATTTCGCATTATGAGACAGTATGCCACCATATCTACTTATCTGAACGTGAACATGCTAACCCTTGTATCAAAGCTTCTTAAAGAATCGGCAGCTCCGCTCCTGCCGATAGTGGAAGTGCAGGAGGAAAACCAAAAGAAAAAACTGGTCATTTCCAGAATGGCGGTATTCAAGCATGACCGTATGGTGGGTGAACTGAACTGGGATGAGATCACAGGCTACTTGTGGACTATGGGGCAGATCAATGATGGCATTCTGGAGATTTCCACAGATAAGGGAACGGTTTCCATGAATATCATTCAGGCTAGCAGTAAATTAACACCTGTGATCCAGTCGGATGGCAGGATGGGGGTGCTGCTTAACATAGATACTGTTTTGGATTTTGAGGAACTGAACGGCTTTGGGGATATAAAGCTGGAGGAGCTTCACGGCATGCTGACGCAGGAGGCGGAAAAAGCCATTGCCCAGCGCGTGTTAACTACGTTTGTAAAGACAACGCAGCTGAATGCTGACATTTATGAATTCGGTGACAAGTTTCGTATTAAATACCCGAAACAGTGGAAGAGCATGGAACAGCAATGGGATACACTGTATCCTTCGCTTCAGCTTGTTTTGAATGTGAAAGCACATATCGTTGGCACAGGAGAAACAGGATTTTCCCTGGATATGGAGGAAAAGCAGAAATGAGTCTGGAGACAGGAAAAATCACACCATCCCAAGTGTTGTTTTCCACTGCCTGTTTTATTCAGTCCTCCTCGCTGCTGTCTGCCTATATAACTGGCGTGACGGATTATGATTCCTGGTTTGTGGTAGTGGGCGGTATTGTGCTTTGCCTGCCCATACTGCTGGTATATATTGGACTGGTGAAGTTGTATCCCGGAAAAAACCTGGTGGAGATCAACGATCTGGCGTTCGGCAAAGTGCTGGGAAAAGTGGTCACTTTTTTACACATTTTGTTCTTTCTTACGCTGGCTGCATTGAACCTGAGGGATATGAGCCTGTTTATCAAGCAGACCATTATGACCAAGACCCCGGATGTTGTTCTCTCTGCCGTCTGCGTGCTTGTCTCCGCGATTGCAGTTCGGTACGGGCTTCAGGTGGTAACGCGTTATGCCTTTTTGTTTATTTCGATAGCGGTTCTGGTGCTTATATTCTCGCTGCTGTTTGCCTCCAGTGAAATGGATATAAACAACTTCCTGCCTATACTCCAGCTGCCAGCCATGAAATATGTAGAGGGCATAAACATCATACTGAGCATACCCTTTGGCGAACTAGTGGTTTTCCTGATGATTCTGCCATATGTTCGTAAAAAGCAAAAGCCTATAGGCCGCTATTTTCTGGGCGGATTTTTGATGGGGGCTGTGATGTTCCTGCTGGTGGTGTTCAGGGATACGGCAGTGCTCGGAAACACAGTGAGCCTTTTCGCGCTGCCTGCCTTTGAATCGCTTCGGCTTGTGACGCTTTTTGGTTCGCTAAGCCGTTTGGAAATTTTGTTTGCGGTGGTTGTTATTATCCTGCTGTTTTTCAAGATTTCCATTCTCCATTATGTTACAGTTTTGTCAACGGCGCAGGTGTTCAAAATGAAATCCTACAAGCCAATTGTATTTGCCGTGGGTGTTCTGATGGTCAGCTATGGCTTCACGCTGTATCCCTCCAGCATACAGCATGATACATCAGGTCGGGAGACATCAGACATCCTTTGGCAAGTCTTTGAGTTTATCCTTCCGCTTCTGGCACTTATAGTCGGCAAGATCAGAAAAAAGAAGGCAAAGGGGGCAGAAGCATGATATGGTAGCTATATTCTTTATCTTCAGCTTGATTGCATTGATCGATCTTCCCCAGTTGATCCGCAAAAAAAACTGGAAGGATATTGCAGCCTTTGGCATCGTTTTTGGGTTGGCACTGGTTGTGTCCGTACTGAATGAGTTGAAGGTACCCATTCCCAGCACGATTCTTACTGCGGATAAATGGATGAAACAAATTGGAATCCATTATTAAGCAGCGAACGTTCAATGGCCGCACGGGCGGCCTTTTTGCTGTGTTTGGCAAGTTTTCTTGAGGAACGGCTTTGGTTATGCTATAGTGTCCTTGAATCATTGGCAGCAAAACAGATATGCCGGTTATCCTATTACAGGAAGCACATCACCAGTCTTAATTATTTCTCCATGAGATTGCGAGAAAATGAACCATATGATTGGACTAAATGAGGAGGAAGCATGGGTAAAGCAACTATACTCATCGTGGAGGACGAAGAAAAAATCGTCAGCGTTATCGAGGCATACTTAAACCGTGAGGGTTATCAAACGCTGTCTGCGTACGATGGTAAAACCGCGCTTGCGATGTTTGAAGCGCACCGTCCTGATGCAGTGGTGCTGGACAGGATGCTACCGGTACTTGACGGCGATGAGGTATTAAAAACCATTCGCAAGCTTTCCGATGTGCCAGTGCTGATGCTTACAGCTAAAGGAAGCGAAAACGATGTGGTGGAGGGGTTGAACCTTGGAGCGGACGGCTATGTGATCAAACCCTTCCGCCCGAGGGAACTGATGGCCAGGCTGGAAGCGCTTTTGCGCCGCTTTGGGCATAAGGAGGACGGGGAGGCCACCACCATAAATGGCGGCGATCTGAAGGTAGATGTGATTGCGCATCAGGTGTGGCGCGGCGGTAGGGAAATTCCCCTTACGCCTAATGAGTACAAGCTTCTGATGGCATTGATGAAACAGCCGGCCAAGGTGTTTACCCGGGATGAATTGATCCTGTGTGCTTTTGGATTTTCCTATGAAGGGTTCGAGCGGACCATCGATTCCCATATCAAGAACTTGCGTGCCAAGCTGGAGGACAAGGCAGAGGAGCCTGTGTATATCCGTACCGTACGGGGCGTGGGTTACAAGTTCGGGGGTAAGGCCGATGGCTAGGCGGCTTTATAGATAAAAATTTTTGCACCCTCTTGCAAAGCATGCGGGAGGGTGCTATACTGTGTTTGCTACTGAACAATGAACAATAGTGGTTAATGAACAGAAGGGAGGAACGGCATGAACCCGCAATTCAAAAAGGGTGTGCTGGACCTGTGTGTTCTGGCGGCACTTCGTCACCGGGATACCTACGGATACGAACTGGCTGAACAGATATCCAAAAGCATAGAAATCGCTGAGGGGACGCTGTATCCGCTGCTGAGAAAGCTCAAAGCTGATGGGCTTTGCGAAACCTACCTATCAGATGAATCCGGCGGGCCGCCACGCAAGTACTATCGGCTGACGGAGGCGGGGAAAAAGGCGGAGTCTGAGCTAAGGCAGGAATGGCTGATGTTTGTGCACCAGGTGAACCACATTTTGCTGGAGGATGAGGCGGATGAATGAATATTTACAGGCGCTATCCCGGGCGCTGAACCGGCTTGACCAAGCCGAGCGGGACGATATTCTCTCGGACTACCGGGAACATTTTGAAATAGGTCTTTCCCAGGGAAAAACGGAGAAACAGATTTCGGACGAACTAGGTGAGCCGGAAAGCATTGCAAAGCTGTATACCGCTTTGATCGCCACAACCCAAGCTGAAAAGACGAAAAAGCCGCAGGATGCCATGCGCATGGTAGGTGCCACATTCGCTTATCGCATGGGCAAGGGTTTCATCATTGGAACGCTTTATCTGATATTTGTGCTGGCCATGATTCCAATATTTGTTCTGGGGGGTTCGCTTGTTATTGGGGCGGCTGCCCTTGCGTGCCTGTCTGTTATTGAGTTTGTAAAAAGCTTTATCGCCTTTGGCTTCCTGGCCATATTCTCGGGGATTACGTTTTTTAGCATGGGAGCGCTGTGCCTGATTGGAGGAAAAGCGCTATGGGGGGTGACCATAAGCGCGCTGTCATCGATGGCAAGGCGCAGAATGGACCCCAATGAGGAAAGGAAGAAGGAAAAATGAAAAAGCGCATTAAATTCTGGTTTATCCTCATGGCGGCAGGGCTTCTGGGTATCGCCGTAATTGTCTCCTATTCTGTAGGCACGGGGAGTTTTACGTCCTATGAAGCCGCCAAGACGTTTTATCCGGAAGGAAGCTTTCAAAGTATTCAGGTTGATACTTCCAAGGCGCAGGTTTTGGTTATGCCTTCTGAAGAGACTCCGAAGATTGAAGTTTATGCAAAAGCATGGCTTCCCAGGCCCATCGACCTTACAAAGCGTTTTGTGTGGACTGTGGAAGACCAAAGGCTTACACTTACGGAAATTCCTTTTGAGCCGACATTCCTTGGCTTTTTCCCGCAGCCGTATGAAATGAAGATCACGGCTTATGTGCCCCAAGCTGTCTACGACAGCTACTTGGGAGGCCATAAATGAATACTGCAGTTATTACCGGAGCCACTTCAGGTATCGGGTTTGCGGTGGCTAAAAAGCTTTTGGATATGGATTGGCGCGTTCTTTTGATCGGCCACACCAAGGATAACTGTGATAAGGCGCAGGCTAAGCTGCATGGGTTGTATCCCAAAGCGGAAATCGCTTTCTTCTATGGTGATTTGATGCATCAGCGGGAAGTGAACCGTGTAGCCGGAGAACTGAAAGCTTATCTTGAAGCTTATTGTGATGGGCGTCTTCAGGTGCTGATCAACAATGCCGGGGCTGTGCGCACCTGGTACACCACCACGGAAGAAGGCTATGAGCAGCAGTTTGCCTTGAATCATCTTGCGGGATTTCTGCTCACCCACCGGCTGATGGGTGCACTGAAAAAGGCCGGTGGGCGGGTGATCATCACGGGCAGCGGCTCCCACAAGCATTATACTATCCACTGGGATGACATGATGTATCAAAAACGGCGGTACAGCTGCCTGGGTGCTTATAAGCAAACAAAGCTGTGCAACCTGCTTTTTGCGGGGGAATTCAACAGCCGGTACGAAAAGAACGGCGTGCGGGCCTATGTGGTGGATCCGGGCCTTGTGAGCACCGACATCGGTTTCAAACAGACCAGCGGGCTGGTGCGCGCCGTATGGTCCATGCGTAAAAGGCAGGGAACTCCTCCCGAAATAGCTGCATGCACCTACGGCTTTCTTTGTGCTCCGACCTTTGCTGATACAGGCCTGTATTACCTAAACTCAAAACAGGCTCCTTATGACCGGCGGGCAGACAGGCCGGCAGACAGGGCGGAATTGTTTGAAATGAGCAAAAAGCTTTGTGGCATCGATTCTTTCGGGGAGGGAGATACATGACGGTTCTGATTACAGGCGCGGGCGGCGGCCTGGGGCGAGCCATGGCCTTGGAGGCCGCCCGGCGCGGCTATGATTTGATACTGACTGATGTAAACGCTTCGAGCCTTATAGTTTTCCAAGAAGGCCTTATGCGTCAGTACGATGTCATGGTGGATTCCATGCCCTGCGATCTGACAGACGCGGCAGATGTAAAAAAACTGTTTGAATACATTCGGGAGAAGAATGTTGCGCTTAATTTGCTGCTGCATGTGGCTGGCATCGACTTTGAAGGCGGCTTTTTGGAACTGGAGTGCGAACGGTTGATCGATATCGTCAAGGTCAATATCGAGGGCACCTTGCGGGTTCTCCATGGAGCTCTTGGCAGGCGGGATATTAACAAACGCTTCACCGTTGTGGTGGTATCCAGCCTGGCATCCCTGTATCCAATGCCGCTTAAAGCCACGTACGCAGCCTCCAAACGGTTTCTGCTGGACTTTTCCATGGCGCTCTCCCAGGAGTTGGCGGATCATAATGCAACGGTAATGGCGCTCTGCCCCGGCGGGCTTCCCACTACACCCGGCGCTATGCAAGGGATCAGCGCCCAGGGCTTCTGGGGCAGGATAACCACCAACAGTCTTCCGCTGGTGGCCCGGAGAACCATTGCAAGAGCTTTGCGGGGTAAGCGGATTTATATCCCCGGCACGGCCAACCGTATCTTCAGCATTCTGGGCCGGCTTGTGCCCAGGGCCGCACTGACAAAGCTGCTCTATGCCAGGTGGCGGCAAGCGAGAGAAGGCCACGCCGTGTCCTGAATGAACGCAAAGCACGACACCCGCAGGGTTAACCTGCGGGTGTTTTTTATAGAAAATTGATTTTCGCCTATCTATTCGGAACATATACCGCAGGATTCCCTCACAACAAGGTCCGCAAAAATGGTGTGCTGTGTCTTTTGTAGAGTATCCTGTGAGGAGAGAAGAAGCGATACGGCAAGATTGCCGATCTCCTCGGGCTTTGTATCCAGCGTCGCAAGGGCAGGGGTGGCGAAGGCACTGAAAAACTGATTATCACAGCCGATGACGGAAATGTTTTGCGGAATTTTCAGATTCCGCTCCATCAGGTGTTTCATGACCCCAACGGCAACCAGGTCGTTGGCGGCAATGATGGCGGTAGGCCATTCCTTTGCGGGCAATCCATTCAGCATGGTCCTGGCTGCATCGTAACCGCCCTGGGTGGAGCATTCGCCAAATATGCGGTATTCCGCCCTGTAGGGAAGACCGGCTCTTTCCAGTGCCCGGTGATAGCCCACATCACGGCTGAGTGGTATGGAAAGGTCGTCGTTTCCACCTAGAAGCGCGATACGGCGGTGTTTTAGCGCCGTAAGGTGGGAGATGGAAAGTTCGATGCAGTTGGAAAGGTCTGTTGTCACCGAAATACAGGGCAGTTCCTCCAGCACGCAGCCCAGCAGCACAACGGGCATATATTGGCTGATTTCGCGTACCAGCGAAAACTCCTCAGGGTTCCTAGCCGAGGCCAGAAATTCCCCGTTGATGGCCACACCGTCCACCCGTCGTTCCATTAATAATTCTGCCAGGTTACGGTCGATGGATTTGCCCTTGGGAGGATGGAACAGCATCAGCACATAGCCTTTTTGCCGTGCTTCCTCCTCGGCGGCGGCATACATTTTGGCATAGTAGGGGTTAGACATTTCGGGCAGTACCAGACCAAGCGTTCTGGAGCGCTTTTGGTATAGATTCCGGGCCATGGCACTGGGGCGGTAGTTGTACTTTTCCACCACCTTCATTACCTTGTCGACCGTTTCACCGATTACGTTCTGCTGCCCGCTCAATACGCGGGAGACCGTGGCGATGGAAACTCCTGCTTCCTTAGCTATGTCATAAATGTTCTTTTTTTCGCGCAATGGTGACAAATCCTTTCAGGAGAGCCTTGCTTTTATTGTACATCCAAGGCGGAAAAAGGTAAAGCATATTGCGTTTTAAAGGAATAAAATCTTGCGATTGACAATCGATTGCATGTGTGATATGGTATTCATATGGACATGTAAGCCCTTCCTTAATAAATAAATGAAAATTTCTGCTCGGCTCCGGATGCGGCCGCGCTGTTTGCGTGGTGCAGATATGGTTCAAATCTTGCAGGAGGTGTTTCATCCATGAAAAAGGTGTTTTCCATCTTGTTGGTTTTGGTGCTCTGCCTGGGCCTTGTGTCCGTCAGCGCCGAAGAAAAGGTGAATTTGGTGGTCTGGGAATCCACCAATGGCCCCGATCAATGGATTCAAAAAGCGGGGGAAGCCTTTACCGCTCTCCATCCCAACATTACCATTGAGTATGTGAACGTGGAACTTGGCGACAGCGCCGGGCAGATCGCCCTGGACGGCCCTGCCGGCATCGGCCCCGACCTCTTTGCCGCGCCCCATGATAAGCTGGGCGAACTGGTGTCCGGTGGACATGTAACCGGATTGCCCAACCCCGAGAAAATTGCTCCCATGGTGCTGGGCGGCTGCGCCGATGCCGTGACCTATGACAGCGTGATGTACGGCTATCCCACCGCTTCCGAAACCTATGCATTGTACTACAACAAGGACATCATTCCCACTCCTCCAGCTACTTGGGAAGAACTTGTGAAGTTCTGCGAAACCTATAATGCCGCCAACCCCGGCAAGTATGGCTTCATGATGGACGTGACCAGCGTATACTACACCATCCTGTTCACCACAGGCGGAGCCAACCGGTTGTTTGGCGAAAGCGGCACTGATATCACCTCCACCTACCTGAATACAGAGGATGCCATCAAAGGCATGACGTTCTTCCAAAGCCTGCGCAAGATCCTGGATGCGCCCGCCGCCGACCTGACCACCGCCCTTTGTGATGCGGCCTTCAAGGATGGCACAGCAGCCATGCATATTTCCGGCCCCTGGAACATCGCCCCCTTTACCGAGGCCAAAGTGAACTTTGGTGTGGCGCCCATTCCCGCCCTGCCCGGCGAAAAGACGCCTCCGGCCACCTTCTCCGGTACCCGCGGCATGTTCCTCAGCGCCTATTCCGAGCATCCGGAAGAAGCGGCCCTGTTTGGTGAGTTCCTGCTCACCCCTGAAATGCAGGCTCTGCGCTTCCAAATCACCGGCGCTATGCCCTCTACCCCCATCAAGGTGGAAAGCCCCTACATGGAAGGCTTCCTTGCTCAAATGCAATACGCCTTCCCCATGCCCTCCATTCCTCAGATGGGCAAATTCTGGGATGCCGCAGGTGCGGCCAGCCAGAACATCTGGAACGGCAGCGACGTGAAGACCGAGCTGGATGCAGCTAACGCCGCCATCCTTGCACAATAACGGCCTAGACCAAATCCAACGGGGGCACGTAAAAGCGTGCCCCCTGCTTGTATCCAATCCGGGAGGTGGTTTTTTGACCGCTCTTGCACTGGACAACCGCCGTGTACATATGGGAAGAATTACGCTTGCTTCATGCCTGTTCATGGGGTTCTCGCACATTGTTTACCTGAAACAGTATGTCAAAGGAATCCTTTTTGCATTAATCGAGATTCTGTTCATTACCCAGATACCGGCCATCGCCCAAAAAATTCAGAATCTGATTACCCTGGGCAACGTTCCGGGAAACGAAGGCAACGTACAAAAACTGCATTCCATTTTCATGCTCATCGACGGCGTGATCGTGCTGGCCGCCGTTGCATTGTTTTTTCTGGCTTATTTCATATCTATTAAAAGCGCCAGGGCTGTTTATAAATCGGCTTGTGCTACAGGCAACCTTACGGAGAATAGAAAGATACTGGCCAGCATGGCGGAGAAGGCGTTTCCGCTGACAGCCCTCACACCAGCTGTAGTATTGCTTGTTTTCTTTGTGATGGTGCCACTATTGTTTTCGGCGCTGGTCGCGTTCACCAACTACTCCATGCCGCAGCACATACCGCCAAAGAACCTGTCCCAATGGGTAGGATTTAAGAATTTTGCCGCCATGTTTGGCGGGGATGCCACCTGGACAGGAGCACTTGGACGTGTTGCTTTATGGACGCTGGTCTGGGCGATAATGGCTACCTTCACCTGTTATGCCGGGGGAATGATCATGGCGGTGCTTTTGCATGACCGCCGCATCCGCCTGGCGCCTGTATTCAGGGCCATATTCATCCTGCCCTACGCGGTCCCCGGCGTGGTGAGTATGCTGGTGTGGAAAAATCTGCTCAACGGTTCTTTCGGAACCATAAACAAAACGCTGATGCAGCTTGGCATTATTGGAAAGATGAGCGATATTCCCTGGCTGTCTGACCCGATGCTTGCCCGTGTCACCCTGATTGTTATCAACCTTTGGGCGGGCTTCCCGTACTTCATGATGCTGACAACCGGAGCGATGACGGCCATATCGGAACATATATTTGAGGCTGCGGCCATCGACGGCGCAAGCCGTTTTCAGGTTTTCCGCCATGTGACGCTGCCGACGGTAGTGTACCAAACACTGCCGCTGATCATTATGAGCTTTACCCACAACATCAACAATTTCGGCGCGATCTTCTTCCTGACGGGCGGCAACCCCGTGGCTCCTGATTCCACCACCACCAGCGCATTTGCTACAGACATCATCGTGACTTGGATATATAAGCTAACCATCACACTGCAAAAGTACAATTTCGCTTCTGTGCTGGCGATCATGGTGTTTTTGATACTTGCACCCTTCGCTATTTTCAACTTTGTGAGAACCAAGGCGTTTAAGGAGGGTGATCTGTGATGATGCGCTCCCAGAGATCCAACGCCTCCTACCGGTTTTTCAGCGGTTTGAACGTGGGCATCATTTATTTCGTGCTGGCTGTCGTCGCCTTTTTCGTGCTTTATCCCATGGTATATATCCTGTCCGCGGCTGTAACGCCAGGCAATACCATTTCGGTCAACAACGTGCTGCCTTTTGCCGAAGGGTTTACGTGGGATCATTTCAACCATTTATTCCAAAACACAAATTACGCGCTGTGGTTCCGCAACACGCTGATCATTGCCCTGGGCACCTCCACCAGCACAGTGGTGGTTGCCTCCCTGGCGGCGTATGCCTTTTCCCGCTTCCGCTTTACCTTCAAACGCAGTCTCATGGTATCTTTGCTGGTTCTGCAGATTTTCCCGTCCTTTGTGGGTATGATCGCCATGTATGTGATCCTGCTCAGGATCGACGGGCTGGATAAGCTATGGGGGCTTATCCTTGTGTACGTGGCCGGGAACACGCCCTATAATACTTGGCTGGTAAAAAGCTATATGGATACATTGCCCAGGAGCATGGACGAAGCGGCACGCATTGACGGAGCCAGCAACCTGTATACCTTTATGAAGATCATCCTGCCCATGGCACGGCCAATCATTGTCTTCCTGGCCATCGTCAGCTTCACCGGGCCGTGGATGGACTTCATCTTCCCCAAGATGGTGCTGCGCTCGCCCAAGATGCAGACACTGGCACTGGGCTTGTTCGCCATGGTGACCGACAAAAAGAACGAGTTTACCAATTTCGCCGCCGGAGCGCTGCTGGTGGCGGTGCCGTTTATCGCGTTTTTCCTGGCCGGGCAAAAGATCATGGTCATGTCGCTTGGCAGCGCGGCAGTCAAAGAATAATCGGGAGGATTTTCCCATGGCTTACACACTTCGCCCGGTGCGCACCGGACGCTATTTTACCTTGGGTGAAAAATTTGCAGGTCAAAGCCCAGACGGTCATTTCATGGCCTGGACGAACGCCTATCTTACGGTGGATGACAAACCGTTTTTCAGCATAGCAGGGGAGATACATTACAGCCGTCTTGATCCCAGTCGCTGGGAGGATGCGCTGCGTAAAATGAAAGCCTGCGGCGTAAATGTGGTATCCATTTATGTTTTCTGGATCCATCACGAGGAGATACAGGGTAGGTTTGACTTTTCCGGCCGCCGGGACATTAACCGGTTTGTCACGCTGTGCGGGGAACTGGGATTGTATGTCATTCTTCGCTTGGGGCCCTTCAACCATGGGGAAGTGCGCAACGGCGGCGTGCCCGACTGGGTATATGGCATGCCCTTTGAGCCAAGATCAACGGACCCTGGTTTCCTGCGCCTGGTGAAGAAGCTGTATGATCAGATTGCCGGGCAGGTGCAGGGGCTGTTATACAAGGATGGCGGACCTGTGATCGCCGCGCAGCTGGACAACGAGTATATGCACTCCGCCGCGCTATGGGAGGATACCCGGGGCACCACGAATGAGTATGTGAACAGCAGCGGGGAAGGGGATGCGTACTTACTGGCGCTGAAAAGGTTGTGCATGGAAGCTGGCCTTGACGTTCCCTTCTACACATGCACGGCCTGGGGAGGCGCCGCGGCCCCGTATGAGGAATGTGTGCCGCTGTGGGGTGGGTACCCTTACGCACCATGGCTGATTACGCCTGAAACGCCGGATCATCCAGCAACGGAGGAATACCTGTACAGGGATTGCCGCAGTGAAAACTGCAGCCGGTATCACAGCTATAATCCATTGTATCCCCCGGCGGATATGCCCTTTGCCTGCTGCGAAATGGGCGGCGGCATGCAGACAAGTTATGCTTACCGCTTCCGGGTGGACCCCCGCAGCGTGGATGCGCTGGCGAATGTGAAGGTGGGTTCAGGCTGCAACTTTGTGGGCTACTACATGTTCTGCGGCGGTACCAATCCCACCGGAAAAAAGAGCCGCTTCCTTAATGAGCTTTGGTGCCCCAAACTTTCCTACGATTATCAGGCGCCGGTGGGGGAATTCGGGCAGCTGCGGGAATCCTACCGCCGCTTACGGCTGCTCCATGGCACGCTGAATACATTCGGTTCCTTTTTGTGTGAAATGGAAACATCCCTGCCTGAAAATGCAGATTCACTATTGCCTACGGATAAGAAAACTTTGCGATATGCCGCCCGTAGGAATGGCGTCATGGGCTTTCTGTTCCTGAACAACTTTCAGGATCATGCGGCTATGCAGGATAAGATGGATATCGTATTTGATCTGGATACAGATCAAGGAAAGCTGCGTATTCCGCAAGAAGGCAGCCTGAACCTTAAGGAGGGGGAAAGCTGCGTACTGCCCTTTGGTTTGCCTATTTTGGGCGATAGTCTTTCTTATGCCACAATGCAGCCGGTATACATTCTGAAAACTGATTCAGGGGAACTATGGTTCTGCTTCCGGCCTGAAGGTATGCGTAGCGAAATGGTCTTCTCGGGCGCTGGAAAGATCACATTCGGGGACGGAGAAATGGAAACCCAAACGGTGCATTTGCCAGGCGGAGATTTGCAGATAAATTGCTTCAGCCGGGAGATGGCTTTGGGGCTTGCGCAGGTTATGATGCATGGCACACCGCATGTTCTTTGGTCCGATGCAGCCGTTACCGAAGATGGTGGTGGGCTGCTTGTGGAATCGGAAAAGGAGGAAGCGGAGCTTAGGCTGTGGCCTCCGGCAAGAAACGCAAAAGAACTTTCTCTGAATGGTACCTGTTCTATGCACCGCTTTTCTTTTTCGCAGCCGATGATCCAGGTGAAGGTGCGCAGCCTTTCGGACACACGGCATGTATTGATAATTCCCAAGGGCAGCCTGAACAATATCTATGACGCACGCCTTTGCATTGCGTACGAGGGCGACGCGGCGCAGTTATTCCTGAGCGGGGAATTGATCGCGGATCATTTTCATAACGGCGGGGTATGGGAAGTCGGCTTGCGGGAACTGGCGAATAGGTGCCTGGGCAAGCAGCTTGTATTGCATATCGTTCCACAGAAAAAAGGCGTGCGCGTTATGCGGGATGCCATGGCTGCGATGAAGGAAACGGTTGCGGAACAATACGCCCGTTTGGTCTGTGTGAGCGTTAGTGCTGTGAGCCGAAAAAAGGTGGTACTGTGAAGGGAGGATGCGCCATGAAGAAGCTGCTGTCGGTGTTGCTTGCGGGATGTTTTCTGCTGCCCGGCTTGGCAATGAGTGAGACGGCCGGTCAGATTATGGCAGAAATCTATGTTAAGCCGGTGGAAGGTTTGAAGGAAGACTTCATTTACGGGGCCGACATCTCCAGCCTGTTATCTTTGGAGAATAGCGGTGTGACCTATCAGGATGAAGCGGGAAATCCGGCGGAACTTACTGCTCTTTTGTCTCAAAGCGGCTTCAACTATGTTCGGGTACGAGTTTGGAACGATCCCTTTGATGTATCGGGCCACGGCTACGGCGGTGGCAATTGCAATGTGGATACGGCCATCGAGATTGGAAAGCGGGCCACATCAAGCGGCATGAAGCTGCTGGTGGATTTCCATTATTCCGACTTCTGGGCAGATCCCAAAAAGCAGCAGGAACCAAAGGCTTGGGCAGGGATGGATATTGAAACGAAGACCAAGGCCTTGCATGACTTTACCTATGACGCCCTGAAGCGTATGAAGAATGCGGGTATCAACATTGGCATGGTGCAAATCGGCAATGAGACAGATACCATGCTCAGCGGCGAAAATAATTGGATCAAGATCGCGAAGCTAATCAATGCCGGCAGTGCCGCGGTGCGGGAAATAGATCCCGACATCCTGGTGGCAGTGCATTTTTCTCAGCCGGTTTTAAGGTACGCACAAGTTTTAAGCGCCAGGAAGGTGGATTACGATGTATACGCCACCTCCTACTATTCCTATTGGCACGGCACTACGGAGAACCTGACCAAGGTACTGTCGGAAATTGCAGCAACCTATAACAAGCGGGTGATGGTGGCGGAAACAGCCTACCTGTACACCAGGGAAAACGGGGATGAGCAGGGCAATTCCTGCCCGGCGGACGGCATCACCCTGCGGTATGCCACCACCATGCAGGGCCAGGCCAACGCCATGCGGGAGCTTGTGGCTGCAGTGCAGGCAGTTGGAGAAAAGGCCTTGGGTGTTTTCTATTGGGAGCCTGCCTGGCTGCCGGTTCCGGCGAAAGGGAAGGAAGCTCAAAGCGCGTTGTGGGAAAAGTTCGGTTCCGGCTGGGCCTCCTCCTACGCCGGTTCCTATGATCCGAATGACGCGGGGCTGTACTATGGGGGAACCTCCTGGGATAACCAGGCGCTGTTCGATTTTACAGGAAAGGCGCTGCCAACGCTGAAAATCTTTCAATACATCCGCACCGGGGCTGTTGCAGCTCGCAAAGTGGATAGTTTCCAAAGCCCTCAAACGCTGTGCTATATAGACGACGGTGTAACACTGCCTGAGACGGTGAATGCCCTGTACAATGACGGAACGGCAGAGGCTGTGAAGGTCACCTGGAACGCTTCGCGGCTGCAGGATGCCATTGCAGCCGGGCTGGGGGAATATGTGATCGACGGTGTTGCGGATGGAACACCAGTTCAATGCTTCCTTCGGATTACGGCGCAGAACTTCTTGAAAAATCCCGGCCTTGAAGAAGAGGACATGTCCATGTGGAAGCTCCAAGGCGTTGATGGAATCAAGCAGGAGTTGGAGCGCCGCAGCAGCGTGAACGATGTAAAGTCGGGGGATTACCTGCTGCACTTTTATAGCGTGGATAAGGTTGGCTTTACCGTAGAGCAGACTGTGACGAACTTGCGGGAAGGGGAGTATGACTTCAGCCTGTATATTCATGGCGGCAATGTGGCGAAACAGGACATGTACATCTATGCCGTAGTGGATGGCCAGGTGGTGGCCACCACACCCATGAAGGTTACCAAATGGCAGGAATGGGAAAACCCCACGCTTCACAACATTGCTGTAAAACATGGGGAAATCACAGTGGGCGCTTATGTATCCTGCGATGGCAGCGGGCCGTGGGGCAAGCTGGATGATTTTCTATTGAACCTATCCAGAAAGTAACGGTTTATTCCGAAACGGCATTGTACTCAAAAGAATCAAAATCAGCCGGGATGCGACTGCCGCATCCGCCATTATTGGCATACAGGCCCACCATGGTGCCTGTGTGCCTTTTTGTACCGTTTTGCAAAAACTCGTCGCTTAAGAACTTACAATCCTCAATGGTACCCAGCGCTTTGAAAGGACCATCTCCCTCCCGGAAGAAGAAGCTGCGTTTTAGTCCGTCTACCTGCACCTGAAGCGTTACTGGGCCTTGCTGGCTTTGAAGCGGTGAGGAGGCGACAATCCTTTCTTCACCGCCTGCCCTCATGGATAGCACCACACCGTCCCTGGTTTTGGCACACTTGATATAGGAGTCCGTGGCATAGTAGCAGGTTAGACCCGCCTGCTCTCCCTCCCACCGGGGATCAAAATGCAATTGGGTGGAGGCGGTATACCGTGTTTCCGTCTCCCTGTGCACCAGTGTATTTTTCGCCCGGCGCTCATGAAGGTCGCCGTCCTGTGTCCAAATGCGAAAATGCCCGGGGCACTCCGACAGCGACCATTCGCTGCTGGGGCTGCGTACAAACTGCCATTCCTTCTTAAGCGTTGGGCTGTCAAAATAGTCGAAGAAGGACGTTTCAATATGCTGATCTATGCCGGGTACAGGAAGGTCAGCGGACTCTAAAGGAATCCCATTGCCTATATAGGGCCAGCCTTCATTCGTCCATTCAACGCG
Organism: Bacillota bacterium; assembly: GCA_023416585.1. GTDB lineage: Bacteria > Bacillota > Clostridia > Christensenellales > Aristaeellaceae > JAEWAH01. Next base: position 224,633 of record JAEZHM010000154.1, read on the forward strand.
CTGCAGCGCCGTTTCCCGGCCTATGATGGTATACTTCCCACCGACAGGTCGGGCGCACAAATACAGAGCGTACCAATTTCCGTCCGGCGCCATCACAAACTTGGCATGGCCGCACCTTTGCAAAAGGGCAGAAGGATCACGCTGCTTCAATATGGGATTATGAGGACATGGCTCATAGGGACCGTAAAAATGGCGGGAACGGGCTACGGAGATCTGGTGCTCAAAGCCCGTGCCGCCCTCGGCCAGAATGGCATAGTACCAGCCATCCTTTTTCAGGATATGCGGCCCTTCCGGCGCCTTTTTCCCGGTACCCGCCCAAGCCTGTACCGTTTCTCCGGCAAAGGCAGTACAATCCTTATTCAAAGGCGTGATGGCGATGCCAGGCGCATTAATCAGGTAATGGCGGCCATCCTCATCTACAAAGTGAGATGGATCAATATTGTCCATTTCCAGGCAGACAGGTTTGCTATATGGGCCTTCCGGTTTCTCCGCATGCATGACAAGCTGGCGGCGAAGCACCGTATGGCTTCTTCCGCTATCGCCGTTTAGCCTAAGAGGAGCGAAAATCCAGAACCGGCCATCCGAATAAGAGATGTCCGGCGCCCAGATGCCGTGAGAATCCTTGATGTCGGATAAATCCAGCCAATACGGATCTGTAATGGCGTGACCGATAATCCGCCAGTTCACAAGGTCGCGGCTTTCACTAATGACGATGGCGGGGAAGTACTGAAAGGTAGAGTTTGCCGCGTAATACATGCCGTTTACGCAGATGACCGACGGATCGGGAAAAAAGCCGCGCATGACGGTATTTTGATAGAACATGCTTCCTCCATTATTTGGCCACGCATAGTCAGATGCGTTCCTTGATGACATCATCCTCACCTATGCTGCCAATCAGCAGCGGGGAAAATGGATCATGGCCGGCCGCATTGCTTTTCAGTGCCCTGGTGTCGTAATTGGCGTAACAGTATTTGCAGCCGTTTTTGCAGGTGTTGTACATGCCGATATCAGCGCTGGCATCACAGCCGCAATGGGGCCGCTGGTTTTTGTCCTTTAATACCTTAAGGGGATATCCGCGAATCTTGTCCAGCAGGTTTCCATCAATGCATTTTGCGTGGCCTATGCCATAGGCGTTTAGATCAATCTCTTCGGCGCAGGTTTCGACGTTAATACCAAAACTACGTGCGGTTTGGGCAATGGACTCAGCCAATCTTCGCTTGGCGATATCATCGATTTCCTCAAGCCCGAGAGAACCAAGGTTTGCATCCGTGTTCCGGTAGCGGTCCACAAAGCTGATAATGCACTTTTGTGTGTAACCCTTCAAACGTCTGGCAATCTCATGGAAATATTCCAGGTGATAGTCAATGGTATATTTTTTGCTGAGCAAGATTGGGTCGTAACGCCATATGACTCTTTCGGGCCCAATTTTATCGGACAGACGCTGGAATGTGGGAATCACTTCATTGCTTTTTGCGGGTACGTTCTGCTCTATATCTTTGCCATAGGAGGTAAGCGTGAGCAGAAAATAGTAGGCGTACGCATTCAGTTCATCCAGCCTTAACATCATGGGGGCAGGGTTCTTCGTCCAGAACACAATGCCGTCCACCGTTTCGGGGGAGAGGATTATTTTGGAGACCTGGTGAAAGCGCATGGGATTGCGCGTCAAAACAAACCCTTCCCTGATTCTTTGGTAGAACCAGTCCGGATAGAAGGCCGGTATATCCGTGCGGCGGCTTGCGCTAACAATCATGACATCCTCGTGCTTCCCGTTGCGAAAATTCCTTTGTTTACTGTATCACAGGCAGCAGAAAGAGTAAAGATATCCAACTGTGTGCATACACAGGAAATGATAGTGCAAAACCGGCAAGCTATCATTGCTTGCCGGTCCACCTTTATAGTATATCCATTTATTTTTATTGTGACTTTCCGCGGCTGGTAACCGGTATAACGCGCAAAACTTCTTGATCTGAAACCAGATATATCTTGTCGAACAGGTTGACATTCGTACAGCAATGTCCCGGAATATATTGCACTTTATCATTCACTCTGTAGGTATGCCCAGGCAGTTGGTGCGCTATATGCTCTTCACTGAGCCGGGCATTTACTTCAGGATGGTCTTCCAAAACAGGATTTCCCTGGTCTACACTGCATGTTTTGAGGCCGGCGTCGGTATAAAAGGCATCTCCCCTTACAGATACGACGGTCGCCAGAACATACAAGGAATGTTCAAAGGGCAGGTTCAATTTCCCATAGGAAGCATCCATAAAAAGATAGCTGCCTGCCTGCGCCTCGGTATAAACGGTTTCTATTTCCCTTCTTAGCGGAAGCGTTCCCGTACTCAGTCCGCTGATCTCCTTTACAGGTATCCCTTTGGATTCCAGGTGCTCTTTCAAAAGTGATAGGCGGCGCTCTATATTGACCGAATGATTAAGCCGCTTTTCATCATCAACTTCATGTGATAATTGACCTGCATAAGCCTGTATGCCGCCAAAACGTAAATGCGGCTGTTTTTGTATCAGCTCCGCAAGCGCATATACTTCCTCAAATGTTCCGACTCCGCAGCGGTTCATGCCGATTTCAAACTCGATATATATCGACAAATTGGCATTTTTGAGGCTTGCTGCTTCCTCCAGATCGAGCACGTTTTGCTTTGTATCCACGCATAACGTTAAGTTCGTCTTTAGGGCTACCTGCACTGCCCGGGCGATTTTGGATGGGGCAGTAATCTGGTTGGCAATCAAAACATCTTGTATCCCGGCATCAGCCAAATCTTCTGCCTCGCCAACCTTTGCGCATGTGATCCCCTTTGCGCCATAGGACATCTGCAATTCGGCCAGGTATGCTGAGCGGTGCGATTTGTAGTGAGGCCGCAGGCTGATTCCAATTTCGTCAATCAGTGTTTTTATTACGGCCAGATTGCGCAACAATGCAGATTCGTTTAGAATCAAGGCGGGCGTTTCGATATCAGTGATTTTCATGGGACACCCTCCTGGTCTATGATTGATATGCGTTACAGTAATTCTTTTTGAATATCGATTATTTCGCCTTCCGAATTGCTCTCAATGAAATTCATTATGTTTTCAATCATGCTGTCGGCCATGGCTGTGTCACCAGCTACGCAGGCGAAGCCCAGTACGATCCGCTGATGCAGATCCTGTGCATCCACCTCCGCAATGGATACGTTGAACTTGTTCCGTACCTTGGCGCAGATACTCCTGACCACCATACGCTTCTCCTTCAGGGAATGCACCCAGGGGGCGTAGATGGTGATTTGTGCGGTACCGATCAACATGGCAGGTTTCCTCCGTGCATGCCTTGCATAGATAATTGCTCACACCCTGAAATCATCCGCATGGAAGCTGTTGCGCGTTGCAACCATCCTGTTCCAGCGCATGATATCATTGTTATGGAGTTCATCAAATTTGTCCATGATCTTTGCCCATTGCGCCGTGACACGAACGCCGTCGCCGTCCATGTCGTCCCCAAACGCTATGGAAAAAAGCTTTGTTTTTTCAAAGTGCCACCGCCACCAGTCAAGAGAGTGGAAATAGTAAAAGTCCGGCCACCAACCTTTTTCCATATCGACAGGAACTTTACCGCAAAATTCGTCCGCCGGGCCCCACAAAGCCAACCCGAACTGGCCATCAGGCCTTAGCAGATGCGCCAGATAATCCGCCAGATATGTATCTGACGTGCCGTAGAACTGAAAGGAATTAATGCATACGATCGCATCGAAAAAATCATTTGCGTAGGGCAGTGCGTGGGCATCGGCGTGGATTGGGATCACGTGATCCTGCATTTCCATTTCACATACGCGCTTCCAGTTATCCGTGGCGCTGATCCATAGATCGGTCGCATATACGGTGACACCAAATTCCTTGGCTAAAAAGATCGACGTGAGCGCTTTCCCGCACCCCAGGTCAAGAACACGCATGCCTGGTTCAAGCTTCATCACCCTTGACAGTGACTCCGCAAGCCAAAGGCACTGGCAGCCCATTTTGTTTTCGTATATCCATTCGGGATCGTACTTTGCTGCCAAAGGATACTTTTCATCCACCAGAAGCTTCATTTTTTCTTCATGCGTCATGATACTTTACCTATCTACACCTCGATAATGCGCAGAATCTCTTTCATGGATGACTCAAACTCATTGTCAGAGGAATTTTTGAAAATCAGCAGATCGTCATTGCATTCCGGATCATCCAACTCCTCTGGAATATCAAAATTGACGCCTGCAATATATTCGTCCCAGTGTTCAATTTTCCAACGGTCGCGGTCGCTGTTTCGCTTTAACATTCTCTGCCTGCATACCTCTACATCCGTTTGAACCCATATCACAGTAAGGCTTGCGTTCTTTTGCGCGAGCCTTGTTTTCAGGGCGGACATATAATTCGTATCGCGCACCTCTCTCGTAAAGGGTGCGTTAATCAGCACGATGTCGTCATATTCCAGCGCTTCCAAGGCAAGGTCGACGATCGCCGCATATTCAAAATCCCGTATATTGGCTTCGAAAAAGTCGGAGCTTCTATTATATTCCTGGTTTGCGACCACAAAAATCTGCTTGGATAAAACGATCAGCGTATCTTTATCCAGATAGACCACATGTTTAAGATTTGCTGCTAGCTGCTTTGACACATAGGTTTTTCCGCATGCAGGTGGGGAAGTAACAAGAATAAGCCTCTTCATAATTTGCCTCGTTTTGGGGGGAGACAGAATTGTTCTCGTAGAGGAATTGCCAACTGGCCTTGTCGTATGCAGATTATATCCTCCCACATACAAATTAAGTATATCATGTTATCTATTGCAAGTAAATCTTATCCTTTAACGCTTCCTGAAGTGAGCCCGGTCACAAAATACCTTTGGAAGGCAATGAATACGATTACCACGGGGATGAGCGTAAGCACCGACATGGCGAACACATACCCCCATTGGGTGAACTGGTGCTGCCCAAAAAAACCCGCGATGGCGATTGGGAGAGTACGCAGGCTGTTGTCATTGATAACCGTGTTTGCCCAAGGGTATTCCTCCCACGCAGTAAGGAAATTGAAAATGGATACGGAGGCGATGGCCGGGCTGGCCAGGGGCAGCGCTATTTTCCAGAATACAGTCATCACGCTGGCGCCGTCGATATAGGTTGCCTCGGTGATTTCACCGGGAATGTTCTCCATGAACCCTTTGATCATAAACGTGGAAAAAGGGATCACCCAGGCCACGTAAAAGGGGATCAGCCCCCACAGCTTGTTGACGAGATCAAGCTTCACAGCAAGCTCGAACTGTGGCACGATCATGGTGGTGCCGGGGATGATCATGGTGAGGATAATAAACCCGAACAGCAGCTTCTTTCCCCGGAAATGAAACTTGCCAATCACAAAAGCCATGGCAGCGGACACGAAAGCGGCGACAGCCACAGAGGCAACGGAAACAAAGACGCTGTTCAAAAAATTAATATAGAACTTGCTCTGGGAGATAATGTACCGGTAATTCTCCGTCGTCAGCGCTTCCCATTTTGGAAAAAAACGTGGCGGATATTCGTACAACGCTCCGTTTGGGCGCAGGGAGGTGGAAATCATATAGATCATGGGCAGAGTGGAAACCGCCACGCCCAAAACAAGAAGGATATACCGAAAAATTGAGGAGCGGAATTGGCGGGCGTTGTTCCTTTTCATGTTAAAGACCTCCCTCCGCGTCTTTCGACTTCATGGCCTTGAGCTGGAAGATCGCGAGAATTCCCAGCGAGAACGCCATAATGAAGCTCAGTGCCGCGGTATATCCGAACTTGCCCGTGCTGAACGCCTTGTAATACATCCAGGTAAGTAACGTATCCGTAAGATGAGCAGGCTTGCCGCCGGTGATCATGCGTATGGATGTGAATACGTTGAATCCGCCGATGGTGAGCATGATGAGTGCAAAAAGAATGGTTCCCTTAATGGAAGGCAATGTGACCTGAAAGAACTTGTGAAATGCATTGCAGCCGTCAATATCGGCAGCTTCATACAAATCCATGGGCACTTGCTGCAACGCGGCCAGAAAGACAACCATGTTCCAGCCGACGCCTTTCCAAATGCCAAGAATCATGGCGACGGTAAGGCCAGACCAGCGGCTGTCCAGCCACTTTACATTGGCACTTGTTATATGAAGTACCTGGGTGAGAAAGTAATTGAGAAGACCCTCGGTGTTGAACACATACCGGAATACAAGCGATGCGATGACCCACGAAGTGATGACGGGAAGATAATTGATAACCCGGAAGGTTACCTTCAGCCGGGAAATTCCATGGATGAGAATCGCGGTAAAAAGCCCGATGGCCATCTGCCCCGGAACAGTAACCAAGGTATACACAAAGGTGTTTACGAAGGTGATCCAAAAGTATTCGTCGCCAAGCACTTCTCGGTAATTATTTAATCCTGTAAAGGTCTGATTCAACATCGACCCGAAATTCCAGTTAAAGAAGCTCATCAGGAAGAGACGGAGGATGGGGTAGACCGTAAAAAAGCAAAAGATGCATAGGCCGGGGAGAAGAAGCAATAACATTTGGAACCGGTTGAGCCTGGACTTTGTCTCCACGTCTACACCTCGCAAAATCATCAAATGATGGGGAAAGCTTTTCACAACAGAGGTTTTTAGGGAAAGGTACGGGAAGGGGACTTTTTTCAAAGCCCCCTTCCTGCAAGACTTGATTAAACCCACAAAGCAGTTGACCTGCCTAAGAGCCGGGGCTATAATGGAACAGAATTACTGTTTCAGGAGCGCATCCACCTTGGCTGCCAGTTCATCCATGGCCGCTTGAGCTGTTTTTTCGCCACTCATTACGGCGGTAACGGCGATGTTCAGCTCATTGTCGATCTCTGACCAGGAAGCAATGGTGGGACGGGCCTTAGCGGTCTTGATGGCTGCGAGGAAAGGTGCGAAGGGAGCGCTTTTGACGGTATCGCTTTCCAAGGCCGCCTTATTTACGGGGATTTGCCCGCATTTGGCCATTTCGGTCTCTGCAAATTCCGAGGTCATGAACTGCATGAACTTCCAGGCAGCATCTTTGTTAGCGGTGTTGAACATGGCAATATCCTCACCGCCAAGTACGGAAACGGAGCCGCCTTCACCGGCGGGAATAGGCGCAGTGCCGTAAGCCACATCAGGATACGCGCCTTTTAATTCCGCGGTCTTCCAGGGGCCTTCCAGCATCATGGCGTAGCGGCCCGTGCCGAAACCGTCGGTCATGGGAATGTCTCCGCTGTTGAAGCCGGTAAGCGCACCGGTCTTGTAAAGGTCCGCCAATGTTTCAATCGCTTTTACGGTGGCGGGGCTGTTGATGTAGCCTGTGGCAACAGTCTGATCATCACTCAAAAGGGAACCGCCAAAGCTCCAAATGAAGGGGCACAGATTCCAACCAGCCAGAGCAGGCTCATTCCAGCCCCATACCTGCTGGCCGTTTGCATTGGTGCCGGAAATCTTCTTGACGGCAGCCACAAGCTCATCCATGGTGGCAGGTGCGGCAATTCCCGCATCCTCCAGCATCTTCACGTTGTAGAACAGGATTTTGGTGTTGGTGTTCAGGGCCAGGCCATAGGTGGCTCCAGCGATTTTCGCGGTGCTCATGGCGCTGCCCAAAAGGGTGGAAGCTACATCGGCAAAGTTCGGCATTTCCTGATCCAACGCTACCAGGATGCCCATCTTCTGAAACTCGGGCAGCCAGGCGATGTCGCAGCGAGCCACATCCGGCAGGCTTCCCGAATTTGCGCTGACAAGCACCTTATCATGCAGTTCAGCCCATTCGTGGGAAACGGCGTTGACCTTGATCCCGGGGTTTTCGCTTTCGAATTTGGGAATGAGCACGTTCATCAGCGTCTCGTTCTCGGCAGACTGTGCACTGTAGTGGTGCCAGAAATTGATGGTCACCGGGGTCTCTGACGATTGTCCCAGGGCTGCAGCTGCCGGCAAGCAAAGCACAGCAACCAGGATAACCGTCAGAATTTTTTTTAGGGTACACATGGCTCTTCTCCTCCTGTTAGTTGAATGATCTTAACGGAATGAGACGGAACGATGATTTGCAGCGTTCCCGACTCTTCCGCAAAGTCCAGTTGTTCGCCCGTGATCAGGTCAATGGCCTCTCCACGGGGCAAAGATTCCGTTTGGGGGACGTTTCCTCGGTTGAATAAGACGTATACGCTTTCGCGGTTAAAACAACGCGCAAAGCCAAAAAGGTGCTTTCCTGAATCGCAGACGAATGTGCGGTAACTTCCTTTTTGCAATGCCGGGCTTTGTCTTCTAAGCGCAGTCAGCTTTTTGTGCCAATCAAGCAGGAATTGGTTTTGCTTTCTTGCATCCCAGACCATGGCACCACGGCAGCCCGGATCGTTTTCGCCGGCCATTCCCACCTCGTCACCGTAATAGATGGCCGGGCACCCAAGAAAGGTCATCTGGAAGGCGGCGGCATGCATCATTTTTTCTACATCGCCCCCCGCCTCCGTAAAAAACCTTGCGGTGTCATGGCTGCCAAGGCAGTTGTACATGGCATGATTTATGTGGTCGGGGTATTTCATCAGCATGTGCTGGATGCGGTGGTCAAGCTCTGTTTCAGAGATACGTTCCCTTGCGAAATAATCCACCATGGCATCACGGAAGAGGTAATTCATGGCACTGTCCAATTGATCGCCGGCGCCTACAAGCTTTCCGGCATCCCCCCAGGTCTCGCCAAGCAGCAACGCTTCGGGATATGCTTCCTTCAGGCGGGTGCGGATCATTTGCAATGTGGAGAAATCCACCTCGTCCGCTACATCCAGCCGCCAGCCGTCAATGCCCGCCTCCCTGATCCAGTAGGCCATGACATCCAGTATCATTTCCCGGACATCTGGATGTGAAGTGCGCAGCTTGGGCATATAGGGGTAATCGCCAACACATTCATAACTTAAGGGTTTCGTGGAAAGAGGGAAGCTCTTTACATAAAACCAGTCCTTATAAGGGGAAGCTTCACCATTTCTTAAAAGATCTTCAAAGGGCGCAAAGCGTATGCCCACATGATTGAACACGCCATCCAGCACAAAACGGATATTTCGCCTATGAGCTTCCTTCACAAGATTTGCAAACTCTTCGTTTGTACCGAAGCCCGGGTCGATCCGGTAATAATCGGTCGTGGCGTATTTGTGGTTGAAATCCCCCTGAAAAATAGGTGTCAGGTAGAGGCAATCTACATGGAGGGATTGGAGATAATCCAGCTTTGCAAGGATGCCCGCAATGTCGCCGCCCAGATAATTTTCCCGGGTGGGCGCGCTTTCCCAGGGCTCATACTTGTGAAAGGTTTTATTCTTAACACCAATTGCGAACCGTTCAGGGAAGATTTCGTAATAAACGATGCCCTTGCACCAGTCTGGAATCTTCGCCACATCGTGGTCATTGGCGTACAGATATTCGAAGAATCCGCACTCGGGCGGCGCAGCCAAAAACCCATACTCATTGACGTAACAGGTCTCGCCCTTTGTATCCGTCAACTGAAAAAAATACTTGATGTAATGTGCGGTCTCAGGAAAGGTGACGGAAACCCGGAAGTCGTCATGTTCTGCATCCTGGTAACTGCGCTCAAGCACTACATCCTTGCGGGTATCGGGATAGGGCTCGCTGCGCTTCCAATAATAAAGGCGGCATTCCCTTATATCATCTCTAGCGGTAAGCAGCCGGAAAGAGAGCACATTTCGCGCAAGGGGGAGGAGAAACATTCTGGAGGACTGATGGAAAATTGCTTGTCGGTTCATGTGCAGTTACACTCGTTTCGTAGATTCCCGCTGTATGAGGGTGGTGGAGAGCAGGATTTGCTGGTTTAGAGTATGTTTGCCTATCCGCTGAAAAAGAAGCGACGCGCCTTGTTCCCCCAGCAATGCGGTATCGATATCCACGGCGGTCAGAGGCGGATCGGTAAACTCGGCCAAGGGGTAATTGTCAAAGGTGACGACACCTATATCATGGGGAATGTTTAGGCCTATTTCCTTTGCTGCCTTCAATAAGCCGTAAGCTGCTGCATTGTTGTTGCATAGGAATGCATCCGGCCTGTCGGAATACATCAATAGCTTTTGGGCCTGTGCCTTACTTTCTTCGGCGGAGCCATCCGTTTGAATCACCAGGCTTTCGCAAAGCCCCCCGGCTGTCAAGCCGCGATGGTAACCCTTGATACGGTTTTTTACAAAACGTTGGCTTTCGCTGCCGCCCAGATACGCAATTTTTTGATATCCCTGTGCTGCAAGGTGATGCACGGCGGATTCGCCGCCCTGGGCATTGTTCACATCCACCCAACTTGCTTCGGGAAGCGGCTGGTTGGGTTCTCCCAGGATTACAAAGGGGAAGTCAAGCTTTATCATTTTGGCTATCAGTTTTGATGCCACGGTGGATGGGGGAAGGATCAGCCCGTCCACCTTACGTTCGAGGATCAGCTTTTCGATGGGAGAGGACTTTCCCTTCTCTTCCAGATTGCTGGATATGATCAGGTTAAAACCGTTTGCCTGCGCCACTTTTTCGATGGCGAACATGCTGCGGTGAAAGAACATGTTGGCAAACGATTGGGTATCATGAGCATCAATGGCCAGCCCGATGGCTCCGCTTGACCCGCTGGCCAGGCTGCGGGCCACACTATTGGGGTGATAATCCATCTCCTTCATGGCGGCAAAAATCTTCTCCCGGGTCTCCTCGGAAATGGCGGATTTTCCGTTGAGCACCCTGGATACCGTAGAGGAGTTGACGCCCACCCTCCTGGCAATATCATGGATCGTAACAGCCATATGCTCACTCCGTATGCAATCGATTGCTTAAGTGTAATGCTTTGATCTCGGTATAAAAGCTAAATATTCCATTTAGTAAGATCAAGCATTCATGCAACCGGTTGCGTTAATAAGTACATTATATAGCTGATCAACTACATTGTCAATTTCTTTACTGAAATTTTTCTTGAATAAGAAAAAAGGGCTGCCTGATGACAGGCAGCATGATGAAATTGTAATTCAGTTGCTATGGCTAATGTGGCGTTCGGTGATGGTACACATTCTTTCCGTCACGTTAAAGGTTGGTCATTATTGAATTCTTCATCAAAGGGATGGAGCATGCCGTCTTTTTTGTAGCCGATGACGGTGTCCAGGCTGACATTATGGCAGGAGCGGAAGATGTTCATTTCAACGCCGGGATGGGCCTTTTCAAGTTGTGCGATCAGCGCTTTTACCTGGGCTCGTTTTCCGCCGCCGCCGTCACCCAACGCACAGTTTTCGGTAAAACGGCAGGCGCAGTTCAAAAATGTCAGGAGGTTGTAATTCCGCCAGGCAATGATATCCTTCTCCCGCACCATGTACAGGGGGCGGATCAACTCCATTCCCGGGTAGTTTTGGCTGCGGAGCCTTGGCATCATGGTCTTCATTTCACCGCCGTAGAGCATACTGAGCATCACCGTCTCGATCACATCGTCAAAATGATGCCCCAGCGCGATCTTGTTTGCGCCAAGCTTCTGCGCATTCTTATATAGGTGGCCCCTGCGCATCCTTGCGCACATATAGCATGGGTTTTGGTCCATATTGGCTACGGTGTCAAATATATCGGTTTCAAAGATGTGGATGGGCAGGCCCATCAATTCCGCATTCTCCTCGATCAGGCGGCGGTTAAGCGTTTCGTAGCCGGGATCCATTACAAGAAACGAAAGCTCGAAAGGCACGTTTCCATGAAGTTGAATCTCCTTAAGGCACAAAGCCATTAGGAATGAATCCTTGCCGCCGGAGATACAGGCGGCCACATGGTCACCTGGCTGAATCAACCGGTAGTCGCGCAGCGCCTGGGTGAAGTTGCTCCAGACGTTCTTGCGGTACTTTGTAATAATGCTGCGTTCAATCTTCAGGCTGTTTTCCATGGGATGCCTCCAAACTTGCAGCGCATTTTTTAAGCTCCAGCAGAAACTGATCGATCTCGCTTTCAGAAGTTAAATGGCTGAGGCTAACACGCAGGGTGTTCATCGCCCGCTTGCGGTCACCGGTCATAGCCATGACGGGATGTGAAGGCGCGTTAGGCGCGCAGCAAGCGGATTTCGATGATACGCAAATGCCGTTATCGGACAATAGCGCAATCAAGTCACGTGCGCGAATACCGGAAACGCTGAAGTTCATTATATAGGGTGATGCGTTTGCCGGGCTGTTGAGGGTGACGAAGCGCAGACAACCAAGCTCCTCACGTAAACGAAGATTGAGCCGCTGTACGCTTTCCAGCCGTTCGTCAAGGTGTTTGAACGCCTCTTCCAGTGCAGCTTCCATAGCTACTGTCAATGCCAGCGCGGGCGTACCGCTGCGGTATGGCGTTGCGCCGGTACCGCCATACCACAGCGGTGCAAGGCGTATACCGTCCTTCACAATCAGCATGCCGCTGCCTGTAATGCCGTAAAACTTGTGAGGCGACAGGGTAATAAGGTCTGCACCACCCAATTCTACCGGCAGCTTGCCCACCGCCTGGGTGGCATCCACATGCAGGCGGCAGTTGGGAAAGTCCGTAAGCGCTTTGCGAACCGATTCAAGATCCTGAATGACACCGACCTCGCTGTCCACAGCGCAAAGTGAAACTAGAACTGTATCAGGGCGCAGCAGGTTCTTAAGGTGCGCTATATCGGCGCGGCCGTCCGGCAGCACTTTCATATACTCCAGTTCGAAACCCTCATTTTTGAGCGCGGTCATTGGCCCGGTTACTGAGGCATGTTCCATTGGGCTTGTAATCAGGTGGCGCCCACGGCTCTGGTAGGCATGTGCCGCACCCAAAATGGCAAGATTATTGGCTTCGGTGGCGCCGGAGGTCATAACGACTTCGTTTGGCCGCGCGCCGAGCATCCTTGCGATATGTTCCGTAGCTTGATTGAGCTTTCGCTTAGCCATAAGGCCCAGAACATGATCGGAATTGGGGTTTGCGGCCTGTTCCCGCGCGGCAGATAGGAACGCGTTGAGAACAGTCTGGGAAACCGGCGTATCCGCGGCATAGTCCAAATAGATCATCGGATTTCTCCCATGCAATAATAGAAAGAAAGTAGAATACTTCCTGGATTAATTATAACACAGGTGAAGTGAAGTCGTACATTATCTCCATATTGTGCCGGGGTGTAACCTATACATCACATTATTTGTAAAATGGCTTGACTCTTCCGTTAGGGAAGCGTTTATACTGTCTTTAAGGGGGCTAAGACATGCGTGAAATGCTGAAGATCAGGGATGTGGCGGTGCGATACGACATCACCGCGCGTACGCTGCGTTATTATGAAGACGTGGGGCTTATCGCAAGCGTACGAAGCTATGATTATGCATACCGCCTTTACGATGAGGATGCGATCAAGCGCCTTGAGCAGATTTTGATTTTGCGAAAGCTGGATATCAGCGTCAAGGATATCGTGCGCATTTTTTCCGCCGGCAATTTGGATGTGCTGATGGAAGTTCTTCATCAAAAAGCGGAGCACATCCAGGATGAGGTAGTGCTGCTGAATGAGCTCAAAGCGGCTGTCTTATCATTCATACAGGAAATCAAGAACGTCGATTTTCAAAAGACGCAGGAGGTGAAGCGGCTCTTTCAGCGTGCCACGGAAATTGAAGAACGCCTGGCGCAGGCACAAGACACGGCGCAGGATATGCCCATCAGCCGCATGATGGAACTGACGGAGCAGCTTGACAAATTGCCGGATGTCCGCGTACTTTCCATGCCTAAGTGCCGCATGGTATCCTCAGGTTTGGATACTGGCCCCTTGTTAATAGAAGGCAGCAAGCTTGAAAGGTTTGACCGCTGGTTTAGCGATGCTGATAAGCAAAGATGTGATCGGTTCTTTGCGCGGGATTTTATGTGGTATGATCCTATATCTCGGGGGACCGTGTGGTGGTATGCGCTGGAGCAGGGTATGGAAGAACCCGATGAATTTGAGATGTTCGATTATGAAGGCGGCCTCTATGCATCTGCAATCTCCCGGGATGAGGATGATAGTGACGGCGAGCGGGTGTACCACGGCATCAAACGCTGGGTGGAGCACAGCGAGTGTTTTGAACTGGATGAGCGGTCAGGCCACTATTCTATGTATCATATCATCGGCACACCTACGATCAAAGAAGTTATGGGGTACAGCCAGTTGGAAATATATGTGCCAATCCGTATCAAAAAGCAGCAGGCCATGACGACTGAGGAGCGTGATGCCATTCGCAAGCGCATCAATGATGCGGGTACTTTGTTTTTCGATCTTTTGGGGATGGCAGGCACATGCAAAAGGTGAAATACCCGCGCTATACAATAATCCGCCCCAAGGATGGTGAGAAAGGATCAACCACGCTCTATGATATCTATCTTGACGGATTGAAAGAGCAGGAAACGAAGGCCTTGATTGATGAAATCAAGGCCGTGAAAATCCATGTGTGGTGGGATATTTGCTTTCCGCAGGAAGTCAAGCAGCGGATCTTTGGCATAAGGCCTGCGCCTTCTCCGGAACCGAACGAGGAAGAATCCTATATGGCGATGCTGAAGAAGGAAAAGCCCACCTATCCGCCAAATGATGAGCACGTTACCGTCAAACGTGTAAAAAATGCTCAGGAATTTGCTAACTGGGCGGAATTGACCAATGGACTATTTCAGGAAGACATGCTTACGCACCCAGAGCATCATTACCATCTGTGCGCACAAGGCAGCATGGCCTGCTATATAGGTTTTTTAGACGGTCAGGCCGCCGGCGTTTGCTGCATGATGAAAAGGGGAGACCTGGCAGCGCTTTATTTGGTGGCTACAGCAAAGGAGCATCAGCATAATGGGGTAGCCACAGCGGTATGCACAGCCGCTATTGACGATGCGGAGCGCGAAGGCGCGCAGTGTTCACCGCTTGTGCGTGGCCATCTATCAAGACACTTATGAGGAAACTGGGCTATATGTATTATTAAGCTTTTTAAATGGAGTCAGTCTTTCTTATTCGTTTTTCGCCTCGGCAGGTCTGGCTATTTGTTCCATGCGCTGGATAAATGTATCGGCGATGATGCTGCCGTCCGCAAAATCAGCTATCAACTGCCTCATATCCCTGCCTGCCTCCGTCCAGTCACCAAAGGTGCCAGGGGGCGGGAAATAGAGCAGATATGCATAGGCCTTGTAGTCTGCCAGCCATTCGGAATAAAATACCGGTATTCGTCGGATTGCATTTTTTGAAGCATTTGCGTCTGGTTTAACAAATCATTTTCCAGTTCCGCACGGGTAGGGGCGTTCTTATCAAGATTTTCAAGATTGCGCCTGGTCTCGTCAATGCGATCCTGCTGATCAGCGATCTGACTTTCCAAGTCTGCCCTTTCCAGAGGATCACTGTCGGTAAAGGCAAAGGTCTGGGCATATTGATCCATATGATTCAGGGCGTTTTCAAGATAGGCCAGGGCCAAATCAGATTGTCCGCCGTCGGCGCCGACACAGAGCATGTCCATCTGCGCTTTGATCAAGGCCGGTTGATCCTCCCTTAGACGCATGGGGATCACGTGAGACAGCCCGTCATCAATTTCATGGTAGCTCCAGCAGTTCAGCGTATTGCTGAACAGCTGCATTTTTCCTTTTCTCCGCGGCTCGGCATCATATAGAGCCTCTCCTACGGTTTTCGTCCGGTCTAGCAGTTCCCGGAATTCGGGTTTGTCAAACTGCATTGGCTCACCGGCATACTCACATTGTGTCACATAGCAGTCCATCAGGATGTCCAGCAGGTATCGAACATAGGAACCCTTGCCGTAATAGGTTTCGTCAAACATATTATTGACGCTGATGTTGTCAATAGGGTCTACTTTGATCCTGCCAATCCAACTATCCAGAAAATCCAATAGCTGCGGGTACGTATTAGGCACGTCTGCTTCACTTAGCCCCGCCGCTTGAAAGGCGTCGTCACACCAACTGAAAGCGCTGAAAGATATGCCCGTTGGGATCCCGTAAACTTTGACATCATACTTAAGCTGCTCCCGGATAGGCGCGTGCATCCGGGCTAGAGCCACTTGAACTACATCGCTTTTGGACAAGTCGGCGCAAGAGCCCTTCTCCATGACCTCCCGGCAGTCATAGACGTTTGTACTTATTCCAAAAAGATCGAAATGGCTCTTGCTAAGCGCATCAAGGTAGGTTTCCGTGGCGCTGTAATATTCAAAGCCGGCGGTAAATTCCACATTCGGATGCGCCTGCTTAAAGGTTTGGCAGGCCTCGTTCCGGTCATCAACTAAAACCCTTTGGGTAATCAACGTTTCTCCCAGGGCACCTTGCAGCATGAAACAAAGAATATGCACAGTTATTATGCAAGTGAAGCGACGGAATTTCATTTTTGACCTCCAATGAGTCAGCGCAAAAACAGGAATCGGCACTGTGCGCATTGAGGGGATGCGCACAGTGCCACTGAGTTAAGCTTATTTCAGAGTTACAGCACTGCCGTCTTTTCTGTTTGCCAGTTGCATGGCATCCGGCAGCGCGTTGGCACTGATCATTGTTTCCCAGATGACGGTAGGCCAGCCTTCGTCGTTCAAGTTACCGGTAAGGTTGATACCTACGGGAAAAGTCTTGCCTTGCGCATCTGCAAATTCTACAAACTTGTAAAGGAGTTGGGCATCCTCCTGCTTGGCATTGGCTTCCGCTGTCAGGGTGGCAGTCAGGTAGACACCTGCGCAGGTCTTTTCAGCCTTTACGCTTTGCACCGTAAAGTCTGCCAACTGCGCCTCTCCCGCAGGGGCGTAGGTCTTTTCAGCCGTTACGCCGTTTACGGGAATGCTGATTTCCTCTTCGATCTTCCAGTCCTTGCCCACTATATAGGAGCCGGTGACGGGGTCGATTTCACGAACGCGCAGGGTCAGCGTGCCGCTTAAGGTTTCCGGAACGGCATCAGGGTAAGGTTGCAGCATATCCACCAGCAGGACGGAGCCATCCTCAGCCCAGATGATAGACATCATTTCTTCGCCGCCCATATATTCCCCGTCAGCGTTCAGAAAATATTTCTCGTCAATGGCCAGGTAGGACGAAACAACATACAGCGATATTTTCGCCTGTTTGGCGGCATCCACAAAGCTGGTATGTTCAGGCAACTTCAACCGTTTGACCTCGCTGTCCGGGATGACCTCGAGATCCCCGCCTGTGATCAGCGCGTTGGAGCCGTCATTAGTCTTGGCCTGGGTGGTCACATAGACAATGCGGCCATCCGCCAATGTCTCACGCAATGTAATGGCCAGCGGTCCCACAGTATACGTCTTTTGTTCGGTGGCAGACAGCACGGTCTTGGCCGAATCAGGCAGGGGAGCGTTATATGTGTTGAAAAAGTCAGTCAAACCCAACTGGGTAGCGGCAAAGGCTGCCACCATGGTGGCCACGAGGATGGCTGCTGCAATCAGCGCCACACGGAATGATGCACGTTTCACGTTTTCTTCCTCCTTTGCGGAGCGTGCGGCGTTCATCAGCGCAGCATGGCATGTATCGGGCATTGGGGCAAAAGCATCCTTTAGGTTCAAATCATCCATCTTGCGCATATTCATGCCTCCAGCTCCTTCCGTAGTTGTTGTTTTGCGCGGTAAATCCGCCCGCGCACGGTAGAATTGGGCAGGTGCAGGACTTTTGCAATCTCCGCTTCGTCCATCCCTTCCGCATAGCGCAGCACCAGCGGCAGGCGAAGCTTTTCGGGCAAAGCCTGCAATGCCAAGGCAAGGGTCAAGTCAGGCGGCGGAGAAGACTGCTCTGGAGCTTCCTCAAGGGAAATGATTCGACGGCGTTTTCGTTGGAAATCGTAACATTCGTTGATGAGAATGCGCGTAAGCCACGTCTTGAAGAACTTTTCATCCCGGAGGCTCTTCCGTTTTTCCCAAGCCTTTAAAGCGGCCTCCTGCAGGGCATCCCTACAGTCGTCGCTATTGCGCAGAATGGTGAAAGCCACTCTGTACATCATCGTGCTGCGGGCTTCAATTTCCTTAACGAAGAAGTCCTTCTCCATCAAATCACCTCTTGTAACGTTACATATATTAGACGGAGATCAACATTCATTTTTCACGCGGTCAAAAAATGATATTACTATGCCTATAAGCGCTTGACATCGCTACTGGATGCCCTGCTTAAAAAAATCGCTATATCCAGAACATTCGAGAAAGCAATTTGCATTGATGCAGGCGAAATGCTATGGCATGGGGACGTAGAACCGTGGTGTTCTGAAAGGATTGTGCAAGGATCAAGAAACGAATTGTCAGTGCAGGTTTTCTTCATCGGGCTGCATTCGTGGGATAGCCCAGCGTATGTAAACACACATGAGCATAATGCACATGAATTTAATCCAGGTGAGAAACTGCGAACCATAAAACGGCAGTCCTGCGAATGTATAAGGCGCGTGAGGCTCCACAAGGGAAAGAAACCCCGTGCCCAGCATGGAACCCGTGAGCACAGCAAGGTTACAGACGAGATTCCAGAATGTTACGCAGGAGTCTTTATTGCCTCGGGGCATATTGATAAATACAAGGTTGGCGAATACGAGGTTGAGACCGACGGAATCGATACCCTGCAGTATGGACACGGCGACATATATCCAAACTGTCTGGCGAGTGGAAAAGCCGATCAATAATTCGGTGATACCTTCGAAGAAAACGGCAAAAAGCAGCACCGAAAACCACGAATAATTTCTGATGGCCCTCCGCCAATATTTCATCAGGAAGATGTTGCCCAGCGTGTATACGACCGTGCCTATATACATGTAGGTATAGCCCAGTCCCATGGTGTTGATGACATAGTAGGACCATGTACTTCCGTTAACATTGGCGATAGCGTTCCACAATATCGCGATCCATGCGGTCAGCAGGAATTTCCGCGACTTAAATGGCGTTGTAAAGATTTCCTTTATCGTAGGCTGTCCCTGCTTGTGATAGGAGAACTCCTGAGGAATCAGATAAAGCTGCAGCCCGTTGAGAACGAACACTCCCATCGCAATATAGCGCAGTACCATGATGATCTGTGCCTGCTGTGGGGAACCCTTGAGCGAATCAGCCAACAGGGAAGTGCTGATAGCGAAGACTGTGCTTACAAGCGAGCCGATCAGGTTGCTATAAGAAAAATAGGCGTTCCGGTCCTCTCCATCCGGTATAAAGTTAACATGCCATGCAAACGCGCCTGAGCCAAGCAATGCGTTGGAGACGTTTCCGGCGAACAAAAAAACCGCGAACCAAAGCGTTCGCTGCGCGCTGTCCCGCACAAGGAGGGGCATGACTGTAGTAGCAAGCAGTATGCATAAATAATAAAACAAATGGTTGAATAACAGCAGCCCACGGCGGTGCTTAAGTTTACGGAATATCAGCGGCGTAAAGAGGCTGAATCCCCAAGCGATGTATGGTATGAAAGTGATGACGCCGACGCGGACGATATCGATGCCGTTGATCGACAGGAAGCCCGTATAGAATACGCCTGTGATGAAGATGTTGCCGAAATTGGCCAGTATCGTGTTAATAAGCAGCGCCGTCCTGCCGGCACAAAGCGGGTCCCTGAAATTGAATATCCGGCGAAACTCCGAATATTGTTGACTTTCCCTGACGGAGCGCATCAAAACTGCTCTCACCTCTTTGATAATCTGGATAGCCGGCCGGGGATGGGAACGGGTGATGAGATAGCGATGATGCCCAGGGAGTCTGTATCATTGGCTGATGGCAATCTCCAGCCAAGGAATATCCTATCATATAATTCGGGTAAAAGATAGTTCAGAAAACGCCACCCTTATGGGCGGCAATGGTGGTGCTTTCTAAATTCGAATCAGTCATCACATCGAGGTGTACGATGGGCTCTACCCAAGTGCGTGAGACAAAAATATGACGCTTATTCCTGCTCATAACATTGCCCCCTATTCATGCACTTGGTTTTGCCTGCCGGACGCTTCCACCACGGAAAAACATGGCCGTTGCAAGCATCCCCAGGGACAAAAGGCCCATGCTCAAAACAAAGGGCAGCGCTCTGTCCACGTCGCTCAAAAGGCCGCCGATGTACCCGAAGGGGACGCTGACCAGCATCACCGTGGTTTGCAGGAGTGCCATGATCCGCGACCGGTCCTCGGGATTTACGTGAATAGCCACCAGGGATTCTCGAAGCGTGCCCAGGGCGGCGGAACCAAGGGACTCGAAGGCCAGGGACGCGCACAGGAGGATATAGCCCAGAGTCCCAGTCCCAGGCACGCAAATTAGAAGCAGTGCGCCGGTGATGGCGCTCAAGAAACCGCCGTACAGGGGCCATTTTAAGTTGGCCTGCTTGATGCGTGACAGTACCGTAAAAAAGAGCACGATGGACAGAACGCTCTTGACCATGGGAAAGATGGGTAGCAGGGGATCAGGAATGCCTATACGCCTTGAGGCTATGATCTGCCAGAAGGTCATACTGATCATGCCAGCGATCTCCACCAGAACGCTGACAACGATGGCAAAGACAGTACCTGGGGAAGTCATTATCCGTCGTATAGCGCCTTTGTAACTGCCCAGCATTTGAGCCCAGGTCTTTCCTCTGACTGCCTCGCGACGGACGCGCCCGATGCCAGTCTCGGTGGAAAACCTGTACAACAGGATGAGTTTCAAGGTCATCACCACAAAGGCATTGATATACAGCACCCGTATGGCGGGGATCAACGTCAGCCTCGCCACCAGTATGGACGAGATGGGAGCAAAGAGCGCTGACAGATTTCCGGCGATGATGACCCAGGAATAGATCTGGGTGATTTTGTCCCTGGGGGCGTCCTCCACCAGAAGGCAGTCCCAGGATACGGTTGTGATCTTCATCATGCCGTTGAAAAGCGCAGCCACGGCAAAGAACCAGAAACCCTGGCTGGAAGCCCAGATCAGGCAGGGCACACTCCAGGCCAGGAAATCAAAGAGCATGGTGCTGAACCTTCGCCCGAACCTGTCGACGATGGCGCCGGAAAGGAAGGCAAAGACCGTTTGGGAAAACATATAAATGGACGCCACAATACCCACCTGCACATCGCTCATGCCAAAGGAAAGCATGAATACTGACGCATAAGGGAGGCAAAGGTTCATGGACAGGCCCCACATAGGTTCGGTGAAAATGCAAGCCCGGGTGTTGCCGCGCAGTTCGGACAGGGTGCGCACAAGCGGGTGTTTGAGCAAAAGCCGTTTCAAGGGATCACTCTCGTTTCATGCGGGATCAGACCCCATATCAATCCATTGAAAAACCAAGCCTTTCGGCCTGGTTAACAAACATATGGAAAGCCTGTATAAGCGTATTTATTATAACAATGGAATGCTGCTGCGTCAAGGCACGTGGGTTGATCAACGTAAAGAAAATATCCGTAAAAGAGGCGGAAAAGCCGCCCAGAAGATATGGCTGGCAATTTGCTAACTGATCGCTTTATTATTATCTCCCACCAGGAAAGAGAGCCATATCAATCCAACGAACAATACGCCGCCTCCTGCCAGGTTTCCTAAGGCTACCGGCAGCAAGTGATGTAATAAGAAACCACCAAAGGTTACCCCATCTATGGGACCGGCAGCAAAAGCAGCGGAAAAATAGTACATGTTGGTTATACTGTGCTCCGTTCCGGTAAGCACAAACAGCGCAATGGGGAAATACAGCGCAAGTATCTTGCTGGAAATGCTGGTTGTTCCATAGCTCATCCACACGGCAGTACAGACCAGCAAATTGCAGATTACGCCCCTGAAAAATACACTTGACCAGGTAAGCCCGTATTTTGATTCGGCTGTATGCAGTGTTGCTTGAATAAAGGCGGCATCCATATGCCGCGCGGCGACGGTAAGCAATGCGACGATCGCAGCGCCAAGGAAGTTGCCCAGAAATATTACAACCCAGCAGCGCAAGATATCGCGGATATGGACACCCTTCTTGCCTACTGCCAGCAGCATCAGGCAGGAACTGGTGAACAATTCACCGCCGCAAATCAAGATCATGGCCAGGCCTGATGGAAATAATAGCGCAGAAATGAGCTTTGCGACGTGTTGATCTTCAAACAACGCATAAACGCTGTTCGCTCCGAAGGCGGCTAAGGCGATTAACACGCCGGCCAGCACGGCCCGGAAGAATAGGACAGGTACTGCCATTTCAGCCTTATGTTTTGCGATACTATGATAGTTCGCTGCAATTTCTTGAGGTGAATAATTCAATGAAGATCCTCATTTCATCTTGTAATGAAGGAGCTGTCTCAAAAGAGAACAGACCAAAAAAAGAAATCACGTTCCGAGTAAAAGGGGCGTGATTTTATGTTGTAAAATGTAACTGTCATGAAACAAATACAACAAGAGCATTATAGCGGGAAAAGAGAAGAATATCAACTGGTTATCCCGCTGGAACTGGGAGTCAAGATAGGGGAAGATGAACCGATACGTCTTCTGAGCCGCGTAATGGAGGAGATCGACTATAGTAAGCTGAAAGCGGCATGTTCCTACTGGGGACGAAAAGGGAAGGCGACGCCGAGACATCTGGCGAAGGTAACGATTTTCGGATACAGGAATGGAACCACATCGACCCGTGGTCTGGAAGAAGCATGCCGGTATGACCTGCGATACCAATGGCTGCTAGAAGGCAGGCAGGCGCCGGACCACAATACAATCGCCACGGTTGCGGAGCGGGAAACTGGTGGGGGTATTGGAAGATCTGTTTTACCAGTTTATACAGCAAGCTGCATGACCTGGGCGAGGTCGGGTATGAGAACGTGTATGTGGACGGGACGAAGATAGAAGCCTATGTAAATAAATATGACTTTGTATTTCGCAAAGCGGTCATGAAAAATGAGGAGAAGTTGAACCGTAAGATAGACCTGTTCATAGGGTATATGCAACGGGAGTACGATCCGTTTTTTTCTGCGGAAGCTACGCTGGAAGATATCGGGCAGTTGCTTTTAGGGAAGCAGCAGAAAGAGGAAATTGTGTTTGTAAAAGGGAAGGGCAACCACAAGACGAAGTTGCAGCAGAACATGGAAACACTGGAAGAGATGTACGTCCGGCAGTTGAAATACGACGAATACAACGATGTCTTTAAGGGGCGGAACAGCTTCTCCAAAGTGGATCATGAAGCAACGTACATGCACATGAAAGATGACGCCATGCGGAACGGCTAGCTGAAGCCTGGCTAAAACGAATAACTTGGTGTGGAGGCGGAATACGTGGTAGGCGTTGACGTTAGCCCGGAACGAAATGATCTGAACACGCTGATTCCCCTGCTCGAGCGGATGGAAAAGGGAATCGGGCAAAGATACGAAAACCTGATTGCAGACGCTGGACACGAGAACGAGGAAAATTACGAGTATCTAAAAGCGAACGGCCAAGTCAGCTACATCAAGCCGAAGATTTACGAGAAGAGCAAAACACGGCGATGGCAGACAAACGGTTACCTAATAGAGAACTTGCCGCATGACGCCCAAACAGATACCTATACCTGCCAGGCGGCCATATCATGAGTCCTGTTGGAGTCCAGCATTCAAGCAGCAAGACGGGCTATGTCAGCGAGATCACCGTATATGAAGGAACTGGCTGTCAGGGTTGTCCGCTAAAAGGTAAGTGTACTCACGCCAAAGGTAACCGAAAATTGTCTACATCCAAGCGTATGAAGGAACTTCGTGCTGAATCGCTCGCCAATATTACCAGACCGAAGGGTATCATCCTGCGAATTAACCGTTCGATCTATTCCGAATGCATGTACGGCAACCTGAAGGAGAATCTTGGGTTCCGGCGGTTCCGGATGCGTGGTGTGCATAAGGTTCTTACCGAAGTTCTGCTCTACGCAATGGCATGCAATATGAATACGCTGTATAACAAGATCCGCCAAGACCGTACAAATGTTATGCTCTATGTAAAAAACGTCTCTTAAGAAGAAGAAAAGTAAATATCGCGAAGTTTTGAACAAGCGAATATATGCAGCCGAAACCGATTCGGCAGCGTTGCTATGCCTTGATTCTCCGTTTCTTGACCTTTGTATTGCTTGCGATGACCTTCCGAACTGAAAAGAGGCTGTCTCCGCGATTTCACTCGCTTTGAGAAAGCCCCGTGGTGGTGCTTACTGGACTCGGGCCAGTGACCCTGTCGATGTGAACGATGTGCTCTACCCTGGAGCCGTTACCACAATATATAGTGGCATAAGTATTAATGAACACAACATGCGGTGCTTTTGATGCGTTTTATAGCATGATATTCTATGTGAATATAGAGGTTTGATCCACACTGGAGCCAAACACTTTACATATTATAGCAATAAAGCTTATACATAAAATGAAATAGTTATATGAAACTGCATTCCAATTCGTCATTTCTTTTTCCGTAATATCCACACTCTTGGTTTGTTCTGCTTATTTGCTGCAATTCTTAAATCTGAGAACCATTGATCAAAAGAACGAATTCTTTTATCCAATTCTAAAGCATAACATTCTGATATTATTCCTGGGAATTTTGTCTCTAGCTGGGCAACTTCCTTTTGAATTAGCAGCAAATAATACTCGATTTCCAAATCTTGTTCTTCATTTATCGTGTTGATAGGTTTTGTATTCACATCAAGCTGATTTGCCTTGTCTAGAAGCTTCACGCAATATGATGTGATTAGCTGCAAATCACTATTACTTGTCACAGTTATCTTGATTAAATTAATATCTGTAATTATTGACTGTAGCAAAAAAAGCAATCTGTGATAGTTTTGTGATTGTTCAATCCGATTTAATGCTAATGATGCCATTTCTTCAGAGAGCTCTTCTTTCTGTTTTGAGATGATTTTTAGTATATATAGACCCAATCCCACAAGTGATGTTGACAGAAAAGTATATATTAATGAAAAAATGTCAAACGTAGTTGCATTTTTATAAAAGCTCTGTAAAATTTCCAGATACTCTAGTTGGTTAGCAGAGGTTGGAGCACTTGCTACTGCGGGAATATTAGCATTAAGAATCGTAATTGACTGTTGTTGTCCGTATGCAATAACAAGTAGAGCTATTCCAAACATCAATAGTAATATAAGTACACATACCACAATAAATGAATTAAATACCAGCAGTGTTTTTCTCTTTTTACTCTTTTCCATCTCATAACACCTCCTGACAACAAAAGGTTCTGCAAAAGCCTATTTAGCGATTTCATCAAAAAGAACACCTAAAGTCCCCTTTGTCCTCAACTAATAAAGAATTGTATAATTAGTTTGGGTTCCATATTCCACGCTTTGCATCTAAAAGCACTTCTAAAAGAAAACGGTATCCCGCTCTATCTTTCCCCGCTTTAGGTATTTTAACAATTTTATTACAAAAATATATCTCTTCGTTTGATGCCTTTATCAAATACCTCTTAAGTGCGTCTAAAAAATCAGAGAAAATAATGATTTTCGTTAGCTCATAATTCTCATTGTAAATATGATTTAATAGCCAAACTAATCCCGTTAATACTCCTGTTTGAGCTTGCCTACACTCATCTTCAGAAAAACCAATTGGTTCAAGTGATAAGTCACAAATTATCACGTCAATTTCTTCGTTCCTAGATATAAATTGATTAGCATAATCTAAATCTCTACACCTTATTACTTCTACTCCATTTAATTCTTCATAATCACATATTTTTTCGGATATCTGTTTCAGAGTTTGAGGGCGATCTTCAATAACCATTACCTTCATATAATCACCTCAAAAGTTACTTCAAATGTTGGTTTGTCAATATCTCTGGTAATCTTAGAAATAGGGAAATCATAAATTGCACTTTTATTGACTACTCGATCGTAATCTCCAGAATTCATGAGTTGATTGAGCTGGCGAGATAATTCATCAATATCAATATCTCGTCTTAAATAGTACGTTGGCAAACCTAAATATCGTTTGATAAGTGGCACGTTATATCTACAAATCTGTCTACATTTGTGTTGAATTTTCACACCTAATATCTTCGCAGTTGTACTTGCTATGTATAAACCAATGCCACTCCCATCGACAATCTTCGAAGCCAACTCCTTATCTCTGTAATATAGCTGATACGGTATTGTTTGATCATTAGTTATTTCATGACCATAGTCAATAACTGAGAAACATTGATGGTTTTCAGGATCATTCTTTATCAATTGGCAATCTAAGTAAATCTTAGTGCCATCATAGGAATACTTCAGTGCATTATTTACAATGTTATATACTATCTGTTCAAGCCGCAACTTATTACTCTTTATTAAAGGTCTTGCTTCCAACCATTGATCATGATCAACTCGAATATCAGGCATTTGAAACCTGATTTTCTTTGCCTCACAATCTGTCTTATACAAGTTCTCCCACTTCCATATTAGTTCCTTAAAAATTTTGAATTCTTCAAAAACAATATTTTCTGAAGTGATAGAGCCAGTAAACACCTCGATATTTTGGGTCATATATGTCAATAACTCAATACATGACTCATGATCAGAAAAGATGTCTCGTATTTTTTCATTGGATAGCGACTTCAACTTGATTGGATCTTTTAAGTAATCATTGTTGCCAGAGAGGCCTAATACCAAGTGGGATATTTCATGTCGATATAACCTTAATATTTTATTCGTCAAATCATTGCTTATAAGGTTCTTGACAAAAAGAAGTTTGTTTAGGCATGAAGTCGTAAATTCCTGCATCATTTTGCAGAGGAACCCTTTAACAAAGGTGCTTTCGCAAGCATTGGACTGTTTGATTAGTAGAATATAATTCTGATTAATATTTGAACTAGATATTATATCGATTCCCATGTTTTCGGGAATGCCAAGCATTTCGTACAAAAATTGGTTTTTCAGATTTCCTTTATCATCTCTAGTCAGGTATATAGAATTAGCAAGTTTGTTATAATGTTGTTCATCTACTGTTATTTCGTTTTGCGTGCCAATTAACATAGTTGAACATACAAGTTTGAAAATGCAGTCTTGACTTACAAAATCATTCTCATAAACGAATAAATTGATATATTCAAAATCCAAAAAATCATTAATTTGCTTGAAAACATTTTGAGCTGCGATCCAAAACTCTTCGATTTGCAAATCGGAATATCCATATTTTGTTATTCTCTTCATAAGATATTCTTCATTGATTTTTTTCTCAAGGACATTCTGGAACTCAATAAACTTTTGGTTAATAAAATTTTTTCTTTTCTCATTTAGTTTAATATCAAATTCGCGTTCAAGATTAATTATTTGTGGTACTATGGTTTTACATGCAAACTCCCTAAAGCTCTTTACGTTATCAAACTGTATGTTAGTATGTTGATTGTAAAATCCAGGGTGGCTCTCTATCTCTTCCTGGGAAAGCTCAAACTCTTCTACTGTTTCATCAGATTCAAGTATTGCATCAAAAATTTTGTCAACACCATATGGTTTATTACTTTTAATAATGTGTTGCTTAAATACATTTTCATATTTTGTAATACTTTCCAGCCTGATATCCTGAGTTTTTTTACGTAAATCATTTATACGAAACTGACCAACAAAGACTACACCTAAAACCTTATTATTAAAAAAGATCGGAAAAATTAGCTCTTTTAATCCTGTTATGGGACACCAGTATTCCAGAAAACCATGTCTAGAGCCTTTATAACTAAAGAAATAGGGATATTCTTTTGTTGAAGCATAATATTGGTTGTAATCATCTCGCAGGGCTTCATAAAAACTATTAATGCCCCCATTGATGAACTGTTCAAATTCCGCTATACAGGTGCACTTGGAATCTAGTAAAATATCTGCATGTAACTTGTCACATTTGAGACAATATTTCATTCCGCCACATTTTCGAAAAGTATCACAGCATTTATTTAAAATATACCCTATTCGATTTGCATCGTATCTGTTACTTCTATCAATAATCGTTGTAGGATATCTGATTGTTGCACATATACTTTCTTGGAGAACAGCTAATTCTTCTGTAGACATAATCCCAGAAAAATCAGTCGAATTCTCTTCAACAATATATTCGGGTTGTAAATAAAGATTACACATGTAAATCCCCCTCCATTGAAATACATATTGGTATCTTCTTTCCTTGCTACACATAAAACATGACTATAATCTGAAGGTAATTTACATAAAATAACTCATATTACAAAATTCCATATTATTAGGGTATTTCCTGCAATGTTAACAAAAATAAATTCAAATGTAACAAATTGTATGTAACTTATCTGCTTGGATTATGCTAGAAGGGAAGAATGTATCTGCACATCATTGCCTGAAAGATGGGAAGATGCATAATTTTTTCACGGTAGAGTTTACCATCCGTAAATAATTTAACGGTTCATGTCATATCCTTACCAAATACAAAAGTTTCCCCCAAGCCAGGGACTCCGCCGATCCAAGTGAATAACATGTACGTCTGCTCGTAGTTCGGCGTAAATAACTCATGGCGCCAGCTATAGGGTGGGTCTGCTTATGATCCTCTAACGTCCATACGGAAGGTTTTGTGAACGCTTGCAGTATTAGTAGTACCGCTGATGATACACAAATTTAGTTATGGGAATATGGTATATTATCTTCCGATAGAGTTTGCTTCCCACTAGTAAATTTTATATAAATAAATACTAAGTGTTCGTCAAAGATCCCTTTTGCGAATAGTATTTGGGCTATGTCAATCAAATCACACCCTGCTTAGGTATCATATGATTAGTAAATCTGCCTAGAAGCTAATAAAGTATTTTTACAATTACGTTACCTGACCTTGCCTCATTTCCACAACCGGTCGCACTTATTGTTCCTGCTCATCTCTATACAAGTACGGGAAGGTTCTCTCTTGCCATTTACTAATATTAAAAGCACGTTTCTCAGAAATTGAATTTTTTATATCGGCTTGTAGTTCTGGGTTTCCACATGCATTATGTAAAGCTTTTTTAGCTAATGCATAAAAGCAATCAACATCTCCTTCTTCAAGAGCATAATTAGCAATGGATAAGTAAAGTAGAGTTTCAATGAGTGATGGAAATCGAATTTTAGTACTGCAAGACTTTTTCTTATTATAATCTGCAATACAACATACTATTTCTTCTAATTTCCAATCTCTGTATGGTTTTTCTTTTGATATAGGACATAATACCATCATCAAGACCAAATTAGTAATATAGCATTCTTCAAGAATAGTTTTATGAGTATCAATAAACTTCTCCCAATTATCGTTACGTTCTACTAATATGTTGTAAACCAGGAGTAATGCAAGAGAGTTGTGTTTATCTTCATCACTCAATGCAGAAAAACAATCCGTCCAAGCATTTAAAGCATCTTTCATGTTTGGTATTGCATCTTTTTTAATAATTAATTCTAGAAATCCAGTAAACTGATTCATAGCGTATTTTGTTCGAGGTTTCCATATCCAGTATTGAGGAGCCACTTTTAATGTAAACTTGTCGGGAATTTGGTCATACCAATCTATACTTTCCTTTTCAACCTTTTCCTGTTTAATGATGAAATTATGTATGATTTCTTTAGTAATTTTCAGTAAACCGTTAAGAGTGAAAAATATGTCGTGATTGTATTCGAATACATAACCAGTTTTCGAAATACTAGAAATAGTTAATTGTTTCATAATTGGTTGTAGCATATGTGCATAACGAGATCTGATATTATATGCATTGATTAATGCTCTCTCTAAATCATCAGGCAGTATTGGTCTTGGGATTTCATCTTCGTATTCAAAAAAAGAATCACTTAAATTTTTCCTTGCAAAATCTATGAATCTACGTGTTAATTTTAGATGTTCATCTTTTATCAGTATACTCCTAATATTATTTGCTACATCAACATCAAATGATATAAAAATCTTATCCAGTGCCACTCGTTTGTTCTGATCATAATCTTCCCATTCGGGGGTATAAAAGTCGTATTTTTGTGAAAGAGATTCAATACAATAAACCAACATAGAATATGCAAGGCTAATATCTTGATCTAGTAATAATATAGCAGCGTTATAAGCGGTTAGGCAATTCATTACAGATAAATAATCTTCTCTTTTTAATCCGATAATGTCTTTAAATAGTCTTTTACAATTTTCAATATCAATCTGTGACAAATTCCTTGTATTCAGCATATTGCTAGATAAATAACTCATTGGTATGTTAATATCTTTATCACGGCAAATTCTAGCTACTGTTTGCTTTTCTTCATCAAATATAGCATTGGCAGAGAAAGAACATATAAGTTTAACTTGTCGAATAATCTCATGATCACCGACTTTAACAATTGCACCAGCTGGTTTTTCAGGTTTTTCCAATTGATTGTCATAGCAAATTACATATGTGGTTGCAGTATTGTCACTACCAATTGGCTCAATGTGAATGTGCTCAGCATCAAATTTTAACAAGTAATTTGCATTAGAATATAAAACCCCCTTACAATCGGAATGAAACCTATCTTCTGATTTAAAAAACTTACCTGAAATAATCTGAAGCATAGAAAGACCTCTTTCATATTATTAGCAAGTTTATATAAATATCAAATAGTAATATTGTAAATGCCATATTTTAACTTGTCAAGGCTGATGATCTGATCCATACGCAAAAGAGAGGTTGTGCAAACAATTTGTGCACAACCTCGGCTTTGTTGGATTCTATTTAAATCATTAACCTAGTCACGGAGGGGGAAGAATTATTTCCTTGTCCATTTGGCAACACATCAACCCCCAGGAATTCCTCTGGCGTCAGTCTGAAAGACACCTCAATCTCATACCCTCGCTTCACCGTGACTTTATCAATCAACCGGGCCAGGATCATCCGCTTGGTTGTAAAGCTAGATACATCAAAGGCAGCAGCCCAGGCTTTCGTTTTCTCAATTTCTGCAGCCTTGGTTGCAGCGATATTGGCACTGTCCTCCATTTTTCCCTTGATCTCATTATAACGCTGAGTTGCTGCATCCAATGCCGCTCTGCGCTTGGGTATCATCTGCTTAATGAATTCATCGTCCAGCACACTCTCGCCAGTCAGTGATTTCATGACTGCTTCCTCTAGTGCAGTCATTTCGGACTGAGCCTTTTTAACCTCTTTGTCCGCCTGGCCAAGTGCTGCAACCAGCTCCGTATGTTCACGCATTACGGCACTTCGTAGCATGTCTTCAGCCGGAACTTTCAGTATGTTTGCAAAGAATTGCCTGATAAGTGGTAATACAGCTTCCTCAACTTTACTTACAGTATATGTGGATTGCCCACTGCAAGCTTTTGGTGCATTCAGCTTCCTGAAGCATCGATATACATACCAGTCATAATGGACGATTCCTTCAGCTCTTTGTATCTTTTTATGACAATGGCTGAATGTCAGACGTGAGCCGCACTCTCCGCAATAGATAGTGCCGGTAAGCATGCCACCAACGTTAGTATTGCGCGGACCAATATGCTCCTTAGATGTTGCTTTAGGGCCGCGACCTTTAATGATCCGCATTGCTTCACTTACATAAGAATCGTCAATGATACGGTACTTTTCAAAGGGTTCGGAAATCTCGTCACCCAAATGCATCCGCCCTGTATAGATCGAGTTCTGAATAATGGCCCTGAGGGACGTGTCACGCCAGAGACATGTGTTTTTTCTGGTTTTGATACCTAAGTTGTTCAAGTAGTTTGCGACGCGGTGCATCCCATACCCTTCATCCACGATCAAATGGAAAATTGTGCGCACCACCGCGGCCTGTTCTTCATCAATAACCAGGTCACGTACTGGGATGTTCTTTTTATTGACGCGTCCTTGATACTCAAGCTTATAACCATAGGGGATATGTCCGCCGCGATAAATGCCATCCTGGATCATCTGCACATGCTTGGTCCGGATACGGATGGCTGTCTTCTCGCTTTCGCCTGAGGACTGCCAAAATCGGATATAGTTGATCAATTTGTCCACATGGGAATCGAACCGTTGCTCTCCTTCGCGGGTGCTCCAGACCTCAATGCCTTGAGCTACAAACCATTGAACAACAAACGGAGTTTCATCGTCACGGCGTCCGATGCGGTCAAACATGAAGACCAGAAGAATATCGTATTTTCCTGCCAGCGCGTCGCGTTTCATTTCGTTGATAGCGTCGCGGTCATCGGATTTGACTTTGTAGCCGGAGACACCCTTTTCCTGGATTTCCTTGACGATGACCCAACCTTGTTGCTTGGCAAACTCACGGCAGGCAATCTTTTGCATAGGGATATCATCGTGATCAACCTGGCCCTTAGTCGAAACCCTGTACAGGCACTGAACTCTTTTCATGATTGTCTCCCCCTACTTGGGTATACTTTTCATGCAGCAGCATACCGAGTACCAAATCTATCAGGCCATCTGTACTTTTCTCGGCGAATTTTATGTGTACATTCGGCTTGTCCTCGAGCGTGGCATGCTGGCTGTCAATCCAGACCAAATCCATTTGGCCACCTCCAGCTTCCTATAAAACACCTTGAAATACAAGGCTTATTGGGTCAATGGGAGATAAAAAAAGCCCGGCTAAGGTTGTGCCTTTTGCCGGATTTTTGATGGATCATTTCTTTGCTAATCTAGTAAGGGTAATAGGACCGATAATACCGTCTATTTCAAGATTTGTGGCTTTTTGAAACATTTTCACTGCCTTTTCTGTGATCGGGCCGTAAACACCGTCCGCCTTGCCGGGATCAAGGCCAAGTTCTATGAGTCGGTTCTGCACCTGCAGCACATCCTCCCCGCGCAGCATTTTAATGCCTTTGCGGTATTGGAGCAAACGGGCAGTATCGGCATTATGCTGCGAGGGTGGGGGAGTCACATTTTCATTCTGGGAGGGCAAAGGCTCAGCAGGAGCGGCAGTAATGTTATCGATATAGGGACATTGATACCAATGAGTCCAACTCCGCTGAGAGACCTTGGTTTTCACCACGCCATAATTGAAGCCGCGTGCCTCGATTGCATACCCGCCGCCAATATAGACCCCCACATGGCCAGGGCTGTATAGTAGCAGGCCGGGAATCTCCGGCAGGGTATTGATTTTACCTTTGACCTTTGAAGCGCTGAACATGCCATCGGCTCCCTTGTCAGGGCGGCCATCCAATCCATACTGCTGTGTTCCGTTTTCCCGTGCCCAATAATACCCCTTGATGAGCCCTACACAATCGCAGCATTTCTTGCCGGTTGCAACATCAGCTTTGTACTGAGGCATACGGGAACTGGTATAGTGGGAAGGGTATTGATGGGCTTTCCTGTTCAGAAGGCTCGTTGTGCAGTCATAGCAGCAGGTTCCATACCAGTACCTTTGACCAACCCATTGGTGTGCCCAGGCTACCAGTCCAAGATTTGTTTTCACGGTCATACATAAACCTCCCAATTCAAAAGCGGCGGCTTACTCGCCGTCGCCTGCATCGTTATCGGAATCTGTCACATCATTATTGTCCCGAAGCTTGGTCAAAGCGCTGGCAATAAACGCAGGAAGCTTGACACCCATTTCACCGACATTCTCCAGGATGGAAAGCCCCTCGTTGGAGATGAAGAAGAACGCGGTAGCTGTACGGAATACACCGGCAGTGTTGCCGGTGATCCGGTCCAGCTGAGCCGCCAGAATGACCACCAGAAAAATCGTAGCCTTTTTCATCAGACCCTCAAACCCAATGCTGGACTTGAGGGTTTTTGTTTTCATAGCTGCACCCAGGCCGGTCAGGTAATCCAGCGCTATGAAAATAAGCAGGATTTCCAAAGCCCGGTCCCAGCCTCCCAGGAGCGTAGTGGTGATAGCCGTCCCAATGGCTGTAAGAGTGGTTAAAAAGGTATCCTTCATTTGTCTGCCTCCTGAATGTGAGATTGCAGTTAATAAAAAACCGCCTCCGGTGAGAAGCGGTGAATAAAGGAAAGTGCCAGACTACAGCAGCAGGATAGCATCCCGGAGCCGGGTCATTACGGCGGCGGTGGGCTTGTTCACAGGAATGGAAATCCAAACGGGCAGCGAAATGTTGTGAGTGAAGCTTTCTGTATCCCAACTGTTTACAAAAGCTGCGATCCCCTCTATAGCCGTTCGAAGCTCATTGACATGGCCTGTCCAACCGGCAAGGGATGTCGTACCGGCTGTAAGATTTTCAGCCCAGGCAAAGGGAGCCATGCCATAGTAAGCTCGCACCTGATCCACGGTATTTCGCAGTTCCAGTAGGTGCACTGCCTTTACAGGAGTCGTGTTTGAAATTAATTGCGGATCTGTCCAGGAGGTTATGGCATAAAAAAAGCTTCGGGAGGTAGCTCCTGAAGCTGCGCCCAAGGTATCTGTGGCCGTTATGGCAATGCTTTGAGTTCCTGCGACTTCCAGCGCGGCGCTTCTTCGCAGCACCGTCTTTTTGCCGGGAGCCAGATTTCCGGCGGTAGAGGCGGAATACCCAGCCAGGGCCAGGGTCTGCGCGTGCCCATCTGCATCCGCTCCTACGGTGATAAGGATGCGCGGCCTGCTATTGTAAATGGTCTTCCCGGCTGCCGGAGCAGTTAAGCCGGGTGCAGCTGGCGTGCTATTGGTCTTGAGCGCCGCATACACGGTTGATACGCCACTGTCAAAGCCGGACTTTGTACCAATGGAGGCTACCTTGTAATAGTAGCTGCTTCCTTCTGTGGTGTGTGCCGCGATCGGATAGCTTGTGGAAGCTGTCGTTCCCAGGAGGGAATACGTGCCTCCGGAACTTACGGCCCTGTATATGGCATAACCGGAAATGGGGTTATTGGTTCCGCCGCCAGCCCCCGACCAGGTAAGGGTGACTGATGCTCCTGCGTTTGCCAGCGTTGCTGAAAGAGAAACTGCTGTAGGAGCGGAGCAGGTGGTATAGACTTTGGAAGTGACCGAAGCACACACGGAGCTTATGGCACTGTTACTCCTGACCCCAACGGTGTACACCTTGTAGTAGTACACCGAACCCATGGTGTCATGAGCAGTAACCTGCATGCTGCCACTGGTGCCGTTAGTGGCCACTTCCCCCAGATAACTATAGGTACCACCGGCAGAGGTGGACCGGTATACTTGATATCCGGTGATAGAATTGTAGCTTCCCGGTCCGGCTCCCGACCATGAGAGGGTCACATTCGTCCCGGCATCCGGTGTGGCATCGGATACGGAGATGGATGTGGGAGCAGTAGGAGCGCCATATGTGTACACAACACGTCCGGCGGAAGGGCCGCTGTTGGAGTAGGTACCCAGCGTATACACCGAATAGGAATAGCTGCTGCCTGCCGTACCGTGAGCGGGAACGGAGTAGCTGGTTCCTGTGGTGGCTGCATAATAAGCCCCATCCCGGTAGATGTGATATCCTGTAATAGGATTGTTCGTTCCTGCTCCCGCTCCTGACCAGGCTAAGGTAACGTTTGTACCGGTTGCAGCATAGGTGGAAGTTCCGCCGCCAATAGTCACCGTGCTTGGTGCGGATGGAGCGGAAAAGGAGCAGGTCAACACTGCATAGGCCGAAGATTGGCCGGAATCATAACCCGCCACACTACCCAAGGTGAGTACTTTGTAATAATAGGAATTGCCATTGCCTATCGGTGCCGTAATGGTAGTGGACCCGGAGCCTGAGGAAGTGTAGGCAGTAGCGATATAACTGTAGCTGCCACCAGCACTGTCTGATCGATAGATTTGATATCCCGTAATCCCGTTGCTGATACCGGCGGATGCACCAGACCAGGACAGTGTTACAGCAGCGCCGGGAGCAACGTTGGTGGCCGATACAGAGACAGCAGTTGGTGCCCCGCAGGCAGTGTAACTGTACTCCCAATTGACGGTGATCGTGATCAGTGCATTGACACGCAGCGACATGACATTGCCTTCACTGCTGGATGAGCCTTTACCTGCGCCGCGAATGCGTACATTCAGCGGATTGTAGCCACTGTATATGGAAAGATTGGTATAAAGCCCAATATTCAGTTGCTCGTTGACGTTGGAGGATGCACTGTTTCCGGAGGTGGTGAAGGCCGCGCACAAATCCGCACCTGAACCTTCATTCCGGGCAATAGCCAGCCGCATTTTGGAATACTGGTAAGTCTGGCTGATGTTCATTGTTGCCGAGGTGATATAGATGTTGGAGCTTGGGAGACTGCCGCTCACCAGGGGAAGAGCAAATACATACCCGCTGCCATCACTGGTGATGGTATAGTTCCCTGTAAGGGTGGCAGATTGAAATACCGCTGTGGGCACGCATTCACCTCCTTATGATCGATTTTGCTGCATCAGGCATACACCGCTCCGATGACCTTCTCGGCAGTGATGGTCTTGAAGGTGGGGCTGGATGTTGTGGTCACATCCTGATTGACCCGGCTATTCAGCGTGTCAAGGTTTTTCTTATCATTTGCCGACAGAAAGCCGGCCTTTGTTTGGGTTGCTGCCTCATGCACATGGGCTTCAGAAACAATGCTGGATACTGTACCGCACATGGAGGGGTTTCCTCTCAGATCCGTGATGTTGCTTTCCAGAATAGAGGCAGCACCGGCAGGCACATATACATCTGCCAAAGCCAACTCATACACCCCGGCGTCCCGCTGTAGTACCGGAGCCAATGGATTGGAGCCTGGCGCACCTGTCTTGATCTTTACGGTAACTGCCCGCTCTGTGAGGCTCCAGCGCACTACCACCCGGTCGATCCGGTTCAGAATGCCATCAGGTGTGGTCATCTCCAAAGGCAGGACACCGGTGTTGACATAGTAATATCCGTTGATCCAGGCAGAGCCTTCCAGGATGCGCAGATTTGTACTTTCTCCTGGTTGCACCTGGAGGCAGGTGGCTGGCGAGCCAAACACACCGTTGCCAATGAGAGAGGCAAAGTATGCTGCCCAATCAGCAGCGTCATATTTGCGGTCCCCGTTCACTGAATTGAAGAAGCTGGACTTTTCCATGATTACCTCCCTTTGGCGGCAGCGCTGAGACTGGGGATGGAGGTGCCGAAGGTGATCTCCAATTCCTCTTTGCCATTCTCATAACTTTCGGTGATTTCGGTGATCCGGGAATCAATACGGATGCCCCAGCGTTTATTGACACAGGTCACCCGATCGCCCAAATTAAAATCCTTTTTGTAAACCAGGTTGGCATGGGTATCAATATGGCTGGAAAAGGAGATGCTTTCCGTTTTCTGATCCAGCGTAAGATGACCTCTTGCCATTAGCAGAGAAAGATATGCTTCCGGGGAAAGCTGCTGCTCCACACCATCTTCCGTAAATGACTTGCTGATATCACTGGCATCGTCAAAATACTCGATTCTATCCATGCCGGTGAACGCATCATCCGAGACTTCCGCTACCTGCCGGGGTTCGCCTTCGGTTTCCTCTCCGCCCACATAAACTGCCGTTGCCACATTTTCTATGCTGTGTGTATACTCTTGGGACAGAACGTTATCGAACTCCGGGGAAAAGATACAAACGGAATTCTCCGTTTGACCGAAGGTACGGTCCAAGCCCTTGTATACCAAGAAGAAGTGCTTCTTTTGTTTCAGATCGGTGATGATCCTAAACCCCAGCTTGGCCAGCTTGGCACGTTCGGAGCAGGTATCCAAAGCGTTTGCATAGACAGTCAGAGAGCAGTTCACCGGATCGGAATTGAGCGAAGACATATCTGCAAGAAGCAATGGGTAGACAGCCCTGCGCGGGTCGATGGGAGCGATAAGGTTTTCCTGAACGATCCTGATCAGCAATTCATGGGTAGGCAGCTCGGATACAAAACCGCTCAATAACAACCGCTTGCCGATCCAATGGGTGAGAAATTTGCCCTGCACCTCAATCTGCTCAAGGCCGTTTTCATCCTTGGCGACATTGAGATACCGTATCTGAGCCAGCTCATCTGTATCCTTCCGCGCAATCAGCCGGCTATTTTGCAGAAGTGCCGCATGGCGGGATGTCATGGGCATAAGCAAGCTGAACTCCCCACATTCCCAATACCGCCGTGTCCATACCAAGGCGCTGATTTCGTCGATGATACCCAACAGTTCCAGGGAGGTGTCATAGATATAAATCTCCATACTACACCCCCAGGTACAGATTGTTGTGGAAGATAGATACCTCCAGATTGGAAAGCCCTTGCTCTGCATCATATCGGATCAGATTGTCACCGGGAGCAAGCTGGAGGAAGGTACTATCAACATCCACATACCGAAGCGCATCAGTAATCAAGCATGACGGCGGGTTTCCCGTTGATTGTTGTTGTATTCCACTCGGTCCAATTCCGACAGTGCAAATGCATCAGTATCTGAAACCTCTATTTCACTGCTTTCCCCATTGGCGAAATGATAGGTATACTTCAAGGGTTACTCCTTTCGGAGCCCCAAGCAGCCTATTAGCCAACAAAAAACCGAGCCTACATATAGCTAAAAAGCTACTTGTAGGCTCGGCGACATTTTTAATCGCAATCCGGTTCCACTTCTCATGGCTGGATTGCCATGGGCGGGGACACGTGCGTCAAGCTCGTGCAAAGTATGTCATATTGGTTATTCAGTTCGCTGGAACAATTCCAGTTCAGCACCACACCATCTGCATTTCATATATAGATCCGGTTCCCATGGTGGCTTACTACCATCCTCGGGTAGGAAGGGCTCCATTCGAAATTGAGGGGCTTTGTCACAAATGCGGTGATTGCATCGGGGGCATAACATAGCGATACGGCGGTGATACCTGGCTGGCGGAGCAGTCTTTTTTATGTTGACGGATCGCATATCCGTTTCCTCCTACGGTGTATTAAATACTGGGACAAGAACATCTGGTGTTAGCATGTAAGCTTACGATGGTAATATATGGGTCAGGTCTCCCTTTGGATAATGGGTATAGGTACTACGAATGCTAAACGGCTATCCTCTTCCGTTTGAAACCGAGGTTTAGTAGCCTGATCTTGGCAGTCATTAAAGAAACA
Source organism: Bacillota bacterium (assembly GCA_023416585.1). GTDB lineage: Bacteria > Bacillota > Clostridia > Christensenellales > Aristaeellaceae > JAEWAH01. Next base: position 263,360 of record JAEZHM010000154.1, read on the forward strand.
CCGAACGCGTAGGTCAGGTCCAGAGCTGCTAGGTCAAAAGCTCTTTGCTCTGACCACCCTTCCCGAGTGCGGGCATCATAATACTCCTGGACCTGGAGCATATTGCAAAAATTTTTCACAGTGGCAGCAGGCATAAGAAAAGCTGATGCCAGGTAATTGGCTTGCCATTCCATACGGTCAAGATCGGTCCATTCATCAAAGGGCTTCACATTATTCTTCTCTAGATCATCCCGTCGGCAAAGTGTATGATTATTTGAATCTTTATCACTAAGCCGCCTGAAATAGTTTGCATGAAGAATTTGATGCGCACATTCATGCATCTGAGTAAAACGTAGCCGTGTTTCTTCCATTTCATCCACCATCATGTTTTCCAACAATATAGTGTTGGCATCAAAATAAACAGGACGAACACTATTGCTGGATGGTTCATAAAGGGGGATGCATGTATTATCCGAAAATACAGCCATCCCCAGATAACAACCATTGTGGGAAAGGTACTGATACTCAACCTTCAGCTTTAGGTAGGATTCGCAGAATTCTTCTGCTGGGAAGCTCTGCTCCAACTTAAGGATGTCGGGGTTGTAGCTCACAATATACTTTTCTGCCATACGGTCGAGCTGAGCTTTGCTTAAGATCGGCACCCCAGTCGGGCTTAATAACATTGCGGGCTGATACAAATTAATCTCTCCATATCGCAAAAAGCTAAGATAACATTAAGATTAGTACTCGCCACGATCCATACTTTGTATGAACCTTAACCATGCCCTTAGGTAGGACCTCGGTAACAATCACCGAAAGGCCCGCGCTTATACGCCTAGCGTCATCTTTAAGCTTTTCGATCCAGCCTTCAGAAAAAGCTTTCGTTCTTTTGCTTTCGTAGATAATCAAGCCGCAGTCCTGCTGAAATTCGTTCTTCACGTATTGGACGACGTCAGCGCCAGTCACTCCTTTGGGTACAGGTTGAATAACGTCGAAAGGGAACTGCCCTTTAAGCAGTTCTTCCAGGGCAAGCTCTTGGACTTCGCCCTGCATCTGCATGGAGCCCTGTTCCGCCTTTCGCTTCATCTCGTCAATGAGAAGTTTCTGGTCGCTTAGCTTCTTTTCGTACTCTCGGACTACCAGTTCGCTTTTTTCTCGCTCCTGAAGGATCGCCTGCTGTTTGATCTCTTCCTGCTTTTCAAGCAGAGCTTTTTTCATGTTCAGGTCCAGCTGTTCCGCTCTTTCATTCAATTCGGCTTCCCTTTCCAGCAGGGAAACCTCGCGCTTCCTAAGTTCTAGGTTCTCGTCTTTCCGTTTGGCGTTTTCATCTGTCAATTGCCTAATCTGGGCTTCAAATTTTTCGGATGCTTCTTTTTCTAATCTTGTTTGCTGTTCACGAATCCCTTTTTCGATCATTTTTTTCAGAATATGTTCTTGCTCTTTCGCTTTTTCCTCCAGTGCCCTGCTTTGCTTCTCAAGTTCTAGCTTCTGCTCTTTGACGAACGCCGCCTGTTCACTAAACTTTTTTTCGTATTCGAGTCTCGCCTTCTCTTCCGCTTTGTGTAAAAGCGCATCTTCGATAGGAATCTCATTGCCACAGCTAGGGCACTTGATGTTTTCCATGATATTTCTCCATTCTATCAATGCTCTTGTAACTTCGACAAATCATAGGCTGATTATAGTATGATTTACCATAATAATCAATATATGTTTTTTGTTTGCATATAAATATCGTATGGTGCTACATAGGTAAGACTATATATAGGCAAATCTCGAAGTTCAAAAAGCGCTGTCTATTCCATGAGGGGATGGGCAATGTAAACAAATATATGGTATAATATGGGCATCACCACGACTTCAAAAGCTGCCTTAAGCGAGGGAGATTCATGCCATTTATCATAGTCCGTGACGATCTGACCAAGATGCATGTAGATGCAGTAGTAAACACAACTAACGTAAAACTACAGCAAGGTAATGGCGGTGTCAGCGGGGCAATCTTCCAGGCAGCAGGCGCAAACGCCCTCCGCGCTGCATGTGAGAAAATTGGCGGGTGTGCATTTGGCAACGCTGCCGTCACTCCAGGCTTTAACTTACCTGCTACCAATATCATTCACACTCCCAGCATGGTGTGGAAGGACGGTTATCACGGCGAAGAAAACATTCTTAGAACTTGCTATCGCACGTGTCTTCGCGTTGCTGCAGATGCAGGTTTTGAAAGTATTGCTTTTCCATTAATCGGCTCAGGTGCACACGGGTATCCCAAGCAGTTGGCGCTTACCGTAGCAACACAAGAAATCAATAAATTCTTGCTTTCTTATGATGACGATTTGACAGTATACCTCGCTGTGTTTGGACATCAAGCATTCGCCTTGTCAAAGAAATTGACAGATGAAGTTCATGAGTATATAGACGATCATTATGTTGATGCCCGACCAGATCGTAGACGCAAACTGGCCGAAGCTGATTATATGATGCTGACAATCGATGAAATGATCAGAAAGCCAACATTGGCTGCACCCTCAGGTTCAGAGTTTATTGCCGAACAGTCTTTTGCTCAGGTAATGACCAAATATATGGACAGTCACCACATGACCGATCCCGAAGTCTACAAGCGGGCCAACATTACCAAGCAGAATTATTATAAGATCAAGACAGAAAAGTGCTTACCAAAGAAATCAACAGCCCTTGCGCTTTGTGTTTCAATGAAACTTGATCTTAATGAGACAATCAGTTTTCTGGAGCGCGCAGGTTATGCGCTTTCTCCAGCCAGCCAGCCTGATTTGATTGTTCGATTCTTTATATCTCGTGGTATCTACGACGTAACTGAAATCAATAGTGTGCTGTTTGATAAAGGCTTTGATAAATATCTGCTCGGTAGCGCAGATAAGTAAACTGCCAGGTTACCATGTCAGGTCTTAAACATGTTATTCTCCTTTTGCAAGAGTAAAAGGAGGTTTTCTTATGAAGAGGGATTTAACAGAACTGGTATTTATCCTTGACCGAAGTGGCTCTATGTCAGGACTTGAACAAGATACAATTGGTGGATACAATGCGCTTCTACTCAAACAAAAGGCTGAGAAAGGCGACGCGCTTATTACGACAGTGCTCTTCGATGACAAAGTTGAACTGCTCCATGACAGGATTGGCATCAAGGGCGTGCAGTTGGTAACATCAAAGGAATACTATGTACGCGGTACCACTGCATTGCTGGACGCCATCGGCATCAGCATCGACAAGATCGTGAATGCGCACAGACATACGGCCGAGGAAGAACGGCCGGGCAAGACAATGTTCGTAATCACGACTGATGGATTGGAGAATGCTAGCAGACGATTCAACTACGAAAAGATTCGTCAGATGATCTCCCATGAGCAGGAGAAGTACGGCTGGGAATTCCTTTTTATTGGTGCAAATATAGATGCCATTGCTTCGGCGCAGCGGTTTGGTATCCATGCCAGCCGCGCAGCCACGCGCCACAACGACGTTCAGGGCACGCATGTACAGTACGATGCCCTCAGCGCTGCTGTGAGCTTCCTTAGAACGAACGAATACGTCCCGCAGGACTGGAGCGCCGCCATTGATCAGGATTACCAGTCCAGAAGCAAGAAATAAGGAGGTGTTAAAGATGATTCTCACACATGCTATCGAATTCGCTGCCAAATGCCACGAAGGTCAATTAAGGAAGGGTACGGATATACCATACATGGTGCATCCGATGGAGGTGTGCGCCATAGCCGCAACAATGACAAGTGATCAGGAAGTACTGGCCGCTGCTGTGCTGCACGATGTCGCCGAAGACTATGGTGTGACCATCCAAGAACTCCAGGCGCGCTTTGGTAATCGGGTCGCGGCGCTTGTTGCGTCGGAAAGCGAACTGAAAGAAGAGGACGCTGAAGGATCATGGATGCGCCGCAAGCAGCACACAATCGACAAACTACAGGATGCATGCGGAGATGAACTGATCCTGACCATGGCGGACAAGCTCAGCAATATCCGTGCGATCAGCCGGGATTACAAGAAGCTGGGCGACGGCCTGTGGAAAAGATTCAATCAACAGGACATGAACATGCAGGCATGGTACTATAAAGCGATCCGGGATAAGCTTGAAAAGCTTGGTGAATCTGCGGCATTCAGCGAATACTCGGATCTTGTGGACCGTGTTTTCACATCTCCAGAGGTTAATTGAATGGATGTAACCGGCTCATGGCAGAAAAAATGGCACAGGTTCCGATTGATCAGATCAATCTTTGCTTCTTGTCTTGTGTATTGTAATGAGGATGCTGATGATACTGGTTGACTATATTTGGGTTTGAATGTACGATTGGCACATCATAATAAATGCGCGTGAGAGGATGAAAAGCTATGAATTCCTTTAGCAATACCATAAAGCCATTCCATGTCATCCAATCCAATATGATTGTTAAGGCCTGTTCTTCTGTTCGTCTGCCCTTTGAACCAAAGGGCTGGATGATTGACTTTAGATCAACTCTTCGGTCAGCAGTCTCTAAGCTTTCGTTGGAGGGCGGCACTTTACATGCCAAATATGGTTCGGTTAATGGAACCGATTTTGCAGATACAGAGAATGTCTTGTTCTACAATGTCGGTGCATCCGCTTTTAGTAACATCGCTTCCAACGAGATTTTGTTCGAACGCCTATCTCCGGAGATAACAAAAAGTCACATATCATCACTTCCTTATGGCGATCACAACTATGCATTTTTTTATTCCTATGAAGTTGTGTCTGCTGGCCAACATCATCTGCAATACCAAGATGATTTAATAGCAGAATGGAAAGATGTTAAAATTAGCAAACCTTCTTCCGTGCATAAACCGCTTCATTACTGGCGTACCCTTCATAACAATCCAGCTGCTGTTTCGATATATGCGCAAAGCGCGGTCTATCAGCCCTTTGGTCTTGATATTTCATTTACTGCACCCAAGAGTGAGGAAACTAACCTGACAGCCATAATGAAGCCCATGCTTGATGGTGTCATCTGCGCATTTCATAGTTACAAAGAACCTCTTGATTCCAGCTTTGATGTAATAGAGGCCTATTTAAATTGTCCCCGGGAGAATCTGATAAATTTGGAATTTGGTATTCTTGGAAAAGAGAAATATGTGTATGAATACAGAAACGGCATCAAATGGAACCCGAATGATGACAGGTGTAATAAAGTAAGGTTATCAGTACAATATTGCAATACGAATGATTGGAGCTTTAGCGGCAAGGTTTTCATGGTGCAATGATTATTACCAAAGAATTGCGTAATCTTGGTAAAAGAAATCTTGTCGTGGGGGATAAATGGATACCAATGGCTTTTCGGATATCCACATGCACATCATACCAGGCGTTGATGATGGTTCAGCCACTTTGGATATGTCCATGAAGATGCTTGCCATGGCATGGGACGAAGGCATCCGGACGGTTTTTGCAACACCGCATTATGGTACAGGAAGTTGTATCATGACATCATACGATTTGGTAGAACAGCAGTACATCAAACTGAAGGAAAGAGCAAGCACTCAATTTCCCGATATGCGCATCTTCAGGGGTAACGAAATCTATTATGAGGACCAATGCATATCAAACTGGATAGAAAAAGGGAAAGCATGCTCCATGGAGCATTCAAAGTACATCCTTTTTGAGTTTAGCCATTACTGCCCATCTAATAAGATTGAACATGCCCTGCTTTCTGTTCTGGACAAGGGTTGGTGGCCCATTCTTGCCCACACAGAGAGATATCCCCAATTCCAAAGGCATTTGGCTGCAATTGAGAGGTTGTACAAATGCGGTGTCTACCTGCAAATCAACGCCTACAGCCTTGAGGAAGAAAAGGACACTTCGATCAAAAATTTCGCAAGACAGATTGCGGAAAATGAGCTGGCTCATTTTATTGGCTCCGATGCACACAAGGATTATCGGCGCACCCCCTCTATGCGGTCTGGAGTCGATTTCCTTTATGAAAAGTGTCGCAAAGGATATGTGGATGATTTGGTTCAAGGGAATGCAGAGCATATACTTCATGGAGTGAGGATTTGAAATAAGTACTGATGCCATCAAAGTGAGGGAATAATTGTGGATAAAAAGGCAAGAGCTAAAGGATGTCTTCTGGGAGGTGCTGTCGGTGATGCGCTTGGCTATCAGGTGGAGTTTTCATCTTACCCGGACATTCTGTCACGATATGGCGCTCAGGGCATTACGGATTTACCCAATCCGACTCTCATATCGGATGACACACAGATGACACTGTTTACGGCAGATGGGATGCTTGAATGTCAACAATCCTCGGACACAATAATATCCGTATATCATTCCTATCTCCGATGGCTGAAAACGCAAAATGGCACGATATTTGATAACATCAATTATACTGGCGGCTTAATGGAGATGCCCGCTCTATACAAATCAAGAGCGCCAGGAACCACCTGCTTGTCAGCTCTATCTGGTGGTCAATGCGGGCGTATCGACCATCCGATCAATGACAGCAAAGGATGCGGTGGGGTTATGCGAGTGGCGCCTTGTGCGTTTTATGATGATCCTTTCCGGCTCGGATGTGATGTGGCTGCCATTACACATTCACACCCATCCGGATACCTCAGTGCGGGTGTATTGGCGCAGATTCTGCATGAATTGATGGATGGATCAAACATAGACCACGCTATAAAAAAATCACTATCTGTGCTTTCCAACTTCCCTGGGAATGAAGAGACAACCTATGCAATCCAAAAAGCCATTTCTCTTGCTAAGCAAGGCAACCCTGATGCATCAAATGTTGAAATGCTCGGTGGCGGTTGGGTAGGTGAGGAGGCATTAGCCATAGCCATCTACTGTGCCTTATGTTATCCCAACGACTTTGCATTGGCTGTCTGCCTGGCTGTAAATCATTCCGACGACAGTGATTCAACAGGAGCGGTTTGCGGAAATATCATGGGAATGATGCTTGGGATAGATGCCATCCCAGAAAAGTGGCGCGAAACTGTTGAATTGAATGGAACTATATTGGAATATGCTGATCGGTTGGCTGTTGCATTATAGCATGTAGTGTTTGATTATGGTATAACGATGGAAGAATTCACATTTTTTGAATAACGACACATCCATCCCAGGTTTGTTCTTCACAAATTATTGAGAGGGCGAAAAGAATGAGCACGTATACGCAATTGTATCTGGATACAATGAATCGCGTCATTGATATGCTGGTAACAAATCAAGACGAATGGATTCCACGCTATCAAAAATATGCCCAAACCATTCGTGGCGTCAACGATGTGATCCGACAGACAAAACTGAGATTTGGCTTGTCTCCCAATCATGACATCTACCTGCCGGTAAGCAAAGCTTTAAAGGCTAAGGAAAGTGATGTGACTTTTGATATCCGCCACAAAGGGCAGAGTGTAGCTGAGTTGCATATCCGGACAGCAGGCGTCTTTGTCAGATTTCGCACTGACCAGAATATGCGGTGCTATATAGAATATCCACCAATCCTTCATAACATCCCTGAAAGCAAAGACCATGAATGGCATGAAAAGGAAGCTGCCGCTTTTCGAAAGTACTTTGCCGGTCCCGCAATACGAACCAACAGAAATCTGGAGCATCATTTTGAAGCACAACTGCTCAAACAATTCAGCATGTCGGGAAATAAGTTGTTACGCGGAATACAACCGGTTAAACTTTGCGGCATGCGATTTCAGATGCCTACACCACTCATGGCAAGTAACGCGAAGGATGGCGATGTAAAATACTCCAAAGAAAGTGGCGGCGGGATCGATATCCTAGCACGTCAGGGACTTGGAAACGGGGTACGCCTTACTGTCATCGAGTTGAAGGATGAAAGTGTCCGCAGTGAACCGCCGGAGAAAGCCATAGCACAAGCCATCGCTTATGCAACATTTATCCGACAACTGCTCAGATCTCCAGATGCTTCAGCTGATGAATGGTGGAAGCTATTTGGATTTTCGAGAACATTGCCCGATAAACTTAAATTTAGGGTTGTTATTGCTATGCCTACCGGTAAGCATAATGACTGTTCATTTGCAAAAGAGACGATAACATTCCCTGCTTATAATAACCACCCCAATGATTTGATGGAGCTGCATTGCTTGTATTTTGATGTAGATGATGCAAAGACCATTACTAGAATTTCAAGTACATCGCTTTCGTGAGTTTCTTAATCGACTCCATGGAAACACGGGGACAAATCGAAATGATCTTCCTGGGAGGAACCATGAAAATCATCGTTCAACGGGGAACACATCAGATCGGTGGCTGCGTCACAGACCTTTGATAAACCAGAACACTCCCTTTTATTCTATCCAGTGGAGCATGTTATGTTGACTGCTTGTGCTTTTACTCAATCTATACCCCGGTCTGGATAAAACACTTTTAAGAAGAAATCTTCACCCTTCAATAGTATTGGTACATTGTTGATTAATAAATCCATAAGGTCTTCCGCGCACTTATGATATACATCAAATTCTTCTTGGGTATCAATTCTCCCTTTGGAATTTACCAAAGGTTTAATTCTTTCGAACTGTGACTTCAATTCGCGTATAAAATCTTCATATACGCGTTCACCACTTTGATTATCAGCAAAGAGAATCTCGCAGTGTTTAATCATTTCTGGAATAATGCCTGGGTTTTTTTCGTCATTAGGTCTGTACAACGGCGCTTGAGGATTGTTTTTGTAGGTTTTATCATTTATATGATCTCCTATGACGTGCGCATAATAGATAAGAGCACAAAAGCTATTGCATTTTTTATCAAACATATCATGTCCAAACCACGAACCAGAAAACAAGCCGAAGTCGAATATATCATTGACCGTCAAAAGGAGAATCCTTTTACGTGTCAACGAATGGGCAGGGTCTTCGTTTAGACTGAGCTGATAATCAAAATCCCAGCCTTTATGAGTGTAGTAGCGGTGAGTTATATCATTTGCCTTAAAATTGATTGCCAAAATATCTTCCGGAACACCTCTCACTGCTTTGGATAAATCAGTCAACTCTTTTTGTCCAGTGCCGTTGAATTGATCAATTGCCAAAAAAGATGCTTCCTCGAGTAGCTTAACGGCTTCTTGATTACTATCTGGCTGACCCTCAATAAATAGCATAGACTGTAAGTAATCGTCGTGCTTCTCTCGTGGGAAGGCATAAACCGTACTAATGCAGGAGACTATCATAGCCGTTATAAGCGAAAGTGCTACGATGGTCTTCTTCATTACTTTTCCCTGTTGAAAGCAATTCCGTTATCCCATACCTTCACGAATTCCCACCACTCCTCTTTGGTATTGAATGTAGTGAATGAGATACTAAGTGTATCAGCATTATTCGTTTTAGGCGTTATATCGATATGTATTGTTGCTCCGATATTGTACTTATACTTTTCGGCAGTTGAGCACTTGAATGTGGCAGTGAATGAATCAAAATCGTTCTTGTCTTTCCTTTCTACTTTCACAATTTTCCAATCCTCAAATACAACAGGAGCGTCCGAACCCAGCCCAGTAACTGTGACTTTGATAACTGAATCTTCGGATACATATTTTGCAGGCAGGGTCAGTTCCTTCCCATAAAAGGATACTTCTATAGCTTCAACAGTTGTAGTTTCCGCTGCTGGTCTAAATCTGTACAACGCGTCTATTGACGGAATTAAGAAAATGCTCTCACCATTTTCATGTAGGATTCCATCAATTTTAGTTTTTTCACTTTCAGCGATGTTTAGTTCTTGTGCCAGTGAAAACAGCAGGTCGCAGTTCAGACGCAAAGGTTCGTAAATCGGAGCCAGTGCCGTTTTCCTTTCTTCTTTGATCTGCTTGTTATAGCTTTCTATTTCAGCTTTTTCCTTTTTGGTGGCATCCTTGGGAACAGCTTCTTCCATCACATCAGATAAGAACTCCGCATTCATTGCCTTTTGCTCGCTAACCAGATAATTCACATTTTCCAAAGCAATGGCATAGGATTTCTCGAGATAGCTGGGGTCACGTGTTTTTGCATACAGTTCAACGTAAGCCTGAGCGGCAAAATAGCGCAAAGACCATTCGTCGTTATCTGTGTTTGAAATAATTAGTTCAGCATACTTTGCTGCTGCATCGATATATTCGTCACCGTCTAAAACCTCCCCAGCAGAAACGATGGCCAAAGGGAGAATCGTGGAGAGACCATAGTCCTTTCTATAAATGCGGGTAGCAAGGGCTTCATAAGATGATACTGCCTCAATGCACTTACTATAATCGCCATTGTCATAATAGCTCTGGGCCAACGCAAGCCAATAAGCACCGAGGGCTTGGTAGGTATCTTTATTAAACTCAAAGAACTGAATCCTCTGAACAACATTGCTGTTGTTTTTCCATTCGACAAATTCATCTATTGCCTTCTCGCTGAGCACAAGATCGCCCGGCAAATTATACTCGCCGACTATCCTAACCATATAGCTGAACGTGTCTTTTCGGCTGTTGTGGAGGGCCGCGGCTGCTTCATCGTCCAAAGCCCAACCGTCTTTTAGATACTGCAGATCCGCCTGAGCTGTATAAGTTGTGTAGCTAGAGTATGAATCCACCGCCATATATATGATCGAAGCGGCTATCTTGCTCAAGCTAAACGACTGAACGACGCTCATTAGCCCAAGAGGATTAGGCACAGCCTCACTCAACGCTTGAGCTCGATTCTGTTCGTAAATGTATTGCAAACGGTTACGCTTGACAGTCACCATTCGATAATTTTCCAAAGTATCAAGAAGACTGTTGAGTTGGGTAAGTGTTCTGCTGTCTACAGCATTAGGATAGGTGTTGTTTATCAACGACGAATATACCTCCTCAAGATAAAGGCGGCTGTTCTTTGAAGCATTGATCTCCTTAGTGAGTACAGTAAGGTAATTCAGCATTCCAATCGAGTTACGCTGAGTGTCATCCAATTCGTCTGCGCTATTTTTTTGCGTCGATTCAGGTGTATCTGTTGGATTCGTGGTGGGTGATGCCGCAGGTTGTTCCATATTAACATCGGTGGGTCCATCAGTCGGTTTTGAAGCAACTTCAGATGATAACACACCGGCAGATGAGACTGTTACATTATCTTTCTGGCTGCATCCAGTCAGTACTGACATGAGTAACGCAATAACAACCAGTAAGATCAGAGCGGAAAACCTATGCCTGTTCATCATAGTCGTCTCCTAAATTACATTTGCTGATGGTATAACTTTCGGATAGTCATTTCCAGCAAGTGCTACACGATGACTGTAGGGTCATAATTGTTGGTTTGACAGATGAATCAGAGCCCGTCCAATGCGAAGACGCGCCTGTGTGTTTTATCCCGGCGGACTTTTTCGTTATGTTGGAAATGAAGTTCATGAAAAGGGACCTCCTAAATATTGCATCTTTCGACATTATACAGGAAAAAATACATAATGGGAATGGGGAAGAGTAAGAACAGGAATGGAGCGGTATGGATAAATTATTCATGCTTATATTTCCATTATGGTATGCATATTTGGACAAACACACGCATTGATTACTACATAAACTTATTCCAAAGCGGAATCGGGGGATATGCATGCCAAAGGTTGATGCGTTGTCTGTGATATTGGGTACTCTCTTTCTTTTGTGCGCCTTTGTTTTTACCTTTGTATTCACACACCGGAAGGAGAAGGATACAGAGGAAGACACAAAGTCAAGGCATGACCGCATAGATGGAGCTTATACAAAGACCGGCGATCCGGAAAACGACATGTCTAAAATCATGGTTTTTAACATGAAGAAGATCGATGATTTCATCACAATAAGCAAGCACCAATCCAGAAGATCGTTTGCTGTTGCCATTGCATCTTTTGTGACTGGTCTGATACTATTTGGGGGTGCGATCATCTATGCCCTGTCGGACAATGGAAAGGATGGGGCGATCTATCTGTCCATTTGCGGGGTGATTACAGAGTTTTTATCCGGCAGTAATATGATGATCTACAGCAAGGCGCAGGAACAACTCAATCGCTATTACATCGGCTTGCATGAAAACGAACGTTTCCTGTCTGCTGTTAAAATCGTCGAATATATCACTCGGGAAAAACGTGACGAAGCTATTGCGGAAATCATTCGAGGGCAGGTAGGGGGGGCAGAGAAAAGCAGCTTGGACTCTCAATCCCGTATATGACACAACCGATTGGTTGAGATTCTAATTAAATTCCATGAGTTTTAGCAGAGGTTTACCTTAAACCTATGTTATAGATGAACTGAGTCACTTAGGTATATTCATGATATGGTTTGTCAGCAGCTGGTCCTGTTGTGCTCGCGGTGTATCGTGGTGCTGAATCCCTTCGTAAATCCACTGGTGGCGAGCATTAAGCAGTCGACACGCTTGGGTTATGCTGATCTTTCCTACATTTTACCTCGATGACGGCGTACTTAATTGTGGGTTCTTTGCAAAATACGCGGATACTTTATTGGAAAACCCTACCTCATTCTCCAGATCCCGAACCAGCCGTCTTATTCATTCTGCCTCGGCATCGCTGTCCGTACTAACTACCTTGACGAAGTCACCTTCCAGATTGATCTCGCACTGCAGTTTCCACTCCATCTAAATTGCGAAAATCCCTTATGATACAACAGTTCCCATCATAACAAAAAGGACGTCTTCGAGATTGACGTCCTTTTACTTATTTATAGTACGAGATTGATTCAATTCAAGTTTGCATTTCATGGGGGTGTAAATTGGCTTTGAGATCGGAGTGGTCTTTCTATAGCAATGATGATTGCACTTTTCGTATTATATCAATACTATGTCGCCGTCATCAAATGCGTCGCCACATTCCGGACAAAACTTTGGTGGGTGAGTCTTATCCTCCGGTTCCCAACCGCACTTGTCACATTTGTATTGCGGTATCCCGGCTGGCTTTGCTTTGCCACATTCAGAGCAGAATTTACCTTTGTTCTCAGCACCACAAGTACACAACCAACAGTTTGGCGTGGGCTTCTCAATCACTGCTTCAACAATCTCGCCGTCTGCGTCCAAGTCTTCCGCATCAACGACAATAGAAGCTTCGTATTCGGTAAACTCTTCGGGGGACATATGAGCCATTGTTGAGAGTTGCTCCCGGAGCCTGTCTGCCATCGGTTTAAACGTTGCCAGTGTGAGACCGCCAGAGACAATCCCTCCAAGTATAGGCACAATTTTTGATATTCCCCGTGCAAATGTTGCCTTCACCATTTTTTGCCCCAACATTGCCGCGACTTTCTTGACAATTGGGTAATACCACGTCTTGGTAAGCGCTGCTGCGGCAACCTTTTTTGCTACAGCCTTCATTGCCGTTTCGCCAAACAACTTGGCCACTACCTTATTGGCGGCCCCTACACCGGACATCACGCCGATAAACAAAACGAGTTGAGATTCTGTACCCGCGTCAAGCTGAGACGATTCGGTAAACATCTCTTGCCAACCGTATAAGTATGCCAGTTCTTGCGCGGTACGGATTACAAATCCGTAGAACTGCGCCAAGTCAGCCGGGATAGTAGCAGCCATGGCGAACCCGCCGGGTATGCCTGCCGCTGCTGATATGGCGGTAACCTTGATTGTTTCCGCGTTAATCACGTCGTTTGCCAGATTGTCCAATGTTGCGATCGGAATGCCGGCATGAAGCGTTCCCTCAACGATTGCCTTTTGCATCTGCTCTTGAGTGCATAGCTTGCCGAGGTTCTGGGTTAAGAACTCTTCCCGGTTGATGTGAACAAGCGGGAGTTTTGCCGCGGTCTCGATGACGGAGGTGAATGATAGTTGCTGAGTCATAACGTCTCTCCTTACAATGTTTAGTGTTACTGCCGCGCTTTGCTGCACGGATGAAGGTGTTTTCATGATAGGATGTGTAATTTCCGCGAGAAAGGCGGTGAATCTACACGCTTATACGACTAAACGCAGTTACAAGGAGCATCTCCTTATCATGCCGCTTTTGGGACATAATAACAAAATGCGCCATATTTTGCAACAGCATATCAAGATACCCCAAAAGCTTACCATGCTTGGTGGTTAGAGCTTCCCGTCGTGCATCTACCTCGGAGATGCACCGCTCGGTTCCGTGGTTGCAAGCATCATACTCATCGTATTGTCGCTGAAACTCAGCCTGATCCATTGCTGTATGAGCATTGGTCTTGTTTGTACAGCATCATCTTCTACCTCATTGTTGTATATCAACCAGAATGTCCGCGCCGTCTCGAATACCGGATGGCATGCTTTGCGGAAGGCCATATAGCTGCAGTGGATTTATCCTTTGCCGTGGCAAAGTCCCCTTAGAGCCATGGTACAAAGGTCTATGCCAATAAGGCATCAGCAAAGCCTAAGAAGGCCCCATTAGTCATAAAGAGCTTTAAAAAATGAGTCAGATGCGGTACAAAATCCAGGCGACCAGCCGGGGTTAACCGTTTTAGGCAGAGTGTTATAGGAATGCATCTTACAAAAACCAAAAGGTCACAGTTCTAAATATGCAAGATCAAGTATAGATCTCTTGCAAAACAACAATATATTGTGCCTTGCGACCTTTTGGTCCTTTTCAAAATAGTTGCAAAATAGTTGTAAAGAAAAGGGCCCTTTTCGCGCCTGTTGTTAAACATGCATAAAAACAGCCCCGAAATCAACGATTTCAGGGCTGTTTTTTGGTCGAGGTGACAGGATTTGAACCTGCGACCTTTTGGTCCCGAAATGAAAATAATGCTCCAGCAGCTTTCCAGATGCCGGGCTATCTTCTTTGGACCTTTTTCCGAGCTTGAAAGATATGTTTGATTCGCTAAGCTGTGCACACATCAAACATAACTTTTAAGGAGGAACCCCCATGCTCCAGATTTCCGAAATCGTAGCCAAGACCGAAACAATGTTCGACGTCTTTAATAATTACTTCTACAATGGTGAGCTCCAGCGTCCGGCGATCACAGTATCTCCTGATGGTGGGCACGGCGCTTATGGCTGGTGCAGCGTATACGAAATCTGGTCCAGCAAGACCGAGGCTTACCGCGAGATCAATATCTGCGCCGAGTATATCGACCGGCCCATTTGCGAGGTGGCCGCCACAATGCTCCATGAGATGGCGCACCTTTATGACCTTACGCATGGGATCAATGACGTATCGAACAATGGGTATTACCATAACCTGAAGTTCAAAGAAACCGCCGAAGCCCATGGCCTGCACATAGAGAAGCACGCCACCTATGGCTGGACGATCACGACCCTGACCGAGGAAACGGCAACATGGCTGGCCGCGCAGCCAGGCATGGAGAACATCACCGCCAGCCGCAAGACGCTCCTGCAAGTAACCATCAAGGGTGATGGCGAGGATGAGGGCGAGGGCGAAACGACTACTACCACCATCAAGGGTGGCCGCCAGACATCAAAGAATCGAAGTATCAAGTACGTATGCCCGGAGTGCGGTGCTATCATCCGGGCTACGAGGCAGGTCAATGTAGTATGCGGGGATTGCAATGTAGCTTTCGTACAAGCCTAAGGATAAGAAAAAGCGGCTAGCTCGCAGCTTTTTTCGTTCAAACTGACCTGGGTTATGTATTACCTTCTCCCAGTACTGCAGCCAAGGCGGCACGATACTTATAAGTGTTGCCCGTAGGGTATTATTCCCAACCTCAAGTTGGGCAATTCTCTCTTGTAGTAGACGATCACTTTCCAGCAGTTCATTGGCGGAAACGACGTTAACATTAACCCCTGGCTTATCCGCTCTAGTTTTGATCTCATTACGCCACTTATATAGTGTCTGCGAAGATATTCTCAATGCTTTTTAAAGCTTCGGCTTTCAATTCGGGAGTATACTTCATTTAAATTCTCCTTCTAAACAATTCCAATGATTGTATCATAGATATATATGAAAACATTGTCAAGAAAAGAGCCTTTAGATATGGCTAATGGCAAATTAACGCCTATATGGTGCGTTTTCGTTTGTATATGCGGGGAAACCCCTATATTGCTGTTGTTTAACCCGTTGGTTGGCGTTTGTGACCCCCCAATATATTTCTTTTCTTTAGTTTAGAGCTTGATTTCCACCCGTGAATGTATAAGCTGACAGTGCTTCAAGGCAGGGCCAACAACAACGAACGGAGGAACAAGTCATGGAAATGGGCAAGCTCACGGCGAAACTAAGGGACGCGGTTCCGGTATGCCTGCTGGTGGAGGGCAAGGAGATCAAGCGGTACAAGAATATCGAAATCCCGGACGACCTCAAGAAGCTAGAGTATCAGGACTTCAAATTCGATGTACCCCTGAATGGCGCTATCACATTCAAGATTATGTTCAAGCCGGGTGTATTGCCCGAGGTATTCCCACAGGTGAGGAAGCGGAGGACGAAGAAGGCGGAGCTCCAGAGAATGGAGCTGCAAGATGCGAAACAAGCGGTGGATGTGGCGGTGGAGGAGGAAGTACAGCTGCAAGACGATCAGCCGACTATGGCTCCTCCCGCATCGGCGGTGGAGGTATTCCCACAGGTGGAGGCTGCCCAAGTGGTATTGTCGGACGAAGTGGCTATCATGACTGAGATCATCGAGGGAGAAAGAGATGGGCAGTTGGCTTTTATCACAGTAGACCAGAAGACCATCGAAGCTAGTTTAGAGCCCGTAGAGACCACGGGGAATGCTAAGGCACAGTCTGAGGATAACAAACCGGTTATGAAGCCTGCGTGCAAGGGCAAGGGTAAGAAGAACGTGGAAGCCACTGAGAACGAGAGTAAGTAAGCCGGAATATGAAAAATGAGCGCATCGCTGTTATCTTTCTTCCAGCTCTGCGCTTTCTTTCTATTATACGCTTTTAATTCTTCCGATTTTCAGGTAACAGGATTGACCCCGTTCCATGAACCGCGTTTTTGCCGATCCAACTCATGTTGCTTTTTCTTGGGAAGTTTTTCATAGGGAATGAACCTTGCCATTGGAACACCACCTTTCTTGTCACTACAATTTAGTCAAAACATATAAAAAAATACCCGCCATTTTAGACGGGTTGGTGGTCTGTACTGGACTCGAACCAGTGACCCCGTCGATGTGAACGACGTGCTCTACCAACTGAGCCAACAGACCAAATTTCAACACCGATTTTTGTGCATTTTATCCAAGTCACATTCTTGGTACACAGCCCAACGGTGGGGGATTCAAAACCGGATTTGGAGAGTTTTGACTCGCCATTACCGGCGACGCAATCCATAATATCACAGCAGTCGGGGCTTGTCAATCCCAAAAAGCAATTAATCAATGGAAGTAAATTCCCAAAGTAAGTTCCACAGTGGACGCGGGAGTGGAATTTAGTCTGACACGGCATCTGGTAGAATTAAGTCCGGGATATTTTCCAGGACGATGAGGATGCCATGACAAATACAGAAACACAAAAGAACAAGCATCTGACCATGGATAACCGCATAGAGATACAGGATTGCCTGTATCATGGGATGACATTCAAGGCAATAGCAAAAAGGATTGGTAAGGACCAGACTACCATTTCCAAAGAGGTGAAAAAGCATCTAGACGTTGCAGTAGACGATGTGACCAGAACCGATATGCACGGCAATCCCATAGTGCCTGAAGTCTGTCCGGCACTACTCAAAGCGCCGTTCGTGTGCAACCCATGCAACAGAAGGCACACCCGGTGCAAGTACCGGAAGCAGTTCTACCACGCAAAGAAGGCTCATCAGGAATATGAGGCACTGCTCTGCGAAGCCCGCGAGGGGATCCCCTTGAGCAAGGAGTCTTTTTACGAAATGGACAGGGTACTTTCAGAAGGTGTCCAACACGGGCAACATCTGTACCACATCATGCAGACGAAAGAGCTCGGTGTATCCAAGTCCACTGTTTACAGGCATCTGAAACAAGGGTATTTGTCGGTTAGTGCGATTGATTTCCCAAGGGTGGTCAAATTCAAACCCAGGAATAAAAGGTCTAATGAATATGTCCCCAAAGCGCTTAAAGTCGGCAGAACTTATGAAGATTTCCTTCGCTTCATGAATGAAAGTGGAATGGCCTCATGGGTTGAGATGGACACAGTCATTGGCCGTATCGGCGGCAAGGTCATACTGACGCTGGATTTTACCATTTGTAATTTCATGGCGGGCATTCTTTTAGACAATAAAACCGTTTCTGAAACAGCACAGAAAATCCAATCGCTCAAAAATCGCTTTGTTGCTGCAGGCATTCGTTTCGGTAGCATCATGCCTATCATTCTTACCGACAACGGGGGAGAATTTGCCGATGTTTTCACCATCGAGAATGGTTTGGATGGACAGAAGGAAACCGATTTATTCTTCTGTGACCCTATGCAGTCTTCCCAAAAGCCGTATGTTGAGAAGAATCACACCCTGTTTCGTGACATCGTTCCCAAAGGCTCATCCTTTGACGGGTTCACGCAGGATACGGTCAACTTGGTTTTCTCCCACGTGAATGGCGTCAAAAGAAAAATCCTGAACGGCAGAACACCATACGAAATGTTTACTTTCATCTTTGGCGAAGCTGCTGTCAAGATTCTGGGCGTTCAATTCGTTCCCCCTGACAAAGTGATCCAATCCCCGAAATTGCTGTCTTTTTAGAATGATCTTTTTCCAGCAGAACACAGTGGAAAATTTCCCAGACTTAATTCCCATACGGTGGAAGTTACTTTGAGACGGCCCGTTTCAAGGATTGTTTCGCTTCGACTTCTTTGCTCTGCTATGTCTAGTAAACCGTGCTTAGCCTTACTTGATACCGCTTTTCCCTAACTTACTTCCTTTGCTTTTCATTGTAAATTCTACACTCTTCCCACTGTGGAACTTACTTTGGGAATTTACGTTAATCAATGGAAGAAGTGTGCGAATACGACGACAAGGAAAATAACAAATTCACTTATATTGATACTCAGAAAATAGCAGATTTACAAGGTAAAATATCGTTGCTTATAGAAAGCATTTATTACCAGTAGATGATATATCAATAGGGGAGCAAAGGCAATAATGAAACATATAGTCTACAATAAGTTTGTGCGTGATCGCATTCCTGAAATTATTGCAGCCTCCGGTAATCGATGTGATACTCGTATCCTCTCTGAGGAGGAATACCTCGCCATGTTGAGAACCAAGCTGCACGAGGAACTTGCTGAATATGAAGAAAGCGGCGAATTGGAAGAGCTCGCCGATATCCTCGAAATCCTGCATGCGCTGGCTGTTGCTGGTGGCAGTACGCCAGAGAAATTGGAAGCCGTGCGCGCCCGTAAGGCCAATGAGCGTGGGGGATTCGCAGAGAGAATATTCTTGATATCTGTGGATGAAGCAGACTGATTCGGAGGGTTACAAATGCAGTTACATGCCATTTCTGGAAGCACAGCAGAGGATTTATTCATCGATCTATTTTCAGAAACCTTCGGTGCGGAAAAGGCTGGCTATTTATATACACAATACCCGTTTTTTGATATCTATCAGAATCAGCGTTTTGCAGACTTTCTGATTGAATGCGGATTTCGGCGCATTGCTATTGAAATTGATGATGAAGCATCACATAATCCACGTCTGGTTGCTCAGAACAAATTCTGGGACGATCTGCTTAAGCAGAACAGCATGGTTTACAAGGGCTGGGATGTCTATCGCTGGGCCGTCCGTCAGATGCAGACACAGCCAGAGACGGTGAAGGACGAATTGCGTGTGTTCCTGGGCTCGCATCCGAAGTTCCGTGAGATGGAGGATTATCTGCCTACCCAGCGTGCGGTTTCACTGGATGGCGGTAAACTGGAGCTAAAGCACCATCAGCAAGAAGCACTGGAGGCTCTGGCAAAACTGCGCTCCGAACGCGCTACAATTGCTCTCCTATACCATGCCACAGGCACTGGCAAAACAGTTACGGCAGTCACTGATGCCAAGCGTTGCTGCGGTCGAGTGCTGATGGTTGCACATACACGAGAACTGGTAGAACAGACTGAAACCACTTTTCGCATGTTATGGCCGGAAGTATCAGTTGGACAGTATATGGAATCTGTTAAGGAAAAAGGTGCGCATGTTGTGTGCGGTAGCATCCAGTCTGTGGCCATGCATCTGGAGGACTTCGACGAGAACGAGTTTGAATACTTGATTATAGACGAAGCGCATCATGCTTCTGCAGACACCTATCAACGTGTGCTGGCTTATTTCCACCCGAAATTCACATTGGGACTTACCGCAACGCCTGAGCGGGCCGACGATCAGGATATACTTGAAATCTTCAAAAACACAGCACATAAGCTGGATATTCAAACAGCAGTGGAAATCGGTGAACTGGTACCGATTCGTTGTATCCGTATCCATACCAACATTGATCTTACAAAAGTACGGTTTAACTCTATTCAGTACAATATCCGTGACCTGGAAAGCAGAATATATGTCCCGGAACGTAACCGCCTAATCGTAGATACATGGATGGAATTTGTGAAGGACAAGCGAACCGTAGTATTCGCTGCATCTGTCAAACATGCGGAGGAGATTGCCGGCCTGTTCCGCGATCGGGGAGTCAAAGCCATTGCTGTATCTGGAGGAATGAAAGCGTCGGACCGCAGCGAGTACTTGGCGCGGTTTGCACGTGGTGAAATCAATGTGCTGTGCGCCTGCGACCTGCTAAACGAAGGCTGGGATTGCCCTCAGACGGAAGTGCTGTTCATGGCACGGCCAACGATGTCCCGCGTCCTGTATACGCAGCAATTGGGGCGTGGCATGCGGCTATATGAGGGTAAGGAAAGCCTGATGGTATTCGATTTCGTTGACAACGCCAGCCAATACAATATGCCGTTTTCTATACATCGCCTTTTCAAACTGAAGGACTACAAACCTGGTGCACTAGCCATCGCTCCAGCTCAACAGAGGACTATTGAGGATTCGCTATATATGAAAGGGGAGAAGCCTGAGGCGTTGGTGGACTATCCTGTCAGTGTCACGGATTACGAAGCCGTAGACATCTTCAATTGGCAGGAAGAAGCCGAAAACATGATCAGCCAGATGGAATTTGTGCGGCGCGTGAATGTGCAGGCTGAAACGATAGAACGAATGGTGCGAGAGGGCAGGCTGTTGCCGGATCTTATTGTGCCAATGAGCGAGCACCGCACATTCAAGTATTTCAAGGAGGATACACTGAAAGCCTATGCTACAGATTTTGGTTGGACGCTGATCGATGATAATAACAGGAAACAGCTGTTCATGGACATGGTGCGAACAATGGACATGAGCTATTCCTACAAACCTGTACTCCTGAAAGCTATACTAGCCAATGCTGACGAGAAGGGCCGTGTGAAGCTATCGGATATCGTGGCCTATTTCCGGGCTTTTTACGAGGATCGTGCCAAAGGCGGCCTTATAGTTGAAAAGCCTAACAGCCTTTATACCAATGGTGACTATACAGACAAGGATGCTGAAAGAAATATACTTTCCAATCCGTTCAAACGCTTCGAAGATATGCAGATGCTGCATCATACAAAAACGTTAGGTATCATTGAAGTGGACCAGATGGTATGGAAAAAGCTGCAGCCGGATGAAAAAGAAGAAACATTACGTGTGTGCGAGGACAAATTGAATGCGTATTATAGAAGGCTTAGCTGATTGTAACCATTGAGCGACTTTTGGCTTTCTGCCTGGCTTTTGGGAGTGCCATTATTCATTTTCCTAATTTCGCGCTGACAAATTTCTGATAACTGTTCATTTATCATGTTTTAA
Organism: Bacillota bacterium; assembly: GCA_023416585.1. GTDB lineage: Bacteria > Bacillota > Clostridia > Christensenellales > Aristaeellaceae > JAEWAH01. The sequence continues at coordinate 284,985 of JAEZHM010000154.1, forward strand.
AGAATTGACAGAGACGAGGCAAAAAGCCTGAGGAATAGTCTTTCATATACAATCCCTTTTGTGTTTAGATAGGATGTCTTTGTAGAATACTTGAGCAAAAGGAAATAATAGGTTATAATTTTTGTAAGCAGTACTGATAGCATATCTAATTGGTGAAAGGCGGAAATATGCTTCATTTCGGTCTTTATGAACAACTAATCAACTCAGCCATTAAAAAAGTCTTGGATAATGCAAAGGAAAGCTTTATCGTCACAGACGATTTAGATGAAGCCGAAGCCGCAAAGGTTCTCTCCCAATACGTTTCCCAGATCACTGAGCGGGTTTTGAAAGAATTAGGCGAAACATCAGGGTTAAATGCACAAGTGAGTTTAGTGAACAGCTTGGTAGAATCGCTCGCGTTGCAGCAAAACCTTGCTGTGGAAAGTCCTGCGCGTATGCTGATGTCCTTCAAGGAAACAAGGAATGCTATGCATATGGAATACGTCCGACCGGAAACGTCCGTCGCACAGACCTCACTGTTTACCGGCGCAGGTAACGAACCTAGCCTATATACTGAAATAAAGAAAGAAATCCTTTCCTGTGACCGCATTGACATGCTAGTTTCGTTCATCAAGTGGAGCGTCCTCAGGATGATTCTGGAAGAGTTGCGCTCGTTTACTCTAAATGGAGGACATCTGCGCATCATCACAACTTCCTATTTAGGTGCAACCGACGTAAAAACCATCGTAGAGCTCCAGCGGCTGACGAACACTGAAATCAGGATCTCATATGATACCGCACGTACGCGACTGCATGCCAAGACATATGTGTTCTATCGTAACAGCGGTTTTTCCACCGCATATGTCGGCTCCTCCAATCTGACCAAGCCTGCCATCTCCAGCGGTCTTGAATGGAACGTGAAGTTGACAGAGCGAGACCAGGCCGAGACGATCAAGAAGATCGATGCCACCTTTGAAAGCTATTGGAATTCGTCGGAATTTGAGAAGTACGATGAATCCCAGGAAATGCGCCTTGCATCCGCCTTGAAAGCAGAGCGCATTGGGCAACACTTGAAGACGATCGATCCAGTATACTCCTTTGATATCCGTCCATATCCTTATCAGCAAGAAATCTTGGATGCACTAGAAGCGGAGCGCAGCGTTCGAGAGTCGTATCGAAACCTTATAGTAGCCGCTACAGGAACAGGCAAGACTGTGATCTCTGCCTTCGACTACAAAAGATACATAAAAACACACCATGGAAGCGTTTGTCGGCTTCTGTTTGTAGCGCATCGTGAAGAGATCCTGAAACAAAGCGTGGACTGCTTTCGCGGTGTTCTCAAAGACATGAATTTCGGCGACCTATTCGTGGGCAGCTATCGACCAGAAAGCCTCGATCATCTGTTCATCTCTGTGCAGACGTTCAATTCACAGGATCTGGCCTTGCGAACTGCACCTGATTTCTATGACTATATCATTGTAGACGAGTTCCATCACGCAGCAGCGCCGACCTATGAGCGGTTGCTTTCATATTATCAGCCCAAAATTCTATTGGGACTAACCGCCACGCCAGAGCGAATGGACGGGCAAGACGTACTCAGTTGGTTCGGTGGTCGTATTGCTGCTGAGATACGGCTTCCTGAGGCCATTGAGCGAAAGCTTCTGTGCCCGTTTCAGTATTTTGGGGTCACGGATGCCGCCAACTTGACGGGAGTACGATGGACGCGCGGCGGTTATGACCGGGTGGAGCTATCTAACCTTTATACAGTGAATCGCGCAGTCGCGAAGATAAGGGCAGACATGGTGGTTCAATCTTTAGTTCGTTACGTGACAGACCTTGACGATGTGAAGGGACTCGGCTTCTGCGTCTCCATCCAGCATGCATTGTTCATGACGGAGCACTTCAACCAAGCCGGCATCCGCTCCATGAGTGTGACTGGTGAAACACCAAACGATGTTCGCGAAAACGCCAAGAAAGCACTCACAACAGGTGAAGTGCGTTTCATCTTCACAGTGGACGTCTACAACGAAGGCGTGGACATTCCTGAGATCAACACAGTACTATTTCTGCGGCCTACGGAATCTCTAACGGTCTTTCTACAGCAATTGGGGCGCGGCCTTCGGCTTGCGGAGGGCAAGGAGTGCCTGACAGTCCTGGACTTCATCGGACAAGCGAATCAGCGTTATAATTTTGAGGGTAAACTGGCGGCTCTGCTGGGTAGGTCGCGCAGAGGCATACAGCGCGAGATCAAGGACGGCTTTGTCTCGGTTCCTAAGGGCTGCTTTATCCAGCTAGAAAAGATAGCACAAGGCTACATTCTGGAGAACATTCGCTCCTCGTTGACGAACCGTCGCGGGATTGTTGACCGCATCCACACGTTTGAAGAAGACACAGGGGTTCCGCCAACACTTAACAGCTTCTGCGCGTTCTATCACCTCGACCCACGTACAATCTACAAAAGCGCTGCCTTTGCACGGTTGTGCGTCACAGCCGGAGTAATAACAGAATTTGACGAGGCACTAGAGTGCGTTCTTACCAAGGCATTCCCTCGAATCTGTGGCATTGATAGCAGGCGTTGGATTCGTTTCATCATGGATATGCTGGACATGGCGGACGAACTCAATGACAGCCTGCTGACCGAAAAAGAACGTCGAATGCTAAACATGTTTCAGTTAACAGTTTGGAATAAGCCTTTTGAAGAATGCGGATTTCAACAAGCGACAGACGCAATCCGAGCCATCGCCGCCTGCACCATACTATGTTCCGAATTGAAGGAACTGCTCCGGTTCAACTTCGACCATATTGATTTCGTTGATGAGCCTATAAATCTGGGCTTTGAATGCCCGTTGGATGTACATTGTTCCTACAGCCGTGATCAAGCGTTGATTGCGATGGATTTCATGCAACCCACTAATGTCCGGGAAGGTGTGAAGTATTTGCCGGAAAAGAGCTTGGACATTTTCTTTATAACGCTAAATAAGGCTGATAAGGACTATTCACCAACCACAATGTACAACGATTATGCTGTGAATGAGATGCTTTTTCACTGGCAGAGTCAATCCACTACCAGTGAGGAGAGTCCGACAGGCCAACGATACATCCATCACCGGGAATCGGGAAATAAAATCATACTCTTCGTTCGGGAATATAAAAAGGACCAGTATGGTGTTTCACCCTATACGTGCCTTGGTGAAGCCGAATACTTATCTCACACGGGCAGCCGTCCCATGAATATAAATCTGCGCCTTAAGACACCCATTCCTGCAAAGTTTCTTCAGAAAGCGAACAGGCTTGTTATGTGATGAAACGAAGAGGCGATGTCGATCACGAATCATAGGTGGCAGAATATCTTTTTAAAGAAAGGTAAACTATATTTCATACTTGGCTGGACAAAAAAGAAGAAATAATATGCATGTACGAGGACAACCTAAATGCGTATTATCGGAGGATTGGCTAATAAGATCCTGCCTAGATGATATTGAACTATCAAATAGATACACTTGTTGGATAATAAAATAGAATTTAGGCAAAAAAATAAGCCCGCATTGGGCTTTTTCTATGTATATTGCGCGCCTGGCTCTACCAACTGAGCCAAAGCACCGTATGCCAGGTCTCTTTTGCCAACCTTAGTTTTTGGCGTCATGGTATATCATACCATGCGATGAATGGATTGTCAACACAAAAGTGGTTTTTTTACCCTTGTTTTTACCTTCGCGGAAATGGATTTCTGTACGGGATTTTTGCATAATCCGACGCAAAGAGTATACCGTCCGTTGATCGGAATGGCATATAAGGTTATCCGCTTCAGACTGTTTTATAGAAAATCCTTGAGTTGCTGAACATTATCTTCTTCAAAGGCCAGAAGCCGCTGCATCAGGTTCCGGATTTCCTCGTCCACATCCTGATACTTTTTCAGATTTTTTGTGGCGTCCAGTATCCCCATGTTGCTGCCCAGGATCAGCATCTCAGCCACATGGGACGACGTGCTGTCTTTGGCGGTTTGAATGCGGACACAAATATATGTTTTGATTTTGGAACAGGTGCCGATTCCCTTTTCATCGTAACCGTTTTTATTCAGTTGTTCCCTGGCTTCCGTGAATATGCTGCGGTACTCTTCCAGCTGTGCCGATAGATGCGCTTTAAAGTCTTCATCTTCCACAATGTTAATCAACTGATCGATGGTGATTACACCCATCTGCGCATTTTGATAGATAAAGTTCAAAAGCTCCACGTTTCCGTTCATGATGATTGCGCTCCCTTCGCATAGGCAGTATGCACAGGTGCGGAATTGCGTATTCCAAGAAAAATGCGCCTGCTTTTGAAGCACTTCATTGTGAGCTGGAGGGAATTTTGTGTATTTGCTTCTTCGATTTGCGGTGGCGAACAAAATCGGTTAAAAAAATGGGAAATAACCGTTTATTGGCACGGATAACATGGAGAATCTTTAGTATTATTATGGTCTCCCTGAGTGATGCCTGGAGGCCTTGGTTTTATATTTGGCACTTCCATAATCCAAGGCCAGGCGCATCCACATAGTAAAGTTCCTCGCCGTCCTTTAGGGTATTCCAGCCGTTCTTAAGTAGTTGGGGGTCATAGAGGCGCATAGCTTCCCGCACGTCCATATGTTTAAAACCCACGCTTTCCACTTCCTCCTTGGACAAAAGCTTGGGGTCGGTAGCGTAGGTGATTTTGAACCGGCCGTCCGATGAACCATGGATCAAATGGGCAGAAACCATCAGCAGATTTTCAAAAACGCCCTGTTCGCACAAATCAAGTATGTGCCGGGTACCCGTGTACCCATAGGCCCGGATAGCCTTGTCCACTTCTGCGTTTTCGCCAAAGGTGCAGATTCCCGGTGCCAGTACTACCAGCTCGCCGCCATCTTCCACAATCATCCTGGTACGGTAGATGGCTTTGTTACCCACCCAGGTGGAGCGGTACTCTTCCGGTTCCAGGTACGCAACCACCTTTTTGGCGGGGCGGTCCACGAAGCTTATGTTGAGTTCCTGGGATAATGCAACCGCCTGTTCAAATGCATCCCGCTGATCGCCGATATATAAACCGTGAAGATTTACATCCTCCGTAGACTTATTTACAACGGTCAGGATATAGACAAGAGGCAGATCCCGCAAAAACCGTTCCTGGGCATAGTCGAAAACCTGGCGCACCGGGGCATGGTCGTTGCCAAGCGCCTTTTCCGCACCGCAAACAGCCCCTAGCATATGGGTCTTGTTGATCATCTGCCGGCCGCCAACGCCCACGAATATGTTTTTGCTGTAGTTGGCCATGCCGGCTACTTCGTGGGGCACAACTTGGCCAACGGAGAGGATCAGGTTATAGTCGCCTTCAAAAAGCCTGCTATTTACTTCTACGCCGATGTCTGTTTCAAACAAGCCTCCCGAAACGCTGCGTACAAACTCACTTGGAACTGTGCCCAGCATGACTGTGTCGGTACGCCAGTTATGGGTTAAAAATCGTTCAGGCGGAATATCGCCGAACATACGCCTGATTTCCTCATTCGTCATGGTAATGTGGGTACCGGTGGCGGGAAGGATATCCACCTGCGCATGGACGCACAGCTTATGATAGAATATTTGCGTGATCAGCCCGGCCATGGAATAGAAGCGGGTGATGTCTGGAGGAATGATAAGTACTTTTTGGAGTGCAGGATACTGCGCAAGTAACCGGTCAAGGCATCCGGAGATTTCATCGATGGAGATAGGCTGGCTTTTTGACGTAATAGCAATCGTGTTCACCATATACTCCTTTGCGTAGAGCACGCATGTCAAATGGATTTGGCTCCATTATACACGAAACAATTTTACCATGTAAGGGAAATGCAAATATAAGCAGCAAATCGGCAAGAATAAGAAGCGTGCATGATGGACAGATTGTCCGCCATGAAATGATCCGCCTCAAAATGGGATTGACAAGCATGGCGGATGCTGTTATTTTGATCAGTAGAAACGCAAAGGAGGAAACGGCTTTGCTAGACATTGCCATTGTGGGCGGAGGGCCTGCAGGATGGTCCGCTGCCATTACGGCCAGGATGCGGAACCAGGAGGTTTGTGTGTTCTCTCCAATAGAGGACAGCACATGGCTATATAAAGCGGACAAGGTAGAAAATTATCCTGGCTTGCCGGGCATCAGTGGAAAAGGGATGCTGGACGCATTTGAGCGTCAGGCGAAAGATATGGGCGCTGCCCTTCAACGGGCCGTGGTACGGCAGATCATGGAAAACGGCGCCAGCTTTATGCTGCTGGCGGAAAACGAGGTAATCGAAGCCAGGACGGTGATTCTGGCCATGGGCACCGCACGGCCCAAGCCGCTCCCCGGGGAAGCGGAATACCTAGGCCGTGGTGTGAGCTATTGCGGAACATGCGATGGTATGTTCTATAAGGGTAAGAAGGTAGCGGTTTTATCCAGCGGCGAACAGGGTATGCATGAGGCCAACTTCCTGGCCGGGCTGGCAGAGGAGCTTGTTTATTTCCCGCTTAAAAAGCACAACACCGGGGGGCTGGATGAGCGCGTGAAATATTTTGATGAAAAGCCTGTGGAAATTAAGGAGGCGGAAGGCGGCCTTACGGTCATTACCAATAGGGGAATGCACGGCGCCGCAGGCGTGTTTGTTTTCCGCCCAGCAGTAGCAATCGATCAGCTGCTTCCGGGGCTGAAAACGGAAGGTGCCTTTATTCCTGTTAACCGTTTTATGGAAACAAATCTGCCGGGCGTCTTTGCCGCCGGCGACTGTACGGGGCAGCCGCTGCAGATAGCAAAGGCGGTAGGCGAGGGGAATATTGCGGCCATCCGTGCTTCGGAGTACAACCCTGTTCCCTGAAAAGGGATGCTTTTGAATGCTTGATGCGTTTGTTGAGGGAGAGACTTAACTCCATATGGAATACACTTAAGCTTCGCTGGGCCATGCGACCAAGGAGGAATCCCATGAAAAAAGGAATCAGTTTTGCTCTCGTTTCGATTCTGCTGGTTGGTTTATTCGCTCTGCCTGCATCGGCACAGCCACTGACACTGGGCCAATCTCTGACGGGGGAAGTATCCTATCCGGAAGGGAGCACGGTGGATAACGCCAAATTCCTGCTTACCTATACCTATCCGCAGATCGTAGCTGATATAGAAGCGGATAAAAACATCAACACCTACTACCAGGAAATGGCGGATGATCTTTTAAAAGAAACAGCACCCGTACTGTACGACCAGGCCAAGGAAGCCATGAATGCGGATGTATCCGCCTATATGCATATTAATTATCAGGTAACATCAAATAGGGATGACTTTTTCTCTGTCGTGCTTTCCCAGGAGGAATTCATGGGCGTGGCTGAATCGCAGACCATCCAGGCCAATGTGTTCGCAAGGTTGGGTGACAACGCCGGCGGCCTTGTCACCTTGCCGGCCGTGCTGGGCCTTTCGGATGAGGACGAGGTGAATGCCACGAACCTCGTCGATACGGTCTACCGGCTGGTGTGGGATATCATTGTGGAACAGATGCAAACGGGAACAGTGGAATACTTTGAGGAATTGACAGAAGAAAACCTGTTTGCTGAATTTTATCCGGAGAGCGATTTCTATTTGGACGATCAGGGAAACATCGTATTCTTTGTGCAGCCTTCCACAATCGCAAGCGGCGCAGCGGGACTGCTTACATTCCCGTTTTCTCCGGCGGAGCTGATAAGCGAGATGCCAAAGGGCTGAAATCTAACGGTATTTCCATATAGGCTGCAGGCCCATTAAGGCTTGCAGCTTTTGTTAAAGTATCCGGACTTTTGCCTGAACGTACACATTCAGGGTGATGGCAGCGCGCAGCCCAACGTGGATAACTGTGAGGAAACTTTCCTGCACCTGTTCCGCGTCTTAAAAGAGATTGGGTATGACAAGGGTGGTTCGGCCGCATGCCCCTAGGTGGCCACGAATGGAGCGAAGTCCATAGACTACGCCTATGAGACGGACAGGAGACTGGCATTTTGCAATCCCTCAGCGCAAAAGTATATTGATCATCTTAGGCCGCAGGGGATTAATCCTCTGCGGCCTAAAGCAAAAAGAATGTGAGCCATACCTTTATTTTTCTGGCAGCAAGTGACAATACTACGGTGTTTTCTGACATCCTGTGCTGCTAGACAAAGCGGTGCAGGATTTGCATTGAACAAGATGGAAATATATAGGCCAAACAGCCACAGGAGGAATACGATGGACGGCAAAATCAAAGTGGCCGTTCTGGTAGAAGGTCACCCGTATGATGTAGTCAGTTTTCAAAACATGCTTTGGTCCTTTGAAGACTGCGACTGTTTTGTTCAGCCCCCTGGATGTTTCAGACGCTTCTGACTACAGACAACGCAAACAGCATTAAGACGATTGGCTGGGCACGCATGTACAAAAACAGCCGCGTGTTCTGCTACGCATCGGGCCACGACCATATGACTTATGATCACGCATCGTTCCGCAAACTTATTCATAACGGTCTTTGCTGGTGCGCACTTAAAAGCTGATACGGCAAATATATGCAATGGGGGGCACGTATGAAACTTACGCTTGCAAGCACGGTATACTTACGGGGCAAAGTGAAAAAGGCTCAGCAAACGGCGGCTTTTGAAGCGGATCTGGGCGTGGAAAACCACGTTGTTAACCTGTACCCCGGGGTAAGGTACCAGGAGATCATGGGGTTTGGCGGCGCAATCACGGAGGCGGCTGGATATGTGTTTTCCAGAATGAGCGGGGAGAAGCAGCAGGAGATATTGGATGCGTACTTCGGCCACGAAGGCAACCAATACACCATGGCCCGGGTTTCCATTGACAGCTGCGATTTTGCATTGGGCAACTATTCAGCCGTCACCGATTCCAAGGATGAAAAGCTCACCACCTTCACGCTGGAAAGGGACGAACAGTATGTGCTGCCGCTGCTTGGCCGTGCCCAGGAGACCGCGAAAACTCGCCTTGCCTTGATGCTTTCGCCCTGGAGCCCCCCTGCGTTCATGAAAAGCAACGGTCAAAAAAACGGCGGCGGTTATCTATTGCCGGAATACTATGGGCAGTGGGCCAATTACGTCTGCCGCTACATCAGGGAATATAAGGCCCGGGGATTTGACGTCCCCATGATCACCGTGCAGAACGAGCCAAAGGCCGTGCAAACATGGGATTCCTGCATTTATACGGCCGAGGAGGAGAAAGTCTTCCTGCGGGATTTCCTGTATCCTGCCCTTGAAAAGAACGGTCTTGCTGATGTGGGTATCTACATTTGGGACCATAACAAGGAACGGGTATACGAACGCGCCAGGGATATCTTGGACGAAGGGACCATCAAAATGGTGAAAGGTGTTGCTTTCCACTGGTATAGCGGCGAACATTTTGACGCGGTGCGTTTGGTGGCCGAGCAGTTCCCGGACAAGAAGCTGGTATTCTCCGAAGGCTGCGTGGAATACAGCCGCTTTGGAGTTGATGACCAGCTTACCCATGCCAGGATGTACGCCCATGACATCATAGGCAACCTGAAGGCAGGCATGCATGGTTATTTTGATTGGAATATCCTTCTCGACGATAAGGGCGGCCCCAACCATATGGGTAACTTCTGCGAGGCGCCGCTCATGTGCAATCCAATGCTGAATACGGTGGAGAAAAAGCTCAGCTTCGAGTATATCGGCCATTTCAGCCGCTTCATAAAACCGGGCGCTTTAAGAATCGCATCCTCCGCCTATACAGATAAGATAGATACCGTGTCCTTTTTGAACCCGGATGGCACGCTGGTCTCTGTATATCTTAATAAAACGGGCAGGGCGCTGCCGGTGGTCATCCGCCTGAATGGTCAGGCGGCTTCCTTTACGCTGCCCGCAAACGCCATTGCCACAGGGATCATTGACGGAGTACAGTAAACTCAAAGCTTAAAGAATCCCCATGCTTTTCAATGAAAGCATGGGGATTCAGCTTATGAAGGAAAGGAGAGTCATTCGCCTTCCATTTTGATAAGCACCTTGCCGCCCTGGCGGCAGGCAGGCTCCTCAAATACCCGCAGGATATCATCAAGCTTAAGCTCAAGGCTGATAATATCCCGGACATTGATCTTTTCTTCTGCCAGAAGGGAAATGGCTCTGGTGAAAGTGTATGGGTTGATGAAGGAGGCGGTGATGTGCAGCTCCTTGGCGAAAACCTCATAAGGCTTGATTGCTATCTCCGCACCTGGCGGCGTGAGGCCAAAGAACATCACCGTAGCCCCGCGGCCCGCAAGCTTTACAGCCTGGGTCATGGTCTTTACGCTGCCCACGCACTCGATCACGCAATCCACATTTGGATAGCCTGTAAGTATGGATTCCAGATCCTCGTGTGTGGGGTCGACAGCCCTGTCGGCGCCAAGTTTCAGCGCCAATCCGCGCTTTTGTTCCGTAGGCTCGGAAACGATAATGTACGCCGCGCCCTTAAGCTTTGCAAGCTGAAGCATGATCAACCCGATGGGGCCGGCTCCAATCACCAACACCGTCTGTCCGGCACGAATTTTGCATAGGTCGATGCCGTGCACACAGCAGGAGACAGTTTCGGAAAGGGCGGCATGCTTGAGCGGCATATGGTCCGGGATTTGATACACTTGCTTTTCTGGCACGGTGAGGAACTCGGCAAATCCACCCCGGGCGGTAGTGCCATAGCCGGTCATCTGGGTGCAGAAATGGCCCATGGCATTACGGCAGTAAAAGCACTGGCCGCACATTTCGTTGGGATCCACAGCCACACGGTCACCGGCTTTGACCTGTGTGACATCCTTGCCTGTTTCCACCACCACCCCGGACATCTCATGCCCGAGAATGTTAGGAGGCGTCACCGGCGCAGCGCCGGGATCGCCCTCATATATGTGGATATCCGTTCCGCATACGCCGCAATAGGCAATTTTGATGCGCACATCCTTGGGGCCTAGATCCAGTTCCTGTACATTCTGTACTCCAACATCATGCTTCCCGAAAAAAACGGCTGCCTTCATTTGTTTCCCTCCAGAGCAATCATTAAAACGGGCTCTTGCCTAATGATACACTTATGCAAAAGCCCGTTTGTGTTCAGTTGTTATCTTCCTTGCGGTGCTGGTTTTCGCTCAAAAGCTTAGTAAGTTCTTCCATGAAGCTTGAGACATCGGTGAACTGGCGGTATACGGAAGCAAAACGGACATATGACACTTCATCCAGTTTCTTCAGCTCCGCCATCACCATTTCGCCGATTTGACGTGTGGTGACCTCCGCCTCCATGGTGTTATAGACGCCCTGCTCAATACGGGTGACGATGCCGTCGATTTCTGTCAGAGAGACCGGGCGCTTTTCGCAGGCGTGTAAAATGCCGTTGCGGATTTTCTGGCTGTCAAATGGCTCCCTGCGCTTGTCTTTTTTAACTACCAGCAGGGGAACCAGTTCAATTTTCTCATACGTTGTAAACCGGCGCCCGCATTGCATGCATTCCCTGCGGCGGCGTATGCTGTTGCCCTCCTCGGTAGGGCGGGAATCAATTACCTTACTGTCAGGGCAACTGCAATACTGGCATCTCATGTGATCTCTTCCTTCGGGACGGGGACCCGTCTCCAACATTTTATTATGTATTATATCCCAATCCCCAAGGTACGTAAAGGGAAAGATTGATTTTCACTAATTATTGGGAACGTAGAATTCACAGATCCTCAATGTTGACAAGAATCACATCATCACCAATCTTGCAGATCCTGTCCCATGGTATGACGATGCCGCACTTTTCACCCCTTAGCATCGACAGCATATTGAACTCCCCTGGTACAACAATGGCTTGAACCACGCCATCCTTTTCACAAAACTCGATATCTATCACCTTGCCCAGGCGGCGGCCGTCGCAGGTGTTCACCACGTCCTTGGTGCGCATTTCCGATAAGCTCACGGGTATGCACCTCCCCCTTCTTACATGTATGCTATGGGAAGGGGAAAGTTGCGCGCCTGTTTGAAGTGCCAAACGAGGGCTTGTAGTCGGGTAAGGCGGCTTTTGTACTACGTCATTTGCATTTTGAATAGGAAATGGTACAATCACATTGCTGATAAATATGGGTAAATCATGGCTGTTGCCTAAGGCTTATAAGGAAAGGGAGCAAATATGAAAATCTGTCCCAAGTGCCAGGCGGGTAATAACGACGATGCTATATACTGCAAGGATTGCGGCACGTCGCTAAGCAAGACAGCCATAAAGAAAGCAGAGGAATTACTAAAAGCGGAATCGGAAAAAAGGGAGCGCAAAGAACAGCGCACAAGACGAATGCTTTGTGCGCTGATAGTTGTATTTGCGGTGTTGGACATTGTGATCCTGGGGTCATCCATCTTCCGCGGCAACATTACTTTTATCATGCTTGTTCTCTTGCTGACCATCCCGGCTGGGTACGTGGCGATCTTTCATGCTGATGCGCTGTTTCAACTGAATTATTCCAAGGATATTGAGAATATCCATGATGTGGAACCCAGCGAATGGTACTATTTTAAATGCAAAGCGACAGGCATCGGCGTAGTGATTTTGGGTACCATTTCGCTGTGTGTACTCGCATTTTCTTGAAAATAACTGCCGCCATATACATTGTTTGATATGATACGAGTAAGCGCGCCGGTTTTGCCGGCGCGCTTTCCTGCATTACATCTGCTGCACCTGCACATGCTTTCGCATGTGGAGCAGCGCGTTTTTCTCCAGGCGTGACACTTGGGCCTGGCTGATGCCGATCTCGTTGGCTACTTCCATCTGCGTGCGGCCCTCGAAAAACCTGAGCCTCAAAATGCGCTTTTCCCTGTCGTTCAGGCGGCGCATGGCTTCCTTGATGGTGATCTCCTCGAGCCAGGCCTCGTCCACGTGTTTGTCGTCCTTCACCTGGTCCATGATATAGATGGCGTCACCGCCGTCGTTGTATACGGGCTCAAAGAGGGAGACGGGATCCTGAATGGCTTCCAAGGCGAACACCACATCCTCACGGGGGATGTGCAGTTCGGCGGCCAATTCGGTCACGGTTGGCTCCCGGTTAAGCTGCCCGGCCAGACGGTCACGTGCTTGCAGCGCCTTGTAGGCGATGTCCCTAAGCGACCGTGAGACCCTAATCGCATTGTTGTCCCTCAGATACCGCCGGATTTCGCCAATAATCATGGGAACCGCATACGTGGAAAACCTGACGTTTTGCGTCACATCAAAGTTGTCCAGGGCCTTGATAAGCCCGATGCAGCCCACCTGGAACAGGTCGTCCACATTCTCACCCCTGTTGGTGAAGCGTTGGATCACGCTTAAGACCAAACGCAGGTTGCCGCGGATGAATTCCTCCCGCGCCGCCTGATCGCCGCTGTGGACCAGGGGGAAAAGCTGGCGCATGCGTTCATTGTTTAAAACGGGCAAAGAGGATGTGTCTACGCCGCAGATTTCTACCTTTCCTGTTGCCATACCGCATTCCTCCACGATTCCGGATGAATGCAGTATGACCCCGTAAAAGGTGTTTTATGCCGTGCGACAAACTAACTGCTGATGCGTGTCAGTTCGACATGCAGGCGAGAAAGGATGCGTTTTTCCAATCTTGAGATGTAAGACTGCGAAATACCGAGAATATCAGCGACTTCTTTTTGTGTTTTCTCCTGCCCGCCGGCAAGGCCGAAGCGAAGCTGCATGATGCGCTGCTCCCTGGGGCTCAAGTGATCCAGGGCACAGGAAAGAAGCTGCTTTTCCACGCTTTCCTCAATGCATTTGTATACCATATCACCTTCTGTACCTAAAACGTCGGAAAGTAGAAGTTCGTTGCCGTCCCAGTCGGTTTTCAGCGGCTCGTCCAAAGAAACCTCCAGTCTGGTACGGCTGTTGCGGCGCAAAAACATCAATACTTCGTTTTCAATACAGCGGGAGGCATAAGTGGCCAGTTTGATCTTTTTGTCAGGATCAAAGGTGTTCACCGCCTTGATAAGCCCGATTGTCCCGATAGATATCAGGTCTTCCAGCGCGATGCCCGTATTTTCAAACTTTCTGGCGATAAACACAACCAAACGCAGGTTCCGCTCGATCAGTATGGAGCGGACCGTGCCGTCGTCGTCTTTTAGCTGCTCCACCATCAGCCGTTCCTCCTGGGGGGTCAGGGGAACAGGCAGCGGGTCGGGACCGCCGATATAATGGACCTGGCCAGAATGCAATAGAGCGAGCCAGAACAGCACCTTCCTGCGCAATATGGTATACCACCGCCGGGGAATGACGAGCAGCTTGGAGCGCATGAAGATTTCCTCCTTATAATGCTTCCACCACGGCGGCGGGCACAAGCGCCTGCGCACCGTCATAACCGGTGGGAGCTATGGCAATGAGCACCTGGCTGTCGTGCCAGGTACCCTCCAATTGCACGCGAAAATGGCTGGGGCGGAAACACATCATCATTTTGTGGCCTGCCGTAGTTTGAACTCTTAAAAACCGGAAGCCCACGGGCAGTGTTTCAGGATTGTCGGGCTTTACGGCGGCGGGCAATAAGGGCTTTAGTGAACTGGAGGAGGCTACTACCACAGGCAGCCCCGTAATGGGATCGGTAAGCTGGTTGCCCGTATCCAGCATGGCGGGCAAACGGACAGGCTTTAAGGACATGCTGTTTCCTTCCAAGGCGATTTCCACCATGGTTACTCTGGAAGGGGCCTTGATCCGGATACCGCAAAAAAAGGCGGTTCCGGCCATCGACAAAAACAGCATGCCGAAGGCAAGCCATGGGGAAATTCCCTGCATAACAAGCCAGCTTAAAAAGCCTCCCGTCAATAACCCGCAAAGCAAAATAAGCAGCGCCGCTTTTGCGATAAGCAGCAGCCTAAGCTTGGGGAACAGGATTTTCGCCATCAGAAGCGTTGAGAAAAGCACAAAGGGGATGGAACGCAAAATGGAAAGCCCGGGCCAAAACGCCGCAATACCATACACGGCGCCACAAAGCGACGCTTGAAAGATACGTTTCCATTCCGGCAACGGGCCGCCCAGCAGACGGGCTGCCAGCCACAGGGACAGGCCGTTGGCCAGCGTGTTGACCAGCGCGAACAGCTCCCCGTTCACTATCATACCGGTGCCTCCCTGCGTAGCACTGTTCACAGTATATGATGACAGTACCGGTGAATATGTTGATTCAAGGCGCGAAACACTGCGCCCATGCGCCAGTATGTGACAGGTGACTTTTCTTTTTGCACGGATAGAAGTTTTTTCAATTATCTATTTACAATTATCCCGGTACTGCGTATAATAGAAGGAGAACAAATGTTCTTATATCAAAAAACCCGGCAGGTGAAGCGTGTGGATTTGATGGACAAGCTTACGATTCTGGCAGACAGCGCAAAGTATGATGCGGCCTGTACCTCCTCCGGGGTAGACAGGCCCGGTGGAAAAGGGATAGGAAGCGCCGTTGCGGGCGGCTGCTGCCACACGTTTGCGGCAGATGGGCGGTGCGTATCACTTTTAAAGGTGCTGCTCAGCAACCACTGCATATACGACTGCAAATACTGCGTCAACCGCTGTACCAATGATGTGCCAAGAGCGGCTTTTACACCAACGGAGTTGGCGGAGCTGACCATTCAATTCTACCGCCGCAATTATATTGAAGGTCTTTTTCTTTCCAGCGGTGTGCTGAAAAGTCCTGATCACACCATGGAGCAGATGATCAAGGCGCTGGAGATACTCCGCTATAAATATCAGTTCTGGGGCTACATCCATTGCAAAACCATTCCCGGGGCGTCTGACGAACTCGTTCATCGCCTGGGTGTCCTTGCGGACAGGCTTAGCATCAATATCGAGCTTCCCAGTGAAGAAAGCCTTGTAAAGCTGGCACCCAATAAAACGAAAAAAGCCATTTTATCACCCATGGCGCAAATCAGAAGCGGTATTGAATCAAACCGCCAGGAGATTGTGAAATTCAAAAATGCGCCCCGATTCGCCGCCGCAGGGCAGGCGACGCAGATGATCATAGGTGCCAGCCCGGAAAGCGATTACCATATCCTGAAGCTTGCTTCCGGGCTGTATGACAAATATCAGCTAAAGCGTGTATTCTATTCTGCCTATATCCCTGCTGTGGAGGATACGATGCTGCCGTCGTTGAATACGAAGCCACAGCTATTGCGGGAGCACAGGTTGTACCAGGCTGATTTTTTGCTTCGTCAATACCAATTCGCCGCCGATGAGATTCTAAGCGAACAGGCGCCGAATTTCAATCCATATCTTGACCCCAAGTGCAACTGGGCAGTGCAGAACATGCAGTTTTTTCCTGTGGATGTAAATACCGCATCGATGGCAGAGCTCCTGCGGGTGCCGGGGATTGGCCCCACCAGCGCTCGGCGCATTGTGATTGCCAGAAAAAACAGCAGGCTGGACCTTGCGGCACTGAAGCGCATTGGTGTAGTTTTAAAGCGCGCTCAGTATTTCATTCAAGCAAAAGATATGCCATGCGGCATTACAGTCAGCCGGGAAACTACCGTGCGTGCACTGATTGATCCCAATTTAGGTACATTTGGTTTGGAACAGCTTTCGCTCTTTCCAGCCATGGCTGGTATGGGGTTGAATTTCCCGGCAAGCGGCAGGATGATTAATTTAAACAGCGCGGTGGAGGAGGCGGTACTGTGCCTGGCGCAAAGCCATTAGCAGAGCCCTGCGATGTGGTATACCTGTATGACGGAAGCCTGCCCGGCCTTTTTTGCTGCATTCATGAAAGCGTGTATACCCATGAACTACCCTTTACCATTGCGGCAGAGGGGGAAGCGCAAATGGCGTTGTTCTTCAGAAAGCGTGTGGAAACGGATCAGGATAAAGCGCAAAGGGTAATGGATGCCGTTATGGAAAAGGTTTCACCACGAGCCTTTGA
This sequence comes from Bacillota bacterium, assembly GCA_023416585.1. GTDB lineage: Bacteria > Bacillota > Clostridia > Christensenellales > Aristaeellaceae > JAEWAH01. The sequence continues at coordinate 301,780 of JAEZHM010000154.1, forward strand.
TCTGATGAGGACTGTGTTTTACAGTTGTTTGAAGGAAAAGGAAAACGCACTTCTCCGCTTTGCATTGCTGGCTTTTTCCCAAGGGTCCAAAGTGTTGGAAATGTTGGCGCATCCCGATGTTGCTACGCTTTTGGAGGCTGAGCGCCATTTGCTTCGGGAAGGGCATCTGTTGACTGGGTTTGTGCGTTTTTCAGACTGCGATGGGAAGCTGGTGGCAGCCATCAGCCCCAAGAATTTTATTCTGCCATTCATTGCGGAACATTTTGCCGACCGTTTTTGCAACGAAACCTTTGCCATATATGACAAGATACACAAAGCGGCGCTTTACTACCAAGATGGAAACATGGAGCTTGTGCAGTTGGAGGAGGCATTGTTGCCCGAAGCCTCCGAAAATGAGGAACAATACCGCTCCTTATGGCGGCAGTTCTATAAAACCGTGGCCATTGAAGACCGGTACAATCCAAAATGCCGCATGACCCATATGCCCAAGCGCTATTGGGAAAACATGACCGAGATGCAGGACCTGCTTTAAGCTCATACAAAACAAGGTCAAAAAAGTCGAGCACGATGCTATCCTATCGTTTATAATGAAGTTGCTTCCGGAAGCAGAACAACGCAGGAGAAAAAGGCTATGGATTATTCGCTGTGCATCCTGTCGGTGGTTACCTTCATTGAAAGGCGAGTAAGGATCGGCATGGACCAGCAATTGCTGGAGAAGGTTACGGGGTTTTCTTACCGTCATTTGCGGGAAGTGTTCAGGGAACGCACCAAGATGACGCTGGCCCGGTATGCACTGTCCAGACGGGTCGCCCATGCTGCCTTCGACATGGCACACACGGAAAAAAGCCTGACGGACATCGCAGGGGAATATGGTTTTGATACCTATGATACATTTTCCCGGGCGTTCCGAAGGGAAACGGGTGTGGCGCCCAGCCTTTTTCGAAAAGCAAACATCCAAGTGGGGCGAAAAAGACTTGCGGCAGGTGCCTATGGCCCAGCCATATGGATGGATGGGCTTAAACCCCCTGCAAATAGCGATTCGGAGGTAGAGACAATGACGAAAGATATGGAAAAGACGGCGGATAGCTGCATCTTGTATGGGGTTCCGAAGGTGGAATACACCTACGAAGAATGCACGCCATTCCCTTCCTGCCTGAAAGCCTGCCTAAACTATATGGGTCAGCAAGCTGACTATTCAAGCCTGATGGCGGTAAGCGGTGCGGCGTTCAGGCTGCGCTGGAATGTGGACAGGTGGGACGGCGGCAACGTAGATATTCAGTATGTCTACGACAACCCGATGGAAGCCTTCCGCCGCTCCTTTCAAGCAGTGGGACGCAAGGTGCGGATGCTTGAGCGGAAAGAAAGCAGTAAGGAGCAATTCAAGGCTTTCATCCGGGAAGAATTAGACCGAGGCCGGCCGGTGATCGCCCTGGGCATCATTGGTCCGCCGGAGGCTTGCATCCTTACCGGATACCAAGACAGCGGAGAGACACTGCTTGGTTGGAACTTTTTCCAGGGCAACCCGGAATTTGACCAGGAAAGGGAAACCCACGAATGTGGATATTTCATTACCCGCACTTGGTGGGAAAACGGTTGCACAAAGCTCCTAATGGCCATCGGGGAGGAAGCGGGGGAAACTGCTCACATACGGGAACTGCTTGAAAACGCTGTGGATGTTTTAACAAAGGAACGCATCACTATTTGCGATCCCGTCACATCGGAAAAGCGTATCTACGCTGGAGGCCAGGCCGCGTATGACGCTTGGGCCGGGGCCATCGGAAACGATCGGGAGTTTCCTGAAAATGCGGTGCTGCCTATTTTGTTCGAACGCACCATGTGCCAGACGGACGCTCAGGTGATGGTAGGAGAAGGCCGGTCCCACGCGGCCTGCTGGATTCAGAAGATTGGAGAAAAGCATCCGGAAATCAATGACTTGTGCCAGAAGGCGGCCCAGCAATTTAGGGACGCAGCGGACTGTGCTATGGAAATGTACAAGGTCAAAGGCGGTTTCGAGCAAAACGAGCAAAACATCCGTACCCTGGCCCGGCCAGAGGTTCGCAAGCAAATCGTAGCCCTTATCAAAAAAGCGAAGCATCATGATCAAATGGCTTGTGAGCATATCATGGCCATGCTGGAAAGAATCTCATAAGAAATGCCGCCGTGGGAAAACCCCGCGGCGGTATCTTTATTCACCGGAACAGGTTTTGCTTACACACATTCCGATCTTGATAAGGGAACGTATGTTTGCTAAAATAAAACAAACATATACAGGAGTGGGCAAAAGCATGACGGGGGATGAGAAGAAAACATTTGTCCGGGTGGAAGCGTGGTTTTCAGAAGAAGGCGCGGTGCATCCCACCTGTGTTATATGGAATGATGGCACACGATATTCCGTTCAAAATGTGTTGGACATTCGCCCAGGAGTCAGCCTCTTTGCAAATGCGGCCGGCATGCGGTACACGGTGCGCATTGGCGGCCGCGTGACCTATTTGTATCAGGCGGGCACAAGGTGGTTTGTGGAGCAAAAGCATCCTTGATTTTCAGTTGTTTTCATAGCACCTTGCCATGCTCCCAGCGGCCGGATCTATACCGTACATAAAAGGCTGCAGAGCGGGCGACCCAATCGATCATCATGGCGACCCAAACTCCCATTACACCCATGCCAAAGCTTTGCACCAGCAGATAGCTGAAACCAATGCGGAATATCAGCATGGAAAGGCCGGAAACCACCATGGTGAACCGCACATCTCCCGCAGCTCGAAGTGCATTAGGCAGAGAAAACGAGGATGGCCAAAAGAATGCGCAGACGATGGTATATACCATGATCAGCTGCCTTACGACTCCTGCTGTTTCAGGGCTTAGATCATAGCTTTTAATCACGTAGGGGCAGGCAGCCAGGATCACACCAACCAGCAGCGCCATGGTGATATAGGCAAAGCTCATCAACTTTTTGACATAAAGTTTGGCCTGTCCATACTCTCCGGCACCTGCACAGCGGCCTACCACTGTAATCAATGCCAATCCTACGGCGGAGCCGGGAATCGTTTGAAACCCGGACAGATTGCTTGCAACCGCATTGGCGGCAATGGCTACGCCGCCAAGAGAGGATACAAGACTTTGCAGCAAAATCTTGCCCAGCTGAAACAAGCTGTTTTCCAATCCATTAGGGATACCTATGCCCAAAATCCGCCTTACCATATTTCCATCCCACTCAAATTTCCAAAGTGAAGGGATTCGCAGCAATGGATGATGTGGATTCGTAAGCAAATGCAGCATGATTGCCGATCCAATAATCCTCGCCGTTAGCGCGGCTATGGCTGCTCCTGCCACCCCCAGGCGGAAGACATAGATCAGCAGCGCGTTTCCGATCACATTAAAAAGGTTGATGAGAAGCGTTGTATTCAGAGAAGCCCGGGAGCTGCCAACTGCGCGCAGCAGGGCTGAACCGCCATTGAAAACGGATAGGAAAGGAAAACTGAAAATGATAATGAGAAAATATGTCCGAGAGTAGTCCATTACGGCCGTATCCACATTCGGAAAGACCACCGCCAGCAGGCTGCGAAAAAATATAAGGGACAGTCCGCTGATCAATAGGGAAACAGCCAGCATGGCATACAATAGCTGCTTTGCCGCCTTGCCCGCCATGTCCAGTTCCTTGCGGCCCAGATACTGGGCAGTCACCACTGCGCCGCCGGTGGCCAGAGCGGCGAATATATTGATCAGCAGAATATTGATGCTGTCCACCAGGGAGATAGCCGATACGGCGGCCTCTCCCACGGAGGATACCATCATGGAATTGATGATGCTCATAAATACGATAAGCAGCTGCTCCAGGAGCAAGGGGATCATCAGCCTGCGCAGTTCCTCGCCTGTAAACATCATGGAATGATCATATTTTCGACTGCCTGAAAATAATCGCATTAAAATTCTTCTTTATCAATATATTGAGGCTTACGGAAAAATCAATAAGTTCATTCTGGATTTCATTGAAAAGCATACGCAAACCAGTGAAGGCAGCATGCAGACTCATACCGGTCTCATTGTAAGATTTTTGTAAGCGCCAATCCGATTGTATCATAATCTCTGAGCCGTGCATAGCAAGCGGCGGCGAATTGTGCTAAAATACCTTAAGTAGCAGCTTGTAATCATGGCATGAAAATGCTCGGGGAGGAAAACGGGTGGAGAAAAAGAAAAGTATCGTTTCACTGGTACCATGCGCTGTATATAACGAAGAAAGCGTGTACCGAGCGGTAGCCCAGGGCATATCTCTGCTGGGTGGAATTGAAAAGATCGTTTCCAAAGAGGAAAAGATACTTCTAAAACCCAATTTACTGGGCAAGGCGGATCCGGAGAAGGCCATTACGACACATCCGGCTGTGTTTTCAGCAGTAGGAAGGCTGCTTAGGGAAAGTGGATATTCGCATATTGCATTCGGCGATTCTCCGGGACCGGGCTCCATCAGCGTATCGAAAGTAGCGGAAGGCTGCGGTATTTTGCAATCAGCCCAAGCGCTTGATATCCCTCTTGCTGATTTTACGCATGGGATCAAGAGGCCTGCGCCTGATGGATATATATGCAAACATTTTGTAATCGCCGGCGGCGTTCTGGAAGCAGACGCCATTATTAACGTATGCAAGATGAAGACCCATGCCCTGGAGCGGGTGACGGGAGCTGTAAAAAATCTGTACGGCTGCGTACAGGGGTTCAATAAAGGGGCGGGCCATGCCAAATATCCCGATGCCATACGCTTTGCCAGGATGGTGGCGGACCTGAACGTGCTGCTTAAACCACGGCTGCACATTATGGATGGTATTATAGCCATGGAGGGGAACGGTCCTTCCTCAGGCACGCCAGTTAAGATGAAGGTGCTTCTCTTTTCCGCTGATCCTGTGGCTTTAGACAGCGTATTTTGCCGCTTGGTGAACCTATCGCCGGCATTGGTACCTACCAATGTGGCAGGGGAGCAGGCTGGTATCGGCGTATGGCGGGAGGATGAAATCGAGATTCTCACGCCGGAGGGCAAGATCACATTCCAGCAGGCGGCGGAGTTGTACGGCAAAGCCGATTTTAAGGTATTCCGTGGCTCCGGGGCCAAGGGATATGCATTAAGGCTGTCCCGCCTGATTCCAGCACTTAGGGAGCGCCCGGTTGCTGATCCCAAACTTTGCATCCGCTGCGGTATGTGCGTGGAAAGCTGTCCAGTGGAGGGGAAAGCCATCTTTCTGGATAAAAACGTGGATAAAGCTCCCAGATATGATTACAAAAAGTGTATCAGATGCTACTGTTGTCAGGAAGTCTGTTGTTGTAGCGCAATTACCATAAAACGGGGCAAACTATGAAACGATATTGTGCATGATGAACAAATAAAAAATGTATCTCGTGACGCAAATTATGTTATATAGAATTAATAGAGACATAACAATATGCAATGTTTCTCTATTTTTCTATTATGAATATGTCACAAATTAGTGCAATTATAACAAAAATGCATCTCCTGACACGCTGTATATATAAAGTTGAATTTTTATCGGAAAAAAGATATAATAATATAGCTAATAACTATATCTTTATTCTTGGGTCAGGGTGTGTTTTGGTCAAGAAAACAGTTATAAAAACATAATGAGATTGGAGGCATAGCGAATTGCTATGCCCCTGCCTTTAGTACCATATGGAATTAATTAATTACTAAAAATTCTGTTACCTCAGAAAAAAACCAATGTTTCTTACTCTTATCAAGAGTACCTGTGACAATAACTTCCTTATCATCACGGTAAGCATCACATGCTAATATATGATTTTCTGGATTAAGATGAAGATTAATAGATCTCAAAGTATTATCGATTTTTGCTAAGAGTCTTACTGTGTTCTCAGTTTCAAAACCGCTATCGGTCTTTTGAAGCATTTTAATTGTTCCATTGAGAGTAACATCCTCAACTAAACTAAAATCCTTATAGCGTTTTGATATTTCATCGATAATAGCAAAATGAATATTATTTATAACATTAATCTTGGGTTCCGCTACTGAATGAGTAATTGCTTCTGCATAGAAGACTGAAGACTCTAACGTAATATCTTTTCCATCTTCTGGTTTGATTTGCATTATAGCATCACACATATTTGCAGTTATTCCGTCAACATATGCATTATCAATTATCTCTGAAATATATGTCTGCTTTTCCACAATGCTGACAACCTGTTCGAAAGCCTTTTCAATACGTTTGATTATTTTGTGTTCAACTGGTTCGGGGAGAGATGGAATAGCGTTTGTAAAGAATATTTGCTCATTTTCTTCACTGGCAACTGACACATCAATATTGAACACATAGCTTCCTACTTCAGTTTGTGCGAATTGAAATTTTTCCATGTTGTTTTTTGCATTATAGAATGCTCTTTGACATACTGGTCGCGCATTTTCTTCAGCACAAGCCGCATAAAGAACCAAATCTTTAAGCCCATCAAGACAACGAGCGGCATAATCAAGTGGAATTTTGCCATTTTCACTTGCTTTCATAATAATTCTAAACCTAATTCTATCTGTAAAAGCACTCTTTAGAGAGTCAATAATGTCACTTTCAGATTTTTCATAATAATTGCTCAAAATTTTAACAACATCATATATTCTTGGGTAAAAATCGACAAGATTAACATTAGCTGGAACAGCTATTATATACCCAGGATCATTTTGATCTTTATATAGCCAAATGTTATTGTTTTTGAATGAATCCTCTCTTACCCATCCTGTAACAAGTAGAAATTTTTCTATTGATGCTGGTGTAATTCCACTTAAATCTTTGAGTAGATAGGAGTTCACAACATATCACCTCCTTTTATTTTTTTAATGATATCCGTCAATGCTTCTGGAGAAAATACTTGATCAATAGGTATGGAAATTCTCCTTTTTGAAGTGTTTTCAGTCGGAGATAAGCCTGCTAAAGAATACCACCAAGCACATTTTTTTAGAGTCATATATTCAGGTGAAATATATAGCCAGTCAAATTCTGTTCTAGGAAGTACAAAAAGTATAAGTATGCTCGGAAGCATAAGGTTTGATGAAACTAAATCATTATAGTTCTTTGCATCAAGATCATAATATATATACCCATCTCGAAAAATAACGTCACATGAACTTTTTAACTGAAAGTTTAAGCCAATTCCGTTTTCAACACGTCTTCCCCCTCTATCAATAACTTCTTTGATTGTTCCATCAAAACCATAATCAAACTCTGATTTTCCTGCTAAATTGTAACCTGCTTTAGCAGTCACTGCACAAACATATGCTCTTCCAAGAAATTCCTTTTTATGCTCCTCAGTTATAGACATAAAATCAAGCCTTTCAAATGAAACTATTTCCTCTTCTGGTAAGGATCCTTATGTGTATGTGGAGGTGCAATGAAAGTGACATTTTCCCTGTGTATTTATGTACTAAGTGCAAATGATTTATATCTTGATATCAATGCAAATTGTATACATTATTTACAACATTGTCAATATATGTACATGTGTTCAACCAACAAATGCAAGGAATTCCTTACATTCTTATGATGGTGAAATCCGTTTTTGTTATTGTAAGGAGAGGAATATTATGGTATTATATCGTGAGAGATAAGTGGGATAGGCGAAACTGATGTGCTATATTTTTGAACACATAGTTCATCCGTGACATTGCTGCCAGGAAATGTGCCCGGCAAAGGCGATTTCCGTATGGCGGCCAATAAAACATAAGAAGAAGGGAGCCGGCGATTAAGCAGCTCCCTTAAGCAACAACATCTTATGCAAAAAGATAACCCGTCATGGATAGGGATCCCATGGCGCAGGCTTCATTGAACACGGTTACGCCGTCTGAATCAGAAGAAGCACCCAATGCATACAAAAGAGGATAAAAGTGATCCGGTGTGTAAAACGCTTCTTCAGCCGATGGACCGGCCCGTTTAAATTGTATGACGTCCTCATGACGGCCTGAGAGTATGGCCTCTTTGATATATCCGTCAAATCCCTTGGCCCAGGGATATCCGTCCTTCATATCCCATGATATGCGGTGCAGGTTATGCACCACATTCCCGCTGCCCAAAATGAGCACACCTTGCTTTCGCAAGGGCTGAAGCGATCGGCCAATTTGATAGTGCACTTCCGGCGGTGCGTTAAGATCGACGCTTAGCTGCACAAGAGGAATATCTGCTTTGGGAAACATGTGCGTAAGTACGGACCATGTGCCATGGTCGATGCCCCATTGATTATCAATCTGTACGTTTATGGGAACAAGAGATTGAATTTGCGGCACCAATTCGGGCGCTCCGGGTGCATCATAACGAACCTGATACAGTTTTTCGTCAAAACCGTACATATCATAGACCTGCCGTGGCTGCCTGACATCAGAAGTTTTAGTTCCCCGGGTGTACCAGTGCGCTGATATGGATAGGATTGCCTTTGGTTTTACCATTTCTTCTCCCAAGCGCCGCCAGGTGGCCGTAAAAGCATTATTCTCAATTGCATTTGTAGGGGATCCGTGCCCGACAAACAAAACAGGCAATATGCTTATGTGAAACACCTTCTTTCCTATGGATACATGCTCGTTTTCTGCGAAAGTGATCCGAAAAAGCTACCGCATACTGTTCCAAATGCGGGAAGGTGGTCACTTCGCGCTGGCCCGGCCCAGGTATGCTTCCCGCACCTTCGGGTTTTCAAGCAGTTGCTTGCCGGTACCGGTGATGGTGATGCGCCCCGTTTCCAACACATAGCCCTGATCGGCGATTTTGAGCGCAGCATTGGCGTTTTGCTCCACCAGAAGGATGGTGATACCTTCTGTGTGCAGCGTAAGTACCGTCTGAAAGATATCCCTCACCACAAGGGGAGCAAGGCCCAGGGAGGGTTCATCCATCATCAAAAGCTTTGGTCGGGCCATCAGCGCACGGCCGACTGCCAGCATCTGCTGCTCACCGCCGGAAAGGGTGCCTGCAAGCTGCCAGTGGCGTTCCTTAAGACGGGGGAAGAGCGCATACACCTTCTCAATATCACCGGCGATGCCCATAGCATCCCTGCGGGTATACGCGCCCACCTTGAGGTTTTCCAAAGTGGTGAGGTTGGGGAAAACACGGCGGCCTTCCGGCACCAAAACGATGCCCCTCCTGATCATCTGCTGCGTATCAAGGGAACTGATGTCTTCACCTTCGTATTCGATACGGCCGGCCGCCATGGGCACAAGGCTGGTAATCGCACGAAGCGTGGTGGATTTTCCTGCGCCGTTGGCGCCGATAAGGGATACGATTTGCCCCTTCTCCACTTGAAAGGAGATGCCAGAAAGCGCCTGGATGCCGCCATAGTGGACCTTTAAGCCGTTTACGCTCAGCAAACTCATGCTTCTTCCACCCCCAGATAGGCCGTGATCACGTCCTGGTTGTTTTGTATTTCCTGAGGCGGGCCTTGAGCAATCAGCTTGCCGTAATCCAGTACATAAATGCGGTCGGAAATATCCATTACGATCTGCATATGGTGCTCAATGAGCATGATGGTCAAATGAAGATCATCCCGAAGCTTTTTGACGAAGGCGGTCAGATCCTCCGTCTCCTTGGGATTCATGCCCGCAGCGGGCTCATCCAGTAAAAGAAGCTTGGGCCGTGTAGCCAAAGCTCTGGCGATCTCCAGGCGGCGCTGCTCGCCATAGGGCAAAGAGGTAGCTGTTTCATTGGCACTGTGGGCGAGCCCCACACGTTCAAGGATCGCCATGGCTTCTTCCTTGAGCGCGCGCTCTTCGCTGCCGTAGGTGATGGGGCGAAGCTTGTCAAACGCCGGTATGCCAGTGATGGCGCTTATGAACCCGCTTTTCAGGTGTAGATGCTGGGCAATGCGCACATTATCCAGCACAGTCATGCTTTTGAACAGCCGTATGTTTTGATATGTTCTTGCAGCGCCAAGCGCCGTGATCCGGTCTGGCCGCATGCCGGTGATATCCTCTAGGCTTCCTGACTTATCCGAAAGGAACACCTTGCCCATCGTTGGTGTATATACCCCGGTGATCATGTTGAAGGCGGTGGTTTTGCCTGCCCCGTTGGGCCCGATGATAGCTACGATCTCGCCTTGTTCTACATGGAGGCTTAAATCGTCCACGGCCAGCACACCACCAAAGCGCATGGTGATGTGGGAGGTTTCCAGTACACGCACTACTTTTCGCCTCCCTTCTTCCCGGGCCGGAAGGGTTTCGTTACGGTCTGTCCCGCGGTTTTGATGATGCGGCCGCAGGCAGCCCAGGAAAACTCCTTGGAGCCGAACAGTCCCTTGCGGTAAAAGAGGATCACGCACATGAGCAGCAGGGAAAAGATCACCATCCTAAGACCGGCAATGGCTGGCACTACGACAAAACCCAGTGAAAAGCCGTTGTCCAGCCAGCGCAGCCATTCCTTGGCGATGGTGATGATAAACGCGCCGACAATGGTGCCGGATATGCTTCCCATGCCACCCAGAACCACAATGAGCAGAATATCGTAAGCCAGCACGAAGCGGAAAAGCAGGGGATTGATGGAGCCCACCACACTGGCCAGGAGGCCGCCGCCGATGCCTGCAAGTATACTGGATAGGATGAAGGAAAACATCTTGTGCTTGAACAGCGATATGCCCATGCCTTCCGCAGCCACTTCGTCATCACGAACGGCCATGAACGCCCGGCCGAAGCTGGTACGCAGCAGCCGCCTCATCATAATAACGGCCAGGATCAATATGCCGAACGTCCACCACAAATTGGCAGTGGGCGGAATGTTCTTGATGCCCACCGCACCGTTAGTAACGGTTTGAAGGTTGGTAAAGATCACCCGAACGATTTCCGAAAAACCCAGGGTGGCGATGGCAAGGTAGTCGCCCCGGAGCCTTAGCACCGGGAATCCGATGAAGAATGCGAACACGCCGCTGGCCAGCCCACCGAACAAAAGCGCGATGGGAAATGGAAGCTGTATGTTTCCAAGCCAGGGCACAATGGGTTCCAGGTAAAATACGCTGGTCTTTGCTTCGGGCGACATGAACAAAAGCGTAGTCACATAGGCGCCAATGGCCATGAAACCGGCCTGACCCAGGGAGAAAAGTCCCGTAAAGCCATTCACCAGGTTCATGGAAAGGCCAAGGACCGCATAGATGGCGCACATGTTCAAAACGCGGATTTCATAACGATAGTCGTTTCCCTTGCCATTTAGCAGTAATAAGAACAAAAGGATGGCTAACAGTGATATAGCCGTAAGCAGTGCGTATGTGCGGCTTTTCTTCGTCATTCGGGAGGCGATACCCATAAAGGTTGGGGAAGCGCTTTTCTTCATAGCCATACCTCCTCACACCTTGTCGGTGACCGCTTCACCCATCAGGCCGGTGGGCCTGACCAGGAGAATGACGATCAGCGCTACAAATGCAAAAGCATCTTTATAACCGGATAAGGACGGCGCAAAGAATACGATCAATATTTCCATCACGCCAAGAATGAGCCCGCCGATCACCGCGCCCGTCACATTGCCTATACCGCCGATGACGGCTGCGATGAAGCATTTAAGGCCCGGCATCACACCCGCGTAGGGCTCGATGCGGGGATACTTGATCCCCCACATGATGGCGCCAACGGCTGCAAGCAGGGAGCCGATGCCAAAGGTGAAGGCGATCACCTGATTGATCTTGATTCCCATAAGCCGGGCCGTTTCAAAATCCTTGCTGACGGCCCGCATCCCCATGCCCACCTTTGTTTTGTGGATCAGGAACTGAAGGCCAACCATCAATGCGGCCATGATCAAGGGCACAAAGATGGAAAGCCTTGAAAATCGAACATCCCCGAGAATAATGACCTCCTGCAAAAAGGGGAAATTGGGAAACTGACGGGGAATGCCCGTAAATAGCACTGTAGCCAGATTTTCCAGAAGATAGGAAACGCCGATGGAGGAAATGAGCAGGGAAATTCTTGGCGCATTGCGCAATGGGCGGTAAGCTGCGCCTTCGATCAGCATGCCGAGGATGGCCGTGGCTGCAAGCACCAACAAAACGGACGCCCACCACGGGATGAAGAAAACGGAAACACCAAAAAAAAGAAAATACATGGACATCATGAAGATGTCACCATGAGCAAAATTGATCAGGCGTAAAATACCGTACACCATGGTATACCCTACAGCGATCAGCGCATACAGGCTGCCTACCGTCAGGCCAGTAATGAGCTGTTGCAGGAAGAGCACAAACGTCATGGGAAACGCACCATCCTCACCGCAGGCGGCCGACTTCCCGGCGCAAATCTATATGCCGTCCTGCGCATATCCGAAAGACGAAAAGAAAAGGAATGCGGGCGGCGACCAAATCGCCGCCCGCAAGGGAATGCTTAGTGACTTATTTTACAACCACGGTATCGAGGTAAACGAACTTGCCATCCTTCACGGTCTTGATGACGGCGGTGTTCTTGATGGCATCGCCGTTGGCATCGAACTTAAGCGGTCCGGTCACGCCTGTCATCTCCAGCTTGGACAGCGCATCACGGAGTGCGGGTCCATCTGTGGTGCCGGCATTCTCTATAGCTTTCACTGCAGCCATGTAGGCGTCATAGCCCAGGGCGGTAACGGAACCCTTGGGCTTTTCGCCATTAAACATCTTGGCATAGGCGTCCAGGAAAGCGGTGATTTCCGGTGTGGGTGCGGCTTCGGCATCAAAGAAGGTGGTGAAGCGGCAGGATTCCACAGCGGCGCCGCCGATGTCGATCATGGCCTGGGTTTCCCAGGTGTCGCCGCCCAGGAAGGGCACATCGGTATAGCCCATATCGCGGGCCTGCTTCATCAGAAGGCCGGGCTCGGTGAAATCGCTGGGCATGAAGATGACGTCCGGCTTGGCGGCCATCACCGTGGTGATCTGGGAGGAGAATTCCTGGTCGCCCACGTTGAAGTAGGCTTCCGCTACGATGTTTGCTTCACCGAAGGCTTCCACAAAATACTTGCGAAGACCTATGGCGTACACATTGGACTTGTCGCAGATCACGGCAGCCGTTTTTGCGCCCAGGTTGTTCTTGGCATAGTTGGCCAGCAGTGTGCCCTGGAAGTCGTCCAGATAGCAAACACGGAAGTAGTATTCATTGCCTAAGGTGACATTGGGGTTGGTACAGGAAGTGCCGATGGCCGGGACCTGCGCGGCTTCAAATGCGGGGCCGCCGGCGATGGAGAGGCTGGAACCCCAGGAGCCGAGCACGATGTCCACCTTCTCGGCGTCCACCAGGCGGGCGGCAGCTGTTGCGGCTTCCACGTCGTCAGACTTGTTGTCAACAGGCACCAGTACGATGGGCCTGCCCAATACTTCGCCTACCACGGAATTGGCAGCCTGGATGCCTTCGTATTCCATCATGCCGCCGGCGGCCTTGGAACCGGTGAGAGGCTCAAACACGCCGATTTTAATGGGTTCCGCTTCCGATAGCGCTAGTGCGGGGACAAGCAGGAGCATAGCAAGAACGAGAGCTACGGCCTTCTTCATAGAGTCAACTTCCTTTCCAATTATCTTCCCTTGATGCTGTTATCCATTATAAACACAAAAAGTTAAATATGCAATAGATATGCTGTTCTGATGAAAGAAAGTACAGTTGTGTAGGCTGATAACACGAAAAAACGACGCTTTTCTGAGTGCTCATTGCAGAATTGTATCGAAAAAGGCCCGGCATGAAGCCGGGCCCAGATGATTTTTACCAATGCGATTTATGATTGCTTACTACATTTAATAGCAAAGTGGGAAGATAACCAACCAACAAGGAGGAATAGGGGAGCCAGCAGCAAAATGCTCAAGAGCAGTAAAAGTATATCTGTCCCGATAAATCCGCTCCATATCATAAGGCCTGCGAGCCCTAAGTTTACCATGTAGCCGGCTATGGTTTCCATTGACAGGAGAAAAAGAGCGGTTTCACAAATAGCGTGGATGATCCTGTTTTTCCCCAAAGGAAGCAGAACGCGGCGGATCATCGCCTGATGATCAAGCCCGGAGGCCAGCGCCATCTCCAGAATGGATTCATCCAGCGTGAATAGCTCGCTATATATATGAAAGGCGAGATGCACCGTTGCGCCCAGTGACAAAAGCACCAATGCCGCTGTGCCGGCTGCCATACCGGGAATGCGCAGTAACAAAAGAAGCAGTATAGGCAACAGCCCTAGATATATCATGGCGCGTGCATATGGAAGCGGCCTTATGGCAGAAAGGGGCCTTGCACGCCCTGTAAACAGGGGATGGCGCTTAAAAAACAGCCACATACCCAAGGAGCCGCCCAAGAGGATGGCAATCACAAACGGGCATACAAAAAGCAGCAGTGTCTGCAATATGGCGTTCACCAGCGGGGAAGCCTGTGAGATGGGGTAGTCATACATCCTGGATCACCTCCGCCCGGTAGGTATGCGCTTTCAAATAACCCAGCACGGATACCATCAATGCAGGTTCAGCATTAAAGGAGACATACATTTTGCCAAGGGGCTTGCCACCTATGTATTCGATGCGGCCCTGTAAAATATTGAACTCTACGCCAAAGCGCTGTGCGGTTTCGTACAGCACGGGCTCGTTGGCCGGATCACCCATATATTCGATGCATACGATGGTTCCGAAGGCGTGCTCCTCCACCTCAGGTGGAAGTTCAAAGGAAAGCTGCTGGTTCAGAAATTCTCTGGTGAAAGGATGCGCAGGGGTGGAGAACAGCGAATACGTATCGTTTATTTCCACTACCTTGCCATACTGCATAATGGCGGCACGGCTGCAAAGGTGCTTTATCACGTGCAGATCACGGGTGGATAGCACAAGCGTCAGCTTTAGATCTCTGTGAAGGCGCTGGAGCAGGCTTAGTATGCTTTCCCCCTCAGCAGGCGAAAGACCCAAGGTGGGTTCCATACAAAGCAGAATTTTGGGGCCCCCGGCCAGTGCCCTGGCAATGGCTCCACGTTTCTGCTGTTCCATAGAGAGTTCTCCGGGATAAGCGCCTCCCAATCCCTCTATTTCGGTGAGTGCCAAAAGCTCCCCAATCCGATTGGTGATTTTTTCGTCATCGGTTTTGGATGTGATGAGCGGGAGCGCTATACTGTCCCGCAAAGGGAGCTTGTTCATCAAAGCAGGTGTTGGAAGCACCATGCCCACCTGACGGCGAAGGGCGGATAGCTCGCGTCCGTTTAAACGTGTTACCGGGCGGCCATCCACCACCACCTCGCCCTGGTCAGGCACCACCAAGCCGTTCACCGTGCGAAGGAGCGTGGATTTACCGGCTCCCTCATGGCCTGCAATGCCGAATATTTCCCCGGCCTCTATGGCAAAGGATACATCTTCCACCCAAAGAGGTCTTCCACTTGGAGCGGTCCGGTCAACGGAAACATGCTGAAAAGCAATCATGGAAAAAACCTTCCTCCCGTAACACCGGTTGGGCTAAATGATATAGTTGTCGGCCGCGTGGCGGTTGTAATCCTCCACCAGTTCAGCCAATGTGATATGGTCCACCACCTGTTCGATGGCTTCGTTGATACGGGTCCAAACGCTGTTCACCACCAGGTGAGCAGCTATATCACCCGTTTCCTGCCCGCTGTCCACCGGGCTTACTACCGACAGGTCACCCTCCATGGTACGCAAAATCATGCCCACGGTATATTCGCCTGCGCTTCGGGTAAGCTGGTACCCGCCCTGCGCACCGCGCACACCCCGCAGATAGCCCGCACGGCTGAGTGGGGTGATGATCTGCTCCATGTACTTTTCCGGAAGTTCCTGCCGGCTGGCCACTTCCTTCAGGGGAATGTAGGAGCCATTGTTGTGCAATGCCAAGTCCAGCATGAGACGCATGCCGTACCGGCCCTTGGTGGATATTTTCATGGACGGGCGCCTCCCATGATCCAAATGCAAAATTCCTATGGAAATACCATGAAAGTATGCTATCATTGCAGAAAGCGTTTGTCAACGGGCATAAGAAAGATGTGGAAATTTGAAGGGACATATGCAAATGCCTTGACAGCCTATTTCTCCATGGCATATCATGGAATCGTTATAATTATACTAAAGGAAGCGGTCGCATGTCTGTGGAACGGGTGAAAGCTTATCTGGAAAAGTTTCATATGGAAAACCGCGTAATGGAGCTGAAATTATCCAGCGCCACGGTGGAACTGGCAGCCAAAGCACTGAATACCAAGGAAGCCAGAATTGCCAAGACGCTGTCCTTGCAGGGGCAGGAGGGCCCCATCCTACTGGTTGCTGCGGGGGATGCGCGCATTGACAACGGGAAGTTCAAGGCGGCATTTGGCCTGAAGGCTAGGATGCTTTCCCCTGAGGAAGTGTTGGGCAGCGTGGGCCATGCGGTAGGCGGTGTATGCCCATTTGCCATTGAAAATCCGGCAGTGAAGGTGTACCTGGATGAATCCCTCAAACGGTTTGAAACGGTATTTCCCGCCTGCGGCACCGGCAATAGTGCGGTAGAAATGAATTTGGCGGAATTGGAATTGACCAGTAAATGTATGGGGTGGGTAGATGCCTGCAAGGGATGGCAGGAGGAAGAAACGGCATGACAGGAAAGCAGGAATCGGTTGTAACGGCGGAACTTACTGCAAGACATATGGGCAGTGGCAGCCTTGATGTATTTGCCACACCGGCCCTGGTGGCGCTGATGGAAAAGGCGGCCTGCAATGCACTTATAGGTATGCTCGGAGAAGGCTATACCACCGTCGGTACACGCATGGAGGTCAGTCACGAGGCCGCTACGCCCGTAGGCATGCAGGTGTGGGCAGAGGCGAAGCTTGTTTCCCAGGAAGGAAGGGCTTATGAATTTGAGATCACAGCCTACGATGAATGCGGCCTGATCGGCAAAGCCTTTCATCAGCGGGTATCCGTTAAGGCGGATCGTTTTCAGGAGAAAACAAACTCAAAGCGCGGTTGAATGATAGCGGATATATGGCACAATAGGGGATTTTCCGTTATAAGAAGAAGGAATTTCCCTGCGGATTTCCCAAAGATGAAGGATGGGCGGATGCACTTATGCAAACATCTTTCTTGCGCAGATCATGGGTGGAGATCGATCTGGATGGGATCGTGCATAATTATAAAGAAGCATGCAGGCTTTGCGGCCCGGGCACGAAGGTGACCTGTGTCTTAAAATCCAATGCATACGGCCATGGTGCGGTGGAAGTCGCAAAAGCGCTAAAGGATGCTGGGGCGGAGTGTTTTGCCGTAAGCTGCGCCCGGGAAGCATTTGAACTTCGCAAGGCTGGCATTTCGCAAGAAATACTCATCATGACCGTTACCGAGGAAGAAGCGCTTTTGGAAGCCGTACGGCAGAACATACAATTGACCGTGGCCTCTTTCAATCAGGCTGTTCTGGTGGACAAAGCCACAGCAAAAGCACATAAAAAAGGCAACGTACACATCAAGGTCGATACGGGGATGCATAGGCTGGGTTTTGTGCCTGGGCCACAGGCGGTCAATGACATCCTGGAAATCGGCAAGCTATCGCACGTGCATGTACAGGGTCTCTATTCCCATTTGGCCTTAACCAACAGGGAGCGCGATGAAAAGCAGCACGGTCTTTTGAAAGGAATGTATGATGCGCTGGCGGAGCGCGGTATGTGCATTCCCGAGTTGCACCTGTGCGATTCCATAGGCCTTACCAGGTACCCTATGTGGCAGTATGACAGGGTGCGCACCGGAGCCCTGCTGTTTGGCGTACGGCCCATGAACAGCGGGGATTTGGATTATGAGTGCCGTGAGACGCTGTGCATGAAAACTGTTGTCGCCCAGGTAACGGACGTGGCGGCAGGTGAAACAGTGGGATACGACAGCGACTCGCCGCTTACACGGGATTCCCGTGTGGCTGCGCTGTGCGCAGGCTACGGTGACGGGTATCCACGGTGCATGTCTAAGGTCGCCAGTGTTCTGATACGGGGGAAACTGGCTCCTGTTCTGGGGCTTGTGTGTATGGATCAAATGATGGTGGATGTAACTGACATCCCCGATGTGTGTGAAGGGGATGAGGTTACACTGCTGGGCGGCGGCATTTCTTATATGCAATACGCCGCCTGGGCTCATACCAACAGAAACGAGGCCATTACCATCATGAGCCGAAGGCCGCTGCGGGTATACATGAAAAACGGGCAGATCATGAAGGTGTTGGATTATCTTGCGGAAGACGGGGAAATGAGTTATGAACTATGATTATGTGAAACGGCGGGCGGAAGAAATCTCACCTTGGGTCATTGACATGCGCAGGCAGCTGCATATGCAGCCGGAACTGGGCGGTCAGGAAGAAAATACACAGCGGTTCCTGCTTGCAAAGCTAAATGAACTGAACATTGAAACTTACACCTATCCCGGCCAGCATGCGGTTGTAGGGCTAATCCGCGGAACATTTCCCGGGAAAACTTTCGCCTTGCGAGCGGATATGGACGCACTGCCAATTCAGGAGACGACAGGGCTGCCCTTTGCCTCTCAGATACCGGGCAGAATGCATGCCTGCGGCCACGATGCCCATATGGCCATCGCCCTGGGCGCAGCCAAGCTGCTGATGGAAAACAGGGATAAAATACACGGCCAGGTGAAGTTATTGTTTGAGCCAGCGGAGGAGACTACGGGCGGCGCGCAGGACATGGTGGCGGCAGGATGCCTTGAAAATCCCCATGTGGACGCGGTATTTGGACTGCATATGCTGCCTGATCAGCCGGCCGGCGTGGTTTTTACAAAGCCGGGCTGCGTCAGCGGCGCCAGCAACGCCATCAACATCACCGTTGAAGGTGTGGGTTGCCATGGGGCGTATCCCGAGCGGGGCGTGGATGCCGTAGCCATCGCCGCGCAGATCATCACAGCGCTGCAAACGCTGGTAAGCCGCAACGTTTCCCCTTTGGACAGCGCGGTGGTGACCCTTGGAAAGATTACTGGCGGTACCGCCAGGAACGTGATCTGCGATCATTTGGAAATAGAAGGCACGCTGCGCACCTTAAAGCCGGAAACAAGGGCTATGCTCAAGAAAAAGCTGCATGAGATACCAGCTGCCATTGCCACATCTATGGGTGGCAGCGCAAAGGCAGAGGTGCTGGATGGTTACGGGGCGGTATATAATGATGAAGCGCTTCATGATCAGTTCCTTGCGCTGGCTGAGGGCATGGTAGGTGAAAAGAGCATCGTGCCCCGTGTATATCCCAGCCTTGGAGTGGAAAGCTTCAGCTACTTTGTGGCCAATACCCCCGGTGTGTATTACGATCTTGGCTGCGGCATAGGTTCCGCACTGCATACCTGCAATTTCCATGTGGATGAAAGCTGCCTGAAGACCGGCGCGGCACTGCAGGCAGCTATGGCACTTGATTTTTTGAAAGGATGAAACGTATGAAACGCATTTTTCTTTCCGCCGACATGGAAGGCACCTGCGGCATTGTCCATTGGGATGAAACAGGCAAGAACAAGCCGGATTACACACCCTTTGCGCGTCAGATGACAAGAGAAGTATCTGCCGCCTGCGAGGGGGCAATAGCTGCCGGAGCGGAGGATGTACTGGTCAAGGATGCCCACGATTCCGCCAGAAACATAGATCCAGTGGATCTGCCGGAACAGGCGCGAATCTTCCGCGGATGGGCGGGGAATTTGTTCAGCATGATGGCCGGGCTTGATGAAAGCTTTACCGGCGTATTCTTTACGGGCTACCATTCCGCGGCGGGCGTAAACGGCAACCCCTTGTCCCACACCATGAACACGCAAAATGTTTATGTGAAGATCAACGGACACCTTGCCTCGGAACTGATGATCAACAGCCTTACCGCCGCCATGCTGAAGGTGCCTGTGCTTCTTGTGACGGGGGATAAGGCGCTTTGCGACTGGATTGAATCCGTCAATCCCAATATCCTCACCGTGCCGGTGAACGAGGGTACGGGCAGGGGAGCCGTTTCCTTTCATCCGAATTTGGCAGTAAAGCGCATCAAAGAAGCCTCCCAAAAGGCGATGACGCTGGACGCAAGCAAGTGCATGTTCCCGATGCCGGAGCATTTTTCCGTTGAGATATGCTACAGGGAGCACGCCGCGGCCCTCAGCAACAGTTTCTATCCTGGCTGCGTTCAGACGGATGCCAGGACGGTACGCTTTGAAGCGGATAGCTATATGGAGGTTTTGCGCTTCTTCCACTTCTGCCTGTGATTTGTCAGGAGGAAAAGATATGGAGATCATCCCGTTTGACAGGGACAATCAAGCATTCCGCCAATCATTGGCCGGTCTCTTGACTGTCTGCTTTCCCCATTGTTACACGGACGGTGCAATGAAGGAAGTGGAAGAATGCCTTTCAGAAGTCCGCATCGCACTGATGGCCTTGGTGAATGGGCGACTGGCGGGTTTTATTGGGGCGGCTCCCCATTATGGGGTTACGGGATGGGAACTGCATCCCCTGGCGGTTTTTCCGGAGTATCAAGGCCAGGGTATTGGAAAAGAGCTTGTCAAAGCGCTTGAGGCTGAGGTAGTCAAAAAGGGCGGCGTAACGCTTTACCTGGGTACTGATGATGAGTTTGACAGGACGTCTCTATCCAACGTTGACCTGTATGACCATCTCTGGGATAGGATCGATAGTATTCGAAATCTGAAAAACCATCCGTATGAATTCTATCAAAAGCAGGGCTTTCAAATCGTAGGCGTGCTGCCCGATGTCAACGGCTTTGGCAAGCCGGATATCTATATGGCCAAAAGAGTTCGAAGCGGGTTAGATTGACTGCCCGCTTCTTTTGATGTACGTGAGAGGAGGCTAACCTATGCCATCCAAGGAACTGTACCTGGCAGCGGTGGAATTCCAAAAAGCAAAACTGTGGGAAATGCTTTACGACACCAATTTGTTTGCTGTTCGCTATGAGGATGGAGAAATTGGCTATGCTAGTGTGATGGGCAATGAGAAGGGCCATTTTGCCCTGGCGTTGTACATGGGTGAAGCCGGGCTGTACAGCTTTTCCCAAATCGAATCCCTGCCAGAGGACGCTTCCCCTTCCTTGAGGCGTGATTGCTTTATGTCCCAGGAATGCCTGTCTTGCTCCTTTGAAGAACCAACGGATCTTACGGACAAAGACAGCGCGGAGCTGAGCAAATACGGCATATCATCGGGATTACAACTGCTGCCAATGATCCGCAAGTATGAGCCATTTAAATTCCCATGGTATATTGCTAATCCTGTGGATGAGCAAAGGCTGCTTCTGGCCCTGAAAGCGGGCGTGGAGGTGGCCAGGCGCCTTTTGCATGATACCGTTTTAGCAACGATGATCTATTCGAAAAGCGGAATAGGCAAAGCGAAGAAACAACTGGGGTTTGAAACGGGCATGCTGCCTGTGCTGACCGTTGCAGGGGATGGTTTCACATGGCAGACAGAAAGCAAGCCGGATAATTGGTCATTGATGAGCCTGTCGCCCAGCCTCGTAAGCGAACTGGAAGTTGCCAGGCTGAAGAAGATGATACCGCAACCGGGAAGGGTCTGGTACTGCCATATAATGATGTTCCCCGTTGCAATAACAGGCGAGCCGCCACGCTTTCCGGCGCTTATGATGCTGCTGGATACTGAAAAAGGCATGGCAAAGATGCCGATGGCGGAACAGTTTCCTGAGCAGGCGAAAAGGGTTATGGAAGGTTTTTTGAGCTATTTGAATGAACAGGGAAAGCCGGAATGCGTATATGCGCAAGGCAGGATCACCTACTATTTTCTGAAGACGCTGGCTGAACAGATAGGTCTGGCACTAATAAAGAATGACAGGATCCCGGCAATCGAGCTGGCGGAGAATGATTTCATACGCTATATGGAATCTGGTGGGATGGAAGGGAAGACTGCCACCCCCGGCAGGAGGAAAAAGTAGATAAAAGGACATGTAACGCAGTTTCAAGGATAAACTTATTTTCCTTTTGTGATGGCAGATATCATGCTGCTCAGGCTGGACGAAATTTTGCGTTAAATCTGGCCGGAATGCTGCGGCCATATAAAGCAGAAAGCCCGCGGCGTTTGTGCGCGCGGGCTATGGAGACGATCTTGCTGAGAGGGTCGATGGGGAGGAGTGACCATCACACTTTGGCCATGGCCTTCATGATATCTTCTAGTATATCGTCAATATGCTCCAACCCAACGGAGATGCGGATGAGGCCGGGGTTGACGCCCGCGGCAACGAGCTGCTCCTCTGTCAATTGCCGGTGGGTGGCGCTGGCGGGGTGAAGGACGCAGGTGCGGATATCCGCTACATGAACTTCCTTGGATGCAAGCTTTAGGTTGTCCATGAAGCGTACCGCCGGCTCACGGCCGCCCTTCATTACAAAGGAAATGACACCGCATGTGCCCTTGGGCAGGTATTTTTCCGCCAATGCATGATAGCGGTCGCCTGGCAGCGCGGCATAGCGCACCGATTCCACTTGGGGGCAGCCTTGCAGGTAGTTGGCAACAGCCAGCCCGTTTTCGCAGTACTTATGCATACGGACAGGCAATGTTTCCAAGCCCAGGTTCAGCAAAAATGCGGAATGAGCTGCTGGATAGCAGCCAAAGTCGCGCATGAGCTGCATCCGGGCTTTTATGATATAGGCCATTTTGCCAAAATCACGGGTGTACACCACGCCGTGGTAGGATTCATCAGGTTCCGTAAATTCCGGGAAGTTGCCGTTTGTCCAATCAAACGTGCCGCCGTCCACGATCACGCCGCCCACCTGCAAAGCATGTCCATCCATATATTTGGTGGTGGAATGGATGATAATATCCGCCCCGAAGGAGAAGGGCTTGCACAGGATTGGCGTGGCGAAGGTATTGTCAATGATCAGCGGTACACCGTTTTTATGGGCGATGGCCGCAAACTTTTCAATATCCAGCACACAAAGGGCGGGGTTGGCCAGCGTTTCGCCAAACACCGCACGGGTGTTGGACTTGAAAGCTTTCTGTATCGTTTCCGTGTCAGCGTCGGCGTCTACAAAAATCGCTTCAATACCCAGGCGTTTGAGCGTTACCGCAAAAAGGTTCACCGTGCCACCGTATATGGTGGAGGCGCATACGAAGCTTTCCCCGCTTTTGCAAAGGTTCAGGATAGATAAAAGCGACGCCGCCTGGCCGGATGAGGTGCACATGGCCCCTACGCCGCCTTCCAGGTCGGCGATCTTTTTTTCTACCGCTTCTACCGTAGGATTGGAGAAACGGGAATACATATGGGCTGTGGGCATGTCAAACAATGCGCCGATTTCCGCGGTGGATTCAAAAACATAGGTTGTACTCTGCACGATGGGGGCAACCCTGGGTTCACCGTTTTTGGGAGTATAGCCGGAGTGCAGGCATTTGGTTTCGTCATGGGGCATAATAGAAATCTCCTTTTATTTCAACATATCCTCGTATTTTTCCCATTCCCGCTTGTTTGCATGAATGAAATGCCCGGGTCTTATCTGCCGGAAGAATGGCGCGTCTATTTCATAATCATGAATAGAAGGGTCGTATACCTCCAGCACTTTTTTCTTTTCCACGATGGGGTTGGGCTGAGGAATGGCGGAAAGCAGCGCCCGGGTATAGGGATGGAGGGGATGCTCAAATAGCGTTTCGGTATCGGCCATTTCCACCATAACGCCCTTATGGATGACGGCGATGCGGTCACAGATAAAGCGCATTACGGAAAGGTCGTGGGAAATGAACAGGTACGTCAGCCCATGCCTTTTTTGCAGATCACTGAGCAAGTTCAAAACTTGGGCACGGATGGAAACGTCCAATGCGGAGATTGGTTCATCGGCAATGATGAACTCCGGGTTCATGATCAGTGCCCTGGCGATACCGATCCTCTGGCGCTGGCCGCCGGAAAACTCGTGGGGGAAACGGCTGGAAAACTCGGGCAGAAGACCTACGTCCTGCAGCGCATCCATGACCATGTTCCGGAGCTTTTCCTTGGGAATATGGCGGCCCTGCATTCCCTCCGATACGATATAGTCGATTTTCGCACGCTCATTCAGCGAGGCCATAGGATCCTGGAAGATCATTTGTATCTTGCGGGTGACGGCAAGATCGTCGGCGTGACTCAGATTTCCGCTGATGGTCTTGCCGTCAAACTTGATTTCCCCGCCGGAAACGGGGTGCACCCTTACGATGGCGCGGCCGATGGTGGTTTTTCCTGAGCCGGATTCGCCCACTACCCCGAAAGTTTCGCCGCGAAACACATGAAATGTTACGCCCTTGACGGCCTCAAACTTGCGGTGGCCGCGCCCAAAGGAGACAGACAGGTTGTTGACTTCCAGGAGCTTTTCCCGGTATTCACTTTGCATCACGGGAAACACCTCCCAGGTCTTTTAATTTCAATATGGAATCGGGCGGGGATACCTTGGGGGCACGCTTGTCAAGCAGCCATGTCCGGGCTACATGGGTGGGGGAAACCGTAAAATATGGCGGCTGCTCCAAGTGATCTATTTTCAGAGCCATGGGATTTCGCTGGGCAAAAGCATCGCCGGGTATCTGCTTGAACAAGTTGGGAGGCGTGCCCTGTATGGAATACAACTTTTCCCCCTTTTGCCCAAGCTGGGGCAGGGACGATAAAAGAGCCCAGGTGTAGGGATGCCTGGGATCGTAGAATATCTCGTTTACCAGGCCTAACTCTACTACATCGCCGGCATACATGACTGCCACACGCTCTGCAATATTGGCTACCACGCCCAGGTCATGGGTAATGAACAGCAGCGTCAGGTGGTATTTTTCTTTCAGTTCCTTGAGCAGATTCAATATCTGCGCCTGTATGGTCACATCCAGCGCGGTGGTGGGTTCGTCGCAGATGAGTATTTTGGGCCGACATGCGATGGCTATGGCAATTACGATGCGCTGGCGCATGCCGCCGGACAATTCATGGGGGAATTGCTTATACCGCCTCTTGGGATCGTCGATGCGCACATCCGTAAGGATATGGATGGCCGCCTCGCGGGCCTCCGAACCGGTTAAACGGCTGTGCAGCTTTAAGGCCTCGGAAATTTGTGCCCCGACACTTTTTAGTGGGTTCAGGCTGGTCATGGGGTCCTGGGGGATCATGCATATCTCCCTGCCTCTGATTTTCAGCCAATCCTTTTCTGCTTTAAACTTTGCAAGATCGGCATAAGGTTGTCCGGTTTCATCGATACCATACAGGGGAGGCTTTGCGTCTTCAGGTATCGTAAGACCATAATAGCGTATGGATCCGCTGGATATAAAGCCATTAGGGTCTAATAGACCTATAAAATTCTTATTTAGGACAGACTTGCCGCTGCCCGATTCACCTACGATGGCCAGGCTTTCACCCTCGCAAATATCCAGGGTAACGCCGCGTATGGCATGGAGAATGCGGCCCCGAAGGCTGAATTTTACATTCAGATCCCGAATGGAAAGGATAGGTTTTGCGTTTGTCATGGCAGTAGCCTCCTTTCCTTACAAATGGTTCTTGGGATCGGCAGCATCGGAAAACGCGTTGCCGATCACATAGAATGATATCGTCACAATGGACAGAATAATGGTGGGATAAATGAGCTGATAGCGCAGGCTTGGGCTCATCATGAGCTGACGGCCAACATTGATCAGATTTCCCAGACTGGGAATGGTGGCAGGCACACCCAGGCCGATGTAGGTGATAAACACCTCGCTGCCGATGGCACCGGGGATCGAGAGCGCCATGCGCAGCATGATCACCGATACCAGATAGGGAAGCAGATTTTTTACAATGATGCGTGGCGTGCTGGTGCCAAGACACCGGGAGGCCACGTTGTAGTCGCGGTCACGGATGATCAATATCTGATTCCGGACAAAACGGGCCATACCGATCCATCCCGTCAAGGACAATGCCAGGATGATAGTGGAAATGCCTGGCCGCAGGATGAAAGAAACAAGGATCAGAATGACGGTGGTTGGTATGTTATCGATAATGTTGTATATTTCCGTGAACAAGAAATCCAACTTGCGAAGATATCCCCACAGCATTCCCATTATGATACCGATCAACGCTTCAAAGACGGCTACGCTGATGCCAATGAACAGGGAGGTCCTTGTGCCTGCCCACAGCCTAGCCCAAAGATCCTGGCCGATGGCGTTTGTGCCCAAGATAAAAGTACTGTTCGGAGGCATATTTTTGTAGGGCAATCGTGTGTCGGGACTATTGTTTACGGCAAAAGGATCAAACTGGCCAGGCAAAATAGGCTGAATAAAGGTGAACAGCAGGATAGTCACCACGCCCAGCAGTAATAACATGGCCACCCTGTTCTTGGAAAAGGCATGTAATGTGGAACGCCAATAGGAATACTGGCTGACGCCGGTACGCTCCGTTTCCTCCTGGTTAAAGGGCGCGAAGGTGAACTTTTCCGCTTCGGTTAGGGTACCTGAAAGCTTTTGGCTGATATGCGATTCCAGCCGCTCTATACTGGGATGCTTCAAAATGGCCATTAGCGGCTGCCCCCTTTCTTGGCAAAGCTGATACGGGGGTCCAGCACAACCATCAGAATATCGCCCAGGATAAGGCCGATGACACCAACGCAGGCATACAAAAGCACAATGCCCTGAATCATGGAGTTATCCTGCTTTTTGATGACGTTGACCAGAAGGCCGCCCATGCCGGGAATGGAGTACAGCGACTCAATGTAAATGGAGCCGATGACCGTATTCAAAAAGGACGTGGGCAGGTATTGAGCCATGGGAACAAAAGCGTTGCGGAAAATATGCCGGAACATGATTTTATTTCCGGATACGCCCTTTATTCTGGCCAGCATCACATAATCCTTGCGGCTTTCATCCACCATGTAGCGGCGAAGCCACATGGCGTAATAAGCAATATTCCCCAGGGACATGGAAAAAACAGGCAAAATCCATGACGCTGCATTTTTGGCGTCAAATAAAAGCTTGATATGAAAAAGCTCCGTTCCGTACAGCTGTATGAACAAATAGTACACCGCAGCCGGAACTGCTTCAATCAGCACAATAAAACCCGTTCCGATGTGGTCAAAAATCTTGCCTTTATACTTGGCCATCAGCGCGCCCATGGGCAAGCCTACCAGCATGGAAAACAGGATCGATAATCCGCCCAGTTGGATGGAGATGGGAATTTTCGGGGCAAGAATTTCCGCAACCGGCACATTGTTGCGGTAAACTTTTGAAATGCCAAGATCAAAATGAGTGATGAGATTTTTGAAAAATTTGAAAAGCTGAACATGCAACGGCTGATCCAGCCCCAATTGCTTTATGCCGTTGGCAATCTGATCCGAAGACATCTTGTCAAAATTTTGAAAATAGCCTTCAATCGGCATCTGCCTGATAAGAATGAAAGTAATGGTCAGTATCAGAAACAATGTAATCAGGGAACGCAGCATTCGTTTCCCCAGGTATTTTGCCATGCACAAAAACCCCTTTGAAGATTCTAAGGTCTCCTTTTTAACGACGAGGAGGAACCCCCGAATTCGGGGGTTCCTCCCCAGCATGTCATCCAACCTGGAGTGGCTTCCAGGGAGACAACAACCGCGATGATATCACTTGCTGACGGCGTCGAGCCAAGCCTTAAGATTAGCCGCATCTTCCTCAGGGGTCAAGAAATGGTCGTAGAGCTTCTGGCCCTTATACCTCAAAATAGAGATGCCGAAGGAAGCAAACTGACCTTCATAAACGTTCAGCTTGGTTGCTTGATACAAGGCGGGGGTAACATAGTAGGGCACCACGATGGCGTTGTCGATGAGCATGGCCTCGGCGGCGGCAAACTTCTCATAACGGGCCTTCATGTCGGTGACTTCGGCTTTGGCGTCGGCCACTGCGGCATAATAGGCTTCCAGCACGGCCTTGGTATCGGCAAAGTCGCCGCTGAGCATCAGGTCCATCTTGTTGTAACTGTTGCCAACGATGGTGCCGGCATCATCCTTCTTGATGACGAAGGGATCGGTCCAGGTCTCGGGATCCTGATAGTCGGCGCCCCAATTGCAGCGCATGAAGGAATACACGCCTGCACGGCGGGTGGAGGAGAGGAAGGACTCGGTGGGGCCGGCATACAGGACGCAGTCGATATAATCGGTGCCAAGAATGCCTTCCAGCTGCTGCTTGAGAAGAACGTACTCATTCTCCCAGTCTTTGTCGTCACTGCGATAGGTGAGCACCATCTTCACAGGAAAGGTAACGCCGGCGGCGGTAAGTTCTTCCTTGGCCTTGGCTTTGTATTCCAGGGCTTTGTCGGTGTTGAAGAAATCATCCTTTGTAATATCGAAGGCAGCGGAGGAAGTATAGTCAACTCCGTCTACAGAGGTAAAGGTCTTGGGGGTAATGGTATCCTGCACAATGGAGGCCGTGTCATCGGGCGCCATAGCCACCATGCTGTACTGCCTATCGAAGGCGCTCATGATAGAATGACGGAAATTGGCATTGTTCACAGCTTTCAGCCAGTTTTCCGGACCATACTCGGCATCGTATTTGGGGTCAAAGTTGAAGCAGTAGAAATAGGAGTAGTCTGCTTTTGTGCGGCCGCGGGTGATGTATTGTGGATTGTTGACCTTCCAGTCGCCGATGATGTCATTGCTCAATTCTGCGTAATCAATCTCGCCCCGAAGCACCATGGTGGGGCGTAAGGTGGCGGCTTCTGCGTTGTAGGTGCGCTCCATGCGGTCTATGAGCACATTGGAGGCATCCCAGTTGTTTACGTTCTTCACATAGGTGTGTTTCACCTGGGGCTCGAACTCGGATAGGATGAACGCGCCGCAGTAGTACATTTTATCGTTGGAAGTGCCGAAATCGGCGCCCAGTTCGGTAAGCTGTGGGCCGTAGGCGGGCAGATAGCAAACGTACGTCAGCATGCTCAGGAAGTAGGGAACAGGCTTGACAAGGTTATACTGGAGAGTATAATCGTCCAGCGCCTTGACACCCACCTCGGCAAAATCGGTGACGGCTCCGTTGTAATATTCCGTGGCGTTTTTGATGACTTCCATCTGGTTGAATACGGGGCTGGCATAGGTGGCGGTCATCACATACTTGGCGGCTGCCACGAAGTCATTGGCGGTAACTTCCGCTACTTCGGCGCCCTGATAATCGTACCATTTCACACCCTGACGGAGATGGAAGGTCCAGGTGAGACCGTCCTCGGAGGGTTCCCAGGAAAGGGCCAGGCCGGGGATCAGGTTGCCATGCGGGTCATATTCCACCAGGGAATCGATGACATTGGCGCCGACTTCCTGCTCCCATTGAGCACCGGCGATGAGGTAATTCAGTGTGGTTACCTCAGAAGCGTACAGTTGGCGGTATACCGCCGGCTCCTCTGCCAGGCCGAAAGCCGTCATGGTGAACAGCAGCATTAGGCACAAGGTAAATGCGAGAACCTTTTTCATGTAAATGCCCTCCTCTTGCAATTTTCTACTGACAGGATGTATGGAGTTTTTTGATTCTTCCAAACAATCCATCCTTTCCTTAGAATACAGCCCTGTACATGGGATGTCAAGGGAAAGAATGCATTTTTATTGTATACGACTTGCAGTTATGGGCACCTATAGAGACCTTTTAAGCACAGGATGAACTATAGCGTTTTTACGCAGGCATCCACGAAGGATTCAAAAATGGCCTTTGCCGCCGCGTCCACATGCCACATGCGCTCCGGATGCCACTGCACACCAAGAAAGAAGGGATGATCTTGTTTCTCGACGGCTTCGATAAGACCGGAAGATGACCTTGCAACAACGGAAAGGCCTGGGGCACAATCCTTCACCGCCTGGTGATGAAGCGTATTCACAGGCAGGCATGTGGTCTTTTCAATGCGGTGAAGCAGGCTTCCTTCTTCTATAAAGACATCATGGGCGGGTAGGTAATCGGGCAGCTTTTGCGTGTGCTGCTGCAGGAACGGCTGCGCGTTTTGCAGGTAAATGTCCTGATAAAGCGTACCATGAAGGCCGACGTTCAACAGTTGCACTCCACGGCATACACCCAAAACAGGTTTGCCTGTGGGAAGAATGGCGTTTAATAGATCCAGTTCCATGGCATCCCGAAGGGGGCTGATTTCCCCGCAGCAATGAAGCGTCTCTTCCCCGAAGCGGGAAGGTGATATATCTCCACCGCCGGTAAACAAAAAACCGTCCATCTCCCTTGCGGCTTGAAGCCATAACTCCTCACTGCCTTTTACGGGCAGAAGAAGGGGAAAGCCGCCGCAGGCAAAAATGGCTTCCATATAACACTGGGTAATGCTCAGATTGGGATTGTCCTTGGCAATGTGGCCGGTGATGCCGATTTTGGGTCTGTTCTCCATACAAAATAACCAGCCTTGCTTGCAAAATAAATATCACAATCCTTTCGACAGTATGAGGACCTTTCCTGCAAAAAGGCAAAGAACTTAAAAAGAAAAACAGCCAGAAAACAGGATTTGTTATAAGAGGAGCGAAATGAAATGGTAAAATAATAAAGGACAGTGTTATGCGGTGCAGATAAGGGCCCGGGATTTGGGAATTTATGTTGGGGAAATGGAGCCTGGGGTACGCAATAAGATAAGCGATGTAAAAGGCGTGCTGGTGGGCCATGAAACAATAGATACCGCCCGCCATAAGACGGGGGTCACGGTTGTGATTCCCGTACCGGACAATGTGTTCTTGAACAAGGTCACCGCCGCAGCCCACGTGCTCAATGGGTTTGGAAAGACATTGGGCCTTGTGCAGATACAGGAGTTGGGTACGCTGGAAACACCCATCGCCCTTACCAATACGCTGAATGTGGGACTTGTGCACGACGCTTTGGTGCAGCATACCATTGACCGGTGCAAAGCCGATGGTTTTGAGGCAAGATCCATCAACCCGGTGGTTTGCGAGTGCAATGACGCCACCTTGAACGACATTCAGGACCGGGCGGTGAAAGCCGGCCACGTTTATTCCGCCATACAAAATGCCTGCGAAGATTTTGAAGAGGGGGATGTGGGTGGCGGCAAGGGCATGGTGTGCTATGGGTTCAAAGGCGGTATCGGGTCGGCCTCCCGCTTGATACCGTTGGATGGCCGCACCTTTACATTGGGGGTTCTTGTACAGGCAAACTATGGCCGCACGGCCGATCTTGTCATACAAGGCTCTCCTGCTGGTAAAAGCGTACCGCCTGGGTGGGGTACAAAGGAAGATTTGGGTTCCATCATCGTCATCGTAGCAACCGATTTGCCGCTTGATTCCCGGCAGTTAGGCCGTGTGGTAAGGCGGGCCGGGCTTGGCATGGCCCGGCTTGGATCCATGATGGGCCATGGCAGCGGAGAAATAGTCATTGGTTTCACTACAGAAAATCGTGTCCATCATCTAGAAGGACAAAATATTCTCACCCAGAGGATTTTGCGGGAAGACCGTTTGGATATTCCTTTCCGGGCTGCGGTTGAATGCTGCGAGGAGGCCATATTAAACGCCATGCTTTGCGCAGATGCTGTAAAGGGATATACTGGGGAAAGAAAGGCAAGCCTTCGGAATTGGCTGATGGAGAATCCGTTGCAGCCCAAAGCATAAGCCTTAAGTAAAATGTAAGATGATGACTTTCGCAAAGCGGTAGCGCATTTCTAGGGTTAGGCCCTTGAAATAGATACATTCACAAGGAGGAGACGCAGTAATGAAGGAATTGAAAGGTACCAGAACGGAAGCAAACCTGATGGCGGCCTTCGCTGGAGAATCCCAAGCCCGCAACAAGTACACTTACTATGCCTCACAGGCCAAGAAAGATGGTTACGAGCAGATAGCGGCACTTTTCCAGGAGACGGCCGATAATGAAAAGGAACACGCAAAAATCTGGTTCAAGCTCCTGCATGGAGAGGGCATTCCCGAGACGAACGTCAATTTGAAAGACGCTGCCGCCGGCGAGCATTACGAGTGGACCGACATGTACGTAAATTTTGCCAAGGAAGCCAAGGAAGAAGGGTTTGACAAGATCGCCTTCCTGTTCGAGCAGGTGGCCAAGATCGAAAAGTCCCACGAGGAGCGCTACCTGAAGCTGTTAGCCAATGTGGAAGGCGGCCTGGTCTTCTCCAAAGAAGGCGACACCATCTGGCAGTGCGTAAACTGCGGCCATCTGGTTATCGGCAAAAAGGCACCGCAGATGTGCCCGGTGTGCAACCATCCCCAATCGTTCTTCATGGTTAAGGCGGAAAACTACTAACGTTTCGAATAAATGACGGAGTCATTTTTTCGATCTTCGCACGATTTCCTTGTATGCCCTCATGTCGTCCTGCGCTTGTGCGGCATCGGGCATACGGCCAGGATATCGTGTAAAGAATGTTTGCTCCGCAAACGACCCGCGCGCCCGACACGATTACAAACGAGGGGGACCAGCTGGTCCCCCTCGTTACTCCTCCCGGGGAACAATTCAATAGAAAATGTGGATTGTAAGCGATTAAGAATATACGCCTGTTTCGCTTGAGTTATCAGGCTTAAGCGGGCGATTGATAATCGCCCCTACAACGCAGTTTGTTTGTTGGCTACATTGCCGGTGCATTTAAGAACCGGTAGGAAAGCCAATATACACTGAACGCAGTAGGGGCGATTATTAATCGCCCGCCTGTGTCGCTTAGCGTGTTCAAAACTTTTGATCGTTGAATTATGGCTTGCTAAAGCAGCAAAACGGAGTACGAAGACATTCAAAAGTCTCTGAAACCCAGAATATCACTTCGCGCAGCTGCTCCTTTTACAATTTACCTATAAAGGGATTCTTAAGGGATTTATCCTTTGAGCGGGGTTGTACCTATTTTACAAACCTTGCGCGCATGGAGGGGCAGGCGGCACATCCACCCTCGCCTGTTTCACGAAGGGATGCGGGCATGGCGTCGCCTACTTCTTTCATGGCGAGAATAACTTCATCTGGCGGAATGGGGCAGGTAATTCCTGAAAGGGCCATATCCGCTGCGGTAAAGGCGTTGCCAATGCCGCCTACATTGCGATACACGCAGGGCACTTCCACCAGACCGCCCACCGGGTCGCACACCAAACCCATGGTATTCATAAGCGCGAAGGAGCAAGCGTCGGCAGCCATCATGGAGGTGCCACCCATGAGCTCCACCAGGGCTGCGGCGGTCATGGCAGCTGCGGAACCGCTTTCGGCCTGACAGCCACCCTCCGCGCCGGAGATGGTTGCCTCCTGGGCTATCACGCGGCCTACCGCGGCAGCGGTAAACAAGGCATCGGCGACAGCTTCATCGGCAAGGTTCTTTTCCTCCATAACGGCAAGAAGCGCACCAGGAAGGATACCGCATGCACCGGCGGTGGGAGCTGCAACGATCTTGCCCATGCAGGCGTTGCATTCCGCAACGGCCAGTGCGTAAGCCGTTGCCTTTCCAACAATGGAGCCGCACAGCGAGCCACCACGCTTCAATTGAGCATACAGCCGTGAAGCCTGCCCACCGGCCATTTTAGAAACGGAACGCAGCTCGGGGTCCAGCCCCGCCTGCACAGAATCCCGCATCACATGCAAATATCGGATCATATGGCGGGTAAGTTCTTCCTGGGTGACTCCATCCTCCCTGGCCTGCGTTTCCTTGGCGGCTTGAGCGATGGATGTTCCCTGAGCGGCCCGAAGCAATTCGGACATGGTATATTCCATATTGATTACCTCTTTTCCAGAAAGGCGATGGAGGCAATTCCCGGCAATGCACGCAATTCCTGAAGCAGCGAATCCTCAGGACGGCCGTCTACTTCCAAAACCATTACGGCTTCTGCGCCTGCCTGCCTGCGGAATACGCGCATGGTAGCAATATTCATATTCTGGCCGGCAATCAGCCCGCTGACCCGTGCTATGACTCCCGGCGCGTCATGGTGCTGGATGACGATTGTGTTTTCCGTACCCGAAAAGCCAACCTCCAGACCGTTCATAGACTGGATGCGAATGCTGCCTCCGCCGATGGAGGCGGCCTGTACGGTGATGCGGTGACCGGCAGCATCCTTTGCATCGATGACAATGGTATTGGGGTGAGCGTTGCGCAGATTGATCTCAGAAAAGCGCAGAACCATCCCCGCTTCCCGGGCCAGGGTGAGGCTGTCCCGAAGCCGCACGTCATCCACATCAAAATCCATAAGGCCGCCGGCCACTGCCCGGTCGGTTCCATGACCCGCATACGTCTTGGCGAAGGAACCATGAAAGCCAATATCCGCCTGTACAGGCTGTGCGCCAAGCAGCTTTCGTACAACCCTGCCGATGCGTGCGGCACCGGCAGTATGGGAACTGGAAGGGCCGATCATGACAGGCCCGATCACGTCAAATAAATGCATGGGAAACCTCCTGATATCAGGTTGTCCAGCTTGAGTATAAACCATTGGTTGCAATTGTCAATCTATAGACTTTTATCGCTATCGGCTGATTTTTCAAATCATGTATCAAATTCCTGAGACTTAAGCTCTTGTGCGTACAAATTGCCATCATAAATATGATGCCCATGCTGGGCAAATCAAAATAGAAAAGGTATAATGAATGCATCTTAGCTATGGAGGCACACATGATAAAAAATGTGATCTTTGATATGGGCAACGTACTCCGCGATTTTGCGCCCATGCGCTGCATTCTTCCTTATATAAAAGGGGATGATGCGCTGCTCTTAAGGGATGAGCTGTTCGGCAAGGAGGAATGGCGCCTTCTGGACCGGGGCGACATTACCTATGAGGAGTTGGCGGCTCGAGTAAAACTGCGCCTTCCTAAACGGCTGCATGATACGCTTGATGAAATCATTGCCCACTGGCATGAATATATGCCGGAGGACCCTGAAATGACGGAGCTTGTGAAGTTACTGAAGGCAAATGGCTATCGCATGTACCTTTTATCCAACGCCAGCGTAAGGTTTTCTGTATACAAAGACAGCTTTGAGGCTTTGAAATATTTTGAAGGAGCTATCGTCTCCGCATTCTATCAAACAATGAAGCCGGAAGAAAAGATCTACCGTATTTTGTTTGACAACTACAAGCTAAAGCCCGAAGAGTGCTTTTTTATTGATGATAACCCGGATAATGTGGAAGCTGGGCGCAAGCTTCGTATGGAAGGCCATGTGTTTACGGGGGATAAGTCTGCCTTGAAGGCTGCGCTTGACGCCCATGGCATCATTGTATAAGAGCCGACTTTTTCCTTTCAAGTTCTCGTTATTTATTTTCCGCTCTTACAACCACCAGCTTAAAGATATAGCAAAAAGCAATGACCATCGGCTGAGCCGGTGGTCATTGT
The DNA here is from genome assembly GCA_023416585.1 of Bacillota bacterium. Taxonomy (GTDB): domain Bacteria; phylum Bacillota; class Clostridia; order Christensenellales; family Aristaeellaceae; genus JAEWAH01. The sequence goes on from JAEZHM010000154.1 coordinate 336,839, forward strand.
TTTTGTTTCACAATATCCATTTGCAGCTTTTTTAGCTTGCCTTTCTTCCATGGTGAAATTATGGTTTCACCGCCCGGGTGGCAATGAATTGTGGAAAGTACTCCCTAAGAACCCCTTGCTGGCTGCGGTCTTCATACAAATCGGTCAAAATAAATCCGGCCTTGAGCTGGCCGCCTATTTGTTCCTCCATAGTATGACTGAACTGGATGCCGTCATTGTTGTCCATCGATTTTTTGTACAGAGCCTCATCCTTGAGCGGGTTGAATGGAAGTTTGTTGGCCGCTACAAGGGGTAGATTGTCAATATCGTCAAATAAGAAGTTGATGCCGTTGTCCATACCGGCAAGAAGAATGCCGCCTTTTTTCAAAACCCTGAAGCATTCGCTCCATACGTGATACACATCTTCGACATAACTGTTTGATACCGGATGGAATATGATATCAAAGCTGCCATCATCAAACGGAAATCGCTTTGTCATATCTGCCTTAACAATCTCAATGGAATAGCCTTCCTGCCTGGAAACAAGCCTTTCGCTGTCTAACTGGCTGTCGGAATAGTCAAGCACGGTACATCGTGCGCCTATGGCTGCGAACAAAGGCATTTGCTGGCCGCCGCCGCTGGCAAGCCCAAGCAGATTTACATCCACAAGCTGCGGGAACCATGATTTGGGAACGAAACGTGTCGGGGTCAGCAATACGTCCCACCGTCCGTTTTGTGCCTGTACATATTCCTCATGAGAAATGGGGATGCCCCATTCCCAGCCATCCTTCACCCAGCTATCTATGGTTTTCGAATTCAACTCCGTATAGTTATTGCTATTCATATAAAATCTCCTTTTCTAACAAAAATTTGTATACAGTTTGGGATAAATCATTTTATCATAAAAAGGTGTCATAGGTAAACAATGGTATTTTATATGCGGATTTTGATCTTTCGCAAATCTTACAACGTTATAGCTGCATGCGCACACAAATCTTTTATATTGTCAATGTACAGAATTATATTTGGCGGCGTGCTGCTCCTGAGTGTGTCTGTTGGGCTGCCTGACGTTCTGTTCATGGTGAATTGCTGTCTCAGGGAGCCATCGACCACACATAGGAATATATCCATCCGGGATGGCGGAATGGAAGGGCGTAATGAGGCATTTGCTTTGGCTGTGCTCTAAAATCTAGCGACTTGTAATAACGGCAAAAAGGTGGGGAAGTTCGGTGAAAATTGAGCTTACACAGATCAATCTGCATTATGGTACGCTGCATGCGTTAAAGAATGTATCCCTGGATATTCGGGAAAAAGAAATTACGGCTTTCATTGGCCCATCCGGATGTGGAAAATCGACGTTGCTTAAAACACTGAATCGTATGAATGATTTGGTGGAAGGATGCAAGATAGAAGGAAAAGTGCTTTTTGATGGCAAAGATATTTATCAGGAACTGGATGTAACAGATTTACGGCGCCGTGTTGGCATGGTTTTTCAAAAACCCAATCCTTTCCCCATGAGTATATATGACAATATTGCCTATGGACCCAGGACACATGGCATGCGCATGAAAGCGGATCTGGACAACCTGGTGGAAAAAAGCCTTCGGCAGGCCGCCATTTGGGATGAGGTGAAGGATCGGTTGAAAAAAAGCGCCTTAAGCCTCTCCGGCGGGCAGCAGCAGCGTGTTTGCATCGCAAGAGCCTTGGCCGTATCCCCCGAAGTGCTTCTTATGGATGAGCCTACCTCCGCGCTGGACCCCATATCCACCAGCCGCATTGAGGATCTGATGATGGAGCTGAAGGCACATTACACCATCGTCATCGTCACCCATAATATGCAGCAGGCGGCCCGCATTTCAGACAGGACAGCGTTCTTCCTCCATGGGGAAGTCGTAGAATACAACGATACCTTGACGTTGTTTGCCCATCCCCAAGAAGCAAAAACGGAAGATTATATCACGGGGAGGTTTGGATGATGCGCAGCAAGTTCCAGCGGGAGATGCAGGAATTGAATGAAGAATTGAAACGCATGAGCCAATTTATAGAGGAAACATTAACGAGTGCCATGGAAGCTTTGCGCACCGGCAGTCAAACACTTGCCAGGCAGGTGTATGAAAATGACCACATAGCAGATGAACTGGAACTGTCCATTGAGCGTAAGTCGCTTTTGATCCTTCTTTCAGAGCAGCCGGTTGCCAAGGATTTGCGCATCATATCCACAGCGCTGAAAATGATCACCGATATGGAACGTATTTGCGATCAAGGGGCGGATATTGCCGAAATTGTGCTTCACTTGGGCGAAGAACCAAATGCCAGGCCGGCACAGCTGTATACTATGGCCGAAAAATGCGTTATTATGGTGAAGGAAGCCATTCATGCCTTTTTGATGGATGATACCATGCTGGCCGAAGCGGTGATCCAAAGTGACGATGAAATTGACCGTTTGTTTATGCAAGTGCGCGGCGATTTGGTGGAGGATATTTTGAAGGACCCATCCAGTTCAAGCCGGAAGATGGATGAACTGATGATCGCAAAATATTTGGAACGCATCGGCGACCATGCGCAGAATATTGCCGAATGGGTGATTTTCATGGTACATGGAGTAAAATACAACAGCAAGAATGGTGAAAGTACAAGGATTTTGTAAAGCCACCATAACGGTGTTCAATTTTCATGTACAAAAACAACCATGGAATGGGTGATCTTCGCGGTGGCATGCGAACATAGAACAGACAGATTTTGTGAGGTATAGTGATGGCGAAGGTATATATTGTAGAAGATGATGAGAACATCGGTGAGCTGATTGCAGCAACGCTTTCGGCTGCGGGTCACGAAACGCTGCTGATTCCCAATGCGGAAAGGCTGGCGGAGCGGATGAGGCAGGAATCGCCCCAGCTTTTGCTGCTGGACATCATGCTCCCCGGCAAGGATGGCTGGGCAATTTTGAAATCCTGGAAGGAGACGGCGGAGACTGCCGCCATCCCTGTAATCATTCTTTCCGCCAAGGGTGAGGAACTGGACAAGGTACGGGGGCTGGAGATGGGCGCCGAAGACTACATTACAAAGCCCTTTGGCGTGCTGGAACTGCAGGCTAGGGTCAAGACGGCTTTGCGGCGCATGGAGGACGGGGGCAGCATTCTGCGGCTTCAGGATCTAGCCATGGATTTTGACAAGAAAGAAGTTAAAAAGGATGGCATACCAGTCAAATTAACGCACCAGGAACTGGAGTTGCTGGAATACTTAAGCCGCCACGCAGGCTTTGTTGTCAGCCGGGACAGGCTTTTGGAAAATGTGTGGGGCTACGATTTCAGCGGTGAGACCACAAGAACAGTGGACTTTCACGTGCGCTCCCTGCGCATGAAGCTGGGGGACAGCGCCGACAATCCCAAATATATTGAAACGGTGCGTGGCTACGGCTACCGTATGAAGAAGGACTGATATTAGGCTATGAAGCGGTATGTGAAGCGCTTAAGCTTTATCGGCGCGCTTGTCATTATGCTGACACTTGTTACAGGCTGCATCGTTGTTTTCAACAGTGTTCAGCAGAAAACGGTGCGGGATAACCTGACGGCGCTTATTCATACTGCCGATGTATTCATACAGAATACACCTGATGAACTTCATGCGCTGGCTGAAAAAGTCTCCTCAGTCGATACCCGGCTGCGGGTTACCTTTTTGGATAACGCAGGCAAGGTGCTTTCCGACAGCATGGCCGATGCGGATACCATGGAATCACATGCAAGCCGCCCTGAGGTTAAAAAAGCCATGGCAGGGGATATCGGCACAGATGTCCGCCATAGCGCCACCACAGGGCTGCAAACCATCTATGCCGCAAAGCGTGTAGGTGACAGCCTGATCCTGCGCCTTTCCTATCCCGTATCCACCACCCGGGAATTTCTGGGGCTGCTGCTGCCGGTGGTTGCGGGTTTGGTTCTTACTTTGATTGCTGCCGTTCCCTTATTTGCGAACCAATTAAGCAAAAAGGTAACTCATCCCTTGATTTTAATCAACAACATACTTATGGATAAGGGCGGCGAAACCCTGCTGATGGAAGACGCCGACCGTGCGGAGCCAGAGGTGCGGCCCATTCTATCCAATATCAGCTATCTGATTGAAAAGCTGAAATATGATTTTGAAGAAGTGCAAAAGACGCACAGGCTGCGGACCGACTTTGTGGCCAACGCCTCCCATGAGCTGAAATCACCCCTCACCTCCATCAAGGGCTTTGCGGAGCTTTTGGCGGGGGATATGGTGCCCGATACGGAGAAGCAAAAAATATATTTGAAGCGCATTGTTTCGGAAAGCGACCGGCTTTTAAATATTATCAACGACATCCTGCGCCTTTCCAAAGCGGAGAGCAAGGTGATGGAAAAGACGGAGCTTGTTAAGTTGCAGCCAATGGCCAAAGATGTGGCGCAAGCGCTGGAACCGCTGGCGCGCACAAGGGGGATTTCCATCACCCTGGACGGCACAGGTGTGGTGACAGCCAATCCCAGGGATATTTGGGAGCTTACGTACAACCTGGTGGACAACGCCATCCGTTACGGAAAGCAGGGCGGCCATGTAATGATCCATCTGGGAGACTACTTCCTGTCGGTGGAGGATGATGGAATCGGCATAGAGGAAGAGCAGCTGACACGGATATTTGAAAGGTTCTACCGTATCGATAAATCCCATAGCCGGCAGACGGGCGGTACGGGCCTCGGCCTTTCCATCGTAAAGCATATAGCCCAAAACTATGGCGCAATGGTACAGGTAAAGAGCAGGCCGGGAGAGGGGAGCACTTTCTCCCTGCAGTTCCCTTACGATGTCGCTTCGGATAACCAAAAGTAACATGGCAGTCTCATTTGAAAAGTTATTCAGCGGAGAATAAACTGGAAGACAATTTTTTCTATCTGGACAGTTGACGAACAGAAGGAGGCATTCATCATGATTTCACCGGCCATCCATTTGCCAGGAACCTGCAGCGAGGCGATTCGTTTTTATGAAAACGCCTTTCATGCTACGGACATACATATTGACTATTACCGCAATGCACCCACTGATTCGGGTATGAAGATCACAGAGGATATGAAAGATCTTGTGATGCATGCAAGCATGACCATATGCGGTACACCTGTCAATCTCAGTGATTCGGTGGATCCATTAAGTGCCGGCAACATGATTTGCCTGAACGTGTTTTTTAGTACCGCGGATGATGTATGCCATGCCTATGAAAAGCTGAAAGAAGGCGGCAAGGTGGCAGTGGAATTGGGCCCGCAATTCTTTAGCCCTATGTACGGCTCGATAGAGGATAAATTCGGGATTAAATGGCAACTTATTTCCTGAGTATATCAAATCATTGGTATGCAATTTCACTACTGCTTCAGCAGATATAAACATATTTCGAAAATCATTCCACGGTACAGACACAAACGAAAGCAGTTAAGCCTTTCCTTCGTCAGGCTTTTCATATATAATATAAGTTGAAATGTTTTTTTACCGGAGGAAAACCATGCGTCCAACATACGAACAATCCTGGGAGCTCTTGCGGCGCTATAACAAGGAGCCGTTCCATCTTCAGCATGCATTGACGGTATCAGGGGTTATGGAGGAAATGGCAAAACTCTTGGGTTATGAAGAAGAAAAGGAATTCTGGTCCATTGTAGGGCTTTTGCACGACCTGGATTTTGAAATGTATCCCGAGGAACATTGCATCAAGGTTCAGGAGATCATGATGGCGGAGGATATCGACGAGCAGATCATTCACGCATGTGCCTCCCATGGCTACGGGCTCACAGTGGATGTGAGGCCCGAGCACGAAATGGAAAAGGTACTTTTTGCCGTGGATGAGCTGACTGGTCTAATCGGCGCGGCAGCGAAAATGCGGCCATCCAAATCCGTACAGGATATGGAGCTGAAATCGCTCATGAAGAAATATAAATCGCCCAGCTTTGCTGCGGGCTGCTCCAGGCAGGTCATTGAGCAGGGGGCCGACATGCTTCATTGGCCGCTGGAAGAATTGATTGAGCGGACCATTTCGGCCATGCGTGTTCATGAGGAAGAGATCAACCAAAAGATGGATATTATCCGCGGGGAAAGCGAGGAAAGCGCTTGAACGCATTCTCCCGTACGGAGTTATTGCTAGGCTGTGATGCCATGGAAAAACTGTCGGGAGCCAGCGTGGCGGTTTTCGGTATCGGTGGCGTGGGCTCCTATTGCGTGGAGGCGCTAACACGCAGCGGAATCGGCCGCATCGATCTGATCGACGACGACTGCGTCTGCCTTACCAACATCAACCGGCAGCTGATCGCCACCCGCAAAACCGTTGGCAAGCCTAAGGTAGAGGTCATGCGGGAACGCATGCTGGATATCAACCCGAAGGTGCAGGGACAGGATTTTCAAATGTTCTATACTGTCCAGAACGCGGATGAGTTTGATTTGACGCCCTATGATTACGTGGTGGATGCCATTGACACCGTATCCGCCAAATTGAAGCTGGTGGAAAAGGCGCATGAGGCTGGAATCAGGATCATCAGCTGCATGGGTGCCGGGAACAAACTGGATCCTACCCGTTTTGAGGTGGCCGATATTTACAAAACTTCCGTGTGCCCATTGGCCAAGGTGATGCGCTCGGAACTGCGCAAGAGAAACATCCCCTCTCTGAAGGTGGTATACTCCAAAGAAGAGGTAAAGGAGCCCATCGAAACGGAGGAGACAAGCTGCAAGCATCGCTGTGTATGCCCACCGGAAGCAAAGCGGACCTGCGCCATCCGGCGCCAGGTGCCTGGCAGCATTTCTTTTGTGCCTGCTGTGGCTGGGCTTATATTAGCCGGGGAAGTCATCAAAGATATTTCCGGCGTACGCTGATTAAACAAAAATGAAACCGGGTGGCTTTTGCACAATCTAAGTGCAATGGCCGCCTGGTTTTCATTTTATGCTCCTATAAATCTTATAGTATCCTTCCAGCCATGCGGATTCAAAGCTCATCCTCCACCGGTTCGCACATGGGAAGATGCTCGTTCAGAAATCGTCCGACAGCTTTCATGGACAGGCGGCTTTCTGGAAAGCCAAATACCTGGAACACATGGCACATGCCTTCCCAGCACATCAGCGTTACGGGAACGTCATCCCGACGCATGGCTGCGGCCAGTGCTTCGGCATCGCTCAAAAGCAGTTCCTTGGTACCCACATGGATCTGTACAGGCGGAAAGTTATGAAAATCAGCATGAATGGGGGAAACAAGCGGGTCTTTCATCAGGGACATGTCTCCGCCCACAAAGCTCACGGCGGCATCCCGTATGGTATGAATGTCCAAAGTCGGGTCCACGCCTGCAAGATCCCGGTAACTGTCTCCGGTCAGTTCCACATCTCCCCAAGGGGAAAGAAGCGCAATGCAGGCGGGCATAGGGCGGCCCTCCGATTTCAGCTTAAGCGAAAGCGCAAGCGCCAGGTTCCCTCCGGCACTTTCACCGGTAAAGGCAATGTTTTCAGGCGTGTATCCCTGCGAAAGAAGATAGTTGTACACCGCTAAGGCATCATTCAGCTGCGCGGGATAGGGATAATCCGGCGCTAAATGATAAGCGAATGTCATTACGTTCAGACATGTGGCTGCAGCAATTTGGCTGGCCAGTATCCGTGCCTGCAAAATCCCGCCGGATACATAAGCGCCGCCGTGCATATGCAAAACAATGGCTTTATCGTCCATCAGGCATCCTGGTGAAACCAAGATTGCTGGAATATCCCCGACGTTTTGAAGCTTTCCGGTTGTGCCAAGCATGGGCAGACCGGCTACACGGTCCGCCGGGGCATCTATATGCATCATTCGGTCACTTAGCCTGTCAAACAAGGCACGATTGTTTCGGATTGCACTCAATATAAACTGGCTGCTTTTCGTAGGCATATGAATCCTCCTGATGCAGGGCGAAGAATGTACTGTGCCTTTTATCAGCATACCTTGCAATCCTAATCCGGTCAAGCTTTATTTCCATAGAAGTGCTTTTCCGCAGGCCCCAAACATGGTATAATCAACCTGTGAAAACCGGAAAGGAACAATCATAGGCTGTGGAGAAAACGCGGGACGTACCCACAAAAAACTGGTTTCGCCTGGACAATGCGGGAAAACTGTACCCGGCCATCAAGAATGCCCGGTGGACAAGCCTTTACCGAATGTCCTTGGCTATGAACGAACCGGTGGAGCCGGTGACCTTGCAGCAGGCAGTCAATGACATACTGCCCCGTTTTCCATCTTTTGCTGTGCGCATTCGCAAGGGTGTGTTCTGGTATTATCTGGAGGAGAACAACTCTCCCTTTTCTATTTTAAAGGATGAAGGACATCCCTGCATCCGCATGCGGTGGAAGGAAAACGGCGGGTATCTGTTCCGGGTTCTGTACCATGACCGACGTATCTCCATAGAGGTTTTCCATGCCATTGCCGACGGCAGCGGCAGCATTGTTTTTTTGAAGACACTGGTAGCCCAGTATCTTCGCAGGCGCGGGATTGAAATTCCTGTTACCGACGGCATTCTGGATATTCATGATCAGCCGGATGCGGAAGAGGTGGAGGATTCCTATAAGCGCCTGCCATCGGGCTTCAAAGCCAAGCGCAAGGAAAAGCGTGCTTACCACCTGCCTAATACCAGAGAGATTTACCATACGCTCCATTTTGTTACCGCAAGGATCAGCGTGGAATCACTGAAGAAGGCATCCAAATCCTACGGAGTCACCATTACGGAATATTTGACGGCGGTGATGATCTACGTCATTTATCAGGTGCAGCAAAGCGGAAAATGTGACAGAAAGTCTCCCGTAAAGGTATCAGTACCCGTAAACATGCGAAGCTTCTTCCCTTCCAAGACACTTCGGAATTTTTCTTTCTTCATCAATCCGGGCATCGATCCAAGGCTGGGAATCTATTCGTTTGAAGAAGTACTGAAGCTTTCACATTACTATATGCGCTATCATCTGAACGAAAAGTTTCTGGTGGCCGGTATAGCAACCAATGTGGCATCGGAAAGGAATGTATTCATCCGAATCTGTCCCCTGTTTTTGAAGAATCTGATTATCAACGGCATTTTCAAACGTGTAGGGGAAAGCGGTGTATCCGCCACGATCACCAACTTGGGTGCCATGGCGCTCCCCAAGGAAATGCGGCCCTATGTGGAACATGCGGAGGTCATATTGGGACCTGCTTCCAAAGGACGCTGCAACTGCTCGGCCATCAGCCTTGGAGATGAGATGACGCTTACCTTTTCCAGGAACATTCGAGAAAGCACGCTGGAGCGGGAGGTTCTGCGCTTTTTGGTGAAGGCCGGTATCCCCGTTCTGGTGGAGAGCAATCAGGAGTGAAATTATGTCCTATTGTGTGGAATGCGGCGTGAAGTTGGGTGAGGCGGAGGAAAAGTGCCCCCTGTGCGGCACGGTGATGCAGAACCCCATCCATCCCTACAACCCCAGGGTACCAAAACCATTTCCCATGCGAACCCAGGAGCAGAACCTGCAAATGGACAGGAGATACCTGCTGGGTCTCATCAGCATGGCTATGCTGCTGCCTGCAGCGCTGTGCATGGTCTTAGATCTTTTCTTTGGCGGGAGAATCACCTGGTCGCTGTATCCTGTCGGAGCATTGGTGCTTCTGTTTGTGGCGCTGGCTGTGCCTATCCTGGTGAAAAAGCATCGGATCTATGTCACCATTGCCATAGATGCACTGGTATTGCTGGGGTATCTTAAGTTGGTGGAGTTATTGTCCAATGCGGAGGGATGGTTCACACCCGTTGTGTTCCCGGTGATCATTATGGCCACCTTGATGGTGCTGGGTACCACCGCCAGCATCCGGCAGCATTTGATACGGGAATTGGCCATTCCGGCCACCATACTTACACTGGTTGCCCTGCTTTCTCTGGCAATAGAGCTGCTTGTATCCAGCCAGGTGCTCAAACAGCTTCAGGTGGCATGGTCTCCGTTCGTGATGCTGCCATGCGGATTCATAGCGCTTATGCTGTATCTGATTCAATCCCACAAACCCCTGAGGGAGGAACTAAAAAAACGGCTTCATATTTGAATAAGCTGAACTTCCATGGATGAAACTGGTATCAAGAACCGTTTACTCGTAAGAAAGCAATGTGAGGAAGGAAGCTGCTGCCATGGATCTGATGAAAACCTTGCTGGTATATATGTCGCTTGTCTTTTCCACTTCGGTTTTGACAGCGCCGCAGCCAAGCAATGTGCCGCCGGCAACGATTCTGCCTACCCCCACGGCTGTGGTGGCCACTCCTACGCCTACACTTAAACCGACCCCGTCGCCAACGCCAAATCCTGAACCCACCATTACGCCTTCGCCGGAGTACAAGACGCTTTCTGTGGGATCCCGGGGGGATGCTGTAAAAAAGCTTCAAAGACGGCTTGCAGAATTAGGTTATTTAACGGGCATTGCGGATGGCGCCTACGGCAATCAGACACGGCGCGCCGTGGAGCGCTTCCAGTATTATAATGGCCTGACCGTGGACGGCGTTGCCGGGCCGCGTACGCAGACTATTCTTTATGAGAGCCACGAGGTCGTTTTCGCGCCAGTTGACGTGACTCCTACGCCAAGTCCGAAACCTACCAGCGTGCCGACTCCTACTCCAGCGGTGACTGCTACACCCACACCTACACCCACCCCATCCCCAACGCCCACCCCAACACCCACCCCGACACCCACTGCAACGCCAACGCCAACTCCGACCCCGACACCAACGCCAACACCAACGCCGACACCGACACCGACTCCCACACAGATATCTGTCCAAGAGCCAACGCAGGAAACCGTTCAGGAGCCAACTCCCGAGACTGTTCAGGAGCCTACTCCCGAGACTGTTCAGGAGCCTACTCCCGAGGCTGTTCAGGAGCCTACCCCGGAGCCTGCGCCTACCCTAAAACCAATTGCTGGGTCAAAAATCCTTATGAATCAGGCGGCAGACGTTCTGGTGGATGAGAACGGAAAGATTGTTGAGCTGTACCAGACGACCGATGGGAAAGTACTGGTACCCTTCAACACGGTTTCCAGACTGTTAGGTTGGGATACGACACCGGATGGGGAGAACTCCGACGGCTATACGGTAGCAGCCAATGGGTATATGCTGCATGTGGAATATAGCCGGGATGAAGCGGGCCAGGTCACCCAGGTGAGCTTCCAGGTGGACGGCCTGCCCGTGGAAATAGCACCCGAACAAGTGACGCTTTATGGGGAGGAACTGTTGATTGCGCCTGCTGCTTTGCAAACGCTGCTTAACGCCCAATGGAGCTACAGCGAGGTAGAGCCAGTGCTTATTCTCCTCTTCCCGCCCAAGGATGCGCAAGGCGGAGCTGCTGCCGGTTGAAGTGCCTGAAAACAAAAACGGGATCTGCTGAATAAGCAGGTCCCGTTTTTTTTAACACGATACATATACATTATTCTTCCGACGTGCGCCTTTTGAGAAGCTCGTCCCGCACATATCCTGCAAGAATATCCACAATCCTGGCGTTTTTTCCACCGTGGGCTACGATCACGTCCGCCTGGTTGATATAATTGCGTATATATTTGTCATACATGGGCTTGACCGTGGTCAGATACTGGTGAGATATACCGTCGATTTGCCTTCCGCGTTCGAGTATGTCACGCTGAATGCGCCGCAAAAGACAAATGTCCGGTTCCACGCTCATATACAGCCGAAGATACATCCTTTCACACAGCCGCTCATCATAAAATACGTGTATGCCTTCCAGAATCATCACATCGCACGGATAGATCAAATCACAGGAATCAGCCCGGCGGTGCTGACTGTAGTCATATCCCTTGCGGGTAATGGGCTGGCCTGATAGCAGTGTTTCCATATCCTTAAGAAGCAGGTCATGATCGAAGATCTCAGGCTCGTCATAGTTCAAAAGACTGCGTTCATCAAATGAAAGTGTGGGGTGATCCCTGTAATAGGCATCTTGGTTGATAACCAGACATTTCACACCGATAGTACTGCTCAATTCCTGTGCTAAAGTAGACTTTCCGCTGCCGCTGGCGCCGCAGATGCCTATAAACAACATGCCATCCTCTCCCATTCCTTGTACACAATACTGCATGGTTTAGCGGCTGTCAAGTGGAAATCCGCCATGGTATCCCATCCAGATAGACGAACAAATGACGAAAAACGATCATATCAAACTCATACAAAATGTAACACTATCATATAAACTGGAAGTATGGTATCATAAATGCCATGGAAACGATGGCGTATATTGCCGGATTGCAATAAAGACAGGGGAAGGGGGAGTTGGTCCCCTGTTTGACATTTAAGCCTATGTTTCCAGTAATGCAAAAGCGGCGCGACCCCGCCTGATACATTCATCAAACGGGAGGACGAGCTCTTGAAGAAGTTATTAGGGGATATCCCCTTTCAAAAGTGGTGGATGGGTACGGTATGCCTGGTAATGGCAATAAGCTTGGCTTACATGCCCATGACCGCAGCAACGCCGGCCGGCACGGCAGAGGCGAATTCAAAAGAAGAGGTGACCACGATGGCGGTTTCGGCTTATGTGTACGACAGGGCGGGCCTTGTGTTTCGCGATGAGGACGCTTCCTCCCTGACGCAGATCAATTATTCCTTTGCACTGATCAAGGATGGAAAAATATCCGGGAGCCATTGGCACTCCATAGATGCTTTCAAGGAATATATAAATCGCCATCCGGGAATTCTGCCGGTCATGGCAGTGGGTGGCTGGGGCGCCGACGGGTTTTCCCAGGCGGCAGCCACCGAAAGCAGCCGAACGGCCTTTGTGGAAAGCGCTGTGGATTTGATGCAAGAGCATGGTTTTTTGGGCATCGACATCGACTGGGAATATCCTGGCTCCTCCGTAGCCGGCATAGAAAGCAGCAAGGATGACCCTGATAATCTTCTGCTGCTCATAAAAGCGCTAAGGTCGGCATTTGACGGTTTAACCTTGCAGGACGGCGTGAAACGTTTTATTTCCATTGCTGTGGGCGGTTCAAAGCAGTACGCTGACAAGCTGAATTGCGAGGCCGTCGGGCAGATGGTGGATCAGGTGAATGTGATGACGTATGACCTGCGCGGCTTTGAAAAGGTGACCGGCCACCATACCGGGCTTTATCCCGAGGAGGGGGATATAGATGAAGTCAGCGCCGCAACCGCCATCGAGGCCTTCCAAGCGGCCGGCATTCCTAAGGAAAAGCTGATGATAGGCGCAGCCTTCTATGGCCGCGCCTGGCGCAGCGTGAAAAGCACAGAAAATAATGGCCTAGGGCAAAAGGCCGGAACCAGCGGCAATAAGTCATACGGGTATGACGCCATAGAAACGATGGTTTCGGACGGAAGCTATACGCGTTATTGGGACGACAAGGCTATGGCTCCATACCTTTTCAACGGTAAAACCTTTATCAGCTACGAGGATGAAGAATCCATTACTGCAAAAGGCGCTTACGCAAAGGCCAATGGCCTGATGGGTGTCATGTTCTGGGAATATGGGCATGACAAGACGGGCACACTGGTCAAGGCGCTGTATGAGTCTATGAATTGATATCGCGTGAACGCACCGCTTGTTTCCATCTTTTCACACATCCTGGGGTGTGCTATACTATAGCCGCCCCTGTATTTTTTTCAGTTCCGCGGGAGCTTTGGATGACAAGTGAGGTGCTTTGGATGGAAATAAAGGCTACCACCATATATAATGAAAAAACCATAAAGGATTTCATCGCGTTCAGTTTTTACAAGGGCAAGAATTACAAAACCAGGCGCCGGATATATTTTTTTCTTTGGCCCGTGCTTATGCTGTTGCTGCTAGGCCTGATTGTGTTTGATGTCGTTACGGATACGGTTGGCGAAATGCGATGGACAGTGGTTCCATTATTCTTTTTCTGTCTTTTTGTGTGGGTCGGCATGTCTTACTTGCTCCCATCCATCTTGTTCAACAGATCAAAAAAACTCCTGGGCATAGAAAATACCTTTGTCTTTTATGAAGATGAATTTCTTATGTCGTCTGAAAGCCCTTTGTTTCAGGGAAATTCTAGAATGAAATACAGCGCTATGCACAAGGTGTATGAAACAGAGAACTATATATATCTGTTTCTTACCAGCGTGCAGGCTTATCTTCTTGATAAAGGCAAAATAGCAGGTGAAACGGTGGAGGAGCTAAGGGGGCTCATCTCCAGGCAGCTTCCGCCCGGCAAATATGTCGTATGCAAGGATGTAAAGAACGCAAAATGATTCTTGCATGTACCCTTGACAAATGAGAATCTCTCCGAATATAATCTACTGAATTAGCACTTTACTATGATAAAGTGTTTTTTCGGAGGACCGAATGAGCACCAGTAGATTTCAAATCCCGGAAGGGATGCAGGATACACTTTTAGGGGAATGCGTGCGCAAGCGCTGCGTGGAGCAGCAGTTGCGCACGCTTTTTTCGCGCAGCGGTTTTACGGAAATCGAAACACCGGTTTTGGAGTATTACCGTACCTTCGATGATGAGGTATATGGCTTTGACGCCCATCGTGTATGGAAGACATTTGACAGGCAGGGGCAAGTGCTGGCAATAAGACCCGACAGCACCATTCCAGCCGTGCGCATTGCTGCCTCACGCCTTACGAATGAACCGCTTCCACTTCGCCTGTGCTATATTCAAAATGTGGCGGCATTTCCTGCTTATGATACCTCCGCCCCATGCGAGAGCACCCAGGCCGGGGTAGAACTAATGGGGGAAAAGAGCGCTATGGCGGATGCGGAAGTGATTGCCCTGGCCATTAACTCCCTCAAGGAAGCGGGGCTGAAGGAATTTCAAATCGACCTGGGGCAGGTAGCCTTCTTCAAAGGCTTCATGCAGGAGGCTGGGCTGTCACAAGAGCAAACAGAAACGCTTCGCCGCTATGTGGAAGAAAAGAATATTTTGGCCATGCAGCTTTATTTGCGGGAATGTTCCGTGCCCGGCGAGGTTACCAAGCGGCTGATGAAGCTGCCCCAACTGTACGGGGATGAATCGGTGCTTAAGGAGGCTGAAGCCATCACCGGCAACAACTTGTGCCGGGTAGCTATTGTGAATTTAAGGCAGATTATGGCTGCACTTCATGATTACGGCTGCCGGGACTATATAAGCATCGATCTTGGCATGGTCCACGCAGTAAACTACTATTCCGGCATGATCTTCAGGGGCATCACAGGGCATCTTGGCCGGCCGCTTTTATCCGGTGGGCGGTATGATGGGCTACCCGCCAGGTTTGGAAGGGCTATGCCCGCCACCGGTTTTGGGTTGTCCTTAGGCCTTCTGATGGACGCGCTTTCAAGCCAGGGAGAAGACTTTCCCGCTCCCACTACTGGGTTCGTTCTTGGCGTATCCCGCCGTAGCCTTCGTGCCGGCCTTGTATGGGCGGATAAAAAACGCCGGGAAGGCGTCAGCGTCTCGCTGCAATATGACGCAACAAAAGCGGAGCTTGTGCAGATGGTGGAAATGGGCCGTGCTAAGCAGGCAGCCTATGTGATGGAAGAGAAAGTCGTGGTGTGGTCCGGGGAGGAAAAATCATGGAGATGATCACCATCGCACTGGCAAAGGGCCGGCTTGCGGAAGAGGCCTTTACACTATTGGAGGGCATGGGTATAGACTGCTCTGCGCCCCGGAATCCCGGGCGCAAGCTGGTATTGGAAAACGTTGAGGAGGCCATCCGCTTTATCCTGGTGAAGCCTGCCGATGTGCCCACTTATGTGGAGCATGGCGTGGCGGACATGGGCGTGGTGGGCAAGGACACGCTGATGGAAGAAAACAGACCCTTGTATGAATTGCTGGACTTGGGGTTTGGCAAGTGCCGCCTGTGCATCGCGGGGTATCCCGGCCGCCCGGCAGGCTATTCCAACGAAAGGGTCGCCACCAAATATG
Organism: Bacillota bacterium; assembly: GCA_023416585.1. Classification (GTDB taxonomy): domain Bacteria; phylum Bacillota; class Clostridia; order Christensenellales; family Aristaeellaceae; genus JAEWAH01. Next base: position 352,682 of record JAEZHM010000154.1, read on the forward strand.
TAAACATTGCCAGAAATTATTACGCTGCCCAGGGCCGCAACATTCAGATCATCAAGCTGAACGGGTCGGTGGAACTGGGCCCCATTGTGGGCCTGAGCGATGTAATCCTGGATATTGTGGAAAGCGGCTCCACTTTAAAAGCTAATGGTTTGGAAGTATTGGAGGAGATATGTAAAGTCAGCGCCAGGCTGGTTGTGAACCGGGTCGCCCTGAAAACGAAGCAGTCCAGAATACTGGCTATTGTAGAAGGATTACAAACCCAGCTTCCAGAAATGAAGCAGGAATAATGGAGGAAAACGTATGGTGCCAATCATTCCGGCAGTTGATAAAAACGCGCTGAACTTACGGCTCATGAACAGAAGCCAATTGACGGATGAAACGGTTTCCCTCCGCGTGAAGGAAATCGTAAAAAGCGTCCGCGAAAAGGGTGACACAGCCCTTTTAGAATATACCGAGTGTTTTGACAAAGTATCTTTTCAGCCGTCCGAAGTGAAGGTGACGGCTAAAGAAATTGCCCTCGCCTATGAAAAGGCCGGCCATGAATGGATAAACGCCATGCAGGAGGCAAAAAGACGCATCACGGCCTTCCATGAAAAACAGAAGTTAAAAACATGGCTGGATTTTGAGGAAGGGATGCACCTTGGCCAAATGGTTCGGCCCCTTCAAAGCGTGGGCGTTTATGTGCCCGGCGGTACGGCAGCCTATCCTTCCTCGGTGCTGATGAACATCATCCCCGCAAAAGTGGCGGGTGTCAGAAAGATTGTGATGGTAACGCCGCCAGGTCCAGAAGGTACTGTTTCCTATCCTCTCACGCTGGTGGCGGCGGATATTGCAGGGGCGGATGAAATCTACAAAGTAGGCGGCGCACAAGCCATCGCCGCGCTTGCCTTCGGTACGGAAACGATACCCAGGGTGGATAAGATCGTAGGCCCGGGAAACATCTATGTAGCCAATGCCAAGCGAGAAGTGTTCGGCTATGTGGGCATTGACATGGTGGCAGGGCCCAGCGAGGTGTTGGTGATTGCCGACGGCAGCGCAAACCCGGTTTTTGTGGCGGCAGATATGCTCAGCCAGGCGGAGCACGATGCGCTATCTGCGGTTGTTTTGGTAACGCCCTGCAAGGACTTGGCTCAGGCGGTGGCAGGAGAGCTTAAAAGGCAGGTTCGGGAACTTGACCGTAAAGATATTGCGGAGGCCTCACTGAACAAATATGGTACCATCGTGCTTACGGAGGATCTGAAGGAAGCAGCTTGGATTGCCAATGAAGTGGCGCCGGAGCATCTGGAACTGTGCGTGGCCGATCCTTACAGCCTTCTTCCTTATATCCATAATGCCGGGGCCATATTTCTTGGCCATTATTCCCCGGAACCGCTGGGCGATTATTTTGCCGGGCCCAACCATGTGCTGCCTACCAGTGGGACGGCCAGGTTTTTTTCACCCCTGTCTGTGGACGATTTTGTGAAAAAATCAAGCCTGATCTTATATGAAAAGGAAGCGCTTCGGGAAGCGGCGGAGGATATTATTCTGCTGGCTAAGCAGGAAGGTCTTACGGCCCACGCTAAGGCCGTGGCGGTCAGATTTGGCCTGCCTGTAGATGCTTAAAAAGGAGGTGCTTAAAATGCGCGAGGCATCAATCTCCCGCAAAACCAGGGAGACGGATATAACGCTTACCCTTGCGTTGGACGGTGTGGGGATTACCCAAATTGACACTGGTATCGGTTTTTTTGATCATATGCTGGATGCTATGGCGAGGTTCGGCTTTTTGAACCTGAATGTTACCTGCAAGGGCGATCTGAAGGTGGACGGCCACCATACCGTAGAGGATGTAGGTATATGTTTGGGTCAGGCCATCCGGGAGGCACTTTGCGATAAACAGGGTATCCGCCGGGTAGGTCAGGCGCTTTTTCCTATGGATGAATCGCTGGCCCAGGTAGCCATCGACATTTGCGGCCGGCCGCATGTAACGTTTGAGGCGGAATTCAGGGCTGCAAAATGCGGGGACTATGATACGCAGCTTACCCTGGAATTTTTCCGGGCAGTGGCGCAGCAGGCAGGAATGACACTGCACATGGCCATCCTGCACGGTCAGAACGCCCATCACATGACGGAAGCGCTGTATAAGGCGTTCGGAAAAGCGCTGGACGAGGCAGTCTCCATCGACCCGCGCATACAAGGCGTGCAATCCACAAAGGGAGCGCTGGCGTAATGGAGCAAAAGAAATTTGTAATCTATCCAGCCATTGATTTGTTGAACGACCGAGCTGTACGCTTGCGCCAGGGCCGCCGGGAGGACGTTACCGACTGCGGCGATCCGGTGGAACTGGCGGCCCTATGGAAAAGCAATGGGGCGCAGTGGCTTCATGTGGTGGATTTGGAAGCCGCTTTTGATGGCCATAGCCGGCAGGGCGAAACGATCAGGCGCATGGTAGAAGCTTTCCAAGGTCCTTTGCAGCTGGGCGGGGGAATACGAACCATGGCTGACATTGGCTTGCGCCTTCATGAATGGGGCGTAGCCCGCTGCATCCTTGGAACAGCAGCGGTAACGGACCCGCATTTGGTTTTGGAGTCCTGCGTACAATATCCAGGGAAAATCGTCTGCGGAATCGACGCAAAGGATGGCCTGGTGGCTGTGCGGGGTTGGGTGGATGTAAGCTGCGTTACTGCGTTTGACTTGGCAAAGGAAATGGAAAATAGCGGCGTGGCGGCGTTAATTTATACGGATATCTCCCGTGACGGCATGCTGACAGGCCCCAATGCAGAAGCGACAAAGCAGCTGGTGGAGCATGTGTCCATCCCAGTCATCGCCTCCGGTGGAATTGCAACACTTACAGATTTAAAGAACCTGAAAAACGCGGACTGCGCCGGGGCCATTGTGGGGAAAGCGCTGTATACAAAAGCGTTCACGCTGAATGATGCCCTTAAGATATAAGGAGATGTGGCTATGCTGGATATAGACAATGTGAAGTTTGATGAAAAAGGGTTGGTTCCGGTGGTGACCCAGGATATTAAAACGGGCACTGTATTAATGCTTGCCTATATGAATGAGGAAGCGCTGAAAATGACGCTGGATACGGGATGCGCCGTATATTTCAGCCGCAGCCGCCAAACGCTATGGAAAAAAGGGGAGTCCTCTGGCCATGTGCAGAAGGTACGGGCCATTCATTATGACTGCGACGGCGATTCCTTGCTGATGCTGGTGGAGCAGACGGGGCCCGCCTGCCATACCGGCGAATACTCCTGCTTCCACAACGAGCTTTTAAGCCTGGTGGAAGGCTCTGTTAAAGTGCCATCGGCCCTGATCCTCCAGGAAGTGTTCAATGTGATAGCCGACCGCAAGGTGCACCCCAAGGAGGGCAGCTACACCAATTATCTTCTGGATAAGGGCGTGGAAAAGATTTGTAAGAAGGTGGGGGAGGAAGCGGCCGAGTCCATCATCGCCGCTGTAAAGGGCAGCCGGGAAGAATTGCGCTACGAAGCGGCGGACCTTGTCTATCACCTTTTGGTGCTGCTTTACAACCAGGGCCTCACGCCCATGGAACTATGGGCGGAGCTGGATAAGAGGAGGTAATATATTCCAAAATGCAATATAAATGAATATGCGAAAATTGCAATTTTGTTATTGACAAACAGGTCCATTCAGGGTATGATAGTTGACGTCGCCGCGCTGGAAACGCGATGGTTACGGCGTCAGGGAGCATAGCTCAGCTGGGAGAGCATCTGCCTTACAAGCAGAGGGTCACAGGTTCGAGCCCTGTTGTTCCCACCAAATTGGCCCGGTAGTTCAGTTGGTTAGAATGCCAGCCTGTCACGCTGGAGGTCGAGGGTTCGAGCCCCTTCCGGGTCGCCAACTTGCCTTGGTAGCTCAGTCGGTAGAGCAGTAGACTGAAAATCTACGTGTCGGTGGTTCAATTCCGCCCCAAGGCACCATGTGTGCGGTAGTAGCTCAGTGGTAGAGTGCCACCTTGCCAAGGTGGATGTCGCGAGTTCGAATCTCGTCTACCGCTCCACACACGGCGCCATAGCCAAGTGGTAAGGCGAAGGTCTGCAAAACCTTTATTCTCCAGTTC
>JAEZHM010000028.1 GCA_023416585.1 Bacillota bacterium
GCTTAACCGTAACCGGTTGGATTCTAAAAAAGAATCAAAAACCGAAGCAGTACAGTCTGTCCTAAAAGAAAGGATGGATCCTGATAACATTCACATCGGTCCATCAGATTACGTGCCCTGGCAGAAGGATAACAAGCTATGTTTCCTTAGAATGGAAGGTAAAACCTTTGGGGATGTTCCCATGAACATCGAACTCCGCCTCAGTGTGGAAGACTCACCCAACTCCGCAGGATGCGTTATTGATGCTGTAAGGTGCTGTAAACTTGCTCTGGAAAGGAAAGTTGGTGGTCAGCTTACATCCATCAGTGCCTACACCATGAAACACCCACCTGAACAGTTCACAGATGACGTGGCTGTGGAAATGGTTGATGATTTCATTAATGGTGAGAGGGAAAGGTAATTTTCCTCATTAACTATTTTTTGGTTATTAAAACAACTTTAGAATACTTTTTCTAAGATAAAGAAAATTTTTTCACTAACTTATTTTTTAATATGAACCTAGAAAATTATTATCTGATCTTATCCTCCACCTAACCCATTGACAATTTCAATTAAATTTGTCATTTCAATTTCCCCTTAAATAAATAAGGATATTCAGGAAATCTTTGAAGGATTTCCTGCAATCCTATTTTTCACCAATTCACTTCAAACTAGCTACCCGATTCAATCTGTATCATATTCTGGCAAGCAAGTTTTGCACCCATTATAACCTCGTTTAATGGCTAATTCAAGGTCATCAAAGGGTACTTTGTTTTTGTTGGACATTTGGTCCACCCATTCACAGTCTGGATAATGGATTTCTCCAGTTCTACTATTGGCAATGTAAGCCGGAGTTCCCACTGTTCTGGCAACCAGTGTTACTCGTCCAGTGACGGTTCCATCTACCTTTTGTTCAACAGAAACTGGATAAACTTCCCCATCAACTGTGTTTTCAGGTAGAGTGACCTCCAAACGAACTAGTGTATTTTCATTAGGTTTTAATGTTATTCCATTGATATCTCCGGTTGTGGGGGTGGTGACCTCAACTTTGCAGGTTTTGTGTCCTTCAGATTCCCAGACTTTCTCTAAGTTCTTAACATCTGCCCCCTCTAAGAATCTGGTGGGTATTTTTAATTTTGCACTGCCTCCCATGGGTAAGTCACTTCTGTCAATACTAAGGTTTGATGTTGCGGACTGGTATTTTAATCCTGCTACATAAAATTCCATGGTGGTCTTGGAACCTGAAAGCTGATAATTTTCTACAACATTTTTCCAGGCAAGATTTTCCTCCCATCTAACAAATTGGATGTCCTCCTGCTGTAATGGATCATCAGGGTGATTCACAGTTGCAAATAGACAGAAATGTCCCGGAGTCAAAGTGTTGCTTAGTGGATCTGGCGGAAGCCATTCAAAGGCAGCTGTAACTGCCTCTCCATCCTGTCCAGCACTGTGTGCCGGCACATCTATTTGACGTACATTTCCAAGAATACCATCCACCCGGATATCATCAACCTTCCAGTACTGTTTACTGAGATTAGTACCTGGATTTGCCCAGTACAATTTTACTTCAGCATTTACCGCTTCTTTTGAACCCCGATTGTGGACTCTGACAAATACATAATTTGTTTGACCGTATTCAGGGTTAGGAGAAGGTGAAGCACCAGGATCATTATCTGTATTCACCCAGATATCAGGGGACATGTACTGACATCCTGCAGATGGTGCAATTCCATTATCCTGTACATTGTTGTTGGTTGGTCCCCCAGTAACTGAAGATCCTGCAGGAGGTATTATTGAAAGGCGCAGCGTGTTCACGAGACCTCCGGCTGATGGTGTGCTGGGGTAATCTGTCCAGACCAGGGTTGCTCTTAATGGAACCGTACTATTAACTACAGTGAAGCTGTATTCCTTGCTTTCTCCTGTACCCACAGCATCTGTTGCATGGTCTATGAACTCCAGTTTCGCAGGATATTCTGGGAAAAGTGCACCTTGGAGGTTTACTCTTCCCCAACCCTGACTGTTATCTGGAACTGCTGCCACCTCAGGGGGAGTGTATTGTCCTGCCATTGGATGTGCACCATGGATGAGTATGGCTTTCATAAGGGCGGCAGTTGGATTTTGAAGACACACATTAACCAGATACTGGCGAATTAATGCCATGGTCCCTGCGGTTATGGGAGTGGACATGCTTGTTCCACTCATATACCTATAGAAAGGACGATTTGGATCTCCAGAAGGTAATCGACTCCAGTTTGGCCCTGTGGCCATACTGGACATGGTGGAGAGAATGAATGTGCCTGGAGCAACCACATCCGGTTTGATACGGCCATCATCAGTAGGCCCTCTACTGCTAAAAGCAGCCATTCCTTCAGGATTATTAGCCCTGAGATCATCATGTAAAGGATTTACAGGAAAATTGGGATGGGGTGAGGTGTTGGGATTGTCCGAAACATAAAAACCATATTCATAAGGCAAGGTAGGCCTATTATTTTCTGAAGCGCCCACAGTTATACAATTTTTAGCACATCCCTGCGCACCTAATGAATCAGGATCAATCACACCATTACTATTTGCGTCTGCACCATCGTTACCTGCTGCAAATAATATTATCATATCTTTATGGTT
>JAEZHM010000030.1 GCA_023416585.1 Bacillota bacterium
GCAAGTCCACCACGCTGGAGCGTGTGATTCTGCCCATCTTCGGGAGGAGCAAAGTGGTGGCCGCGCCGCAGACCACCGCATTTACACTGATGAAGGATTCCGCCTCCAGCAACCTGTTCCCGCAGGCGTTGGATGAATTCAAGCCATCCAAAATCGATAAAATGCGTATCGGCGCGCTGTACAACCATTTACGTGACAGCTACGACGGGCATGAGGGCGTGCGTGGCCGAGCGGATCAGTCCCAGGTATCCTATGCGCTGCTGGCACCGCTCGCCGTTGCGGGCGAGGAATCACCGGACGAACCGGCCATCCGGGAGCGCGGTATGGAGCTATTGTTCAGCAAGCGCGATCTGAAAAATGTCGCCTCGCGGGTTGCGTTTGGTAGGTTGAGCGACCGCAGAGGCGATCTGACCGCACTTGGCCGGGCGCTGCTGGATACGGCGTTGACGCTGTCCAGGACGGCGGTGAAGCTATGGTACAACGAGGCACTCCCGCTGTTCAAGGTAACCCTGCCGTCGCGCATCCTAAATAACCTGGCCTGTTGTATGGTGGGGCTGCGATTGCTGGAGGCCTTGTGTACCCGGCTTGGATTCTCTTGGGATCAAGTATTAACCATCAATATGGATGCCTGCGTGAAGTATATGGAATATGCCGTTCAGGACTATCTGTTGGATGGTGGCGAAAGTAACAAGAGTGTGGTCGAACAAACGCTGGAAGTCATAGACCGTATGGGCCTTTCAGATGAAGATTGTAGGATACTGGATGATGACAACATCGCCATTCATTTTCGCGGTGTTTATGATCGTTACACTCAGTATCGCCGTGACCATGCGATACTCGGCGAGTGCCTGCCATATTCGCAGTTCATGAAGCAACTACGAAAATCTGAACTGTATATCGAAACCAGGACTGTACGGTTTGGCGATGATCCAAAGAAAGCGATCATTTTACATTACGGCTTGCTGAGGCAGCGCTGCGATATTGAAGGTTTCCTTCAAACACAGGTCAAGCCGTTGGGAAGTTCCGGCTCTGTAACTGTAACCATGTGACCTTTAATTTTAGAGCTACACGGAAAAGCTTCGTCGCGCATGAGCGCGCGCACGCATGTGTGCGTATATATGCGAACCTCTATTTTAGGCGGTTACACAGCAAAAAGGGTTACGGAGGTGCCAATGGCGGAGCGTGATATTGTTGCCGCGATCTTGCGGCTGCTTAAGAAAACACCCTGCTGTTTCGCATGGAAGGAGCATGGTGGAATCTATGGGACCGCAGGCGTTCCGGACATCATCGCCTGCGTTAACGGGAGGTTTGTGGCCTTCGAGGTCAAAACCGAAACCGGCAAAATGACAAAGCTCCAAGAGATCACAATACAAAAAATCAGGAATGCAAAAGGACAAGCCTTCAAAGTTACTTCGGCGGCAGAGGTCGCCGCAATACTCAAACAATTGGAGGATTGACCCTTATGAACGATAAACCGATGACCGCCAAGGAATATCTCTCCCAGGCATACCGGATTGACCAGCGGATAAATGCGAAGCTGGAACAGGTAGCACGGCTGCGCTCCCTGACCCAGCGTGTCACCACGACTTTCGATTCCCAGCGGGTTAGCCGTACACGTGATGTGACATCGTCCCAAACAGCGATCAACAGACTTATTGAAGCCGAGGAAAAGGTGAATAAGGACATTGATGCCTTTATAGATTGCAAACGTGAAATCCAGGAGGCTATCGACTGTTTGGAAGATGATGATTGCCGGCTTCTTTTAGAGCTTCGCTATCTATGCATGAAATGCTGGGATGATATCGCAATAGAAATGCATATAAGCCGCGCGCATGTTTACCGGCTGCACAACCTGGCACTGGCAACGATTGAAGAAATCCTTGAAAAACGGAGGATGCCAAACGATGCAAGCTGTCTACATGCGTAACAATCCTCTTTATGCTCTTCCTTACTACAAGGTCCTCCATTTAGCCAATACTGTCTCTACCATATACAGGTTACCCTTCATTCCGGCAAAAACGCTTATGCAGCAGTATAGTACAAAAAGTCCGATGCCTATTATTCTGGAAAACGAAAAGGGCAGGATATGGGTTGACAAATACTATATTGCCATTCAGATGACTGACGGCATTGTTCGATATGTGTATCTTACAAGGCATCACATCCAGGAAGAGTATCAAAGCTATCTGTTGGCACGGCGTACACGAAGGATCCGGGTATACCTGTCGGATACAATCAAAAAGGAATTTCAGTCTGCTACCAGTAAAATGAACCGGGAGAATAAAAACTACTACGTTTTTGAGAAGTGGATACTAAAGGAGACAAAATGAGACCCATAAGCATGTTAATATAGTATTGTTGAAAGATATCCCCCAAGCCTTCACGGTGTATGAACCGCGAGGGCTTTTCTTTTGCGCCTGGAGGTGTGTATGCCCAGAAAACCAAAGCGCCCTTGCAGCTATCCTGGCTGCCCGGAGCTTACAAACGAGCGGTTCTGTGCATCGCACCAAAAGCGTATCGATGCCGACTATAACAAATACGGTCGTGATCCTGCATCCAAGCGGCAATATGGCAGGCTTTGGAGGAAAATACGGGCACAGCATCTGGCAGAGCATCCTTTGTGTGAAGTTTGTAAACGGGAAGACCGGACAACACCTGCCGAGGAAGTGCATCACATCATTCCCCTCAGCAAAGGCGGCACCCATGATCCTGGCAACCTCATGAGTCTTTGCGTTTCCTGCCATTCCCGCTTTACTGCACGCGATGGTGGACGCTGGGGGTAGGGCTGGATCAATCTCCAGCTTTATCCACTGTCGTACGGCCCCGGCCCATTACGTGAGAATTCGCGTTTTCAAGATGGGGTATAGGAGATTATGTATACTTATTTCCCAAGCAACGCCTTTTCTATTGGCAACACATTTGGCTGTGTTGGCGTAAATTTTATACCCCGATGAATCATATTTATGGTGCGGAGCGCTTTTTGATGAACAATTGCCGCTTCTTTTTCACTAGTCAGGATTAGTGGATTGCCATTGATAGTATACTCATGCGCAATGTAAGCTTCTGTAACAGGAAACATGTCTTGTATTAAAAAGGCATTTTTAATGCCATTGTCTAGTGTGCAGACATGCAACGTATCGCACGGCTTTCCCTTCTGTAGTCTGTCCTGTATAATTCTTTCATATTTTTCAGCCCTGCTGCTCATGGGGATCATCCAGATCAAGGACGTCGCCGAGTCTTTTAGCGCAAAGTAATGAGGCCGATGCTCCGCCTTGTTTTCCTTTAGATACGGATCAGGAAAATCGATGTAAAATTGATCGGTTATTACATAAAAGCATCGTTCCTGCATACGTTCCTTCGTAAAGCAAAGCGGCTACCTACAAGAAGCAGCCGCTACTTTCCAACCATTTGTTATCCCGCATATTGGTCAGCGGAAAACTTACAACCCAACCATTTGATATCCCGCATATTGGTCAGCGGAAGATTGGAAAGTACTATTACTCTTCCAACCTAATTTCATTTTATGCGGATTGCACTGAAAAGTCAATGGTTATTGAAAATAAAATTGGCTTTCTATGTGCCCTTTTTATTTGCCATTGTGACATGTGAGGTGATAGCCATGGCAAACGGGCATGGCGGTGCGCGGATCGGCGCAGGACAAAAGAAAAAGGCGTTGACTGACAACCTCCTGGAGGGAAATCCGGGAAAGCGGAAAATCACGATACTGGAATTCCCCGATACCGCAGACCTGACCGGCGAGGCTATGCCGCCGCCTAGGGATTATCTGGCTGCAAAGCAGAAAAACGGCAAGGAGCTTTTAGCAGCTGATATCTATCGTAATACCTGGACATGGCTCCAGGAACGAAGATGTGCCGGGCTTGTTCCTCCTCAATTATTGGAACAGTACGCCATGGCTATTTCCCGATGGATACAGTGTGAAGAATGCATCACCGAATATGGCTTTCTGGCAAAACATCCTACCACAGGCAATGCCATACCCTCCCCCTATGTGGCCATGAGTCAATCCTTTGGCAAGCAGGCCAACAACCTCTGGTACCAGATATATCAGGTGGTCCGTGAAAACTGCGCCTCTGACTATAAAGGCAAAACACCCCATGACGATATGATGGAACGCTTACTTTCGGCACGCCGTGGCGGTTAGGAGGTAACTTTTGAAAATTCAGACCATCCCACTGAAGGACATCCACCCGTATGCGCACAACCCGCGCAAGAATGACGAGGCCATGAAAAATGTTGCCGCTAGCATCCGGCAGTTTGGCTTCCTGGTGCCGCTGGTGATCGACCGGAACCATGAGATTGTAGCTGGACACACCCGTTACAAGGCTGCGCAATCCCTTGGCATGAAGGAGGTTCCCTGCGTCATTGCCGATGAACTGACGGAGGATCAGATAAAAGCCTTCCGGCTGGCAGATAACAAGGTTGGCGAAATAGCTCAGTGGGACATGGACTTGCTGCCTTTGGAATTGGCCGATATCGTCATGCCTATGTCGGACTTCGGGTTCCAAGCCATATCGGATGATGAATTTTCTGATCAGTTCACCCTGGATGCCGGAGAGAAAAAACCTTTTCAGCAGATCAGCATAACGGTCCATGATGAACAGGCCCGATTGATTCTGACGGCGATCAAGTATGTTTACGATCAGGATGCTGTAAAAGAGACATTTACAAACGAAAATCACAACGGTAATGGGCTGTATGAGGTGGTGAGACAGTGGGCAGAGCAAAAGAAATTGTCATGAAGGTACTGCCTTCTTCCATTGCCAACCCCTTTATTAAGGCTCATCACTATTCCGGTAAGGTAGTGAACAATTCCAAGCTCCATTTCGGCGTATTCCTGGACGGCCAGCTCCATGGCGTCATGTCCTATGGACCGAGCCTGGATAAATCGAAGATCATTGGGCTAGTGGAGGGCACTGGCTGGAATGAATTCCTGGAGTTGAACCGAATGGCCTTTGATTCGGTTCTTCCCCGGAACAGCGAAAGCCGTGCCATTGCTATGAGTATACGGCTGATCAAAAAGCACGCGCCGCAGGTGAAATGGATCATTTCCTTTGCGGATGCATGCTCCTGCGGGGACGGCACTATTTACCGTGCGAGCAATTTCGTTCTTACCGGCATTAAGGAGAATCTGAACCTTGCGGAATTACCGGACGGCACTCGTATTCACAAAATGACGCTTGCCTCCAATCCAACCACGCCGCGCCGGGAACTGGGCGGGCTGACCTTCTTTGATGTGACCGGAGGCACCTACAATTTCAATAAGTACTTGGACTATGTGGGCGCAAAACCCATACCCGGTTACCAGCTGCGGTATATGTACTTCATTGATCCAGCTTACCGTGAGCGGCTGACTGTGCCGGTGATCTCGTTTTCGAAGATCGACGAACTGGGAGCTGGTATGTACAAAGGAGAAAGGATCAGCCAAGCAGAGCGCCATTCACAACACACGCCGGATTGACCGGCGTTTTCATGCGCGGGTAGGTTAACAGCAGACCGCCCACCATCCGGTGGGAAGCGACGGGGCAGCACCGTTCTCCGCGCTCCATTTTATATATTTACATGCAGGAGTTGTCCATGAACATACAATCCATCCCCGCTTCCCGGCTCAATGCCGCTGCTTACAATCCCCGTAAAGACCTGAAACCAGGCGATAAGGAATACGAAAGATTAAAACGCTCCATTGCTGAGTTCGGGTATGTAGAACCGGTTATTTGGAATATCCAGACCGGGAATGTGGTAGGCGGCCATCAACGCCTCAAGGTGCTGCTGGAAATGGGCCGGGTGGATATTGATTGCGTGGTTGTGGATCTTGATCTTCAGCGGGAAAAGGCATTAAACCTTGCTCTGAACAAGGTACAGGGGGACTGGGACGAAGGAAAGTTGGCCGTTCTCATGGCAGACCTGGATGCATCCGCATTTGACATATCTCTTACCGGCTTTGATGCCCAGGAAGTGGATGCGCTCATGAATCGGTTTTATTCCAAGGAGGCAATAGAGGATGCATTCGATGAGGTTAAGGCCAGGGAGGATATAGAAACCTCTGGCGGACCTGTATCGAGAAAAGGCACTCTCTGGCAGTTAGGTTATCACCGGCTCCTGTGCGGTGATGCTGCCTCACCTGATGATTTCGTAATGCTTATGGGCGATGCGCACGCGCAATGCACAGTTACCTCTCCACCCATCCCCTCGGTCCGGGAATACATCCGGGACGGCATGACCCCCTGGCTGGAGAGGATGGAAGCCGCGGTTCGCAATATGTGTAATTATGCAGATGTGATCTGCTGGCACCTGGGTGACCTGTTCCAAACGGGCAGTCAATTCATGGAGCCTACCGGCTTTCATAGCATAAAGCTCTTTGCAGATTGCAATTATCGCCCACTATGGGTACGGGTATGGAAAAAGGAAGGAACCAAGCGGAACGCAGGTTCCCAACATACCACCAGTAACAAGCCGGTGGCGGAATATGAATATGTCACCGCCTTTGCCGGGCAGGAGCAGGAGGCTTACAACGATCAGGAGTATACATGGATTTCAGCTTTCGCAGCCCATAGCTTTCAGTTTGTCCGCAGACTCACCAAAGAAGAACGCCGGAACTGGGGATATACCGGCATCTGGGAGATTGCACCCGCAGGCTCAAATGAAAAGGCTGTTACGTTGCCTGTGGAGTTACCCTGGCGCTGTCTCAAAATGCATTCAGATGTGGGTGGGCTAGTCATTGATCCCTTTGCCGGAACCGGAACCACCCTTATAGCCGCCGAACAAAGCGGGAGGCGGTGTTATGCCATGGAAGCCGACCCTATTTTATGTGATCTGGCTATCAAGCGCTGGGAGGAATGGACCGGTGAAAAAGCGGTTTTACTCTCCGTTTAAAGGCGGCGAAAGCCTTCCTTTCAACAACCTTCCAGGGTAAGCTGTCCACACTTCATGAAAGGGGTAGCAACATGGCAAGGTTTGGAATGGGACAGGTATGTGTGACACGCGGCGTAAATGACTTGATGGCGGAGAATACGGATTTCGCAAAATTCGTACACCAAAGCTTCAAGCGTTATGCCTCCTGTGATTGGGGCGAGCTGTGTGACGGCGATAAAAAGCAGAATGACGAAGCCTTAAGGAACAATGATAACCGCCTTCTTGCAGCCTATAAAAACCCAGAGCATCCAGATTGGCGATTATGGATCATTACCGAATGGGATCATAGCGCAACGACCGCGCTATTCCCCAGCGAGTATTAATGGAGGCAACCGATATTAAAGCTCCGCAAGGGGCTTTTTTCATGTCGTTTTCCTGACAGGAGGCAGCCATGCGAAGTCTCAAGCGGTACAAGCCTACCGCCTTTATCGCGGAAGGGTCCGCATACAGAAAGGATTCTGCTGACGCTGCTGTTTCTTTCATTGGCTGTCTTAAGCATACCAAGGGTGAGTGGCATGGCCAGCCATTTGATCTCATCGACTGGCAGGAGCAAATCATCCGGGATGTATTTGGGATCATGAAGCCCAACGGTTACCGCCAGTTCAACACGGCTTATATAGAAATTGCAAAGAAGCAGGGTAAAAGCGAACTGGCTGCAGCTGTTGCACTTTTACTGACCTGCGGAGATTATGAGCATGGTGGCGAGGTGTACGGCTGTGCCTCTGACCGGCAACAGGCATCTATCGTGTTCGATGTGGCCGTGGACATGGTGGATCAATGCCCGGCACTGAAAAGCAGGATCAAACCTGTGCTTTCTCAAAAGCGCTTGATTTATAAGCCTTTGGGTAGTTTTTATCAGGTGCTATCCGCCGAGGCATACACCAAACACGGCTTGAACGTGCACGGTGTGGTGTTTGACGAGCTCCATGCCCAACCGAACCGTCAATTGTACGATGTCATGACCCATGGCTCCGGGGATGCCCGTAAACAGCCCTTGTACTTCCTTATCACTACAGCGGGGAATGATCCCCATTCTATCTGTTACGAGGTGCATCAGAAAGCAAAGGATATCTTAGCTGGTAGGAAGATTGACCGGACATTTTACCCGGTCATTTATGGTGCCGAGGAAGATGAAGACTGGACAGATCCGAAGGTGTGGGCCAAAGCGAATCCTTCCCTCGGTATCACGGTAGATATCGATAAACTGAAGGTGGCATGTGAGAGCGCCCGGAATAACCCTGCCGAGGAAAATCTGTTCCGGCAGCTACGTTTGAACCAGTGGGTAAAGCAATCCGTTCGCTGGATGCCCATGGACAAATGGGACACATGCTCCCTTGCAGTAAATAATGAGCGCCTAAGGGGCCGCACCTGTTACGGTGGTCTCGATCTTTCCTCCACAACGGATATCACTGCTTTTGTGCTGGTATTCCCGCCCGTGGATGAAGATGACAAGTATGCGATCCTTCCTTTCTTCTGGATACCGGAGGATAATGTAGATCTCCGGGTTCGTAGGGATCACGTACCATATGACATCTGGAAGCAGCAGGGTTTCCTGAAAACAACCGAAGGAAATGTGGTTCATTATGGGTTTATTGAAGAATTCATTGAAACACTTGGATCGCAGTATAACATCCGGGAGATTGCCTTTGACCGCTGGGGAGCGGTGCAGATGACTCAGAACCTGGAAGGCCTTGGCTTTACAGTGGTTCCCTTCGGCCAAGGTTTCAAAGATATGTCCCCACCGACCAAAGAGCTTATGAAGCTCACCCTGGAACAAAAACTCGCACATGGCGGCCATCCGGTCCTTCGTTGGATGATGGACAATGTAACCGTCAGAACAGATCCGGCTGGGAATATCAAGGCGGACAAGGAAAAGTCCACAGAGAAAATCGACGGAGCTATTGCTACAATCATGGCGCTGGATCGGGCAATCCGGCAGGGTGGAGGCAATAACTCCGTATATGATGAACGTGGTCTTATATTTATTTAACGAAAAGTGTTGACATATTACTCAACCTAGTTTAGAATGACGTTGTAAAAGCAATGGTCATGAATAACAATGTAATGGAGGTTGAGGTAATGTTCGTAACAGTCCAAGAGATTGAAAAGAAGTTGTATTCGGGGTTCGCTGTAAAGTACCGGAGGTTCGCAAAGTTCATTGACTCTGGGACACTATGGGCCTTGTTGCTTGGCACCATCCGAAACGCAGACTTCATGAGCAGCATCAAGTTTTGCAATGATTATCTCAAGATACCACCTGTGAAAGCATTCCTCGCAATACATGAACAGATGCTGGGTCCACTGTCAACTGAAGACAAGCAATCCATAGGCGCGGTCTTTGGTTTCATCTTCAAAGACATCTATGGGTATAAAGAGCAGGAAACTGTATCATGCTCGATCAATACGGTCAGGACAGCGACCCGCTTCATAGGAAACGATTATACAAAATCAATCATGATAGGGGATGAGCAGTAATGACAAAAGAAGAGGAATTGATGGCATTTCTTCACCAACATGTGTTTGACCCAATTCTAAATTCCCCAAAGGCCCCTGCCAAGATAAAAAGCGGTGTCAATCTCACTATTGGCAGGATGAACCGCCTTAGCGCCGCAAAGATGGTCCAGTACTTCTGGTCGGCGCTGGCAACGGATAACGCTATTGAGTTTTCAAAACATTTGCGGGCTGAGAATTTGCCGCGTTTTGAAGATATCATGGAGACTTTCCGTGACAAATTCAATGATACCTGGCTAAGGGCATAAAAAAGAACATGTGAAAGAGGCAGCCGAAAGGTTGCCTCTTTTCATGCTCATTTTGAAAGGATTGTGCTTATTGAGCCTGCTGAACAAAATCTTCAAGGCCCGCGACAAGCCCACCAACAGTCTTAACGGTAGTGCCTATTCTTTCTTTTTCGGCAGTACAACCTCTGGCAAGGCTGTGAATGAGCGCTCTGCCATGCAGATGACAGCCGTGTACGCATGCGTGCGTATCCTGTCCGAGGCTGTGGCATCGCTCCCGATACACCTCTATCGATATAATGATACAGGTGGCAAGGAAAAAGCATTGGAGCATCCGCTATACATGTTGCTCCATGATGAACCGAACCCGGAGATGTCGGCCTTCTCCTTCCGTGAAACCCTAATGACTCACCTGTTGCTTTGGGGAAATGGATATGTACAAATCCTCCGCAATGGACGCGGAGAGGTCCTGGGGTTGTATCCCCTCATGCCGGATCATATGGTGGTAGACCGGGACGCCAAGGGACGGCTGTATTACGAATATACACCCTCGGAGGGCGATCCCAGGACCCTAAACAGAAAAGCCAGCGTTATATTGGCTCCCTCGGATGTGCTCCACATCCCCGGTCTTGGCTTTGATGGTTTGGTCGGATACAGCCCCATCGCCATGGCGAAGAATGCCATCGGCATGGGACTAGCTTGTGATGAATATGGCGCTTCGTTTTATCAAAACGGTGCACAGCCGGGCGGCGTCCTGGAACATCCGGGCGTGGTGAAAGACCCCAAGCGCGTACGGGAATCCTGGAACGCCATTTACCAAGGGAGCGCCAATGCTCATCGGATTGCTGTGCTTGAGGAAGGGATGGCCTACAAACCCATCTCCATTTCCCCAGAACAGGCACAATTTCTGGAGACACGGAAATTCCAGATTGATGAGATTGCCCGTATCTTCCGGGTTCCGCCTCATATGGTCGGTGACTTGGAGAAAAGTAGCTTCTCAAATATTGAGCAACAGTCTCTGGAATTCGTGAAGTACACTCTAAGCCCATGGATCACCCGATGGGAACAGGCAATTCACAGAGCGCTTTTCTCGGATATCGAGAAGAAGCGCTTTTTTGTACGCTTCAACGTAGAAGGACTGCTGCGTGGGGATTACAAAAGCCGTATGGATGGTTATGCTGTCGCTCGGCAAAACGGCTGGATGTCGGCAAACGACATCCGGGAGTTGGAAAACCTGGACCGCATTCCTGCAGAAGATGGCGGCGACTTGTACCTTATCAATGGAAACATGCTCACGCTCGCGCAAGCGGGTGCGTTTGCAAAGGAGAAAACTACATGAAACACTTCTGGAGTTGGGTGCGTGATGAAACTGTGCCAGATGCTCGCACATTGTACCTGGACGGCGTGATCGCTGAGGAAAGCTGGTTCGAGGATGATGTGACACCAGCCGCTTTCAAAGCCGACCTTATGGCTGGTGCCGGTCCTATCACAATCTGGATCAACTCACCGGGCGGCGATTGCGTGGCTGCGGCGCAAATTTATAACATGCTCATGGAGTACCCTGGCGACGTGACGGTGAAGATCGACGGCATAGCGGCCAGCGCGGCATCCGTCATCGCTATGGCAGGGACGCGCGTGCTCATGTCGCCCGTGTCAACCATGATGATCCATAATCCTCTTACGGTGGCCATCGGTGACAGTGAGGAAATGCGTAAAGCGATCCAGATGCTTGATGAATATAAGGAGTCGATCATCAACGCCTATGAGATTAAGACCGGTTTGTCCCGCGCAAAAATCTCACACCTTATGGACGCCGAAACGTGGATGAACGCAAACAAGGCGTTGGAGCTGGGCTTTTGCGATGAGATCATGTTCAAATCTTCCGCACCGCCTTCATCTTCGCCAGGAAACAGTATCTCCTTCTCTCGAAGAGCTGTGACCAATAGCTTGCTCGACAAAGTGAAATCACGGATTCCAAAAACCGAACAACCCCGAGTGAAAGCGCTGGACCTCGAAAAGAGGCTGGCGCTTATTAAATAGGAGGACTTTTATCATATGAATCAGATTCTTGCCCTTCGTGAAAAACGTGCCAAAGCCTGGGATGCCGCCAAGGCATTCCTGGATTCCAAACGCGGCACTGATGGTATGCTTTCCGCTGAAGATGCCGCCACCTATGACAAAATGGAAGCCGATGTTGTGAACCTCGGAAAAGAGGTCGAGAGGTTGGAACGGCAGGCTGCCCTGGACCGTGAGCTTTCTCAGCCCACATCCTCCCCGCTCACCGGCAAACCCGGCGCTTCCTCGGACAAAACCAAAACCGGACGTGCAACGGATGAATATAAAGCCGCTTTCTGGCAGGTCATGCGCAACAAATCAGTTTCCCATGAAGTCTATAACAGCCTGAAGATCGGAGAGGATGACCATGGCGGTTTCCTCGCGCCGGATGAATTCCAGAAAACCCTCATCGATGCGCTACAGGAACAGAACATATTCCGACAACTGGCGAATGTCATCACCACCTCCTCCGGCGACCGGAAGATTCCCGTGGTTGCGTCCAAGGGAACAGCATCGTGGATCGACGAAGAAGCAGCGTATCCCGAGAGCGACGATTCCTTCGGGCAGGTATCCATCGGCGCATATAAACTGGCTACCATGATGAAGGTTTCTGAGGAACTGCTGGGTGATAGCGTGTTTGATATCGCCTCCTACATTGCAAAGGAATTCGCTCGCAGGATTGGCGCAGCCGAGGAGGAAGCGTTTTTTACCGGCAACGGCAGCGGGAAGCCCTTGGGTATTCTGGCTGCTACGGGCGGCGCGGAGACTGGCATTACTGCGGCAAGCGCCACTGCCCTCACCATGGACGAGGTCATGGATCTTTTTTATGCTTTGCGTGCGCCATACCGCCGCAGTTCTGTGTTCCTTATGAACGACAGTACCGTCAAAGCGCTGCGCAAGCTGAAAAATGCCAACGGTGATTATATCTGGCATGCATCCGTCGCAGCCGGCGAACCTGACACAATCCTGAACCGCCCGGTGTACACCTCGGCCTTTATGCCTGCTATTGGGGCGGGCAGCAAGTCCATCCTGTTTGGCGATCTCGGTTTCTACTGGGTAGCCGACCGTCAGGGCCGTTCCTTCAAGCGTCTCAATGAGCTGTACGCCGCCACCGGTCAGGTAGGTTTCCTGGCTTCCCAGCGGGTAGACGGCAAGCTCATTCTTCCGGAGGCCGTGAAGGTTCTCCAGATGAAGGCGGCCTAACATGGTAACGCTGGAGGAATTGAAGGTCCACCTCCGTATAGAGCAGGATGAGGAGGATGGATACCTGACCTCGCTGCTTTTGGCAGCCAGAACCTCCTGCGAGGATTTCTGTGGCAGGTCCTTTACTGAACCTATGCCTGAACCTGTTCGGCTGGCCATCTTGCTCATGGCCGGTCATTTTTATGCCCATCGGGAAAATGGGGACCGGGATGCGTATGGGGCCATGTATGACGCCTTTCATGCGCTCCTATGGCCTTACCGGGAACCGGGGCTTCTCTTTTGATGAAAGGGGGACGCGGATGGCGAACTACCGGAAAAACACAAATAGTGACCAAAGAGCGGGCGAGCTTCGCCACCGCGTTACCTTTCTGCATAAACAGGTTGTTGTACAAAAGGGGATTACAAAAGAAACGTGGACACCCGCCTTTACATGCTGGGCCGGTGCTGCTCCGCTGTCCGGGCGAGAATTCTTTCAGGCAGCGGCTGTCAATCGGGAGATGGAAATCCGGTTCACCATCCGATACCGCAAGGATGTGGACAGTGCGATGCGCTTGCGGTTTAGCGGCGCGGATTACAATATCACCGCTATTACCGACCCACAGATGCGGCATGTGATGCTGGAACTCCTGGCAAAAAGCGTGGTGCCGGATGGCAAGTAAGATCAGCATCGAGCAGCTTGGCGAGGTTGGCAGACAAGCCCAGGCTTTGGGCAGCGAGGCTACCGGCGCTATCAACGGCGCGCTGCTCAAAGGTGCTAGGATCATTGCCGGGGAAGCAACGCTGCGAGCACCTCGCGCGCGTAAGCACCGCACCGGTCATGGACGTAGTCTGCAACGACTGGCTGAGGTTATTACGGCAGAGCTGATATCCAATCGCAAGGTCGCCGGTGTGACGGTCAAGGGCGGATTTAATGGTCCCAGCTATTATGTGAAATTCGTGGAATACGGCACTGCAAAACAAAGCGCCCAGCGGTTTATTGAAAAGTCAGCGGAGGCCCGAGAAAAGGAAGTCCTCGAAACGGTTGCCGCCGAACTCAAAAGCCGGCTGGGATTATAAAAGGAGGCAATGCCTCTGGATGCGTCCACCTTAGTTAGCGGGCTGCTGGAAAACCAGCGGCTCGTTTCTCTTTTGGCTGTCGATCCTTACGGAAATCCAGCCATTTACCAGCTTCTTTCTCCGGAGGCGGATGTGTTCCCTCGGATCATCGTGCTGGAGGATGACCGCGAGTATACCCGGTTCGCCGATGATGTGCCCCTGGAAGAGCGCATCAAATTCCGCCTCGATATCTACGCTCGTGAAAACATTCTTTATCCGGTGAACAGTGCCCTGCACGAAGCAATGCGCCAGTTGAGCTTCAAACGCGCCGGGCAGGTGGAGGATGGCTATCTTCCCGATCTGGATGTTTATGTGAAATCCACTGTTTATGAAATTTTTGAACCGCTCCCCACACCTTGGGACTGAGCAAAGGAGGCCATATGCCCCAAAGACAATCCTTGCGGAATATCCACTACGCGCTGCTTACCAGTGATACCGCCGCCGGGGTGGAATACGCAGTACCCAAGCCCCTGGTAGGGGCTGTCAACGCAAAAATCTCTCCCACCTCCAGCCAGGAAAAATTATGGGCGGATGATGGCGTTTTCGATATTGCCAATAATCTAGGCGACATATCCGTGGAACTGGAGTTGGCTGAACTGCCCCTGCAAGCCCAAGCTGCCCTGCTAGGCCATACTTACCTGGATGGCGTCATGACCATGAAGGCTACAGACGAGCCGCCCTATCTGGCCATTGGCTTCATGAGCCGTGTCAGCCAGAGCCGATTTCGGTTTGTCTGGCTGTATAAGGGGAAATTCGGTCTTGTGCAGGATGAATACGCCACCGCTACGGATGCCGCCGCATGGCGAAACGCCAAGCTCACCGGTACCTTCGTACGCCGTGATTACGACGGCGAATGGCAGGTCATCGCCGACAGCGGAGATGCGGGCTTTACCGGAGCCGATTTCTGGTTCCAGGCAGTGTACCCCAACACGCCGCCTACGGAACCAGAACCCGAAGGCTGATCCTCAAAACATAGCTACAAGGAGGAATCCCCATGTCCCTTCGTGATGTGAAATCCATGGTCGTGCCCCTGGTTTTGGACAAGCCCAGGACTATCAAGTTTGATCTGAATGCCTTTGCTGAACTGGAAGAGAAATATGGCAGTATGGAGAAGGCGTTTTCTGCCATGCAATCCGGCAGCATCAAGGCAGCCCGCACCCTTTTGTGGGCGGGACTTTTACATGAGGATGAATCTCTGACAGAGCGGAAGGTAGGCGGACTGGTGACGCTGGAGAACCTCAGCACCGTTATGGACAGTATTACAGCCGCCCTCACGGATGCAATGCCCCAGGAGGAAGGCGTTGTTCAGGAGAGTGCGTCTGCCGACCCTACCTAAAGGCATTGTGGGATTCCTTTGCCGATACTGCGTCACCCGATCCAGAAGAAAACCTGGATTGGGTGACACTTTTGTATATTGGCACAGTGATCCTCCATATGCCTGAACCCATTTTTTGGCGCTGTACGCTTCGCAAGCTGCAAGCGCTTTTTGCTTTGCATTGCCGGATGCAACATACCACCCGGACGATGGAACCTGGTTAATGCCAGAATGATTATGTGCGTTGGATATAGCAGCCTGTAGTTTCGATCATCAAGCGCTGCGCAAAGGCTTTTTCAAAAGCAACCTTCTCATCAAAGATTTGCTTCGAGACCTCAAAATTCAACAACTCCCTATGGTGTGCTGCCTGCTGTGGGTATTCATTCAGAAGGAAATCTGTTGCTTTCCCAATGCCCTCTTGACCGGTATAGGCGTAATAGTTAAAGCACATCCAGATATCATACGTCCCATAATGATCAAGAAGATCTGCATCCTGTAGTAAACAAGCCCAAACATCGTATCTCGCCTCTTGAGGGCAGCGATCACAATGGGCAGCAATCAGCCGGACGACTTCCTCAAGTTCATCTGCCGCCACATGCTCTTTCAACAGATCACGGGTAAGGATGGCACCTGACCGGTCATGGGGCTCAATCCCCTTGCCTACATCATGGAACATACCCGCAACGCGAAGCAGATCATCATGACTGGCATCGTTGGTTACTGCTTTCCTTAGCGAAAGGACCCCAGTGGATACCCGTTTTCCATGGTCATAGATAGCACCGATTTCCCGTTCCTTGTGCGATTTTCTGGAACCCATCCATTTCAACGCAAGTGCATCCAACTTTTCAAAATCCATTGTAGTCCCTCCCGCTCAAATGCTGGAGGGCTATCATACCACATGCCCATTTTCATGTCAAATTCAGGCCAAAGGAGGTGACAGCCATGGCAAAGGAGCTCGGGGACCTGATCGTCCGCCTATCCCTGGACTCCAGCAAGTTCGAGGATGGTTTGAAGCGTTTTGAAGAGCAGATAATCAAGGTCCAGGGCCAGTTTCGGTCTGCCGCCACTGGTCTCACCGATTTTGACAAGG
>JAEZHM010000039.1 GCA_023416585.1 Bacillota bacterium
GAATCCCATAAATCAGGGTGGTTGGCGAGTTTTTCAGAGGTATATAACCCATTTTTCTCTCCCCGAATGTGTTGTCCTGCTCTCAACCTTGAAATAATCATCGCTTACTCAAGGGGAAGGCTTTTGGTTGGCTTAACTCATCACATTGTGTAAATAACGGCTTAAATATTGCTTTTTCACATATTGACCGTAGCGCCAAATTCCAATATATCAATCAGATAACAGAAGCATCAGCTAAAAAGGCCGGTGCTTTTTTGTACCTAATAATAATAAATAAAGTATTGATAACGGTTGGCCATTTGTCAAAAGAAAAACCCACCGGAGATCCCACTGTTTGTTTCCTTTAAATATAAGCCGTATCGCTTAACTTGTGATTTGCGGCGGACCGCACTATACAGTACTTAAGCAGTACGCCCTTGATTGTGTACCGCTTACCGCTATGTAATTGCGGTAATGATTGACAATGTTTCATGTTCATATAGTATAATGGTGAGGCATCAAAATATGCAATCTTTTGTCGAAAAGGAGCTGTCCAATGGGAAAATTGTATAAGGCAGTTAGCTTGGTGATACGCACTTTTTCAAGGAAGATGCAGACCATTTGGGATGTCCCTTTTGACGGCGAGCCCTGCGTATTCTTATGTAACCACGCAGGCGCTTTGGGCCCCATTGATATGAGCACGAAGTTTCCCCTGCGCGACAAGTGCTTTTCATGGTTGAACGCCGATATGATGGACCCTAAGGCCGTTCCAGCCTATGTACGTCAGGATTATTGGTGGCAGCCTGGCTGCTTTATGGAACCGCTTTATAACATCACACTGCCTTATATTGCTGCACTCCTCCTGCCGCCGCTTCTGAAAAGTGCGCCGGGCGTGCCTGTATACCATGACGCACGGGGCGTTAAGACGTTTCGCCAAAGCATCCAGCATCTAAAAAATGGCAACTACCTTATTATCTTTCCTGAGCAGCCTTCAGGCCATCAAACCCATCACACGTGGATAAACGAAGGCTTTTTACAGATTGCGCCCCTCGCCTACCGCACGCTTGGGATAGCGCTCAAGTTTTATCCTGTACATTTGGATCATAAAAAACAGCTCTTCCACGTAAGCCATCCTGTATGCTATGAGCCTGGCATCCCCCTGGATACGCAGACACCAGCACTGATTGAGGCCATTCGCCTGGGCATTCATCCCCCTGAGCCATTGCAGAAATCAAATAAACAAAGCGCTATTGAACTCTAAGCCGAGAGGGAATCATACCTTTCCCCACTTGATTTCGTATCCCTGTTTTTCAATCAAACCGAACGAACCGTCCCCAGATATAATGGGAACGGTTCATTATGTTTGAGTGTGGTCTTAAATACCGGAACCGAAGGAATCGTCACTATGGTTTAAAAGGCAAGGAGAAGTAGTGGGGATTTCGATGTCTCCCCTTCCCCCTCCTTGCGTCCGTATCGTCTTGTCTCAGGTCAACATTTCAAGCTGTATTGTTCTTTCATTCAGATCAAAACCTTCGTATTGTGGTTCCTATTGTATTGAATCCATTAATTCAAAATAGCATTCAGATTTATGCGTTCTATAGAGGTTGTACCAGGCCTCTAATGTCTTAGCAGAAAACACGTCCAAAGCTCTCAAGACATGTGCGGAAAATTCCAACGGAGCTATTCCGGAAGCAGTGATCAGTTTTCCGTCTGTTACGGCCGGCTCCTGCCTATAGTACTTCTCTCCTGCATAGTTCGGGCAGATCATTTTAAGATAACCTAAGTCATTGCTTGTATGCCATTTCGAATCCAGTAATCCTTTGCGTGCAAGACCCATTGTAGAACCACAAATCGCAGCTACAATAACACCTTCCCCTAAACATTGCTCTGCCTTTGACAAAACAGGATCATGAATTGGTTCTGTCCATGTATCTCCGCCGGGCAAGATCAAGGCATCCGCGTTTTTGATGCTGAACTCGTCAAGTTCCATATCCGGTAATATTCTCAGGCCTCCCTTTGTAATAACAGGAGCCTTTTTGATTCCCACCGTAACGATTTTCGACGGGGTTAAGCCTTTCTGATAGTACCTTCCGGAGTTTAATTCCGCAGTCAAAAAACCCACTTCCCAATCCGCCATTGTATCAAATACGTAAAGAAACACCATATTATTTTTCATACATACGCCCTCCATTTTTTAGCTTTTCAAGTGCCTGTCAAACATCCATCCTTGATAAGGAACGATGTCTGTCTTCATAATAAAACAGCTTCACTGACAACTGCTGTCAGTGAAGCGATCATAGTTGATAATAATCCATTAATTCCGATGCAACAGAGGCAAGCTTTTTCTTTAAACTCTGCGGCTCGATTACTTGAATGGCCTTTCCGTAAGACAGGAGAAAATGGGGTACATATGCATGAAGCGCTCTTTCGTCAAGTAAAAAAACTGCTTGATTTAACGTACGCTCTTTCAGGTAATGGCCTAAAAACCAATGCATGCACAAATCGTCCAAAGCTTCTGCCCTGCCGCCGATAATGAGTGATACCGCCCCATCCCTGCTTTCAGAATCCGGTAAAAGACTATGTAAAAAAAATTCCCTGGCAGAAAAGGCTTCCGGCCTTTTGAAACCCATTTGCGTCCGCCGTATCCGAATAATCCGTTCTGCCCGAAAGCTTCTGATTTCATTTCGAAGATGGCAAAATCCAACCGTATACCATTTGTTGTTCCAATAGAGCATTCCATAAGGATCAAGCACTCTTGACCGTGGCCCATCATCACGGCTTGTGCGGTATTCAATTTCAACAGAATATTCGTTTGCTACGGCCTGCTCCAGTTCCTCCAATATCAGCTTAACAGATGGGTCTATATCACGGTTTAACACTTCGAAACCGGCCAAGTGGCGATTGAGGATACTTTCCTGTTCCCGGTTTGAATACATTCTTAATTTTTGTGTTGCTTTGTTTAACGACTCACTGAAAGGGTATCCCGCTTCATTGGCAAATACGGCGGCATGAAGCAGCGCTTTTTGTTCTTCCATATCGAAAAACAATGGTGCATTTACAAAATCACTCAGTAAACTATATCCACCGTTCTGGCCTGCATCTGATACAATCGGTACTCCGCTAGCGCAGAGCGAGTCAATATAACGGTAAACAGTTCGTATATTTATCTCTAATTTTTCCGCTATTTGTTTTGCAGTAATTTTTGATCCAGAATGAAGCATCCATAAAATCGCCAGCATATTATCGTTTTTTGCCATTGGGCATCCTCCTTTCAAAGCTTTATTCCATCCCACCCAAGAGGTGGAATGGGGACGGCAGACTGTGTCAAAACCAACAGCCCAGACTCACGCTATACTATATATGATATAATTATATCATGTTTCATATAGTAGATTGTGTTACTAAAGGCGATTTTAGGCGTTTGACACAGTCTGCCGTCCCCCGGGTCAGTCCCCTATATCACAATATTCTGCTCAAAAACTCCCTCGTCCTTGCCTGCTTCGGGTTGCTGAATATCTCCTCCGGCGAGCTGTCTTCCACAATCATACCGTCATCCATGAAAATAACACGGCTGCATACATCCCGGGCAAAGCTCATTTCATGGGTCACCACCAGCATGGTAAGACCGCTCTTAGCCAAATTCCGAATTACGGTGAGCACCTCGCCAACCATTTCCGGGTCCAATGCGCTGGTAGGTTCGTCAAAAAGCAGTACTTCTGGGTCCATGGCAAGGGCGCGGGCAATGGCCACCCGCTGCTTCTGCCCGCCGGAAAGCTGGGCGGGGCGGGCATCCTGGTAAGGGAGCATCCCCACCTTTTCCAGGTATAAAAGCGCGTTTTCCTTGGCCTTTTTTTTGTCGCGCTTAAGCACATTAATTTGCCCTGTCATGCAGTTTTCCAGTGCGGACATGTTGTTGAACAGGTTAAAGGACTGGAATACCATCCCGACCCTGGCGTGGAACATGGCCCGGGTCCATTCGGTTTCCGCGTTTTTGCCATGGAAGTGAATCTTTCCTGCAGTAGGCTGCTCCAGGTAGTTGATGCAGCGCAAAAGCGTGCTTTTCCCGGATCCGGATGCGCCGATGATGCAGGTAATGTCCCCTGCCGCAACGGAGAAGGATATGTCCCTTAGCACCACATTGTCTCCAAAACGCTTGTGCAGATGCTCAATCTCCAAAACATGGCCGCCGTGCTTTTGCTTACTTTCCAATCATCTCACCTCCCTTTGGAAGTGTGATCGCGCTTCGGCTGCTTGTTTGGGAACCGTGGATGGTGTAGGTGCCTTTGCCGTCCATCTTTTTCTCAATGAAGCGCAAAATGCGCGTTACGGTAAAGGTGAGAACCAAATAAATGATAGCCGTGATGAAAAACACCTCAAAATAGCGCATATAGCTGCCCGCGGCAGACTTGCTCATAAAGTACAGCTCGGTGACGGAGATGACATTCAGAACACTGGAATCCTTGATATTTACAACGAATTCATTGCCGATGGAGGGCATGATGTTTCGAACAGCCTGGGGTAGCACCACATGGATCATGCTCTGGAAATGCGTCATACCAATGGCGTGCGCGGCTTCCTTTTGCCCTTTGTCCACGCTGATGATGCCGCCGCGGATGATTTCCGCCATGTACGCGCCGGTGTTGATGGATACGATAAAAATGGCGGCCGTCATGACATCCATACGGATGTGAAGGAATTGCAGCGCGCCATAGAAAATAACCATGGCCTGCACAATCATCGGCGTG
Organism: Bacillota bacterium; assembly: GCA_023416585.1. Taxonomy (GTDB): domain Bacteria; phylum Bacillota; class Clostridia; order Christensenellales; family Aristaeellaceae; genus JAEWAH01. The sequence goes on from JAEZHM010000039.1 coordinate 4,725, forward strand.
CCACGGAAAACTTCAATATAAATGCCCAGCAAAAAGTACAGGCCTCTCAAAAAGGACCTTCTACGCCAGGAATCCTTCGGCTTTACGGGAATGGTACGCAAAATGGCAACAAAAAGGCCAATCACAAAGCCAATGACGGTCCCGCTGAGCGCGACCAGCAAGGTATTTTTGGTTCCCGCCAAGAACATGGGACTGTATTCATGCCAAATAAACTGCACCCATGCGAAGAAATTGTCGGTGGTGGGCATCAGGTTCACTCCTTACGGGAAATGGGAAACGAAAACGGCCGGAAAGGGAACGGCAGCAGGCGTGAAACCAAACTATCCGTTCCCTGTAAGCAGCCGCGAAGGATTATTTTTGGGTGAGGGGCTGGCGGCCGGTGGCATCCAGCATCATTTGCAGGCGGGTGGCGTCGTCCAGGCCGGCCAAAATTGTGTTGATATCAGCGGTCAGGGGGCTGCCCTTCTTCAGGCCGACTGCGATGGCCACATCCTCCGGAGAGGTCTGGAATCCATTGCCCTGCTCAAAGGCGATATAGCACAGGTCGGGGTTGGCCATCACATCCGCTTCCGCGCCGGGACGCTCCGCAATATAGCCATCCACAAAGCCGCTGCGCACTGCCACGATCATGGCGGGGAAGCTTTCCATGGCAGTGGCTTTTTGGGCGCCCGGGATCTGGTCGATTACCGTGTAGTGGAAGGTGTTCAATTGGGCGGTGATATTGGCGCCCGTCAAATCTGCAAGAGCCTTTGCGCCGGCAAACTTGCTGTCCTTCTTGACCACCACCACCAGCTCGCTGGAGTAGTAGGGTTCGGAGAAGTCCAGCTTGGTCTTGCGCTCCGCCGTGGGGCTCATGCCGGCGATGATGGCATCCAGCATGCCGCTGTCCACGCCCATGGGCAGGCCGTCCCACTCGGTCTTCACAATGACAAGCTCCTTGCCAAGGCCTTCGGCAATTTTCTTGGCGATCTGCACATCGTAGCCATCCGCGAAACCTATGCCGCCTTCGATGGGCGCGGTAAACTCATTGGCTTCGGCCTGGGTCCAGTTGAAAGGGGCATAGTTGCATTCCATGCCGACGCGGAGGGTGCCTTCTGCCATGGCAGAACCCAGAGTGAGGATCATCAGGAGGGCAAGAAACAAGGAAACTGTTTTTTTCATAGTAGATTCCTCCATGTTCATAGTACAGAAAAAAGCAGCGGTTGCGGCTATGCGCAATCGCTGCTTCCATCCCAAGATAAAAGCGGTCGAATAGCGCTCCACGGATAACCGTGACAGTCGGCGAAATGTTCTTTCGTCGACCAACGAAAGGACTTCAACGGGTCCTTCCATTTCGGCGGCAATCCCTTTCTTCCTGCTGTCAACGCCTGTTGAAGGCTCCGGCAGGGGTACTCTTGATTGACCGCTCCTCTATTCTATCGGAGCCATGGATTCCCATCGCCCGATTTCAATTCTTATTGTACAAGGTTTATGGCTTGTGTCAAGGGAAAAAAGCAAAAGAATTTTGGTACTTGCTCCCAGAGGAGATTAGGTTTTGGCATTACCCAACCAAACGCACTTACGTAAATGATGATTTATTCGGGGACGTGTCATTCTGAGCGCAGCGAAGAATCTTGAAACCCTTGATACATAAAGATTCTTCGGTCGCTTCGCTCCCTCAGAATGACACATTGATGATTTAAACAGTGTTTATTTAAGGCGGGCTCACGGTTTGGGCAGAAACATTGATATGAAACAAAACGAGGACGCAAGGAGGAGGAAGGGGGGATTTCGATGTCCCCCCTTACCTCCTCCCTGCACTCTCCATAACCCCCTTGAGACGACCAAGGGCCTGCGGGCCCTGGACCCGGAGAAGGACGAAAACAAAAGAAACCGCGGGAACTATCCCCGTGGTTTCAATTTGATACCTTCAGATCCCGTTTATATATCGCCAGAGCAATCTTCCTCTGGTTAATCGATAAGCAATGATGTATAGTTTATGACCGTAGAGATCGCATCGTTGTCAACCTCCATGCTCATTAATATGAAGGTGCGGTCTGTACCGAAATAGTTGGCATACTTCAGAAACCCATGGCTCAACGCTTCACCTTTGTCATCTGCATACAAACTTTTATGGGCTGGGGTATCCCAGGTTTCTCCATCCGACAGTGGATCACCATACTTATTGCTCAGTGAATCCTGGATTCTTTTGTAATCGTCAATATACAAATTCGCGTTATTATGGGACTCATACATGATATACCTGGCCTCAAACAGGCCATCTGCGTTGAAGTAATAAGCTGCAACTGCATCAAGCCCATCGACTGAAGTCATGTATGCAATGTATTCAACATGCTTGAAATCTTCGACAGTACCGGAAGTTAATGGCACGCCTTCCAACGCCTCGACCTCGCCGCGGGTCATTCCCCAGGTGGTATTTCGGAAATCTTTTTCTGAATCGCTTTCTGCTGCACCTACTTCAACAAGCGCAAGCCCATGGTAGAATCGATCTGCGCTTTGATACTGGGGTTCAACGACCAGATTGCCGGTGGTGTCAACAAATCCCCATTTGTCATTTTCAATGACGGTGGCCATTCCTTCGCGAAAGGGGGTTACATCATCCCATTGTATCGGGATGATGACTTTGCCGGACGTATCGATCATGCCATACTTGCCTTCATCAGGAATTGTGCCGAATTGCATAGGCCCTTCATATACCACCGCATGGCCCTCAATGAACGGATACACAAAATCATATGCCGGCGAAATGACAACAACGCCCTGTTGATTGATAAAGCCCCTTTTTCCCCGAAGCCCGATATCGGCATAACCTTCTGAATACGTGCCGGCGTAATCCCACGCCTTGGTGCCGACAAGCTTACCCGTTGTATCGATAAAACTGTAGATCCCATTACCCGGGTAACCAATCGAGTTTAAAGTTCCTATAAATACCCTGGCCCGGCCGCCTTTAAAGGAGTCTGCAGCATCATACCTTGGTTCTACGACAATATTCCCCTCGCGATCAATGAAACCCCATTTTCCATCCGCTTTCACTGCGGCAAGGTCTTCCTCAAATGGGGATGCGTCTTCCCATTGTATCTTGCTGATGATCTTGCCCGCCGTATCAATAAAACCGTATTGACCATCATCGGGGCTGCCGTAATCGGTCAATTTTCCGTTGAACACGAGCGCACGGCCGCCTGAAAAATCGCCGATATAGTCATATTGCGGTTTGACAACGACCTTGCCGGCGGTGTCAATACAGCCTGTTTTTCCGTTTTTGATGACGGATGCAAAGCCCTCATGGAATGTATCCGCGCCATCCCATTGCATATCGCTGATCAGTTTGCCCGCTGCGTCTATGAATCCATACGTCCCTTTGTCGGGAGAGTTGTATTTATCCAGTGAGCCATTGAATACATAGGCGTATCCTTCGCCAAAGAAAGAAATGTAGTCGTATGTGGGTTCAAGAACTATTTTGCCACTGGTGTCAATGACGCCGCATTTATTGTTTTTTCGAACGACAGCCATGCCTGATTCAGAAAAATCATGCGCGTCGTCCCATTGAATGCTGCTGATGTATTCACCTTTTAAGTTGATAAAACCATATTTCCCGGATTCCGGATAACCATTAGAATCCATGGACCCCATAAAAATTAACGAGTATCCGTTTCTGAAGGAGGAGGCATAATCGAATTCCGCTGGAATCACCATATTACCTTGTTTGTCAATAAACCCGTACTTGGATGTTTCGGCAAAACCGGTTGCCAATGACAGCGCGATGAACAGAAACAGAGCTGCCGATAGCGCAAGTACAACAGTTCGCTTCATATTTATTCTCCTTTTTCTTATGCTCTTGATTATTATTGAATAATATAGCATTCTATGAAATTAGTGTCAACATTACCCATATTTGCACACATATTTGCGTTTGTGCCCGCTTTTTATCGAAATTCCTACGTCATGGGGATATGAAAGAACAACGCAGCTTGAAGCTCACGATACAGATTGCGGTACACTTTTGGGGCAGCATCCTACAATCCAGCACAATATGCTATCATTTTCCAAAATAGGATGGTATAATCAAATGCAGATAGCAGTGGCCGTTTCATATTACACCCCTGAGCAACGCGCAAAGGAGCATCTTTATGATCAAAAAAGCGCTTGTCCTCACACTGTTCGCTTTTTGCCTGCTGGCAGCCTCTTCCGCCCTCGCACAAGCAGTACACCTTAAGGATATCGGCATGTCTGTTGACGTTCCCGAAGGCTGCGCCGCGTTTTACGAAGGCCATGTGGATAATGCGCAAGCAAAGAAATACATGGGCATGGATAAAAAAAAGATGACCGCCTATCTCAAGGAGTACGGCTACAAGATCGTGATCTGCCAAAAGAATCCGTCCTGTGAGGTCATGATTGCATCCAGACCTGCTGGAGATAACATGGATTGGAACGATATGGACTTTGACAAATTTCTTAACAAAATGGCTGTGGCAGCAGAGACGGCAAAGAGCCAGATGAATATCACAAAAATGATGCCGCTGATCACCAACCAGGCACGATATGCTTATGCTCAATTTACCGTGGATTTATCTCCACAAAAGACGGTTGACATGTATCAGTATCAAACCCAGGTAGACGGGAAGATCATCATCATCACCTGCCTCGCCCATGACGATACCATTGATGAGGAAAAAGCGTTCTTTGACCAGGTGATAGACAGCATCTGGTATGACGGCGTTGATTCCATTTACGGCCCTGCTCCCACTGCATCCGGCAGCAGCAAGGCGAAAGCAGTTACAACAGATGTGTTATCATTAAAAATACCCAATACATGGTCTGCCAAGCAGCTGGACAATATGGAATTTTCCAATGGATACATCCACCTATTCATCTCTTCTGCGGATGCGTTTTCGACATTTTCGGAGAAAGAAAAGCAAGAGAGCGACCGGAACAGCTACGACTTTGAAGGTATCGCGGAACAATACGGCCTTGATTCCCTCAATGTTTTGGCAAAACAGTTTGCTTCCGATTTTGAAACCAATTTGTCCGCTACGTCTATATCTATAGGGAATCTGTTGGGCATGTTTGAGATCAAGACGTTCGGCATTCCGGACAGCATGCTGACGATGGTCCTTGACAACAGCGTAAACTTTGACGACGGAACGGTCACCAAGTTAGGCGGCAAACCATTCATCCTTCTTACCGGCAAAAGCATCATGACGGGAGAGGATGAACGCGTAATGGTGCGCCTTACGCAAGATATCCGCCTGTATTATAATCTTTATAACGGGTACAGCAACATGCTGCAGTTTTCCGGCGAGATGCGGGAGGATGCGGCCAGTGTGATGAAAAAGGTACTTGGCACTGTGAAGTTTGAATAATTCTGCAACCAACGCCGGGGACGGCAGACTGGGGTTACCAGAGGGACGGTTCGTTCGGTTTGAATGAAAAACAGGAACAGGAGATATGAATGTTTTAATCTGAATGAAAGTATCTTATAAGTTGTATGATTGAGTTGAGGCAAGACGGCAGGGGACGCAAGGAGGAGTTAGGGGGGACATCGAAATCTCCCCTACTCCTCCTTGCATTCTCCATATCCCCCTTGAGACGACCAAGGTTCCGAAGCTGAGCGCCGCCTGTGGCTCGGGAGCCAAGCGCCGCCTGCGGCTCGGGAGCCAAGCGCCGCCTGTGGCGGATGAAGCGAAGGCGGACGAGGCTGGCGAAACGGGTTCCAAAGCCCGGCTGCCCCCAGTGGGGGCAATAAGCCGGGCGGAGGAAGCGAGCGAAACGAGCAGTGCGAACGGCAGTGAGCAGTGCGACTATTGAGCCGCCGGGGTTGCGAACGGCAGTGAGCAGTGCGACGATTGAGCCGCTGGGGTTGCGAACGGCAGTGAGCAGTGCGACGATTGAGCCGCCGGGGTTGCAAGCGGCAGTGAGCAGTGCGACGATTGAGCCGCCGGGGTTGCGAGCGGCAGCGAGCAGTGCGACGATTGAGCCAGATGGAGGGATCCAGCGAAGCGGAAGAAACGAGCGAAACGGGCTCCGAAGCCCGGCTGCCTCCAGTGGAGTAGATCCATATCCGGAATTCCACAATCCCGAAAAATGAGCGAGGTAAACGGCGCAGCTTATCCCTATCGCCGCTGCCATCCAGCTCAAGGCATACTGGTGCGCAAAACCCTTGTTCCGTACCCTCAGCTTTTGCGTATCATTGATGATAAAGAGCCACCATAGACCGGAGCTTTGGGATTTTAAACATGCCGAACGTTGGAAAACTCGGATTAAGTCTACCGGTCGAACTGCGGATCGAAGACAAAAAGATAAAGCCTGCTCTCGTCCAGACCGATGATGGCGGATGGATCGGGGAAGAGGTTGCGATCGCAGTAAAGGTTTTTCAGCGCAGGATTATTGCTCACGTCCAGTATCGTCAGTTGATTGCCGCCGCAGAAAAGACCTTCCAGTGCGGTATTTTGGCTCACATCCAGCGTCGTCAGTTGATTGTCGCTGCAGGAAAGGTCCGTCAGCGCAGTATTTTGGATCACGTCCAACGTCATCAATTGATTTTTTTCGCAGTTAAAGCTTGTCAGCGCAGGATTATTGAACACATCCAGCATCGTCAGTTGATTGGTGTCGCAGGCAAGGGTTGTCAGCGCAGGATTATGGCTCACGTCCAGAGCTGTCAGCTGATTACCGCCGCAGGACAGCCATGTCAGCGCGGTATTTAGGCTCACATCCAGCGTCGTCAATTGATTGGTGTCGCAGGCAAGGGTTGTCAGCGCAGGGTTATGGCTCACATCCAGCGCTGTCAGCTGATTCCCCCAACAGCTAAGATATTCCAACGCTGGATTATAACGCACATCCAGCGCCTTCAGTTGATTGGTGTAACTTCCAAGGTTTTCCAACGCAGGGTTATGGCTCACGTCCAGCGTTGTCAGCTGATTCTCCCAGCAGCTAAGCTCTTTCAGCGCAGGATTATGACTTATATCCAGCACCGTCAGTTGATTGGTGTCGCAGTGAAGGTCTTCCAGCGCAGGGCTATGACTCACATCCAGCGTTGTCAGTTGATTCTCCTCGCAGCCAAGCTCTTCCAGCGCAGGATTATGACTTATATCCAGCGTTGTCAGGTAGTTCATGCGGCATGCAAGACCCTTCAGCTTGGTGTTCTGACTAATATCCAGTTCGGTTAGCAGGTTCTCCTGGCAGCTGAGCTCTTCCAATGCGGCGAAGTATTCGATGCCTGTTAAATCCGCAATGTCAAACCCATACAAATCAAGCTCGGTAATCCTCGCCACGTCGTTTACTGTGATGTCCCCCGCCGGTTTTCCAATGATTTCTCTCACTGCCTCCTCAAAGTTCGGATCGGGGAATTGGATAACCGTATCACCGGGCAGTTGGGAAGATGGCAATGCCTCGGCGCTCAGATCACTCAAAGGGTTTATGCTGGCTGACAAAGCATGGCTGCTGACGCCAATCACCACAAGCAGGATCAGGAAGGCTATCAGAAAGGTATACAGGCGGTTTTTCATAGATCATCCCTCCGTATTATGGTAATCGCTTGTGTATTCGGAAACATATATCATTCAGCAAACCGCTTCCATTACCAGTTATTTCGTTGGTGTGTATATATATTTTCCTTGTAAATAAAAGTTCATAGGCCTCCATTGCTATATCTTGATAGCCCAAAACGATCTTGTTTAATTCATTTAACCAGGGGAACGGCAGACTGTGTCAAAACTAATGTTCACAGCTTTCGTTATACTATGTACGATATAATTGTGTTCTCTGTCATGCAGTATGCTGTGTTGCAAAAAGTGACTTTCAGAATTTTGAAACAGCTTGCCATCCCTCGGGTCTGTTTTAAACCCACTCTAATTCTCTATTTTCCCAAGTACAATCGTCAGATAATTATTGTCTAGATCTATTGGTATTTTTGCACCACCCAAATCCTTTTCCCGCGGATCTGTAAACAAAACAATATCTGCCGATTGAACTGGGTCTCCATGTAGAGTCAATGATAAGAGATCAGAAAAATCAATAGTATTCACTATTGTTCCATCTCTTAACACAAACCTGTCCAGATGTAAATACTTGAGGCCTATAGTATCAAGCGCTGATAAATAACCGGCAACCGTAACATTTTTTCTGACAAGCATACCTGCCCACATACAGCTAAAAAATTGTTCCTCTTTTGCTTCTCCGTTTGTAAAGGTAGATATCAGGCTAAAATCTGGCACTTTCACCTTTTTTTCCTCGCCCAAGGACATATGGGTTATTGAAACCATGAGCACAGCAAACAGTAGAAGGAGCAACGCTTTTTTCATGATACAATTCCTCCAACTTAAATTTTACCATCCGAGTTCTTTACCAAAGAACAGCGCGTTTTCAAAGCCGGCAGTAACATCCTTATCAACCTTTTGTCCTTCATACACATTATAAGTATAGGTACCGTTCTGAGGTGTTGGAATCCCCTCCCACTTGATGGTCAGCGTATGCTGAACATAGGAATCACCCGTATGATCAGCAAAGAATTGATCAATACCTTTCACCATATTTTCAAATGTACCACCAGTGTCATAAACCTTATCCAGGAATTGTGCGCCGATTTCAAAAGATTTGGGTTCTGTAAGAACCGACAATATACCATCCACAGCCTCAGATACTTTTTCCGCCGGCGCATTTGTGTAATACTGGGCAGCTATGCCCAGCGCATTTGCTACAAGCTCAGTACCTTCACCAATCATACCCCATGTCTCTTTCACCACATCAGCAAGTGAATTCGTCTTTACTGTTTTCGTTTCATAACGTATTTTCTCGATACGGGGCAACCACCCCTCTGCTGATGCAGACCCTCAGCTTAAACAGCGCTTCCTTGGCAAGCAGCGGCTGTTCAAGATATTCCTCCGCTATTTTCTGTTCGTCTGCCGAATCAAGGCCCAAATCTTGTGTGTTTTTCTTTATTATACTGCTTCCTTCCGTCTGTGCAAGAGTATTGCTTTCGTTACTCACATTATCAAGCTGCGTCTGTCCAAACCGCACACTCCCCTGATCTACAACCTGTCCCCCTGCCCGTATCATAAGTTTAGCCCTTGTTTCAGCCAATTTCATTCGCATGACTTCTGCATCCTGCTTCGCCAGTTCATCCACCCTTGCTGTGGCCCGCTTCTGTGTATCAGCCAGCTTCTGCTGCGCGCCTTTCAGCGTCAATTGGCCGCTTTTAAGTTCCTTCTGCGCCTTTACCCGCGCGTCGGTGGCCTTTTAAAGGTTATCAATTGCGGCTACAACCGCATCCGCGGCAGCCGTATCGGCCATGTTTTTATGGAAAAGGGCTTGCGCATTTATGCTTCAGAAGCAATCTCTAGCTGAAGTCAATATCCTCATATTTGTCGTTTGTAAAGAAAACCTTGTATTCATTGTTTTTTACATCTTCTCGAACCGCTTTCATTACCAATAAACGTTCTTTTTCTGTAACTGGCAATTTTTCATCCGGAGGAAGCCATTTCATGGAATTTGCAATGGCTGCAAACCCATCAATGCACATATCACCCGAAAACCTTGCAGTTTTGCCATCATACTCAACATCAATATAGCCCCTTGTTCCCATAATCCTCATAATCTCACCTCGAAAATATAGCTGTTTCAACGAAAGTCACAGGATCAATCACTATGATTTTCGTTACATTTGGATTGGCTTTAAGAGCAGGAAGTACAACAGCATCACAAATGCTAGTAAATCTGCAATAAGGTCTTACAGTATCCTTAACTCCACCATTAAACTCATAAAATATCATATTGTGACGAAACCATTCTCAATGCCATACAATCCCAGATGTACGCCTAGAAATTCATCAAACTGCGTATTTTAGATAACCGTCACCTGTGTTTTTTGTTCACTCAAGTTCAACTATCTTTTCAAAAATGCAGATATACTTGTCGGCAATTTGTTTATCCACATGATAATGCCCGAAAAACCACTTATCAAAAGTCAACTTTTCCTTCACACTTTCCAGAAAATCCGTCAATTCGCTTTCTTCATATCCATCCTTCACTTGGCTTTGGATAGAATTCGGTGCACAATGTGTAATCACAAAATCCACTTGCCAGCCGCTTGCCTGCAAGTTATGTGCTGCAGTTTGATATTCATTCTCGGAGGGCATTTCTTGAGACCACCAGTTTTTCCCTTCTTTTCTGCTTTCCTTATCGTGCGAACTGGCCCCGCCCATTGTGAATAATTTCTTTTCCCCAATGCTGTATACCTGGCCGCGCATCAAATGTAATATCTTATCATTGATCTTATGCGCATTTCCACCGCAAAATTGAATCACTGGAAATTCATCATTCAACATTTGATGATTTTCATGATTTCCATCTATAAACAACGTAGTAAAGTTTTTGCTGGCCAGCCATTTAAGCCAATATCGTTCTTCGTGACTATGGTCCCATACGCCCCCAAAATCTCCGCAGACAATTACGTAATCTTCTTCCGAAAGATATTTCTGTTTTGGAAATTTCGTAGTGCTCAATTTGTTGATGTCGATTGGGATGTGTGTATCCCCTGTGATAAATATCATGCCTGACGCTCCCTTTAATACCGGTTCCCGGCATGCCACAGTATCCTTGTATTGCAGCAAACCGTCCCCTTGTCATTTTGCATATACACTTGCATGCTTATCATAGGATCACGGCCCCCTTATACATAGAAAAATTGATAACACAAAATCCGTCAAATACGTCTTTTTCACCGTTTGCTTAGGATATGGGCACATGCATTCTTTATTGCATTATAGGGGCTTGCCAGATTGTGCCTCGGGGACGGTTCTCTCGTCACACTCTAAATATGTTTGTATGGTTTATTCCCAGTCAACCATTCTATCAGCCAGGCAGGGTGTCAGTATAACCGTCCCCTCGTCACGCTCGAGCAGACCAGAGCATGCCGAACATGGTATCGCTGTCAAAATCGATAGCCCAATTGAGAGGAGTTGGCCTACCCTTTTGCTGGTTGATACGAAAAAAAGCACACAGGGATTTTTCCCGGCTATGAAGTGACGATAGCTCAGGGATTTTGTGCGGCTTCAAATCTCCGGGCTACTTTCTGAACATATTCAGGACGGATGTCCCCCATACCTTTTAGATCCTGATCGGTGAACGCACCCTTGGCGTATCTTTCTATGTATGGCCGTATGAAATCGGGCGCGTGTTTTAACAAATATTCACTTCCGTATTCAAAGCAATAAAAGTCGCCGTCCAAAATCCCTTGTTTCAATATTTCGATCAGCATATCATCCTTCGGCTTTTTCTGTATATCACGTACCAATAAAAGCTGCTGCTCCTGCCCATCAAAGTATAGCAAAGCATAGGGACTATAGTAGAAAACTTTGTGCCCGTTCACATTCAGTTTATTGGTATACCAAGCTTCCGAAGGGCTAAACCGTATGCTCCTTTGATAATCCTTGTCATATATTTGCAGCGGCAAGTTAATGCTTTCCTCGATTTCTTCGTGCGCCGGGTTCAGACGGCAAAATACCGTGATATAATCTACGACATGAAAACCCATATGCACATCATCATCATCATATTTCAGTATCTCTCCCCGGCTGGGAAAATCAGGTATCGAGAAATACGCGGGAGAAATGAAATATCTGATAAGTGTTGCCACAAACAGCAGCCACACCATCACCTCAGGCCTAAAAATACCAAATCTTCGCACCCTGGCGCTCTGCTTTTTGTCAATGAAAAAAAGCACCATGGCATACTGAACCACGAAGGAGACCGCCATGGAAAGCAAATATGCCCTCATGGCGATATAGAGGATGGACCTGTTGTAATCTTCCGAATCCTTTACATATTTCTGGGCTATTTTCAAAACATCCGCCTGAAGGATAATAACCATGACCGATAGAAACGTAATCAGCAAGGCTAGCACGATGCGGCCGGCCAAGCTCCCTTTTCTGTGTTCCCATTTTTTCTTCTTTCTGTCTACCCATGTGATGGATATACCTGCCGCTACGATAAACAGGGCATCCAGCACGTAGCGAATGATGATACTGAATTCTCCCAAAAACATTACCGAAAGCCATATAAAGCCATCCAGGCCAACCCTAATCCCCATGGGGATGAGAAAGCCTGGAACGAACCCCATTCTGAAATTTGTCAGTGTCAGATAAAAGAACAGATTTCCGGCACCTATGGCCACGGCGTAATAGGCCCATCTGACAAGATAGAACTGCCATTCCATGGTCAGCGGGCCAATATAAGGTATCCATAAAAACCTGGCGATCAACAGGTAAAGGATATACACCGCGGTGCCGATATGAAAGCCTGCCCCTCTTCGCATAAGAAGTGACCCCTTCCTTTACTTTTGTGATTGCTCATTCTCTATATCTTTCATTACATTTTTCTCTATTCTGCTGAAAGAGGCTCTTAAATTCCCAGCGCCATCTTCAACAATATGCACTGGGTTAATCATATCAGTCAAGTCGTATACTAGGCTCTTCCCCCAGAAATTAACTATTTCCAAACTATCCCCGGGATAGACGGGGGATACACATACAAGGTTTCCATCCTCGTCTCCTACAATATAACCATAATACGCTTCCTCCTTATGCTTTGGATCAAAAGTCATTTTTAGGTCAAGCCACTTACCTGCATTTTTCCCTGACACACTTTCATAAAGAGCTGCAACAGAGTCAAGGGCTCTGAATAAGCCAAATCCGTTACCCTTCAACCAGGCATTTGAAACATAGGATTGGGTCGTCCCAGCATATTCAGACATCAGTTTCCTCCTATCGCTGGAACCGACTTGCAAGACTGCGCGCTTTTCGCCATTAGCTGTTTCCATCAACATGATTTTTACATCATCCACTTGCCAATTGTTTAATAAGATTGATGCAAAATTCATGGCTCCTATCATGTTTCTTTGTCCCTTTGTATAGGGTTTTGTCAAGTCGTCGTCTTCCCCCTCAAGCTTTAATCCTCCCAGTGCCCCAAGCAAATCAAAGCTCCCTTGAGAATCACTTCTATTAATTTTCTCAACATCATACAAACGTCCAAAATAGGCACCTTCCCCATAATCACGCGGGTCATACAGAGGATAAGCCTGGTCTTGATACCATACATTGATTCCAATCAATTGAAACATACTGGTATCATCGATGGCGCTGCGCGCGTTATCCCGTATCAAGAGCCTGTCTTTTGCCGTAAGATTCTTTCCATTCAGCTTATTGCGGGTATCCTCAAGAATGGTTTGAACCCTGGCGGAGGAAGAAGAATCATATTGTTTGAAAAAGTCTGAGAGCTGCACACCCGCTTCCACATTTTCCTTTATTGGTTCTATTGCTTTTGAGATGGCCTTTCCCAATGGGCTGTTTTTTATGGTGTCGATGATCGTGCCGTCCTGATTCCCACCCTGGTCGTCCACGGTCGTCAGCTTGGTCCATGTTTTAAATACAGGCGCATTGGGCATAGGCTCAGTACTGCTCTGGTCATACATGCCTTCGTGGTTGTAATCGTAAGTATCGTTCTTAATGTAATCGGGATCATACTTTACCCTTATATTTCTCGTCAAATCATGCGCTAAGTTTTGGTATGTGTATGCCCAATTACCAGACCCTCCGACGACCTCTTTATACAATTCAGCCGCATTCGCTATGATGAGCAAATCAGCTTCCGTAAGCTTCCCGTCAAGATATGCCTGATAATCGGCGTCCTGAATCCCCATATGGCTGTATGGGTTGTTACCCGCACCTACTGTCATCCAATCAGGACTGCCTGTGCTCGCTGTGGGGGATGGTGTCAGCGTAGGTGAAGGAATCGCAGTAGTCTCGGATGTTTTATTTTGAGGCCCTATTGTGCTGGCACCGTTTGCATATCCCACATCCGTTACCGCACCACTTGCGGCCAGCTCGCGGAAAGGTCTTTTTCCCTTATCGGATGTGACTGTTGCATCATCGGATTCCAATTGCTGACTGCCTTCGTTTATTATACCGCTTTCATTTTTATTCGCAAGAAGGGATGGCCGATAAGAAAACAAATCCACACTTTGCATAGGAGGCTGGCCATTCCGAAGATCGTTGATGACGTTCATGGATTTGCCGTTAAGATGCAAGGAGTCGCCAGGCGCCGCATTCTGCATATCCAAATTCTGCGTACGTCCAAGCAGCACGTCCCCCTGCTCCCCTGCCTGTCCCCCAACCTTTCCCACAAGCTTGGCCCTTATTTCAGCCAGACTTAGGCGCTTAGCCTCCACATCCTGCTTCGCCCGTTCATCCACCCCAGCCGTGGCCTGCTTCTGTGTATCAGTCAGCTTCTGCTGCGCGTCATTCAGCGACTGCTGGTTTTGTTTATGCGCCTTTTGCACCTTCGCCCGCGCGTCGGTGGCTTTTTGAAGGTTATCAATAGCGGCTACAACCGTATCCGCGGCAGCCGTATCGGCCATGTTTTTATGGAAAAGAGCCTGCGCTTTGGTCAGTGCATCCCTCCCAGTCTGCTCGTTCCGGACAGCCTGATCAAGTGCCAACTTGGAATGATTTACGGTCTTCCCGGCTTCGTTCACCTTCTGCACAAGGATGGATTGGACATTAGGCGCACCGACTTCGGTCAGTTCCGCCTTCCTTGCTTCCACAGCCTGCTGCTTAGCGATCTGCTTGGCGCTTAAGACAACGATGGGGCTTTTCATATCCACTTTAAGTGCGTTCTCCTGCGCCGCAATGGCTGCGTCATTCAAACCAAAGGTACGCATGTTGGTTTCGGCAACGATCGCGGACTTGGCGTAGGTGGGCATGGCCGTAATGGCCGCCGCCAGATCTCCCCGCCCCGCCTTTAAAAGATTGCCAATGTAATTGACGCCCTGCATTCCCCAGCGATTCAATATAGCATCCAGGTTGTGGGAAGATTGATTGGCAATACCGGTCAGGTCGTCCAGTTCCTCATGGCCTGTTTGGGCGGCGGCGGTTTGCAGGGTTTTGCCCGCGGTCTTCTTAAGCGCCGCTTCCGCAGCCTGTGAGGCTTCCGACTTCGTTCCTTTCTCCATGTCCCGCAGCCTCAAAATGTGGAACATATTTTAAACCGTTTGCAAGGCGGGAGCCTGGCCCAGCACATGGTCCGTCACCGTTTTCAGGGCGCCCTCGCCCAGCCGCAAAACGGAGGACAGCAACCCGGCCGTGCCAAGTCTGAATGAAAGAATAGAGTAGCTTGGATTGGCGTGAAACAAGACGATAAGGACGCAAGGAGGAAGAAGGGGAGATTTCGATGTCCCCCCCAACTTCCTCCTTGCATTCTCCATTACCCCCTTGAGACGACCAAGGGCCTGCGGGCCCTGGACCCAGAGAAGGACGAAAACGAGGAAAACCGAAGGAACCGTCCCCCTGGTTTCTACTGCATTAGCTTTACATAATACCCTTGTGACATGAAATACGGAGCTAGAAACTCTGCAACATGGCGGCTGTAAGTACCTTCTGCAATGATTTGATTTACCCATTTTGGATCACCAGAAAGTATGTCATGACAATGCCTTAATAGCCCTGAAACATCAAACCGGATATATCCTTTTACTTGTTCGTCAGAAGAGCCAGGGTTACCATAACAGCTTGAATCAATCTCATCGAATCGTTCCTCCATCACATCCATTAGGTTATGTGTTTTGATCCTCCCATTTTCGTCTAGCGAGACGAACCAAACATCAGCTCGCCAATCACTGCGATCTACAAAAACATATAAAGCAAATCCTTTTCCTATCAAAAAAAATTCATCTCCGTCCAATTTCTCAAACTGTAGCTTATATTGATTGATTATTGGAGAATAGAATTCTCTCACCGTCATTTCATAGTCTTTCATTGCTATACCTCACTTTCTTACCATCATGCTTGTAAGAGGGTCAAATACATATCCACTATCAACCATCCTTTGATATTCTCGTCCAAAACCTGTTAAGGTTCTAGTTCTTGTTATAGGATCAATTTTCCATAGTACGTCATCTGTTGGCTTCGTAGCAAGAATAAACTCATCATCTCTAGCAATCGCCTCATCCAGCCATTTTAAGTTATGTTCATTCCAAAACTGATCAGCATTTTTATACTTATCATTCGGAACATTTAGTACATTGAATCCTCCCTTTTTCTCGCCGAAATAGGTAGACTTCACATCACCCATTTCATTAATAATATTCTTCATATCCCTATCGTAGTTACCCAATATGGTTGTTGTTTTGTTCGGATTTGCCTTGAAAATTACTCCGGAGGAAGGCTTGTATTTGATTTCAGTTATTATCTTGCCTACGTCCTCCGTACCTGCCACCGGCCCACCAGAATTCTCTATAACTGCCGCTGGTTCGCCAAGATTCCCCGTACCTTCCGCCTGTCCGGTAGAATTCCCTGTTCCCGTTTCCTGCTCCGAAGAATTCCCTGTACCCGTTGCATATCCAAGGTCCTTAGATCCTGTCTGCGGCGGTCTATAGTCCTTGCTGCCCGTGAAATTCCCCGTTGTTCCTTGCCGCTCAAGATTGTCAAAACGATTGTTTCCAAATATTTGATCAGAAGGACCGTAGAGAGCCCTGTCGATGGCCGGTGCTACCGCCATAGCGACCAGCATGGTCGTTTCCATTCCTCGCTGCAGCCATTGTTCCTGGTCAAGCATTGCGATGGATGAATTTTCATTATAAACAAGGTCGTATTCAAGGTTGATTGAGCTCGCCCATTTCCTTCCTACGTCCTCAAATTCGCCTTGGGTATAGAAGCCCATCTTCACCAGGTCTTCATAAGTTATTTCTTTTTTATTTTCTTTCTTCCACTGGAGGATCGCCATTCTTGTATCAAGGCTTTCATTTCCAAGTGCAGCACCACTCCTCAAAAAGATTAAATCCTTTTTTTGCTGGTTGCTTAAGGAATCGTAAATACCTTGTGCTAACTGCTCAATTTGCTGTTGCTTGTCTTGGTCAAGTTCCTTTATTGCTGAGAAAAGGTCCTTCCCATCATCAACCTGTCGTTTTTGCTCCTCCGTCAGCATTGAAAAAACTATTTCTTTGTTTGCCGACAGACCCGCAAGCTGCTCTGGTGTCATCACTGCGGCAAGCAGTTCTCCCGGCGTCGCACTCTTCTCTTCCTCTTGGTCGTCTACAGTCGTTAGCCTGGTCCATTTAATATGTTTGGGTGCACCGGGCATAGGCTCATTACTGCTCGAGTTGTACTTATCTTCGTGGGTGTAATCGTATGTATCGTTTTTGATGTAATCAGGATCATACTTCACCCTGATATTTCTCGTCAGATAATGCGCTAAGTTTTGGTATATGTATGCCCAATTTCCAGACCCTCCGGCGACCTTTTGATACAATTCAGCCGCATTCGCTATGGTGAGCAAATCAGCTTCCGTAAGCTTCCCGTCAAGATAGGCCTGATAATCGGCATCCTGAATCCCCATATGGCTGTATGGATTGTTTCCAGCACTTACTGCCATCCAATCAAGCTTGCCTGCGCCCGCTGTAGAGGGCGGTGCCGGTGTATTTGAAGGCACCACGGTAGTCTCGGCTGTTACTTTTTTAGTCCCTGCTGTGCTGGCACCGTTTGCATATCCCACATCCGTTACCGTGCCGTTTGCGGCCAGTGCGCGGAAAGGTCTATTCCCTTTACCCTGCGAAACCGTTGCGGTATTGGGTTCCAATTGCTGACTGCCTTCCATTATTATATCGTTTCCATTATTTTTCGCAAGAAGGGATGGCCGATTAGAGAACAAATCCACACTTTGCAAAGGAGGCTGGCCATTCCCATTCTGAAGATTATTGATGGCTTGCAGGGATTTGCCGTTAAGATATAAGGAACCGCCAGGAGCCGCATCTTGCATATCCAAAATCTGCGTCCTTCCAGGCAGCATTGTCCCCTGCCCCCCTGCCATTTCCATCATCTTAACCCTTGCTTCCTGAAGCTTCAGGCGCATATCGTCCACATCCTGCTTCGCCTGTTCATCCAGCCTTGCTGTCGCCCGCTTCTGTGTATCGGTCAGCTTCTGCTGCGCGTCATTCAGCGACTGCTGGTTTTGTTTATGCGTCTCTTGCGCCTTCGCCCGCGCATCGGTGGCTTTTTGAAGGTTATCAATAGCGGCTACCACCGTATCCGCGGCAGCCGTATCGGCCATGTTTTTATGGAAAAGAGCCTGCGCTTTGGTCAGTGCATCCCTCCCAGTCTGCTCGTTCCGGACAGCCTGATTAAGTGCTAACTTGGAATTATTTACAGCCTTCCCGGCTTCGTTCACCTTCTGCACAAGGATGGATTGGACATTCAGCCCGCCGCCTGTAGTAAGTTCCGCCTTCCTTGCTTCCACAGCCTGCTGCTTTGCGATCTGTTTGGCGCTGAAGACAACGATGGGGCTTTTCATATCCACTTTAAGTGCGTTCTCCTGCGCCGCAATGGCCGCGTCATTCAAACCAAAGGTGCGCATGTTGGTTTCGGCGACAATCGCAGACTTGGCGTAGGTAGGCATCGCCGTGATGGCCGCCGCCAGGTCTCCCCGCCCCGCCTTTAAAAGATTGCCGATGTAATTGACGCCCTGCACTCCCCAGCGATTCAATATAGCATCCAGGTTGTGGGAAGATTGATTGGCAATACCGGTCAGGTCATCCAGTTCTTCATGGCCTGTTTGGGCGGCGGCGGTTTGCAGGGTTTTGCCCGCGGTCTTCTTAAGCGCCGCTTCCGCCGCCTGTGAGGCTTCCGACTTCGTTCCTTTTTCCATATCCCGCAGCCTCAAAATGTGGAACATATTTTGAACCGTTTGCAAGGTGGGAGCTTGGCCCAGCACATGGTCCGTCACCGTCTTCAGGGCTCCCTCACCCAGCCGCAAGATGGCCGACACCAGGCCGGCCGTTCCGGATGCCTGGTTTTTGATGTCACCTTGTACAGTTGTCGTGAACAGGATTTGAGGCAGTATTTTAGCAACCGCGTCCGGATCAATGCCCAGGATGCTGTTCACAGCATCATCAAACCGGGCAGCGGTGACCTGTAGGATGGGGATCGCGGTCTGCTCCACGGAAAAAGCCCTGGCGGAATCCAGCGCAAGATCGATGGCCATCCTCACCGCGCCCTCATTGGTGGAAAGCTTCGATAGATCGCCGCCAAACCCTGTGAGCGAATCGTACCCCTGTGCCGCGGCACCTATAAAGTTGCCCGCCTTGCGCAAATCAGCAATTGCCTGTGTTTGAGCCTGATCTGGACCGAAGCCGGATTGCTCCCCTCCGGCCGGCGCATACCACCCGGCGGATAACGGGTTCTTTGTAAGACCCGCTGCCCATAGGCCGGGCATTTTCTCCTGGAGGGATGTATAGCTCTTGGGTGCCGCATCCTTCTGGATCAGCGTACCCTGCCCCTGTATCACTTTTTCCTCTTCGTTACGGGCGGCAAGTTCCAGTTCGGCGGGATTGTGCGGCGCATTTTGACGGGCGTTGATGACCTGCACCTGACCGCTTACCTTACTGGCAACATCCTGCCAGCGGTAATTTACAGGCCTTGTAAGCTTGGCAAAATTGCCGCTTACAAGCCCCTCGTCCATGCTTTGAAGGGTGTCCAGCCCAAACAGGGCATCTTTCAAAAGGGCGTTTGCGTTAATGTTTCCCCCTGCGGAAACGGCCCGGTTCAGCCTGGCATCGATC
>JAEZHM010000084.1 GCA_023416585.1 Bacillota bacterium
GTATCAAGAGTGTCCCAAGAGTGATCTGTTGCTCCCGTAGACCAGTAAGTGTTAAACTTATTATAGATTTGTTGGGCACGGGTACTGTCAGGTGTTAATACGCCATTAGTAATCATATACAATTGACTGGTTGCATCAGGATAAAACGTGTTCCAACTAAAAGTTGATTGACCCAGATACGAATAATATCGGCTACCCAACGAATTCCACATGGTAGTGGTTAAACGATTATAAACATTGGTAATTCCTGTAGTAATTTGATTGTATTTTTCCGTAAGGCTCGTATAAGCACTAGAACCCGATGTAAAACCAGGTAATAGTACGGTTTGATACAGTTGCTGTGCATTGACTAGACCCCTATACACTTCGGTATTATCCATCAAATATTTAGTCTTATAATCTGGTTTTGCATACGTTAATCCATTGTTCATGGTGCTAAACAGTGCATTGACAATGCGATTAATTTCCGCATAATGTGACTGCAAATAGGTGATACTGCTGCTTCCCGCTACTTCGTAATATCTCCACAGCAAGGATAGAAATAGAGCGGCGTAAGAATCAGTGGAGTCGTAGGAGTTTTTTGACACTTGTGAGGTGACGGTTGTACCACCCGTAACGTTAACGGTGTAATCATAAATCGTACCATCGACCCCATTGTAATCGGTAGACGAGGTATTTAAATTTGCAAAATGCCAATCTAGGTAGTCTTCAACGTTGCTCAAGTATGTTGTTCCACTTTCTAACAACGCCAATCCGGAAATTGAAGCAAAATAAGGGTTAACGGTCAATTGCCCGCTAGTATAAACAAAGGTCATCGGTATAGCTCCGTTGCTTAATTGAAGCGAAGCCAGCCATTCTGACTCAGATTCAATTAAATCGGCATAAAACACGTCACGCGTTGTGGTTATTGAGTCTGTGTTAGCTGCCAAAGCTCGTTGTTTTGTTTCTGTGAAAGAGGGAATTGCTTCATTTACCAACGAATTGCTGGTGATTGAAAAGGTAAACATGCACGTTGCCACAAATAGCGTGAGAAACATTTTAGTTAATTTCATAAGCTAACCCCTTTTCTATAAATTTTGTATTAGTGAGAGATGTTTCAGTTCATTTATACTATAACATATAATTTATCAATTGGAATCGTCCCAATTTTGTATATTACTACTCATATATAATAGATTGTTTTAATACATAAATATAAGTATAGAGAAGTTAATATTTTGGTGCATGCATGATTACCATGAGCTTTCGATATGCAAAATATTTCAGAAGATCAAACTTTTATAGCACCGTTGTAATCGGTTTACCCTGTTCAATCATGCCCAGAAGCGAGTCACACAGCATTAGACAGCACGGCAGGTGGTAAGGCACCTTCCACATCGAACCCTTTTGCGTGTACGAAACGTGACGTCACGGTGCAGATATCCGTACCATTCCCCCAACTCCTTATCGGGAAAATGAGAAAATGCGTTCGCATGCACCTTTTAAAACCAATCCCAGTACTTTTCATCACCTGTCAGACCAAATGCCATCAATGTGGCGATCAGAACCTCATTATGTACCCACCACAGCTTAATATCCCATTCCAGCTGCTCACACGGGCGCCCGTCAACATCAACGTAGTAAGCATCCCGCCCTATTCCGTATCTCAGTCGTAACCGTCAAAAAGAGCCACACCTTGACAAAACCGCGTTCACTGCAAATGAGTGCCCGCCTTACAGAAATCGAGAACTGAATCGGGCATAAGCAGCTGCAACAGATCGGCGTTGTTGCGGATTTCCCCATTGGGGGCATTCTTAAAAATATAGGTCTGGTACTCGAACGGGTTCAGCCCATTCTCTTTGGCTGTTTCGATGATGCTAAACATAACCGCGCTGGCTTTGGCTCCTCGGGGTGTATTGCAAAAAGAAAGTTTTTGCGGTCAATCTGGCTGGTATTTATATAAAATAATTGGTCTTGTATTTTTTATGCCATACCGACCATAGCCGCTCGTCCGGTACAGCCACATATAGCTTTTGCTTTGAGCGGTTTTCCCAGGTTCCTGAAGCACCTGCAATGTGGTTTCATCCGCGTGCAGTGCCGAAAAATGCGCCAGCATGATTCCCCTCAGCGCGTCATAAATCGGCTCAAGCCAGTCCTCCGTACATTTCAGCAGCCAGTTGGACATGGTCTGGCGGGACAGCTCAATTCCCTGCCGCTTCCATTCCTGTTCCTGCCGATACAGCGGAACACCCATCACAAACTTCTGCGTCATGAGATGAGCAACCGCTTCCGGTAACGCAAAGCTACCCTTGATGAACGGCTGATCCATTGGCGCCTTTACGATGGGGACACTACCGTTGTCTTTTTCACATTCCCGGCAGGCGTACACATATTCCACATGTTCGACAATGACGGCTTTTGCCGGAATCAATTTGAGCTCACGTCGAATTTCTTTTCCACGGTTTGGTTAACCGTTCACATACAGCGGAGATCCACACTCCGGGCAAATCTGTTCCTCAGCCGACAGCGTATGCTCAACTACTTCAATAGGTAAATCTTCCGGAAAATGATCCGCGCGTTCCTTTGCCTTTTTGCGGTAGTGTTTTTCCACTTCCGTCAATTCCGGCTCGGCGACCTGCGCGGTAGCCGTTGCTTCCGCTTCATTAAACAGATTCAGCTGTCCGTCGTATTCACTTTTCTCGCTGGACGCGCCGAATTGCCGATGCTTCGCCAGACGCACCTGTTCGAGCAGGTAGTTCACCTGCTGCTG
Organism: Bacillota bacterium; assembly: GCA_023416585.1. Taxonomy (GTDB): domain Bacteria; phylum Bacillota; class Clostridia; order Christensenellales; family Aristaeellaceae; genus JAEWAH01. Next base: position 2,750 of record JAEZHM010000084.1, read on the forward strand.
CAACTGTTCGTTCTGTGCTTTCAAAGCAGCGTTTTCCTGCTCTAACAACGCGGCAGAGCTGAACGAAAAGAAATCCGGTACTCATCCCGTTTTGCTTGCCGCCTATGCACACAGACGTCTTGTGGACATCTACCCCTTTGTGGACGGCAATGGGCGTACAGCACGGCTGCTGATGAACATGATTCTTG
>JAEZHM010000136.1 GCA_023416585.1 Bacillota bacterium
GTTATGAGCCGACTGCTCTAACCAACTGAGCTAAAGGCCCGAGTTCCTGGATGGACGCACCGGCATTGCGGGCAACGCCGGTGCATCGGATGGTGACCCCTAGGGGACTCGAACCCCTGTTACCGCCGTGAAAGGGCGGTGTCTTGACCGCTTGACCAAGGGGCCACAGTGCGCAGGCAAAATGGTCGGGGTGACAGGATTTGAACCTGCGACCCCATGCTCCCAAAGCACGTGCGCTACCGAACTGCGCTACACCCCGCTGGGGATCGCCCGATCCCGCTCAGGCGACGCAGATTAGTATATCAAATTGATGCGCCTTCGTCAACACCCGACAGCGAAAATTTACCGGACAAATTTCTGCGTCACCGTTCCCGTTCGCCGAAAGGGGCTTCCCCCTTCAGCGGATCAAAAGCAGCCGCAGGCTGCCACCGCTTCAAGCGCAGGCCCCGCAAGGCTTCGCCTGGCGGGGCCTGCGTAAACATACTTTTTACTGACCGATGTTCTCCGGATCATACGGCGTCTCCTGATAGACACAGTAGTTGAGCCAGTTCTGGAACAAAAGGTTCGAATGCGCGCGCCACACGACCAGCGGCTCCCGCGCCGGGTCGTCGTCCGGGAAGTAATTGCAGGGGACGGGCACGTTCATCCCCTTTTTCACGTCGCGCTCGTACTCCATGCGCAGGGTCGAGGGGTCGTATTCCGAATGGCCGGTTACGAACACCCGCTTGCCCAGCGGCGACGCCGCGATGTACACGCCCGCCTCGTCGCTGACGGAGAGCAGCGTAAGCTCCGGCACCGCCAGGATATCCTCGGCGCGCACCTCGGTGTGGCGGGAATGGGGCGCGAAGAACCTGGCGTCGAAGCCGCGCATCAGGGGGTGGCTGGGCGCCAGCACCGTATGCGGGAACACGCCCGAGCACTTCATGCCCAGCTCGTACTTGGGGATGCCATAGTAGTAGTACAGGCCCGCCTGCGCCGCCCAGCAGATGAGCAGCGTCGAGAACACATGGATCTCGGCCCACTGAAGGATGTCTTTGAGCTCTTCCCAGTAGTCAACGTCCTCGAAGCGCAGCATCTCCACCGGCGCGCCGGTGATGACCAGGCCGTCGAATTTCTCCTTTTTGACATCGTCAAACGTCTTGTAGAAGGAATCGAGGTGGTGCTTGGACGTATTGGCGCTCTCGTGGGTGGCGGTGCGCAGTAGCGTCACCTCCACCTGCAGCGGCGTGTTCCCGATCACGCGCAGAAGCTGCGTCTCAGTGACTTCCTTGTTGGGCATCAGGTTCAGGATGGCCACGCGCAGCGGACGGATGTCCTGGGCGCTGGCGCGCTGCTCGGTCATCACGAAGATGTTTTCGCCGAGCAGCACCTGTACTGCGGGCAGGTTGTCTGGGATTTTAACCGGCATGGGGTTCCTCCTATCCTCCGACCCGGATGACCGCGCCGGCCGCCCGGTATGTGCTCCGGAACAGGCGTTTCCGGTCGATCTCCGCGCCGTTTGCGTTGTAGTAGACCCGGTAGGTTTCCGAGGTGTAGCCGTTTCTGGCTTCCTCCACCACGACCTGCTCGCCCGGCAGGAGCGACGCGTCCGTAATGAACGTGTCCCGGCCGGGGCTGGTCGTGCCGGTCTTCTTGGACACCACCTTGATGGTGACGCCGTCGTCCAGTTTTTTCCCGTAGATGCTGAAGGTTACCTTCTTGTCCTTGCCGAGCGTGGCCACGATGTAGACCGGGTAGAGGCCGTTGTTTTTGAACTTGAAGTCCTGGTTGGGCCAGTTGACCGCCGCGTCCTTGCCCAGGTCCACATACACCGACGGGATCGAGTGGGGCTGGCGGTCGACGATCTGAAGATCCGCCTTGGCGACGGCGTTGAAGAGCGTCGTGGACACCTGGCAGATGCCGCCGCCCACCTGCTTGGTGTGCATGCCGTTTTCCAGCGCGCCGGCGGGCTTGTAGCCCTTCTTGGTGGTGCGCTCGCCTAGCACCTTATTGAAGGAGAAGGTCTCCCCCGGCTGGACGGCCGTGCCGGTCACCGTCTTGCAGGCCAGCTTGATGTTGGTCAGGCGGTTGCTGTCCGAGAAGGACGCGTTGGTGGTGGCGGACGAGACCTTGCCAAAGAGCTTGGAGAGCTGCTCCGCGGTCAGGGGCGGTGCGATCTCCTGGCGGAGGATCGGAAGCTCACCGCCGCCCTGGGCGACCTTGTCCAGCACCTCACGCATTAAGACTGGCGCGTCAACGACGTAACCCACCGTGCCTTCCTTGAAGCTGAACGTCAGCTTGGTGGTGGAAAAGCCGGTCACCTGCGCGTTGGCGCCGGGCTGGGTCAGCGCGGCCGCGATGGGCGTTAATTCGTTCAAAAGTCTGTTTTGGTCGATGGTGCGGGTGATGGTGTAGTTTCTGGACCACTCGCCCGCCGCGCGGGATGCCGCGGTGAAGCGCTCCTCGAACGAGCCATAGCGGCCCACCGCCCACGCGCTTTCCAGGATCTTTTGATGGTCGCTCCGATAGCCGAAGGCGTCCTCCTCCAGCGTCCAGCGCTGGGTTCCGAACATGAGGACCACGAAGTAGGCGCTTCGGTGCTGCTGGTCCATCGCCTCAAAGTGCGCCTGCGCGGCCTGAAAGTCCATGTCGCTCACATCAACACCGTCGATGGTCAGGCCGGGGTAGAACGTCTGGCGGTCCACCACCGCGCGCTTATGCAAAAACGCGCGGTAGTCGCCCAGCCTGCCGCCCACATTGAGGCCGATGACCACCAGGACGCAGATAAGCGCCGCCGATACCGGCGCGGCCCACCAGCTGGCCCGAACTCTTTTGCGGCGCGCCACGCGCGATTCGGGCGACCGGGCGCTTCCGGCCGCCTTGCTGTCAGACATGGAAAGCCTCCTGA
>JAEZHM010000038.1 GCA_023416585.1 Bacillota bacterium
AGGAACTTTATGGGGTCGAAGAATGGGGACAAGCCTGAATATGAAGGAATATTTTGCGATTCAACCAAAAAATCCATCGAAAATTCGCTGGCTGCAGCGTTCATTTCGATGGATTTTCGCTAGTAAGCGGTCCATAATTGTGATATAATAGGTTGAGTGCATGGGAACCGTTGGTTGCCGATCTTAAGACAACCGATATGTGCGGATGATACGGAGCGTTCGCTGATCTTTTTATAAAGATCAGGAACATCTCCGTTAAATAAAACATAGGAAAACGGTAAATAGGAGTCCGGCTGAAAATGGCCGCCGTGCAGTATTGCCGGCGTTACGTTTTTGCGTACTTTTTCCCAGATCAAAAATGTAATTTTGGAATTTTTTGAAACCATGAAAGGAGGTTTCTCGTGGCATCAAATGGCAAACTTCGTATTATACCATTAGGCGGCGTGGATGGCATCGGCAAGAACATCACCGCCTTTGAGTATGAGGACGATATCATTGTAGTTGACTGTGGTTCCATGTTTCCCAAGGAGGATATGCTGGGCATCGATCTGGTGATACCCGATGTAAGTTATCTTGCGGGAAAGAAGGATAATGTACGGGGGTATGTGTTCACCCATGGTCATGAAGACCATATCGGCGCCATACCCTACGTTTTGAAGCAGGTGCCTGCGCCGCTGTACGGCACGCGCCTGACCCTGGCCCTGGTAGACATGAAGCTGAAGGAGCATAGGGTTTCAGGCATCCCGCTCAATGTGGTCTCGCCCAGGGATGAAGTGAAGCTGGGCAAATTTTCCGTGCGATTTATCAAGGTGAGCCATTCCATCGCCGGGGCAACGGCACTGGCCATCACCTGCCCGGCAGGTACGGTGGTTGTATCCGGCGATTTCAAGATCGACTATACCCCCATCGATGGGGAGGTTACCGACCTGCCTTCCTTTGCCGAGATCGGCGACAGGGGTGTTTTGGCGTTCCTTTGCGAATCCACCAATGTGGAGCGTCCGGGCTACACCATGTCCGAGCGTAAGGTTGGGGAAACGTTCTTCAAGCTGTTTGAAAAGGCCCATGGCCGCATTTTGGTGGCCATGTTTGCCAGCAACATCCACCGCATCCAGATGATGATCGACAACGCCGTGCGCTTTGGCCGCAAGGTGTGCTTCATTGGCCGCAGTATGATCAGCGTGTCCCGCGTGGCTATGCAGATCGGCGAGCTTACCATTCCGGAAGGTTATCTGGTAGAGATGGATGATATAGACATCTATCCGGACGACCAGATTCTTGTGATCACCACCGGCAGTCAGGGCGAGGCCATGAGCGGTCTGACCCGTATGGCTTTCAACGAGCACCGCAAGCTGCAAATCAGGCCATCAGATATGGTCATCATTTCCGCCACGCCCATTCCAGGCAATGAAAAAAGTGTGGCGCGGGTCATCAACCAATTGTACCGCTGCGGGGCGGAGGTCATCTATTCGGCTCTGGAGGCGGTGCACGTTTCCGGCCACGCCTGCCAGGAGGAACTGAAGCTTTTGCACGTACTGGTGCGGCCGCAGTACTTCATTCCCGTACACGGTGAGTACCGTATGCTCTGGCAGCACGCGGAACTGGCTGAATCTTTGGGCATGAACCGCAAGAACATCGTCATACCGGAATTGGGCCAGGTCATCGAGATGAATGAAACCTCCCTGGCCATTACCGAAACGGTGCCTACCGGCGGCGTGCTGGTGGATGGTCTGGGCATCGGCGATGTGGGCAACGTGGTGCTTCGCGACCGCAAGCACCTGTCCCAGGACGGGCTGATCATCATTGTCATGGCCATTGACCGGGACAGGGGCGTTCTGGTTTCCGGGCCCGATGTCATCAGCCGCGGCTTCGTGTATGTAAGAGAGAATGAGGACATCATCGAGTCCACCAGAGACTTGGTGCGCGGCATCATCGTATCCTACGGCAAGCTGGACGGCAGCGACTGGCTGCCCATGAAGAACCGCATCAAGGATGAGCTGCACCGCTTTATCTACGAAAAGATCAAGCGCAACCCCATGGTTCTGCCGATCATTGTAGAGATATAAGTAAGCAAGCTCCAATGTTTCCCGCGGCTAAAGAGACTTGACCCAGTTTTCTGGGAAGGGTTTTCCCATGGCTTGCGGGAACTTTTTATGGGTGCAATCTTTTATACGGTACGCCCGTTGTATCAGGGAGGGACGAATCATGCAATATAGCAAGGCTCATGAACTGGCCCGGGATATCCGGGAAAGCGAAGAATATCAAACTTATGCCAGACTGAAGGAAATCGTCTTCGCGGATGATACCAACAAAACGCTTTTGACAGAATACAAGAAGATGCAGACCAAGCTTCAAATGGCCGCTATGGCACAGTCATCCGGCCATGAGGAGGAAATGCAGCGCTTTTCCCAACTGACATCACTGCTGTTTGCCAGCCAGGAAGTCTCCGGCTATCTGCTGGCGGAAATGCGTTTGCAGCAGGTAATGGGCGACATCTTTAAAATATTGACGGATGCTTCCGGGCTTGATTTTCAACTGCCTGGCCTGGAGTAGGCGGTACACAAGGAGGCTTCATACGTGAAAAAACACGGACCCAAAAAAGAATATACCCACCAATCCTTAAGGGATGAGCGGGAGTACGGCTTATACTGGTACAGCGGCTTGTGGCATATTTTAAGGCCCATATTGATTGTACTGGTCTCTTTGATCGTGGTGGTGGGTGTGTCCATGAAGGGCTGGGATTGGGTGTATGGTAATTATCTGGCCCCGGTGGATGCATCCAGTACCGGGTCTATTACCTTTGTCATTGAAAACGGGAGCAGCCTTACAAAAGTGGCTACCAACCTGGAAAACCAGAATCTTGTCCGCAACAAGACCGTTTTCAAGTACTACTGCGACTTTATAGGCCTTGGCCAAAAGATACAGTCCGGCGAATATCAATTGACCCGCGCTATGACCATTGACCAGATCGCCAACCAGCTTACCACGGGTGACGGCAAGCCGATTACGGCTACTATTACCGTTATCCCCGGCTGGACGATTGAGGATATTGCAAACAAGCTATTCACAGACGGCGTTATCAAAAACAAGGATGAATTCCTGCAGCTATGCCGCACCGGGGAAAGCTTCAGCGAGTACTACTATGTAAGCGATGTGCTGTCAAGCCCCAATGTGAAACAGCGCAAATATGTGTTGGAAGGGTATCTCTCCCCCAATACCTATCAGGTTTATACCGACGCCACCGCCGCTGAAATCATCCGCAAGCTGCTGTCCCAGACGGAAGTGGTATATCCAGCCTCCTATCATGAGCGGGCGGAGCAATTGAACATGACCATGGACCAGGTGCTCACCATGGCCTCCCTGATTGAAAAGGAAGCCAAGGAAGCGGACTTTGCCAGGGTCTCCGCCGTATTCCACAACCGCTTGCAGAACAACATCAAGCTTGGCAGCGACGTGACCATACATTACATCACCGGGGTAAGGCGCATGTCGCTCACCAATGACGATTTGAACGTGAAATCTCCTTACAACACCTACAAGATTTCCGGCCTGCCCCTGGGGCCCATCTGCAGCCCGTCTTCTTCAGCCATTGAGGCGGCGCTGTATCCAGATGAGACATTTGTGGCGGAGAAGTATTTGTTCTTCTGCAGCAAAGATCCTAAAACCGGGGAACTGGCCTTCTCCAAGACGCAGGCAGAACATAATCAGGCAGTTGCCATTTACGCTCCCTTGTGGAAGGCGTACGACGAGAGCAGAGGTCTGTAACCGTGACAGAGTTCCAAAGAAGAACCGTGCCGGAGCTTTTGGTTCCGGCCGGAGGTATGCCTCAGCTTTCGGCGGCGCTTCATTTTGGCGCGGACGCCGTGTACGGCGGCATGCAAAGGTATGGTTTGCGGGCCTTTGCCGGGAATTTTTCGGAAGAAACGCTGCCGCAGGCTGTTAAGCTGTGCCACGACAAGGGAAAAAAGTTTTATCTGACATTGAACATATTTCCCTTTGACGAGGATTTTGAAGGGCTGCTATCAGCCGCCCGCATAGCGCTATGCTGCGGCGTGGATGCCGCAATTGTCAGTGATCTTGGCGCTGTGACGCTGCTTCGGGAGGAATTACCTGGTCTACCTCTTCACATCAGCACCCAGGCGAATACATTAAACAGCCGGGCCGCGGCTGTTTGGTACAGTTTGGGGGCACAAAGAGTGATCCTGGCCCGGGAAATGACAATACAGCAAATTGCTGTGCTTCGGAAAAACACGTCTCCCGAATTGGAACTGGAGGCGTTTGTTCACGGAGCGGCCTGCATGGCCTATTCCGGGCGGTGCTTACTGAGCAATTATATGACAGGGCGCGGGGCCAACCAGGGTGCCTGTGCCCAGCCCTGCCGCTGGCGCTACCGTGTGGTGGAAGAAAAGCGGCCGGGGGAATATTTCCCCGTATGCGAGGATGAAAACGGTACCTACATCTTTTCCGCGCAGGATATAAATGCCATGGCGCTTTTGCCAAAGCTACGTGATTGCGGCCTGTCGTCCCTTAAAATCGAAGGGCGCATGAAAACGGAATACTACGTGGCCACAGTTGTCTCGGCTTACCGCCGTGGTCTGGATGCTCTTCTTAAGGGTGATGAGGCATTTTATGCGCTGCTGCCCGAACTGGAGTTGGAACTGAACAAGGCCAGCCATCGCCCAGGCCATACAGGCTTTTTCCTGGGTGCGCCCAAAACATGCGGCGGCGCGGAAGGTTTTACCCAATCCATGGAGTATGTTGGACGTGTGATCACTTCCGCCAAAGCCGGGGAAGACGCGGTGGTAGAACTCAAAAACCGATTTTATGCGGGCGACGGTCTGGAGGTACTTTCGCCGTCAGGCAGCCGCGCATATAAGCCGGATTTGATCGTTTTGAAGGACACGGGGGAAAAGGTTCATACCCATGGCGTTGCGGGAACGCTGCTTATGCTGGTTTTCCCGTTTAACGTATCGGAAGGAGATATACTACGGGGTCCGGTCAGGAACCATGTGCCTGGGTGAGATCAGCATCATCCGATGATATGAAATACACAACTCCCTTACTCCTTCCGCCGTCTGCGGACGGCACCATCCCATCTGGCTCAATCGTCTCGGTGCTGCGCTCCACTTGCACCGCTCGATTCGCCAGCCTCCTCCACCCCTCCCTCATCCGCCACTGGCGGGGTCGGGGTTCCGGAGCCTCGCGGAGGGAGGCTTTCCAAAAGGCTCCCTCTTGAGGGAGCTGTCGCCGCAGCGACTGAAGGAGTTACGTCATGAGGCGTCAAGTTCTATTTATCATTTTGGCTGGTAGGAAGAGATATAAGAAAATAATCTGCTGAGAGTAATAAATTTGAGTACGGAACCTTATCCTCCAGTGCGGCATAGAATAGCCCATAAGGAGGATTTTTTGCATGATCGATACGATGCTTTTCTTTATCGTAAAGGAATGTTTGTTTCTCCTTGGGTTTATCGCGGGCCGCTCCAGTTTTCCCAAACCTTTAACCAGGGAGCAGGAAGCGGAATGCCTGGATGCTATGCAATCAGGGGGCGAATCCGGTGAAACAGCCCGCAAAACATTGATCGAACATAACCTGCGCCTGGTGGTGCACGTGGCCCGCAAGTATACCGTGCCCGGATGCACCCAGGAGGATCTGGTGCACATCGGCGCCATGGGCCTGATCAAGGCCATCGAAACCTACCGCCAGGGCAGCGGCACCGCCCTGGCCACCTATGCTGCCCGCTGCGTGGAAAACGAAATATTGATGGCTCTGCGCGCAGCCAAAAAGCGCCGGGGGGATGTATCCCTCAGCGAACCCATCGGCACAGATGGGGAAGGCAATGATATTTCCTTTATGGATATTCTGGGCACTTCCGGGGATGTGGTGGAGGAAGAAGTGCATAAGCGCGTCACCATGAGCCGTGTCCGCTGCCTACTTAAGCGCCTGCCAAAGCGGGAGCGTATCGTACTGGAATTGCGCTATGGCATCCTGGATGGCCGGGCCCATCATCAGCACGAGATCGCAAGGCATTTGAATATTTCCAGGTCATACGTATCCAGGGTGGAAAAGCACGCCATCCAAATGATAAGGGATTGGCTGCAAAAGGGCGAGGGGTAGGAACGTAAAAAACATGCGGGAAGGGGACTTTTTGAAAAAATCCCCCTTCCCGCACCCATCCTTGAAAAACTTTTATTTGATTAGGACATTTGGATATTCAGTATCCTGTGACTGGATTTCTATTCGGCTTCAGGCAGATACTCCTTCACGCCTTCGGCGTATACATCGTAATCCACCACAAAATTCAGGCACAGCATCGCGAAGCCGTCCTTTTGGGGTATGGTATCCAGCTGTGCTGTGTAAGAAAAGGCGGTGGCGGAATCAATGGGCGTTGCTGCCAGTTCTTCCGGCGAGAGCTTCTTCCAATCGCGGTCTGTGGGGAGGAAAGCCAATGCACCTGCTTTGATGGCCGCACCCTTGGCGGTTAACACATAGGTGATGGTAATCTTCCCATGATCATCCACCGTAACGGTGACGGTTCCTACCACATAGCCGCCTTCTGCGACAATCGGAAATTCGAAGACCTGAGGCTTGGAAAGATCGATAGACGTGTACGTAGGCCACTTTTTCGAAACCAGGGGGGCGGCATCCGCCAGGGTTTCGCCCGGAAGTGTGGCGAGGCTGTCGGCGCGGGGTTCGCTCATAGCCGGCAGATTCCGGGTATCGAGCGTCTTGCCGCAAACATCGCACTGCATGCTTTCCAAACCCTTTTTGTCGGTGGTCTGGCGCAAGGTCACCACCCATTCCCCAGGCGTATGGCCCTTGGCCGCAAGGATTTTTGCATCCAGTAAGGCGCTGCATACGGTACAGTGTTTTTCCTGCTTCCCTTTATGGGTGCAGGTGGGAGCGGATACGGTATGCCAATCACCCGGCACATGTCCGGTGGCGGCAATAACTTGATTATCCAGCAAGGCGCTGCATACGGTACAGTGCTTTTCATTCAAGCCATTTTCCGTACAGGTGGGGGAGATAGCAACTTGCCAATCCCCCGGCGTGTGGCCGGCCGCGGCGATATTCTGTGATTCCAGTAAAGCGCCGCAGGTTTTACAGCGTTTTTCATTCAAGCCATTTTCTATACAGGTGGGAGAGGCAGCAACTTGCCAATCGTCCGGCGTGTGGCCGGTGGCGGCGATAACCTGACTATCCAGTGAAGCGTTACAGACTGTGCAGCGTTTCTCGTTCAAGCCATTTTCTATACAGGTGGGAGAGGCAGCAACTTGCCAATCGCCCGGCGTGTGGCCGGTAGCTGCGATAATCTGACTATCCAGCAAAGCGTTACAGGCTGTGCAGTGTTTCTCGTTCAGGCCATCTTCCGTGCAGGTGGGAGAAGTCACTGACTGCCAATCACCCGGTGTATGGCCAGTGGCGGGTACAGCTTGCGTTGCCAATACGGCACTGCAATTTACGCAATAGGTGGTCTTCTCACCTTCCAGCAGGCAGGCCGGCAGCGTTGTGATCATAGGTGTGCCCGGTACATGGGCTATCATGGGGATGGGCTTTTGATCATAAATGTATGGGCAATCAACGCACTTAATGACCAGCTTGCCTTCTTCCTTGCAGGTTGGTATCTGACCGATGACCCAATCCGTGCCGCGGGTATGCACCTCGAAGGCTGCCGATCCGCCGCCGGCGCTCATGGGCTCGCCATATTCATCAACGAATAGAACATTATACACGTCGTAGAGGTACGTACCGTGAGCGTTGGACGTGAAATGTAGTGTCAAAGTGAGCGAAACATTGCCGCCATCGGTTGCAGGACCACCCCGAGCATTCAAATAGGAGGGGCTGTTGACCATAAGACTCCATCCGCCTTGAACTGATGCAGATATAAATTCCAGCCCTGGAACCTCTGCAAGCTGAATACCAATCTCTGAGATGGAACCAGATGCGACACCGACATTGATGGAGACTGTTACTGTATCCCCGGGAGCCACAAGCCTGGCGCTTTGTCCAACGGATACGGAACACGATGCAGCCTGCGCAGCTTGCGGTGCACAATAAAAGTATAATAAGATCAGAAGGGATATCAGGGCGAAGCATTTTTTTTTCATGCAAAGACCTCCTTGAAATTCTAGCAGAATAACATGGGGCGGTTTACTTGCTGTATATTGAAGAAATTTGCCGGGAAAAGGAATTCACATCAAAATATAGTAAAGGATAAGCTTAATTGATCATACCATGCATGGTAATTAATGTCCATCTATTATGCATAATGGGATGTGGCCTTCGGAACTTTAGGTTTGGGAACTGCCGGGGATATGATATGGAAGAGAATGTATAAGCGCGTCAGCATGAGCCGTGTCTGTTGCCTTCAAAAATGCCTGTCCAAACGGGAGCGCATCGTGCTGGAATTGCATTACGGCATCCTGGACGGCCGCGCCCGCCATCAGCACGAGATTGCAAGGCATTTGAACATTTCCGGGTCATACGTATCCAGGGTGGAAAAGTACGCCATACAGATGATAAGTGACTGGCTGCAGAAGGGAGAAGGGGAAGGAACGAGCGATAATATAAGGGAAGTAGAGTTCTTGAAAGTATCTGGTGACAAAGCAGTCCCAACTCCATGGTTAAGACTAAATATGTTTTACAATTGCTTTTCGGAAATAGCCGCCGTGGTCTTTGCTTTTCTTTCCACTGATTGTACGGAGGTCTGCTTGAAATATTCCAGATAAAGCAGATCCAGCAAAAACAACTGAGACATTTTGGCAGCCATGGAACCTCCCTGCAGGGGGCCCTCGTTGGCACCGCACAAAAGCAGCAGGTCGCTCATTTTTCCCAATGGGCTTTTTTGGTGGCGCGTTATTACAATCAGCTTTGCCCCTGTCTCCTTTATAATCCGGGCTACATCCAATGTATCCTTGGTGGCGCCTGAATAGGAGAAAACAATCGCTACGTCCTTGTCATCCATGAGGGAAGCTTCCATCAGCTGCAGATGCAGATCTGAAGACATATGTACTTTGGGTACAATTCGCATGAACCGGTTTTTGGCTTCCATGGCGGTGACCATGGAACCTCCGACACCCATGAAGTGGATGGTTTTTGCATCGATCATCCACTGGACCGCGGTGCGGATACTCTCGGTGCGAACAAGATGATATGTTTCCTCCAGTGCTTGGAGATTGGAGGTATATACTTTCTTAACCACATCTTCCAGACTGTCCTTAAAATCCACCGCTCCTGTCAACTGCTGGGCTTTTGCTTCCTCCGAGCTGGAAGCCAGGGCTTTTGCAATATGCATTTTAAAATCCTGATAACCTTTTTGCTCCAGATCGCGGCAAAAGCGGAATACACTGGTTTCTCCTACGCCGCATGCTTCCGCTAGATCGGTAATGGAAAAATACAACGCTTCTTGGGGATTGGTCAGCACGTAGTCCGCCACTTTTTTTTCCGCCTTGGTCAAAAAAGAATACTGTCCCCTGATGGTTTGGAAAATATCACTCATAGCAGCGTTCCTTTCATGCTTGTTCATAATGGCATCGCATTTTCACACATGGTTTTGGCCAATGTCATAGCGCCATACAGGCCTGCCCTATTTCCTAATGCGGCTTTTCGGAGCAATGGCTCCGGATTGAACGCAAAGGACGAGAAGATCTTTTGCAGCCCGGGCAGAAGTGCCGGCTGCTCAAAAATACCGCCTCCCAAAATCAGGCACTTTGTATGACATATCTCCTGAATCTTTGCAAGGCCAAGAGCAACCTGATCAAGCCATTGGGCTATTACCCCCTGTATCGCTTGACTTCCCGCCGCCAGTTTGAAGAGCGTTCGGCCGTCCGTTACTTTGCCGTCCACCGATTGGGCGGCGCGTATAAGGGAAGCGGCAGAGCCGTACTGCTCATAGCAGCCCAGGCGCCCACAGGCGCAAGGCCTGCCTCCTGGATAAAGGCATATATGCCCAAGTTCTCCGGTTCCATTTTCAAAGGGGCCGCGGTTTATTTGGCTGTTTTCAATCACCCCGCTGCCGATACCCGTGCCAAAGGTCAGGCAGATAAAATCTGTCTGGTTCCGACCGGCCCCGTAAGCACCCTCCCCTATGGCAGCGGCGATTCCATCGTTTTCAACTGTGACAGGCACCTTGTAGCGCGCCTCCAGAAGCGACTTTACCGGTGTTCCCGTATAGCCGGGTATATTTTGGTTGGCATATGTGATCAAACCTCGCAGGCTGTCTACCTGACCGGCAGTACTGACGCCGATAGCCTGATAACCGGTATAGGCTTGTATGGTTTGATAAACGGCCTCCATTAGCGCGCTGGAACCCAAATGTCCATTGGAAGGGGTTTCCCCGCTCTCTATCAGAATGCCATCCGATGTAAACAGGCCGGACTTGACAGCCGTGCCCCCGATGTCCAATGCTAAATAGCTCATTACCTTTTCCCTGCCTTGCTTTGTTCCGCAACAGTTTCATATCTGTACCGGTATGAGATGAAAAAGGGAGCGGCCTATTTTCTCTGCTTATTATACATGTTTCTTTTATGGATAGCAATAAAAGAAATTTCTTTTCTTGAGAAAGCATATATTCATTATGCATATTTTTACAAGCGTGACATTACATATTTTGTGCAAATAAAAAAGAAATATCTTCCCAAAACTATTGACAAAAAAGAAAAGCGCATCTAAAATGTGGACATGGCCTAAAAATAAACAGCCAAGAGATGTGAAATGATGTATGCAAAAAGCCAAGGCAGGAACAATGAGCCATTATCTTAAAAGGATGATCCAGAACAGATATGTGTATGTGTTTGTGATTCTTTCTCTGGCATGGTATCTTTTGTTTTGTTATGGGCCAATGTATGGATTGTCCCTGGCATTCAAGGACTATAATGCCAGACTGGGGATTACGGGGAGCCCTTTTGTGGGGTTAAAGCACTACCGGTATCTATTCGGGGAAGGTGAATTTTGGACTGCCCTTGGCAATACCATTGCCATTAGTGCGGGGCGCATCCTCTTTGAATTCCCTGTTCCAATTCTTTTGGCATTATTGCTTAATGAAATCCGAAATGCGCGCTACCGGAAGGTTCTTCAAACCGCGTACACCTTTCCGCATTTTCTATCTTGGGTGGTAGTGGCCAGTGTGGCTGTAAATATACTGGGCAACGACGGGCTGATCAATACCACCTTATCCCATATGGGCTTAAAATCCCATAGCTTTCTTGCGGATAAGGGAGCGTTCCGTGCGATTCTGTTCATATCGGATATTTGGAAGGAATCCGGATGGACGGCTATCATTTTTCTTGCGGCAATTACTGCCGTTCCGCCTGAACTGTATGAGGCGGCCATTATCGATGGAGCAAACAGGGTTCAAAAGGCCCTGCATGTTACACTGCCCTGTATTCGTTCTACCATTGTGGTAATGCTGCTCCTGTCGATCGGAGGCATGATGAATGCGGGGTTTGATCAGATTTTCAATATGTATAATCCAACCGTGCAGAAGGTATCTGATATCATCGATACCTATATTTACCGAGTTACATTCCAAACCTCCGGGGATTTTGGGTTCAGTACAGCGGTGGGCCTGTTTAAATCACTGATCAACTTTGTGCTCCTGTTTGGCTTTGACCGCATGGCTAAGCGGCTTGGCGAAGCTGGATTGTTCTAGGGGAGGGTTGTTTGCATGAAACGTATGCTTTCACAAAAAAAACGCGATATTTCTACTGTCATTATTGCGGTGCTCATGGGAATATGGGGCCTGATAATTATTTATCCATATTATAACGCCCTTGTTGCCTCTATTGCATCCCAGAAGGAATATATGCTAAATCCGCTCATGCTTTTCCCTAAAACCTTGACACTGGATGCATACCGGTTTTTGATCAAGGGTACCAACTTGATGATTGGCTACCGAAATACATTTTTGCTGCTGTTCATCGGCTTGCCTATGAGCATGCTTCTAACAATCAGCACGGCCTATGTGATGGCCAAACGCGACTATCCGGGCAAAAAGCTGATCAATTTTTTGATTCTGGTCACCATGTACTTTGGCGGCGGGTTGATCCCCTTGTACATTCTTATGAAGGAACTGCGTTTGACTAACAGCCTGCTGGGTATTGCCCTGCTAGGAGCAGGGAACACCTTTTATGCGATTTTAATTCGAAATTACATCATGGCTCTTCCTGAAGAACTGGAGGAATCGGCAAAAATTGACGGCGCCAATGAAATTACGGCTTTCTTCCGCATATTGCTGCCGCTGACCGCTCCCATACTGGCTACCGTCCTTTTGTTTTTCGCTGTAGACAAATGGAATGAATGGTTCAATGTGATGATTTTTGTAAGAGATAGTTCCAAATGGACATTACAGGTTATCTTGCGGGATATCGTGTTCTCCTCGACGGCTTCCACATCCAATGCTTCCGCCATGGTGTCGGTGGAAAAAACTTATTATGCCCAAGGTTTGAAAATGGCTGCTATCATGCTGACCATGGCGCCGGTCATGCTGTTTTATCCATTTGTGCAGAGGTATTTCGTCAAGGGAATACTGGTTGGCGCCGTCAAGGGTTAATTACATACAGGGACGACCTGTATAGTATAAAGAGGAGGAATCCACATGTCCACAAAGAGATTGGTATCCATGCTGCTTTGCCTGCTGATGGTATGCACGTCTACAGTGTACGCATCAGCGGCTCAGGAGCGCCCAGCCGACAGGATCAAATTTTCTGCTACTTCCATCAATCTGCCTGCCAATGTAAGCTTCATGGATGATCCTATTTACAAAAAGTTTGATGAGATGTTCAACTTTGAGTACGATCTGATCAGTATCACTTGGGAAACCTGGGCCGAGCGGGACAGAGTATGGATCAATTCCGGCGATATGCCAGACATGCTCTTCTGGGACTTCAATCTCAAGGATTACAACTCCTACAAGGATCAGGGGCTGATTAAGGCTCTGCCTGCCGATTACAAGGAAAAATATCCGAACCTGGCCGCAGCCATGGAAAAAACGGGTGTTGCCGGCTACTTGCAGGAAAATGATCCCAACAAATTGTTATATATGATCCCCAATATTATTTACCTGCAACCACCTACGGAAACTACAGACCTGATCATCTCTCCCAATGTCATCTATTACCGCAAGGACTGGGCGAAAAAAGTGGGCATTGAGGTTGGGGATACTTTGACCATCGATCAACTGGTGGAACTGGGCAAGGCCTTTATCGAAAAGGACCCCGAAGGCAATGGCGGCGGGAAAACCATTGGCTTCACCGCCACGCCCAACAATGTCAACTCTATCGTTCAGACTTACAATAGTTTTTTCAATACGTTCCATAAAGACGCTGACGGCAAGTATGTATGGGGCGGGTTCGAAGACAGTACCCTGGAAGGTGTCAAGCGCCTACGGGAGGTTTTCGAGACGGGCGTAATCGATCCGGAATACTTTACTTTTAAAGCGAAAGAGCATTACGAAAAGTTTGATACCGGTATCGCCGGCATGTTCATCGACGGAGCTTCCGCTGCCAATGTGAATGAGCGGATGGTGTCCTTTGCCGCCAATAATCCCGATAAGAATCCGTCGGAATGCATAGGCCTGGCAACCCTGGTAGGCCCGGACGGCAAATTCCATGGCCAGCAGAACATATTGAACTATTGGGCCGCGCTCCTGTTCAACCCGAATCTGGATGACAAGACCTTTGACCGCATCCTGTCCATTCTGGATTACGTTACAACTCCTGAAGGCCAGCGGTTGATCAATGCGGGCGTAGAAGGCGTTGACTACAAAATGGAGAACGGAGATATGGTTATTACCCGTGAGAAGGACAGCAATGGAGCTTATGTCTACATGGGTGACAAATATCCCTCTTACAACTTCTTCTTCACCAAAGCGGTGCTCCCGGATGACTGGTCTTCCCGTGATCCCTCGTTGCCCGCGGCAGCCCGGGAAAACGCTGTGAACATGTTCAGAGTCAAGGAAAAAATCACAGATCTGATTGAGCCGGATTATGACTTCCTCTTCTTCACCGGGGAGAAGAAGCTGCGCTTCAGTTTGCTGATCGATAATCTCATCACGGATATGGTTATCTCCAATGAACCTGTGCAAACGGTATGGGAAAATCATCTGAAGGATAATGAAGCTGCCGTATCCGGCGTTACGGACGAATTGAATGCCGCTCTTGCCAAATAATCCTTTGCTTACAACTACCTTAATGCCTTATTTTCTGAAGGGGAAGGAGCTAGCCTTCTTCCCCTTCCTGTCAGGAGGGATCGGATCCCATGTTTACGATAGCCCAGCTTAAGGCGCTCCTGGAAAGCGAAATGTTGGAAAAGAACAAGCAGGGATATGATGTGGCAGCCCTGTATGAAGCATATAAAGAACTTCCCGACAGCTTTGACGCTGTGTTCGATTTGGAAAAACAGGTTCGGTCAGCCCCTATGAGGGCAGATTGGCCGTATGTGGAGCCGGACAGCCTGGAAGATATCATGGATGCATGTGACCCTGGCCGGGTTCTTGGGCCGATTGCAGAGCTGCCCCAGGAGACGGTTGAGGGTAAGATCAGAGCTGGCTTTATGGCGTCGGTTTGCGCTTGTATACTGGGCAAGCCCTTGGAAGAGGCGCCCTATGGCACCTTGTGGGATATTCGGGAGGCAGCTCAAAAGGTTGGACAGTGGCCTTTCCAGACATACGTAAGTGAGGAAATGCTCACTGCCTGGGGACGAAGAAATCCCAGCTGGGTGGAAACGGTTCGCGGACGTGTGCGTCATGTGGCGCCGGATGATGATATCACCTATGCCATATGCGGCATGCTTCTGCTGGAGAAAAAGGGCCGAGATTTTACTTATGATGATATCGCCCAGCTTTGGATTGAAAACCTGCCAATTTATACTTGCTGGGGGCCTGAACGTACCATGCTGCTCAAGGCGGGTATTCAATCCCTGACGCCGGGTATCAAGACAGATATGGGCGCCTGGGCCGACAGCTTCAATCCTGGCCAGGAATACTGCGGCGCGGTTATCCGGGCGGATGCCTATGGCTATGCCTGTCCAGGCAATCCTGAGCTTGCAGTACGCCTGGCTTGGAAGGATGCGTCCTTTACCCACAGAAAAACCGGGGTGTATGGCACCATGTTTGTGGCGGCTGCCATCTCACTGGCGTTCGTTGCTGTGCCACCCCTTGAGATTTTCCGCAAGGCGTTGGGCTACGTGCCGCAGGAAAGCCGGTTCTTTCATCAAATGAAAGAGGCGCTGCAAATCGTGGAGGAGGCGTCTTCCTTTGATGGCGCTTATGAAAAACTGCACAACCGTTTTGCAGACTACGGTGCCTGCCGGATCATTCAGGAACTGGGTACGGTCATGAATACCCTGCGCTTTGCCGGGGATGTGGAATCCGGCATAGGCTTGCAAGTGGCTCAGGGAAACGATACGGACAGTTTTGGCTGTACCTGCGGTGCCATTTTAGGTGTATACTATAACCAGGAGTTACCACAGCGCTGGATTGAACCCTTGCAAAACACCCTTCATACCACGATGGGAGACTTTCATGAAACCAACCTGCGGGCGGTGGCGGATCGAATGGCGGCCCTGCCACATAAAATCAAGGAGAAATGAGTATGCCGACTATCGGGTTGCTCCCCTTGGATGAAAGGCCCTGCAACTACCGTTTTCCCTCGCTGATGTGCCAGGGGAATGACAACATCCGGCTGCTGGTGCCGCCTAAAGTATGGATGGGCGAAAAAAAGTCGCCGGCCAATACCGAGGCATTATCGCAATGGGTGATGGATCAGGCAAGGCATTGCGACGCACTGGTGATTTCTCTGGATACGCTGGTTTATGGGGGAATCGCGCCTTCACGTCTCCACCATTTATCGCTGGAAACCTGTTTAAGGCGTCTTGAGGTGATCCGCCGGCTGAGGATGGAGCTTCCAAACCTGAAGTTGTATGGGTTTAATCTGATCATGCGTGCTCCGGCTTACAGTTCCAGCGAGGAGGAGCCGGACTACTATGCCGACTATGGCCGGGAGTTGTACCTGATAGGCCGGGGTCGGGATATGAATGCCTTGCTGGGGGATAGAATGCCCGCAGCGGAAAGGGCACAGTGGGAAAAAGCCAGCGCCTTTGTTCCTGCCAATGTTTTGGAGGATTTTGAAAGCCGGCGGAAGATCAATCATCAGGTGAACCTGTGTGCCATTGATCTTGCCCGCCACGGAATATTGGATTTCCTGGTCATCCCTTTGGATGATTGCGCCCAATACGGATGGGCGCCTGGAGAACAGCGTACGTTGCGCCAAGAAATAATCGGAGGCGGATTAGGGACACGGATTCACGTATATTCCGGTGCGGACGATGTGGGAAGCGTATTGGTTGCAAGGGCCGTAAATCAGCTTCGAGGTAGAACGCCACTTGTCCATGTTCGTACCAGTGCCAGCGGCGGAAACTTTGTCATTCCCAAGTACGAGGACCGTATGTTTGGAGAAAGTGTAAAATGGCAGATCGTTACTGCCGGCGGTCTTCCATGGCCTGTTCCCGGTGAGGCGGATTGGGTTTTGATGACCAATGCTCCCACCGCATCCGGTGAAGATATGACTGAGGCTCCATTGGCGCTTGAAAGCCGTCATCCATCCTATAACACGGACAGGTGCCTGCCGGAATTCATTACGGCTTTGAAAACACTGGCTGGGCGTATGCCGGTCGCGCTGGCGGATGCGGCCATGGGGAATGGCGCGGATGATGAACTGATGAACCTGCTGGCCGCCGAAGGGCTATTGGAAAGTTTGAGCGCTTATGGGGGCTGGAATACGGCGGCGAACGCCATGGGCGCTTGCATCGCCCAGGCAATGCTCCGGGGCGACGGCGAAACAGGAGCGGATGCCTTTACGGTGATGCGTCTGGTGGAAGACTGGGGGTACATGGTTCATGCCCGTGAAACAGCAATCAAGACCATTACCCGCTTGGGAGGCGACGCATTTTCACTTATGGGACATGGGGAAATGCTGGGGCAGGCGGTGACACAGGAACTCAACGACTTCCTTATGCAAAAGGCGCCGAGCCTTGCACGTGCCTGGCAGGTTACCGAAGTGACCTTTCCCTGGCATCGGCTGTTTGAAATTGATTTTCAACTGCGGTGAAAATTATACAGGATGTGACCGACCATGAACAATGATGTTTTATATGCCTTAAAGGACGGTCTGGTAGTATCTTGCCAGGCGATGGAAACGGAACCTCTCTTTGGATCGCATGTGATGGCCCGTATGGCTTATGCCGCATTTATTGGCGGCGCGGCTGGAATTCGTGCCAACGGCGCAGACGATATCATAGCCATCTGCCAGCAGGTGTCCCTGCCGGTTATTGGTCTGAAGAAGCAGGTTTATCCGGGCAGCAGGGTGTATATTACCCCCACGGGTAAAGAAGTAAGTGAGCTTGTTAAAACACCCGTCCAGATGATTGCTTTGGATGGAACAGACCAAACCCGGCCTAAAGAAAGCCTTCGGGAGTTGATCGGTGAAATTCACCGTCATGGAAAGCTGGTGTTGGCGGATGTGGCTACTCTTCATCAGGCTGCACAGGCTGTTTCCTTGGGAGCGGATGCCGTTTCTACCGCGCTGGCAGGGTATGAAACACGCGAGATAAACAAAATCCTTGATATGAACAGCCTGGACGAAATGGATCCGGATTTTGCCCTGATCAGTGCCTTGGCCCGTGAATTGCCTGTGCCGGTGATGGCAGAGGGGCATGTTGCATCCCCGGAGGATGCCCGCCGTTGCCTGGAGGCCGGGGCACACTGTGTGGTAGTCGGCGCTGCTATTACACGTCCTCAGTTGATAACCGCACGGTTTGTACACACTATCCGGAGCAAAAAAGGGGAAGCGGTTCTGGGCGGGGGTATATAACATAAAACGATTGTGCGTCACTTATCTATGATCGTATTTGAGTGGTTATATAAATGTTATATGTAAAGAAGAATATGCTTATGGTGTTGGAGCCTGTCCATGTTAATGAATAAATTTGGACAGGTTCCTATGCTTTTGTAAAAAGACTCGCCGCTGATCATCCATGTAATCAAAAATGAAATTTTTCCTGCATTTTCCCATAAAAGGGATTGACAGGACTTCCTTTTTGTGGTATTCTGCAAAAAATTTATCCGAAAGGATGGCTGCTTGATGTTTACGTGCATGAACCCTTGGCAAGAGCTTATGATCGTCATTATGAACATGCGCGTGTAGCGGCTTATGCCGGTGCAAGCGCAAGCTTACGCACCGGCGGAAACTTTAGGATAAGAACCGCGGTGCAATACCGCGGTTTTTCTATTTTTTGGAGGTGGAGGATATGAACGGGGATGCTATCGTGGTGGAAGACTTACGCAAGAACTACCGTACCCGTGTAAAGGCCGAGGGGCTGAAGGCCGGTGTGAAGGCGCTGTTTGCGCCTGAATACCGCGATGTCCAGGCGGTCAAGGGCATTTCCTTCCATGTGCAAAGGGGAGAGATGCTTGCCTTTATCGGACCCAATGGCGCGGGTAAATCCACCACCATTAAAATGCTTACGGGCATCCTTCACCCAAGCGGCGGAAACATGCAGGTGTTGGGATACGACCCTGTGAAGAAGCGGCGGGAGCTGTGCGCGTACATCGGCACGGTGTTCGGGCAGCGTTCGCAGCTGTGGATGCATTTGCCCCCGGTGGACAGCTTCGCTATGCTGGGGGCTATTTATGGCATAGAGGATAACGAGCGGCGCAAGCGGGTGGATGTGCTGGCACAGCGTTTTGGCCTGGGCGAATTTCTTCATACGCCGGTACGCAAGTTGTCGCTGGGGCAGCGCATTCGCTGCGAGATCGCCGCGTCGCTGCTATATGAGCCGGAGATTCTGTTTCTGGATGAGCCCACCATAGGTTTGGACGTGGTGGTAAAGCAGGCGATCCGCGAACTGATACTGGAATGGAACAGGGAAAAGGGGATCACCGTGTTTTTGACCAGCCATGACCCGGGCGATGTGGAGCACATTTGCCGCCGGGCCATGGTGATCGACCATGGGCAGGTGGTGCTGGATCAGAGCGTGGAGCAATTGAAGGCCACGTATTTAAACCGCAAGGTGATTACCGTGAAGTTCCTGGAGCCACTTAAGCTTCCCGAAATGGATGGTGTGAAGGCCACGGCAAGCGGCGCCCAGACGGTGTTGACAGTGGATACCTTGGTGCAGCCCATAGGCGTGGTGATGCAGGCGGTGACTGAAAAGGGCGGCGTGGCTGATATTACGGTGACCGATCCGCCGATGGAGGAGATCATCACCACCATATTCCGTACCCGGGAGGTGGGCATATGAACAGATGGAGGAAATATGCCGTAATCGCCCGCATTCACGTACAGAACGCCTTCAACTACCGCTCCCGCGTGGTGAGCGGGCTGATGTTTTACACGCTGTTCATCTTTGTGTTTTTCAGCCTATGGGGGGCTATTTATAAGGAAGGCTCTGTGAACGGCTACACCCATGGCCAAGTGGTATGGTACCTGATCATTACGGAGTTGGTGGTGTTTGGCTGCCGCATCCCCATTGTGGGCGAGATCAACGAGGATGTGAAAACCGGGAACATGGCCTACCTTCTAAACAGACCGGTGCATTATATCACTTATCAGGCGGCCGCCGCGGTGGGGCATGTGGTGGTCAATTTGTTGTTTACCGGTTCGCTGGCGGTCGTTCTGGGTCTGATATTTGTGGGGCCGGTGCCAAACTTTCATTGGGCCGCGCTGCCGCTGATGCTGACAAGCATGCTTATGGGGATCGCGCTGCTGTTCTTTAGCCTGATGGCCGTGGGGCTTACCGCCTTCCGCCTGGAGGATAACAGCGCCATTTATCTGATCTATCAAAAGCTGGTGTTCATGCTGGGCATGTTTTTGCCTGTGGAGTTTTTGCCCGGCTGGCTGCAGGGGATCGCCAGGGTATTGCCGTTTTCGTATGTGGCCTGGGGGCCGGCAAGGCTGTTTGTGGATTTTTCCTGGAGGCTTTACTTGCAGGTGGTGCCTATGCAGGTACTGTGGATTTCAGTGGCGGTGGGGATTTCAACTGTAATGTACCGGGGCGGAATGCGGAATTTGCAGGCGAACGGGGGATAAGGGTTTCACGCCTGCGGGCGCGACCAAGGGCTTTCCGGTCGCCCTTTGGAAACCTTCGGATGTACCGGGGCGTATGAGGAATTTACAGGCGAATGGGGGATGATATATATATGAAACGTCACTTGAAAATTGCTTTCCGGTATTTTAAGGTGAATCTGGCTTCGGCCATGGAATACAGGTCCAGCTTTTTCATGCAGGCATTTGGCATGGCGCTGTCTAATGCCACGTTCATATTCTTCTGGTGGGTGGCCTTTTCCCAGGTGGGCGGGCGCATTGGCGGATACGACTTTCAGGATGTGATGTTCATTTGGGCCTTGTGCAGCTCCGCTTTCGGCTTAAGCCATGTGCTGTTCGCCAATGCGGACCATTTGACGCGTCTGATTGTGACGGGGGAACTGGATACGTTCCTTTTGCAGCCCTGCAACCTGCTTTTAAACGTGTGCTGCGCCCGGACCTCCCTTTCGGCGTATGGCGATCTGCTCTACGGCGTGGTGCTGATGGCATTGACCCAGGGCGGGAATGGTGCGGCCTGGCTGTTTTATGCGCTGGGGGTGCCGGTGGGGGCTATGCTTATCACGGCCATCGGGCTTACGGCCCACACGCTGACTTTCTATTTTGGGGATGCGTCCTTTGCCGGGAGCATGAGCCAGGAATTTGTGGTGAATTTCTGCATCTATCCGGAGGGCATATACAACGGCGTGGTGCGGGGGTTGATGTTTTCGCTCATTCCTGCCGCGTTCATCGTGCATGTGCCGCTGCGTTTGGTTAGGAATTTCTCTGTTGGCTGGCTGCTTCTATGGCTGGGTGCATCCATGGCCTATTGCGCCTTTGCGGCTTGGTTCTTCTACAGGGGACTTAAGAAATATGAGTCGGGGAACTTGATCATCACCAGGCTGTGATGAATGGGATCTGGCGCAGTATGCGCAATATTATATAGTGCAAATCGAGGAGAAGAATTTCGCGCCTGCGGGAGCGGCCAAAGGGCTTTACGATCAGTCCGGCCAGCTCAATAGTCGCATTGTCTCGCTGTCGCTCGCACTGCTCCTTTTCGCTGGCCTCCTCCACCCCTACCATTTCCGCCACAGGCGGGGTCGGGGTTTCGGAGCCTTTGGAAAGCTTCGGATGTTGCTTCAATGAACGATTATATCGTTTTGCGACTAATGCGACAACCTCTTTATTAACTGTAAAGCGTTGCCTTTATATGGCCGTCATGCTGTTGAAAATGGCTAGAATTCATTCTTTAGGCTTCTTGTAAATAGAGCATTCAGTGTGCTTTTGGCATCTTTACGATGATATAAAACATCGTATACGGCATTGCAGATGGGAAGTTCCACATTGTATTCCCTGCCCAATTCGACGAGCGCTTTTACTGCATAGCAGCCTTCTGCCAACTCCGAATAATTCTCATTGCGTATGAAACTTTCCCCGAACTTCCTGTTATGACTGAACTCGGAAAATACTGTCGCCTCGTAGTCGCCTAGATGGCATAGGCCATATGCGGACAGTTCGTTGCCGCCCATTGCAGAGATTAATCTTGCAATTTCTCTTGTGCCTCTTGACATCAGCGCACCTTTTAACGTTGACAAGTGAAGCCCATCCAGCATGCCCGCCGCGATACCTATCACATTTTTGGATGCGGCGCCTATCTCGTTTCCAATTAAATCCTGACCATAATAAAAGCGAATCAAATCA
Organism: Bacillota bacterium; assembly: GCA_023416585.1. Taxonomy (GTDB): domain Bacteria; phylum Bacillota; class Clostridia; order Christensenellales; family Aristaeellaceae; genus JAEWAH01. The sequence continues at coordinate 21,772 of JAEZHM010000038.1, forward strand.
CTGGAAAAAGCATCCACCAATTTTGATTTTACCTCAATGTCAGTGCTATCAATAACCATACAATTTGGAATCCCTTTATAGAATTCCTGCACATGACCTGGACCCAGCCAAACGGCGATACGATTTGTAGGATCTATTGTATCAGATGCTATTTGTGACAGCCTCTTGCCTGTATTTGCTTCCAATCCTTTCATGCATAGAACGATGATCTTATTTTGTATATTGTATTGCTTAAGCTGACTCATGAGGCTTGGAAGATTTTGTGAATCTATAGAAATCACAATCGCGTCGGACTTGATGATGGTTGATAATGAGACAGTTAATTCTATACGCTCGCTTAAGGCTACAAGGCCGTTATCCCTGCGCTTAATCAGTTCATTCATACGCGCAGAATTTTCTCTGCCATACAGTGTTACCTTATGATTGATTTTATCCAAATACCATGCTATAAATGATCCCCAGCGACCGCATCCCACAACCGTAATGTTCACAATGTAACATCTCCCGGAATAATCTGCATATCGTCAGGCAAATTCATACGCGCGAATATCATACGTTCGCTGTTTTACAAAGTCAATTTGCGTATAAACTGATTAACTGAGGAATGATTTTCCTGCTGCGCATACATTCTTCTTCTAAGGAATGAAAAAAATAGTGGAAACAATACCATGCTTGTGGTAAAATATCAAAGGATATGCCTTGTTTATCCATGGCACAGAGGAAGGACGTGAACCATACCTTGGATCGCGTAAAAATGTTGTTGGACGCAATGCATGTGGATGCGGGGGAAGCGGTGCTCTTGCACAAGCCTTCCAACATGCTCTATATCAGCGGGTACACCGGCGAGGGATTGGCTCTGCTAACGACCCAGGCGAAAGCTATTGTGACGGATTTTCGTTATACCGAGCAAGCGGAAAAGCAGGCGCCGGGTTTTTCGGTATACATGACCACAAGGGATTGTGACCACAACCAAACCGTTTTGAAAGTTCTGAAAGATCAGGGTATCAGCAAGATATATTATGAGGACGACCATATCACCGTAAGGGATTTCCGCGAGTTGGAGCAGGTGATGGAGGGCATGTCCTTTGCGCCTTTAAACAAAGCGCCGGAAAAGCTGCGGGAAATCAAGGATGCATCCGAGATCGAAAAGATAGCACGGGCATGCAAGATCACCAGCGAGGCTTTCCAGTATATCCTTGGCGTTATTAAAGAAGGAATGACGGAGCAGGAAATCGCCCGGGCGCTGGAAAACTATATGGTATCCCATGGCGCGCAGGAGACTGCATTTCACACAATCGTAGCATCCGGCGAAAACGGCTCGCTGCCCCATGCCGTTCCCGGCGAGCGCAAGGTTCGCAAGGGTGATATGATTACTATGGACTTTGGCGCAAAGGTGGACGGCTACTGCGCCGATATGACCAGGACGATTGCTCTGGGCGAGCCAGGCGATAAGATGCGCCATGTGTATGATGTGGTACTTACTGCCCAAAAGATGGCGGAGGCCGCGCTGGGCCCCGGCAAGGTGTGCCGTGATGTGGACGCCGTAGCCAGAGACTATATCGCGTCCCATGGCTTTTCGGAAAATTTCGGCCACGGGCTGGGCCATTCCCTGGGCATCGATATCCATGAAAGCCCGAGGCTTTCCATGCTGTGCACCGATATCACCAAGGAAAACCACGTGCTTACCGTGGAACCCGGCGTATATCTCCCAGGCGTGGGAGGCGTGCGTATTGAAAACAGCTGCGTCGTTACGAAGGACGGCTGCTATTCCCTGACAACAGCGCCCAAAGAATTGATTATCCTGTAATACGGCTGGTCAAACTTTCGCATGATAATCTTACGCAACTTAAGATGGAGGAATGGAATATGATTACTGCTGGGGAATTCCGCAAGAACATTACCATTGAGTTTGACGGAGGCGTGTGGAATATTGTGGATTTCCAGCACGTGAAGCCGGGCAAGGGCGCGGCCTTTGTGCGTGTCAAAATCAAGA
>JAEZHM010000055.1 GCA_023416585.1 Bacillota bacterium
CTTCCGCCTTGAAAAACACGCCGCTGCCGATGACGATGCCGACCACCATGGAAATTGCCGTGAAAAGACCATACTTCTTCTTAAGGCCGCTTTCCATACCATCCGTCCTTCTTACGTTTTTTGAGCAAACGAAAAAGACCTTACGGCCCATCCGCTACTCCTTTGCTTTATATATAATAGTTACTTTTAATACGTTTGTAAACAGAAATGACGGAATTTGACGAAATAATTCAACGACCTCCCCCAGCCTCCTTCGTCTTAAGCACCCTAACCCCCCAAGAGGGAGCCTCTTAGAAAGCCTCCCTCTGGAGGGAGGTGCCGCCCGTAGGCGGCAGAAGGAGGTAAAAGGGCTACTGTTTTCACTCCGAAGGATTGTATGTTTTATGTAAGTATATTGTATGCATTTTGTTATATTCCTGTTGTGCTATGCGATATGAAGGAGTATACTTATATCAGTTTCTTGGCAGGAGAAAAATTCCATAATAACATCGGGAGGTAAGACAATGAAAAAGTATCTCGGACTCTTGCTGGCCCTCATGCTGGTGCTGCCAGTTGTTTCGGGCATGGCGGAAGCTGCCGGCACGGTGGTTGTTTACTCGCCCCACGACGCCAATCCCCTAAATGCGGGCGTGGCACTGTTTGAAAAAGCTTATCCCAACATCAAGGTGCAGGTGGTGGCTGCCGGCACAGGCGAACTGCTGCAGCGCATTGCTGCCGAAGCCGAGAATCCCCTGGCTGACGTGCTCTGGGGTGGCGGCGCCGACTCCCTGGCCGCTTTTAAGGATTACTTTGAGCCGTATGTATGCGCAAATGACGCTGTGATTGGTGATTCGTACAAGGATCCGGACGATAAGTGGATCGGCGAATCCCCCCTGCCCATGGTAATCTTCTACAACAAGGACCTGGTCAAGGACGAGGAAGCCCCCAAGACCTGGGACGACCTGCTTGATCCCAAGTGGAAGGGCAAAATAGCCTACGCTTCTCCCGCCAAGTCCGGTTCTGCTTTCACTCAGCTTTGCACCATGATCTTCTCTCACGGCGGCCCCGAGGGCGGCGGCTGGGACTTTGTGAAGGCCTTCTACGCCAACCTGGACGGCAAATTGCAGGACAGCTCCGGCAACTGCCACAAGCTGGTGGCCTCCGGCGAATACCCCATTGGCGTGACTATTGAAAAGTCAGCCGTGCTGTATGCCGATAAGCCGAACCTTGCCTACACATATCCCGCCGGCGACAGTGCTGTGCCTGATGGCGTGGCATTGGTCAAGGGCGGCCCGAACTTAGATAACGGCAAGCTGTTCATCGACTTTGTGACCGGGATCGAGTGCCAGACCGACCAGTCAACCAACTGGAAACGCCGGCCCGTGCGCAGCGATATGAATCCTGGCACGCTGCCCGCGCTTGATACGCTGGACCTGTGCAAATATGACTTCGACTGGGCGGCCAATAACAAGGAAACCATTATCGAAAAGTGGCAGGATATAGTCACGGGAGAGTAAAGTCCGTTTGCGAAAAGAAGGGGGATTTCGCGTCTGCGGACGCGACCAGGGCTTTCCGGTCGCCCTGGACCTTCGGAGGCATGCTTAAGTATATTTCCATATGGAATTGGTGCGTAAGTTTTACAAGCAAAGCAGGATTTCGCGTCTGCGGACGCGACCAGGGCCTTCCGGTCGCCCTGTACCTTCGGAGGCATGCTTAAGTATGTTTCCATATGGAATTGACGCCTAAGTTTTACAAGCAAAGGAGGATATCGCGTCTGCGGACGCGACCAGGGCTTTCCGGTCGCCCTGGACCTTCGGAGGCATGCTTAAGTATATTTCCATATGGAATTGATGCACAAGTTTTACAAGCAAAGCAGGATTTCGCGTCTGCGGGCGCGACCAGGGCTTTCCGGTCGCCCTGGACCTTCGGAGGCATGCTTTAGTATATTTCTATATGGAATAGGCATAAGAAATCTTTCTTCGCAGGCACTTCACTGCCATGGAGTATTTTGACCCGAGGGGGGTTCAAATCGAACTCCCCTTTTTTCCAATTTATTGCTTCATTACGGAGGGATTGTATGCACAGCCATAGCGTAGTGATCCAGAATGCCACAAAGCGATACGGCAGCTTTACCGCCGTGGACGGCGTGAGCCTTCATATAGAAGAAGGTGAATTTTTTACGCTGCTGGGCCCCTCCGGATGCGGTAAAACCACCCTGCTTCGGATGATTGCGGGCTTCAATACCGTGGACGGCGGGGAAATCTGCTTTGGCGATCAGCTCATCAACCATGTGCCGGCCCACAAGCGCGGCATCGGCATGGTGTTTCAAAACTATGCCATCTTTCCGCACCTGACCGTTTCGGAAAACGTGGCTTATGGCTTGAAGGCGCAAAAGGTGCCTAAGACGGATATACAGCGCCGGGTGGACGCTGCGCTGGAAATGGTGCAAATATCCGCGCTGAAAGACCGGCGGCCCAACGAGCTATCCGGCGGGCAGCAGCAGCGGGTGGCACTGGCCCGGGCTTTTGTCATCGAGCCCAAGGTGCTTTTGATGGATGAGCCGCTGTCCAACCTGGACGCAAAGCTAAGGGTGCAGATGCGCACCACCATCAAAAAGCTGCAGCGGCAGCTTGGCATCACCACCATTTATGTGACCCATGACCAGGAGGAGGCGCTGTCCATCTCCGACCGCATTGCGGTCATGAAGGACGGGCACATCATGCAGGTAGGGAAACCTGAAAAGATCTACAAAAAGCCTGAGAACCCGTTTGTGGCGGGCTTTATAGGCATTTCCAACTTTCTGGACTGCGAGATAAACGGGGAGGATCCGGAATCTGCGCTCGTTCGCTTAAGCGGCTTCGATACCAACCTGCGTACACGCTTAAAACGCCCCTATCAGGGAAAAGGCAAGCTGTCGCTTAGGCCCGAGCAATTGATGTTCGCGGCGGGGGAAGGGGAGGGGCTCCCCGGCCGGATAGAGCTTTCCACCTTCCTGGGGGATTTTATTGAGTACGAGGTGCTGCTGAAGAACGGGCAAACGGTGCAGCTCAACGAGTATACGAAGGATTCCATGTCTATCAAGCCGGATGGAGCGGATGTATATGTCGGCTTTGATCCAAACAGCGTCAGCGTGTTCTCCACGGAGCAGGAGGTGCTGTCATGTTAGGCAGTGCACCTGTCCGCCCGCACCGCGCGCTTTTATCCCGCCCAAGGTTTGATTTCTGGTTCTTTATCAAGGTAGCGGTCATACTGGCCATGGCGGCGTTCCTGATCTATCCCTTTTCTTCGCTGATTACGCGCAGCTTCTTTTCCAAAAAGGTGGATGGGTTTACACTGTTCAATTACCAGCGGTTTTTCCAACGGGCATATTACTACAATGCGCTATCGAACACGGCTGTGGTGACCATCGCCGCTACCGTTACCTGCACGCTGATCGGGGTGCCCCTGGCTTACCTGATGACGCGCTACAATGTGTGGGGCAAGAAGATGCTCTACATATTTATCGTCATGGCGCTCATGTCCCCGCCTTTTATAGGCGCGTATTCCTGGATACTTCTGTTTGGGCGGGCGGGCTTTGTAACAAAGCTTTTTGCTGGTATCGGCATCACCTTGCCAACCATATACGGCCAGGCCGGCATCGTGCTGGTGTTTACCTTCCACCTGTTCCCGTACGTGTACCTGTACGTGTCCGGCGCGCTGACAAGCATCGACAGCTCCCTGGAGGAAGCGAGCGAAAACCTGGGCGCGTCGAAAATGCGCCGGCTGTTTACCGTTACGCTGCCGGTAGTGCTGCCTTCTATATTGGCTGGGGCGGTGATGGTGTTCATGACCGCGCTGGCGGACTTCGGCACGCCCATGCTCATTGGCGAAGGCTATACGGTGCTGCCCGTACTTGTGTACAACGAGTACATGAGCGAGATGGGCGGCAACGCCAACATGGCAAGCGCTTTGTCGGTGATCATTGTGGCCTGCTCCCTGTCGGTACTCTTTATACAGAAATTCTTTATTGCCAGGCGCAATTATATCATGACATCGCTGCGGCCGCCCAGAGAAGTGAAGCTTTCGGGCATCAAGCGTTTTCTTGTCACGCTGCCGGTGGCGGTGGTGGCCTTGATCGGGCTGCTGCCGCAGATCACGGTGATTATCACATCATTCATCAAAACCGACTTTACGGGCTTTGTGGGCGGCTTCACCTTTGACAATTACATGACCATCGCCAGCCGCCTGGGCCACAACATATTCAATACATACTACTTTTCCGTTGCGGCCATCGTGTTCATCGTGGTGCTGGGGATGCTGATATCCTACATTCTGGTACGCAAAAAGGGCAAGGTGGCGGGTCTCATCGACACGCTGGTTATGTTTCCTTACGTCATTCCCGGCTCGGTGCTGGGCGTTTGCCTGATCGTGGCCTTCAACCGCAAGCCTATTATTTTAACGGGTACCGCGGCCATCATGATCATTTCCTATGTGGTGCGCAAGCTGCCTTATACGGTGCGCTCCGGCAGCGCTTTTTTGTACCAGACGGACCCCAGCATTGAGGAGGCCTCCATCAGCCTTGGCGTTTCGCCCATGAAGACGTTCTTTACCGTTATAGCCAGACTCATGCTGCCGGGTATCCTCTCCGGCGCGGTCTTAAGCTGGATCACCTGCATCAATGAATTGAGTTCCAGCATTATGCTCTACGCGGGAGGAACTTCCACCATCGCCGTGGCCATCTACCAGGAGGTCATGCGCATGAGCGACGGTACGGCCGCGGCGCTGGCATCCATTTTGACCGTAACAACCATCGCCTCGCTGCTGATCTTTTTGCGGGTCAGCAAAGGAAAAGTGTCGATCGTGTAGAAAGAAACCAGTATGGCGCTGCTTTCCTGGACGATGCTTTATTGATCCCAGTAGATGAACAGTGGTATCGTCCCAAAGTATTGGATATCCATTTACCTCCTTCCGCCGCCTGCGGGCGGCACCTCCCTACAAGAGGGCGTCTTACGACGAAGGAGGCTGAGGGAGGTTGGCGGGGTGATGAAATGGACATAAACTATGCAAACATAAGCAGCGGCGACTATGATCAGTTTCACAGCCTGATGACCTGTTATTACCGCGAGGCGGAAGACAAAGACACGCCCCAGGAAGATATCGATGCCTTTGTCAGGCTGCTGTTTGACAAGATCCTGTCTGGTGATATCGGCGGCTGTTTTGCCGTTGTAAACCATTGCCCAGCAGGCTTCGCGCTTTGGATGATAGATACCGCGCAAAGCGAATTCAGCGAAATTTCAGGTTTTGGAACAATTCTCGAAATCGGGCTGGACAAAGAATTCAGAAGCCTGGGGATCGGCACACGATTGGCCGGCTTTGCAGAACGCCAGATGACAGCATGCGGCGTAGACGGACTATACGTTTGCGCATACGGCCCGGCCCAGGGCTTCTGGTTAAAGTGCGGCTACAGGGATTCCAAAAGGATTGCTAAAAACGGGCTGCCGATCTTAATAAAAGAAATTGTCTGAATATCAGTTGCATATCAAAAGAATGGAAAGGGCCTGCGTCCTCTCATTGGGGGCGCCGGTCCTTTTTGTATGGGATAAACGGTTTAAAAAGGGGGATGATAGGCCTATGAATCCGGTTTACAAAAACGGCAGAGGGCAATATTGCGCGATCGCGAAAGGAGGGGCAGCTTGGAAAAAGGCATTACCAACCGTCAGATGTTTTTTATTCTGCTGCTGGTTACATGTGCCTTCTCAACGATAGATATACCGCAGATAGCAGCCAAAACCATGGGCCGCAGCGGATGGATCGTGATCGTTGTATATGCCATACCCTTTTCTCTGATTGCCTTGATGATAACAAAGCTGAACAACATGTTTATGGGCTTGACGCTTTTCGAGTATGGACAAATTCTGCTTGGAAAATTGCTGAACTGCATCCTGTGCATTTTGTTTGCCGTCTATTATTTCACCGTGCTTGTGTACCTGAATGAGAACATGGCCAATCTGATCATCATGAACTTTCTTCCAAAAACGCAGCCCATGTTTACGTTGGCAATAGCCATATCCCTTTTTGGTTTTATTGTATACAGGGGAACGGAAACCATGGCAAGGCTGTTTGAACTGATGGGTGTCATGTATCTTATCATCACGCTGCTTTTGAGCCTGCTGATGCTTTTTCAAAGTGAGATTGTAAACATATTGCCGCTCTATAATCCGGATGATGGGAAGCAGTTTTTCAGTACCCTTCTGTTGTTCGGTGCGGTTTTCGGCGGGATGGAGAATCTCTTTCTGATCCCTTTCAGCAAAAAAAACAAAAACGCGCCCAAGGTAGCTTTCTTTGCCATATTGGCAATCGCGCTTCTGTTTGTGCTCATCACAGAAGGCAGCATCGGCATGCTGGGCATCAACAATGCTATCGCCTATAATGATACGTTCCTGGAGGCCATCAAGCTGGCTGAAGCGCCAGTGATCGAGCGGCCGGATATACTGTATATCCCCATTGGCTTGGCCAGCCTGTTTGCAATACTGACCATATTGATCCATTCGCTGGTGGAGATTCTATCTAAAATGTTTCCTTCTGCAAAGCGCGGCGTGCTGGTTTCATTTGTGTGTGCAGCCTCCTACATAGCCTCATTGGTTGTGCTCGGGTTGCCTGAGTATAATACGAAGTTTAGAAAAATACTGCCCGTTCTGGTGCTGTTTTTCTCAGGGGCGCTGCCGGCGCTGCTTTACCTGCTGGCTATCATCAAAAAGCGGTCCGGTTTAAAAGGATAAGGAGATTAAAGCCACATGAAGCATTGTTTGCTGTTTTTGATGATCTGTATTCTTGTCCTGCCATTGAGCGGCTGCATGGATGCGTTGGATATCAACAAAAAGCTTATCGTTACCACGGTAGCTGCGGATAAAGTGAACGACGACTTCTTCCTTTATGCAGAGGTAGCCAATATTCAGGCCAGCAGTTCCAACGGATCTGGCGGAGGCGCCGCACCCCTGGGGAGCAAGTTCTTTTATGTTGTAGGCAGCGGTAAAACCTTGGAGGATGCCAGGCTGGAGGTTGACAGTCAGCTGGATTTTCCCATATTCATCAGCGGCGTGCGGACGCTTCTTATAACGGAGCGCTTTGCAGACGATGACAGTGATTTGCTTACATACTTGTACCGCGTGCGATCGGATGAAACATACCGCAAAAAGGTGCTTACGGTGACTACACGCGGCAATCTGGATGAAATGTTTGATAAAATGAACAAGAAAAACTTTTCGGTCGGCTATTCCATTGAGAACACCGTTACATCCTTGGAACAGCAGGGGGAAGCATTCTCCAGAACAACTTCGCGCATTTTGGAAAACATAAGCAGCCGGTATTCGGGCGTGCTTATACCGTGCATCGGCATGAAGGATGATGAAACGATATTGGTCGGTTATTCGGTGGTGAACAGCGCCAAAGTGACGGGATATATCCCTATAGAGGATTGCAAGGGCCTGGACATTCTCAAAGCCGACAATGCGAGGACGTTTTTTAGCATTCCTTATCAAGATAAGATATATACGGTAAAAGCAATCTTGGACTCAAAAACGATCATGCCCTTTTATCAAAACGGCGAGATCAGCTGCATATTTAAACTGAAATTCAAGTCCACCGTAGAGTATGGGAATGGCTTGGCCCCCTATCACCTGGACTCGGGCGCACTGAAGGAAATGGAAGGCAGATTGAGGCAGACCATACTGGAAGAACTGATAAAAACAGTAAATCAGGCGCAAACTGTTTACAAAACCGACTATCTGCAAATGGATGACGCTTTTCGTATCAAGTATCCGTCCATTTTCGATGAACTTGACTGGCAGACGGCGTTTTTATCCGCCAAAGTCTATTGGGACATAAAAAGTGACTTGAAAGTAACGCCTTCCATGAACTATGAATCAAACCAGACACGTTGAGGATGAATTTCATGCGGGAAAAGGAATTTGACAAATTGGTCCAAACGCTTTCAGTGGATGGACGGGATTTTGTGGAACGCATGATCCCATACCAGGGCGGCACGGTGCACGTCTATTTCATCTCCCAGTTGACCGACAGGGACTACCTTGCCCAAAACGTGTTAAAGCCGCTGATGCTGCATTGCGCCGCTGTGCATGAGCCCGTCAGCGCAAGGCAAACGGCGGAAAGGCTGGTCTATGCGGAGAATCTCTCCATCGAAGCGAACTTTGACCTTGTGGAGGCTAGGATCTTGTCCGGCATGACCGTTCTTCTTTTTTCCACGGACAGGGAATACCTGGTCGTCAACTGTAAAGCCGTGGAACACCGCGCGGTGCCTACACCGGAACTGAGCTTCACCCTTCGCGGCGCTCTGGACTGTTTTACGGAAAATCTGAATACAAACCTATCCCTTCTGCGCTACCGTATGCAGGACAGGAATTTGAGAATCAACTATTTCATTGTTGGCAGGCGCACCAGAACCACTGTCGCCGTAGTGTATGTGGAGGACATTGCAAACGAGACGCTGGTCAACCAGATTCAAAACAAAATTCAGGCCATCGACGTGGATGGCATCGGTGTTTCCGGCGAACTGCAGGCACTGCTGCTGGACCGTCCTTATCAGCTTTTTCCCCAGATGGGAGTTATAGAACGGTCAGATATGGCTTACAATACCTTGCTGGACGGCAGGGTGCTGATCATGACGGACGGGGGCAAAGATGTGATCTATGCCCCCAAAACCTTCAGCGAATTTTTCTTTTCCTGTGATGACCGGTACGACAACAAGACTTTTGGCTTTTTTGCCAGGATGCTTCGGTATCTGGCGCTGGTGGTCGCGCTGACGGCCACAAGCGTCTATGTGGCGGTAACATCCTTTCATACCGATGTGCTGCCCAGTGACTATGCCATACTGCTGGCAACACTCAGAAGCAATACACCCTTTAATGCCATGATCGGTTCGCTTTTGCTGGAGATGACCATGGAGCTTTTGCGGGAAGCGCTGCTGCGTGTGCCCAGGCAGATCGGCCCTGCCATCGGCATTGTGGGCGCCATTGTGATCGGTCAGGCCGCCATTGCGGCGGGCATATTCAGTTCTCTGCTTCTGATCCTTTCCGCGGTGTCGCTTCTTGCCTCCTTTGCCCTGCCCGATTATACGCTGGTGACACCTTTTCGGATAATGAAGTTCTTTATGATCTTTGCCACAGGCTTTTTCGGCTTTTTCGGCTTTACGGTCGCCATAATCACGATCTTGACGCTTCTTGTATCCAACACCAGCTTTGGTGTTCCCTTTATGACGCCTTTTGCGCCATATAGGGAGAGGGACTTTTCAAAAGCGCTGGTGGACCAATCCAGTACCAGCAAATGGCGTCCGGGATTCCTGCGCAATAAGGATCAAAAGCGCATGCGGTAGCAATTTGTGAATACAATATCTCATCTTCATATGGGGATGAGTGCGCTATGAGCAACGATAACGGCAGGGAATTCCACACCGTCCGGGGATATGAGCTGCTGCGCCAGCAGAAGGAACGCCTGACGCCGGCCATGGAAGACTATCTGGAGATGGTGTACAGGCTATGCGAGATGAACCAGTATACGCGCATTGGCAAATTATCCGAAGCGCTTCATGTTCGGCCCTCCTCCGTATCCAAGATGATATTGAAGCTTGCGGATGAGGGGCTTGTGGATTACGACAGGTACGAAATCATACTCCCTACGGAAAAAGGAAAAAATGCCGGTGCATATCTAATGCACAGGCATCATACCGTAGAGCGCTTTTTACGTTTGATCGGCTCCGAAGAACTGCTTCTGGAAACGGAACTGATAGAGCATGTATTAAGCCCCGGGACCGTGCTCCGGATCAATACGCTGCTTCGCTTCTTTGAACAGAATGATCTTGCGAAAGCGGAATTCGAGTCGTACCAGGAGTTGGAAAAGGAAAATACATGAGCGCATCAGCCGCTGAAGGAATTATCCTTGTCCGCACCCTTAGGCGGCTGGCGTTTGAGCAGAACCTTTTCCACCCAGCCCTTTTTGTATTTGAGGGATATGAACCCAATGAGGGATATGAACAGCGCGCCGAAAGCGTCGGTGATCAGGTCCTGCATGGTATCGCTGAGGGCCGCCCGGCCAATGAACGCCGTTCCGTCTTCCATCAGAAATTTTTGCATATTCAGGCCCAGCATGCCGTCAAAGGTGTACTCGTAAAATTCCCAGAATACACCAAGGGTAATGGAAAAGCAAAACGCGAAAACGGCGGTGAACAGCGGGCTTAAGTAAAGTTGTACCCTGTCGGATTTGTTTAATAGCCGCACGAAGGAAAACGCAAGCGCCCCCAGCATGCCCCCGGAAAATCCGTGCAGTATGATATCCCAGTGGGGGATGCGTTCATAAAAGCTTTGCACCTCGCCAAGATAGATAGCGGCGTACAGAAACAAAACGTATAGGATCATCATGCCGGATGGTATCTCCAGCCGCCATTTGCGGGCAAGCCAGCCCGGCAGCAGCATGGCAAGAATGCCTAGCAAACACTGCACCATCATCAGCACATAATCGCTTTTCAGTTTTTCATACTCCGGGCCGGATGGACCGGCGGGTGCATTCGTCCACTGCACAATGATATACACGATGGACAATAGCAGGGAGAGGAAAACGAACCCCGATACGAACCTGTTCCATCTGGAGCGCTTTTGATTGGGCATAGCATTGGTTCCCGCCGTTAATGCTCGGCGGGAAGGGCCTCCTTCCTGGAGCTGGACATCATTTTCAATGAACATTGAACAGTCGATTGGTTCCCCTTACGGCTTTTTCGTAAAGAGGAATGGGATATCCGGGCAAATACAGCCCTTGGGCATAAAAGCCAAAAAACACAAGACATGTTATGCCATTCAAGAACTTCGGTTACGCGGTCTTTGTAAGCGTGAGCAGTACTTCCGCCATGGTATCCATGGCCTCAATGGGTATCAGTTCCCGCCGGCCGTGGAAGTTGTACCCGCCGGTGGACAAATTGGGGCAGGGCAGGCCCATGAAGGAAAGCCGCGCCCCGTCCGTGCCGCCGCGGATGGGCTGTATGATAGGCTTCACGCCAAGGGATTCCATGGCATTTTTCGCCTTTTCTATGATATACATATGATCTTTCAATTGTTCCCGCATGTTGAAATAGCTGTCTTTGAGTTGAAGCTCCACCGTACCGGCGCCGTACTTTTCGTTCAGATAGGCCGCTATCTTTTCAAGCCTTGCCTTCTTTATACAAAACTTGTCCATGTCGTGATCCCGGATGATGTAATGGAGGGTGGTTAATTCCTCCTCTCCATGAATGGAGTTCAAATGCGAAAAGCCCTCGTATCCTTCCGTACAGGCGGGTATCTCCTGGGGCGGGAGCATAGCGTTAAATTCCATGGCGATCAAACATGCGTTTTTCATTTTGTTTTTGGCGCTGCCGGGATGGATGTTCACGCCATGTATGACAACCTTCGCGGAGGCGGCATTGAAATTTTCATACTCGATCTCGCCCAGCGCGCCGCCGTCCACCGTGTAGGCGTATTCCGCGCCAAAGCCCTTCACGTCAAACAGGTCGGCGCCGCGCCCTATCTCCTCGTCCGGCGTAAAGGCGATGCACACTTTACCGTGGTCCGGGGCATCGGGCTTTAAAAGCCGCTCGCACATGGTGAGGATCTCGGCCACGCCGGCCTTGTCGTCGGCGCCCAATAGCGTATTGCCGTCGGTTACGATCAGGTTTTTGCCCTGAAGGTCAGTTAAAAAGCCAAACTCGGATTCGGAGATGGTGAGGCCGTTTTGCAGCGTTAAGTCCCCGCCCTGGTAGTTCACGATTTGATGCTTTATCGGGCCGCCTGGTACAGCGCCGGACGTATCCATATGGGCGATGAAGCCGATAGCGGGCTTTTTCGTATCGCCTTTGGCCGGGATGAAGCCGTAGACATATCCGTGCTCATCCATGCGGCTGTTGGTTACGCCCATAGTGCGCATTTCATCTACCAGCATTTGCCCAAGCACTTTCTGGTTGGGTGTGGAAGGGCAGGAGGCGTTATTTTCATCGCCGGTGGTATCGATGGATACATACTTCAAAAACCGTTCGTAAGCGCGCATAATGACACTCCTTATGTTAAAGTAGGGGAATGATATCTTTCAGTGTGGGCACGCAGTGATCCACATAGGGGGAGAGTTCTTTTGTGAAGGGGATCATGTCGGGCACCATGACGCTTACCATGCCAGCCGCCCGTACGGACTTTACGCCGTTTGCAGAATCCTCCACGGCCATGCAATTGGAGGGTTTCACGCCGAGTCTTTCCGCCGCCGCAAGAAAAATATCCGGGGCCGGCTTGCTTCTTTTAATGGAGTCGCCGCATACCACTTCGTCAAAGCTGTTTATGAGGCCGGCCATTTGCATGTAGTTTTCCACAATTGAACGGTTGTTGGAGGTGGCAACGGCGGTCTTGAAGCCTTTTTCCTTCAAAACGGCCAACAGCTCTTGAATGCCGGGCTTTTGTGGGATGCCGTGCAATGCCATGTATTCATACATGAGCTCCGTCCAGCGCTCAATCATCTTTTCATAGGGAAAATCCCGTCCCAGCGTGTTTAACAGAAATTCACGGCAGGCTAAATTGCTGGTGCCAATGGTGCGTATAATCACATCTTCCGTTACCGAAAAGCCCACCTCCCGGCAAGCTTTTAACTGCTGCACAATGCCCAGCCGTTCGGTATCGAACAAGACGCCGTCCATGTCAAAGATTACTGCTTGTATCATGTGTTTATGTTCCTCTTTAATGCGTTTTGGGCGCAGGCGATGCCGTCCACCGCGGCGCTCATAATGCCGCCTGCGTACCCGGCCCCTTCCCCGGCGGGGAAGATACCCTGTATCTCCGACTGGTGATTTTCATCCCTTACCATGCGCACGGGGGAGGAGGAGCGGGCTTCCACGCCGGTCAAAACCGCGTCCGGATGGGCAAAGCCGTTTAACTGCCTGTCCATTTGCAGTATGCCTATGCGCATGTCCTCCGCGATGTACTTGGGAAGGCAGGTGTTAAGGTCGCAAGGCGTTACGCCCGGCCGGTAGCTGGGAGTCACACTGCCCAAATGGGTGGAGGCGCGGCCTTTCAAAAAGTCCTCCACACGCTGCACCGGGGCGCGGAAATTGCCGCCGCCTGCCCTGAACGCCGCCTGCTCCAAAGCCCGCTGGTACTCAAAACCCGCCAGGGGGTGGTCGTCCCCATAATCCAGGGGCGTGACGCCCACCAGCAGCGCGGAGTTAGCGTTCTCTCCAGCCCTTGCGTGGTAGCTCATGCCGTTCACGCACACGCCGCCCTGTTGGCTGGCAGCCGGGATTACCACGCCGCCCGGACACATGCAGAAGGTGTATGCGCCCCGGCCGTCCGGGGTGCGGACGCTTAGCTTGTAATCCGCCGCGCCAAGCTTTGGGTGACCTGCAAATTTACCGTACTGGGATTTGTTGATCAAGCTTTGCGGATGTTCTATGCGAGCGCCGACGGAAAAGGGCTTTTGCGCCATGGGCACGCCAAATTGATATGCCATGCGGCAAGTGTCCCTGGCGCTGTGGCCGATGGCCAGGATCAGCGTATCCGTTTCCACCTGCGTTTCTTTGCCTTCCTGTGAAACGGTAACGCCGCGAAGCGCTCCCTTTTCAATATGAAGCCCTGTCAGCTTCGTTTCAAACAGCATCTCACCGCCAAGGGCCTTTATCTCCTCCCGCAAGTTTTGAACCACGCCGCGCAACAGGTCCGTGCCGATGTGGGCCTTTTGAACATAAAGTATCTCCTCCGGCGCGCCGCAGCGTACCAAGGTTTGCAATACATCGTGGCACAGCGGGCTTTTGATGCCGGTGGTAAGCTTTCCGTCTGAAAAAGCACCGGCGCCGCCCTCGCCGAAAAGTACGTTGCTATCCTCGTTCAATATGCCGTCATTCAAGAGGACGTCGATGTCCTTGGCCCGCTCGGCAACAGGCTTGCCCCGCTCGATGAGAATGGGCATGGCCCCGGCTTTTGCAAGTTCAAGCGCCGCGAACAGCCCCGCCGGGCCCGCTCCCGCGACTATAGGCCGGCGGGCAAAGGATGCGCGGGGAAGCGGACTGGGGGTTTTTTCTTCTTCCACCTTGACCGCCGTGCCAAAGCGAAGCTGGCGGAGTACATCATCTTCTTGATGTAAGGAGACATCCACGCTGTACACAAAATGCACGTCGCCCTTGTCCCTGGCGTCCACGCTCTTTTTCACAATGCGCAGGGAGAGCAAATCCTCTGCCCTTATGTTCAGCTTCTTCGCCGCGGCTAGGCGCAGTTCCCTCTCTCCCTTATCCAATGGCAGCGGCAGGTTGTTTAAGCGCAGCATGGGTTTCCTCCCTTTTTTGGATTCGCTCTATTGTACCACGATGAAAGGGGAATGAAAACCTTTCCTTATTTTTCAAGGATATCACCCATTTTTTATTGAAGTCTCGTCTTATAGGTGAAGGAGGTGGGTAGAGAAAATGAACTTTGTTGAGGTACCAAACAGAGTTCACGAAGCGGAGCTTGAGCGCATCATGTCTCAGTATGGCAGTTCCCTTAAGAGAATGTGCTATCTCTATCTGCGTGACGCTTCCCTGGCGGAGGATGCGGCTCAGGATACATTTCTCAAGGCCTATAAAAAGCTTGGGACATTCAGGCATAAAGGAACGGGATTTTAAAACAATCACAATTCCCATAGGATATGCCAATAGCATACGGATTCGTAGATTGAATATCAATTGTCCGCTTAGGCTTGGCAGCCGGGATTAAACAATTATGCAATATTCCATATTCCGCAACTTCTGTAGTTGAAATGCCACTGGTTGAGTCAATGGAACGTGAAAAGAAGAGCTTTCACTTTCCTTGCTGCGACGGTATAATAAATTAGAAGAGGTGGGGCGGGTGAAGCAAAAAACGGTGTTGATAATAGGCGGAGGCGCGGCGGGGCTGACGGCGGCCATCTGCGCGGCCAGGCAGGGCGCGAAAGTAACCGTGCTGGAAAAAATGGACCGGGTGGGCAAAAAAATACTGGCGACCGGCAATGGCCGCTGCAATATCATGAACATGGGGCCACATCGGTATCACGGCGGGGAAGCGTTTGCCAATGAAGTGCTTGTCCACGCGGATGTGCGCCGGGTGGCAGCCTTCTTTGAAAGCCTGGGCCTTACCCTTCGGGAAGAGGAGGAGGGGAGGGTCTATCCCGCCAGCGGCCTGGCCTCCTCCGTGCTGGATGTGCTGCGCCTGGGTTGCGCACGCCATCAGGTGGAGGTTGTATGCGGCGTGCCTGTTTCCCGTATCGTAAAGCATAATGGCGCCTGGGCTGCTTTTGCGGTGGACAAGCAGTATGCGGCAGACGCTATAATCGTCGCCGGCGGCGGGGAGGCCGCGCCCAAGCTTGGTAGCGACGGTAGTGCTTATGCGCTGCTTGCATCTTTGGGGCACCGCCTGGTTGCACCCCGGCCGGCCATTACCCAATTGAAAACGGAAACGGAGCCCATCCGGGGCCTGAATGGCATCCGGGCACAGGCGGAAGTGTGGCTGACACGGAACAATGAAATCCTGAAGCGGGAAAAAGGCGAGATTCTGTTCACCGAGTATGGGGTTAGCGGCGTGGCGGCCATGCAGTTGGCCAGGGATTCCGCGGGTACAACGCTGCACATGAACCTGCTGCCTGCCATCAATATAGAAGAAACTGATTTGTTTTCCGCCCTTTTGCGCCGGGCGGAGCTGTTTACTAATGCGCCGCTGGAGCAGTTTTTCTCGGGCTGGCTGCACGCAAGGCTTGGCATGGCCCTGCTAAAGCGTGCCGGTGTTGGCCCCCTTTCACGTACTTGCTCGTCCCTTTCCTCCAAGGAAATCTCCGCCCTGGCCGCCCTGATCGCTGACTTCCCGCTTGCCGTAACCGGCGTGCAGGGGTTTGACAGTGCCCAGGTGACGGCGGGCGGTATCGATACAAGCGGTTTTGATCCTTCTTCCATGGCCTCCCGGCTTGCTAAAGGCTTGTACGCCGCTGGGGAAGTGCTGGACGTGGACGGAGACTGCGGCGGCTTCAACCTGCTCTTTGCTTGGGCCAGCGGGATACTGGCCGGGGAACACGCCGCCATGGGCTCTGCCCCTGGACCCCGCTAAAGGGATAATATCCCTTTAGAATCCCTCTATTTGAGAGTAAATTAAGCAAATTCAAAACCCCACGCTTTTATCTAATAAATCTGTAATCGGATGAGTATACCTTCCATTATATATTGATAACCGGTACATGGCGGGCGATTGCTAATCGCCCCTACAGCTACAAAGTGTGTATTGGCTTTTCTTCTGGGCTAAATATGCCCCGGCAGACAAGTCAATAAACATACGGCGTTGTAGGGGCGATTAGCAATCGCCCGCCTGTTGCGGTTGATTTCATCAATGTATTTTCTGAATTCACCGCCGATAAGCCGGACGGACCGTTGAATTTCCGAGAGTAAATATTGCTCAATGAACTATTTTTCATTCAACAACAGCATCTGTACAATTTCCCGCTGTTCAACAAATATTGCACCGCAATGAATGATATATCCCGAAAATCATCAGAACAAAAAGTGGAATATCCGTTCATTGAATCCAAATATTGATAAGATTAATGCAAAATATGGGAAGCCCTATTGATGCGGCATTATATGGATAATTGGCTTCAAAACGGAGCCTTGCAATTGTGCGGAATGGTGCATGTCCCTTACACAAAAAGTGAATGCAAATGAACAAAAAATGAGAAGGACGAGCCCGGGATTTTAAAAGAACATAAAATAAGTAATACAAAGAACAAAAAATGAGTAGAATTTATGTTTTTTACCCGGTATAATGAAACCATAAAAAACGCCAAAAAGTAAATACAGGCGTCTTAAGGAGCGATGAAAATGACATACCAGGAAGAGAACCAGAAGCTTATTGAACTATTCAAACCCTGCCGTGTAACCGACGTTCGCGATGGAATGGACTGGATGGGTTACCATCATTATGGCACCGTGGACAAGAGCGTCCGCCCCCTGTGGCAAACCCATGTGGTGGGCATCGCCCGTACCGCCCGCTACCTGCCCTACGAAGGCCCCGCCCCCGCCGTCACCGGTGACGCTTATACCAAGTGGGCCCACATGTATTACAATGAAATCTGCACCGATCCGTGGATGAATGATATCGAGCCCGGTGATTTTGTGGCGCTGGACATCGCCGGCCTGGATGTGGGCCTCTTGGGTTCCAACAACACCCTGACCGCGCTGCTGAAGGGCTGCGTAGGCTTTTTGACAAACGGCGGCGGCATCCGTGATACCGACGAAGTCATCATGCAGAAGGTTCCCGTTTGGTCCAAGCATATCTCCCAGGGCATGGACCAGGCCCGTATCCGCTATCTGGAAAAGGATATCCCCATTGCAGTCGGCGGCGTGGCCATTTATCCGGGCGATGTGATCATTGCCGACAACGACGGCGTGATCGTCGTGCCCCGCAAGGCAGCCTGGGACGTGGCCAAGTATGCCTGGCAGGAAATGAACGGCGACAAGGTGGGCCGCCAGAACCTGTACAAGAAGCTCAACTGGGAGCTGGATGATACGGTTATACCGGTGGATCCGGTAAAGTAATAAAAAGAGGAGGTTCCGATCCATGAAGAAGATGTTGGCTCTACTCTTGACGCTCGTGCTGCTGCTGCCCCTGTGCGCAAGCGCGCTGGCCAGCGGAACGGTGGAAATCCGTGCCGCCTGGTGGGGAGACACCAAACGCTTTGACCTGTACAACTCCATCGTGGGTGAATTTACTAAAGCCAACCCCGACATCAAGGTTGTAAGCGAGCCTGTGAGCTGGAGTGACTACTGGGATAAGCTCTCCGTTCAGGTAGCAGGCGGCAACGCGCCTGACTTCATCGGCATGCATCCCCAGTACGCCGCCGACTATATTGGCCGCGGCATGGTGGAGCCCCTTGACCAGTACATCAAGGATGGCATCATTACCACCGACGGATGGGCTCAGGGCACGCTCAACACCGGCGTGGTGAACGGCGTGACCTACATGATCCCCATGGGCGTAACCTTTACCAGCGAGTTCGTCAACGCTGGCATACTCAAGGAACTGGGCTTCGATGTGCCTGCCTTCGACTGGACATATGACGATGTGAAGGATATGGGCCTGAAAGTCCGCGCAGCCCTGGATGCCGCCGGCAAGACCGGCACATGGCTGCTCGCCGACATGTCCACCAACGTCAACTCCTTCCGCTACTTCGTACGCCAGAACGGCCGTGAGCTGTATGACGTAAACGGCGATATCAACTTCACCGCGGAAGATGTCGAAAAGTGGTTTGCCATGTGGAAGGATTTCCGCGACACCGGCATCATCCCCGATGCTGCGACCGCCACCGAATATGCAACCGCCACATTGGAAGACAGCCTCTTCTCCCGTGATATGGTACTGGTGACCCAGGTGCCCATCAACCAGCTGAAGCTCTACCGCACCACCTTCCCCCAAAAGACGGTCGGCTCCGTCCGTATTCCCTCCCTGGCCGGCGGGGCAGTCGGTGAATTCCCCGAAGGCGCACACTTCGCCATCTATGCCAAATCCAGCCCCGAAAAGAAGCTGGCTGCGGCCAAGCTGATCAACTTCTGGTTGAACAGTTCAGAGGCTCTGGGTATCTTCGGTCTGGACCAAGGCGTGCCCGGCAACCTGAGCCTGAAGGATGCCTACATGCCCAAGCTGGATGCCAACCAATTGGATATCCTGGATTTCGTGAACAAGCTGTCCGAGATCGCAACTCCCACCATCTATCCGCCCACGGGTGCTTCCGAGATCGACGCGCTCTTCAAGAGCATCGGCGAAGCCGTGCAGTTTGACTCCAAGACGCCTGCCGACGCCGCCAAGGAACTCTACGACCAGGCTGTGGCGATCCGCTCCAAGAAGTAACGGGTAAGGTTCCTTCAGTAAAATTCTTCTTAATCCGGGGGAAAGCCGTACAGAACAGAATGCATCCGGCTTTCCCCCCTTTCCCCAGGACACACCTAAAAGCCCAGGCGGTTTCCTGGAAAAACCCTTAAGGAGGCTGATGCCTTGAAAAAGTCCCACACGAACAGGCCGTGGGAGGCATATGTTTTCCTGGGTCCTTGGCTGATCGGCCTGTTTTGCTTCACCGTTATCCCGATGATCCTGTCGCTGTATTTTTCGTTCACCCAGTATGACATGGCGACCATGCCCAAATGGATAGGCCTCGGCAACTACATCGATATGGCCCATGACCCGCGGCTGCTCAAGAGTTTACAGGTCACCTTTACCTATGTAGGCTGCAGCATCCCCTTGCAGTTGGCCTTCGCGCTGCTTCTGGCCACTGTGCTCAAGAAAAACCGGCGCGGTGTCAGATTGTACAGGGCAATCTTCTACCTGCCATCCCTTTTTGGCGGCAGTGTGGCTGTAGCCCTTCTCTGGCGCCAGATCTTCAACAAAACCGGCGTTATCAACCGCTTGCTTGCCATTTTCGGCATCGTGGGCAAGAACTGGATCGCAACGCCTTCCACCGTGCTGTATACGCTGGTGTTATTGGCCATCTGGCAGTTCGGTTCGTCCATGGTGGTTTTCCTGGGCGGGCTGAAGCAGATCCCCGTGGATTATTATGAGGCCGCCGAGATTGACGGCGCAAACAAGATACAGATCTTTTTCAAGATTACGCTGCCCCTCTTAACGCCCATGGTATTTTTCAACCTGGTGATGACCATCATCAGCGCGTTCCAGGCGTTCACACCCAGCTACATCATCAGCCAGGGCTCGGGCGGACCAATGGATTCCACCATGTTCTACACGCTGTATCTGTACCTGAAGGGCTTTAGGCAGTTCGCCATGGGTTATGCTTCCGCCATGGCCTGGGTGCTGCTTGTGATTATAGCCATAGTGACCGCACTGATGTTTGCTGCCGCCAACAGATGGGTCTACTATGACGATGGGGAAAAGGGGGGAGCGCGTTGAAACGCAAGCATGTAAGTGTCGCCGCGTATCACCTCCTGATCATCCTGTTTGGTTTTTCGATGCTCTATCCCCTGTTGTGGATGCTAAGCGCGTCGTTCAAGTCAAACGGGGAGATCTTTTCCGGCACGAATTTCTTTCCCCTTGAGCCTACCCTCGACAACTACAAAAGTGGTCTTAAGGGCGTTTCCGGCTACGGATTCCTGCGCTTTTTCGGCAACTCGTTCCTGGTCGCGGGGCTTTGCATGATCGGCAATATGCTGTCCTGCTCCATGGCGGCCTACGCCTTTTCCAAGCTGAACTTCAAGATGAAGGGCTTTCTGTTCACCATCATGATGGGAACGCTGATGCTGCCCTTCCATGTTCGCCTGATCCCGCAGTACATCGTTTTCAACAAGATCGGCTGGGTAAATACGTTTTTACCGCTGGTCGTTCCCAAGTTCTTTGCCACAGAGGGGTTCTTTGTTTTCCTATTGACCCAGTTTATGCGAACCATCAGCAATGAGTTGCTGGAAGCGCCGCGTATCGACGGCTGCAATACCTTCCACATCTATGGCTATTTCATGCTACCGCTGTCGGTGCCCGCGCTGGTCACGGTGGCCATCTTCACCTTCATCTGGACATGGAATGACTTCTTCTCACAGATGATCTACCTGTCCGATCCGGCTAATTTCACGGTATCACTGGCGCTGCGCATGTTTGTGGATGCCACGGGGCAAAGCTCCTGGGGCGCACTGTTTGCCATGTCCTGCCTGTCGCTGGTGCCGCTATTTACGCTGTTCATCGTGTTCCAGCGGTATCTGGTGGAGGGGATCACCGCGGGCTCGCTCAAAGGTTAATATCCCATCAAGAAAGGAAGTTCTACCCCATGAGAACCTATGTTGGAAATGGATACGGCCGCCATGTGGTGATCCATCTTGGAAAAGGCGAACTGGTATTGGAATCCATACAGGCTGAAATCAAACGGTTGAATATCCGCACCGGCATTGTGGCCTCCGGCATCGGCTCGGCACGTAAAATCGTTTATCACCGCATCGGCAACCTAAACGCCGATCCTTTGAACATTTTCGAAACGCTGGAAGGGCCTACGGAGATTGGCTCTATCCAGGGCCTGATCGTGGACGGGGAACCGCACCTGCACATCGTCTGCTACTCTGAAGAGGGCGCGCATGCCGGTCACCTGGAGCCTGGCTGCGAGGTGCAATACCTGGCGGAAATCAGTATTGTCGAGCTTACGGATGCCGATCTTACCCGCCGGCTGGATGAATTCGGCATCTCCTATATCGACAAGCGCTGACGTATATGAAATTCGGCTGTATTGCAACAATTGCGGATTATCCGGTGTTGGAAAAGACGGGGCTTGACTACGTGGAGTTTTCCGGGCGCAATGTGTGTGCCATGGAAGAAAACACTTTTTTAAAGCTTCGGCGTATGATCAAATCCGGCGCGCTGCCCTGCCTGGGCTTCAACGCCTACTGCCCGCCGGATGTTCGCATTGCGGGGCCGGGGTTTTCTAAAGAAGCTGCAAGGGAATACGCGAAAAGGTGCCTTCACCGGGCGGCGGAACTGAACGTGCAGGTGGTGGGCATAGGCTCGCCCATGTCAAGGAACCTGCCGGAAGGGTACGACCGGAACAAAGCCATACGGCAGGCGGAAGAGTTCTTCGCCGTCACGGCGGAGATTTTCGCCGAACAAAACATATACGTCTGCGTAGAGGCGTTGGGGAATTGTTACTGCAATTTTATCAACCGCCTTCAAGAAGCCCAAGGCATTGTGCGCGCTGTGAACATGGAAAATTTGAAGCTTGTACTGGATTTTTACAATATGGAGCACAGCGGGGAAGCGGATCACCCGCTTTTCCCATTTATTAACGACATTGTGCACGCCCACATCTCCGACGATGCCGGCAGCCCGCAAAAGCGGTGGTTTTTAAGGCCGGAAAAGCGGAATCTGCACGCCGCGCGCATAAGGCGGCTGATGGAGGCGGGGTACTTGGGCGCAATGACGCTGGAGATTGATCTGCCGGTAAGTCATAAAGAGGCAGTGTCATCACTTGATATTCTTCGTAGCTCTGTTTATTGCTGATACTGCCCTGAAAACAGAAATCGCCAC
The DNA here is from genome assembly GCA_023416585.1 of Bacillota bacterium. Taxonomy (GTDB): domain Bacteria; phylum Bacillota; class Clostridia; order Christensenellales; family Aristaeellaceae; genus JAEWAH01. The sequence continues at coordinate 22,026 of JAEZHM010000055.1, forward strand.
CGATGCTTAAGACCTCCCCCAGCCTCCTTCGTCGGCAGCCCCCTCCAAGAGGGAGCCTCTCCTAAAGCCTCCCTCTTGGAGGGAGGTGCCGCCCGCAGGCGGCGGTAGGAGGTTGATAGATTGTCATCTTTATCCCTTGGGATGATGTTTACTTAGTTTGAAAGTTTTATTGAAGGAGGAATGAATCATGGCACCCAAAGCCCAGCGGAAGATTATTGTCAGCGCGGCCGTGACCGGCGGCGTGCATACGCCCAGCATGTCTAAGTACCTGCCCCGCAACCCCGATATGATCGTGGAAGACGCGGTGAACGCCGCCAAAGCCGGCGCGGCCGTGGTGCATATCCATGCCAGGCTGGATAACGGCAAGCCCACGGCGGACTACGACACCTTTGAGTATATTCTTTCCCGCATCAAAAAGCAGAGCGATGTGGTGATCGGCATCACCACCGGCGGCGCCCAGGGCATGACAGTGGAGGAGCGGTTTTCCGTGATCCCGCGTTTCAGCCCGGAGATCGCCTCGGCCAACGGCGGCACCATCAACTTCTGCTTTTCCCGCTTGGCCGACGAGATCGGCACCTTTGAATATGACTGGGAAAGGCCCTTTATCGAGCGCACCTGGGATAACCTGTTCAAGAACACCTTCCGTGATATCGAGTATTGCATCAACATGATGAACTCCTGCGATACGCGGCCGGAATTCGAGCTGTTCGACTATGGCCAATTGGCGAACCTCAATCACTTTGTGCAAAAGGGCATCGTGCGCAAGCCCATCTATTTGCAGTTTGTGCCCGGCATCATGGGCGGCATGCCCATCGGCAACGAGGGCATGATGTTCATCATCGACCAGGCGAAGAAAATGTTCGGGCCGGATGTGCAGTACTGTACCGTGGCGCCAGGCCGGCGCATGTACCGCCTGGCGGCCATGATGGCGCTAAACGGCGGCAATGTTCGGGTAGGTTTGGAAGACGGCTTGTACTTAAAGCCCAATGGGGAATTGGCCAAGTCCAGCGCCGAGCAGGTACAGAAGATCGTACGAATTTTGAATGACCTGGACTTTGAGATCGCCAGCCCTGATGAAGCCCGGGAACAGCTGCAACTAAAGGGCCGCGACAAGGTGAATTTCTAAGGAGGCCGCTATGTTTCAAAAATCAGTCATCGTATCCATGGCCCGCACGCCTATCGGTACGTTTGGAGGTTCTTTAAAAAGTAAAACGGCCATAGAGCTTGGCGCTATTGCAGCCAAGGCGGCACTTAACAGATCCCGTGTTCCCGCCGAAATGGTAGATGAGGTGGTCTTCGGCTGCGTGGGCCAGCACGGGCTCAACGCCTTCCTTTCCCGGCTGGTGGGGCTTAATGCAGGTGTGCCGGAAACGGCCTCCGCCCAAACCGTGAACAGGATGTGCGCTTCAGGTTTGCAGGCCATCGTCACGGCATCCCAACTGATCGAAACCGGCGACGCCGAGGTCACACTGGCCGGCGGAGCGGAAAGCATGTCCAACTATCCCTACACCTTGCAGGATGCCCGCTGGGGCATGCGCATGGGGGTGGGGGAAACAGCCATGCTGGACTCGCTGACCACCGCGCTGTGCGAGCCCACCTCCGGCGAGAAGGTGCATATTGCCATCACTGCCGAGAACATCGCCCAAAAGTATGGGCTTACCCGTGAAGAGCTGGACGCCTATGCTCTGGAAGGGCAGCGCAGAGCCAAAGCCGCCATCGCAAACGGTCTGTTCAAGGATGAGATCGTGCCCGTGGAAATGAAAAACAAGGGTGAGATCACACTGTTTGATACGGACGAGCACCCCAGGGAAACAAGCCTGGAAAAGCTTTTGAAGCTCAAGCCCTTCGCGAAATCCGACGGTGTGGTCACCGCGGGCAACGCAAGCGGCATCAATGACGGGGCCGCCGCACTTATGATCGTCACCCGCGACAAGGCATCGGAACTGAACGTGAAGCCTATTGCCCGGGTGGTGGATTTTGCCTGCGCCGGCGTGGACCCCAAATACATGGGTTTGGGTCCGGTGGATGCTACCCGAAAGCTTTTAAAAAAGACCGGCTTGTCTTTAAGCGACATCGGCCTGGTGGAACTGAATGAAGCCTTTGCCGCCCAGGCGGTGGGCTGCATAAAGGAACTTGGCCTTGATCCTAATATCGTCAACGTCAACGGCTCCGGCATTGCCCTTGGCCATCCCATCGGTGCAACCGGCGCCATCATCTCCATCAAGCTCATTTCTGAAATGCATAGGCGTCATGTCCGTTATGGACTTGCCACCCTTTGCATTGGCGGCGGCCAGGGCATGAGCGTGGTGTTTGAAGCAATCTAGGGGAGGCTCCGCCTCCCCTAACCCCACTGCTTAAGGGATTTATCCCTTAAGAATCCCTATACGGGGAAGAAAAAGCCATAATGCAAACATTACCCCAAGGGTGATGATTTGTGCATGGTACACTTTTAAGCCTTCCCCTTGAGGGGAAGGTGGCGCCGAAGCGCCGGATGAGGTGTTAAGCTGCGACTATGCTCATCTGTTTCCACCTCATCAGTCTCCTTCGTCGACAGCTATCCCATCTGGCTCAATCGTCGCATTGCACGCTGCCGCTCAGCTCACAACCCCGGCGGCTCAATCGTCGCATCGCTTCGCTGTGCCCATCTGGCTCAATAGTCGCATTGCATCGCTGCCGCTTGCACTGCTCCTTTTCGCCAGCCTCCTTCACCCCTCCCTCATCCGCCACTGGCGGGGTCGGGGTTCCGGAGCCCGCCAAGATTGGCTCTTATACATACAGGATAAAGAGAAACATCGATGCTATCCCAAAGGAGTGACTCCCTTTGAACGAGCAAGTTCTAAGTAAGCAATCCTGCCTGGCCGCCTACCCCGAATATGACCGGGAAGCGGTATCCAAAACACTGCACTCCGCGCTTTCAAAACTTGACCGCAAGATCGTAGTCCTGGACGACGATCCCACCGGCGTGCAGACCGTGCACGGCGTGTACGTGTACACCGACTGGTCGGAGGAAAGCATACTCGCCGGCTTTGAAAGCCCCGAATCCATCTTCTTCATTCTCACCAACTCCCGCAGCTTCGAAAGCTCCAAGACTGCGCAGGTGCATGAGGAGATCGCACGCCGCGTCGTAAAGGTATCTCAAGAGACAGGCAGGCAGTTTCTTTTGATCAGCCGCGGAGATTCCACCTTGCGGGGCCATTACCCCCTGGAAACAAAGGTGCTTCGCGAAACGCTGGAGCGGGAAACGGGCAAAAAGGTAGATGGCGAGATTCTGCTTCCCTTCTTTCTGGAGGGCGGGCGCTACACCATCGGTAACGTACATTATGTGGCCGCAGGTGATGAACTGATCCCCGCCGGTCAGACGGAGTTTGCCGGCGACAAGACGTTCGGCTATAAAAGCTCGAACCTGTGTGAGTGGATCGAGGAAAAGAACGGCGGCGCATATAAGAAGGAGGATGTGACCTGCATCACCCTTGCAGAACTGCGCTCCCTCGATTACGCTTCCATGGAGAAAAAGCTGCTTTCCGTTTCCGGTTTTGGGAAAGTGGTGGTGAATGCCATCGACTATGCGGACGTGGAGGTGTTCGTCACTGCTCTCGTTTCTGCAATACATAAGGGCAAAGAATTTTTGTTCAGAAGCGCGGCCGCGCTCACCAGGGTATTGGGCGGTATAAAAGGCCGGGAAGTGCTTTCAAGGGAAGAGCTTAGCGACAAAGAAAACAAAAACGGGGGCCTGATCCTGATCGGCTCCCATGTAAAACGCACCACCCAGCAGCTGGAGCAGCTTCGAAAAGCGGAATTCATTACGTTCGTGGAATTCAACCAGCACCTGGCGGTGGATGTTGCTAAACTCACCGCGGAGCAAAAGCGCGTGATAGGCATCGTGGAAGATGAAATCAAAGCAGGCCGCACCGTGGCCGTATACACCAGGCGCGACAGGCTGGACTTGAACACTTCTGATAAAGAGGAAGAATTGCGCCTGTCTGTACGCATTTCCGACGCGGTGGCCGGCATTGCCGGAAATCTTACAGTAAAGCCCAACTTCATCATTGCCAAGGGCGGTATCACCTCCAGTGACGTTGGCACAAAGGGCCTAAGGGTCAAAAAGGCGCTGGTGCTGGGGCAGATATTAAAGGGCGTGCCGGTATGGCTGACCGGTCCGGAAAGCAAGTTCCCCAACATGCCCTATGTGATTTTCCCAGGCAATGTGGGCGACGAAAACGCACTGTATGACGCGGTACTGAAATTACAGCCGTAACAAGGAGGGGAATATTATGCGGTTCTCGGGTAAAATTGCCGTGGTGACCGGTGCGGCCCAGGGCATCGGCGCGGCCATTGCCAAGCGGCTTTATGACGATGGGGCGGACTATGTGGCACTGCTGGATCTGAGTGCGGAAAAGCTTAATGCGGCAGCATCTATCATCGATCCTGAGGGCAAGCGGGCAGGGGCCCATGTCTGCAACGTTTCCAAGCCGGAAAGTATACAGGAAGTGTTTAGCCATATTGAGCAGCGGTTTGGCCGCATCGACATCTTAGTGAACAACGCCGGCATCGTAAGGGACGCCATGCTCCATAAAATGACCGACGAGCAATGGCTTTCCGTGATCGATGTGAACCTGAACAGCATGTACTACTGCTGCAAGGCCGTGGTGCCTGGCATGCGGGAGCGCAAGTACGGCAAGATCGTGAACCTGGCCTCGGTATCCGCCTTCGGGAACGTGGGCCAGACCAACTACGGCGCCTCCAAGGGCGGCGTGATCGGCTTCACCAAGTGTCTGGCCCGGGAAGTGGCCCGCAACCGCGTGACGGTGAACTGCATCGCTCCCAGCTACATCAATACCGATATGCTCCGCGCTGTGCCGGATGCGGTGATGCAGAAGTTCATTGCCGCCATCCCCATGGAAAGGCTTGGCGAGCCGGAGGAACTGGCCGCTGCGGCAGCCTTCCTGTGCTCTGATGATTCCAGCTTTGTTACCGGGGAATGCCTGGTGGTATCGGGAGGCTCCTATATGTAATCCATTCGTGAAAAATGCTGCACACTTTTTACGACCTTTGCAGAATTTCCTTGCAAAGAAACGCCCCGTGCGCTTGCCCGGTGTGTTTCATTGCGGCCAGGAAATTCTGTAAGGTATGGATTTCTATCGAATTCCTTCCGAAATCGCCGCACATGCCGCCGGTTTCGGATTCCAAACGAGGGGGCTGCGACCCCCTCGTTGCTCCCCAGGTTTTATATGAAGTCCTTATCCCGCTTGCTAAGATGCAGGCGGGATTTTCTTTGCTTCTAAACTAATATTTTGTATAATGTGCAGGATTATATATTTTGTGAATGATATGTTATACTGTTCTGAAAATAGCATCTGCGGTCAATACGGCTAACCTCCTCCAGTCATCTTCGATGACAGCCCCCTCCGGGAGGGGGCCTCTAAAAAAGCCTCCCTCTTGAGGGAGGTGGCACGGCGAAGCCGTGACGGAAGGAGTCTCACTTTTAAGCAGGAGGTGCCCCAATGAGCATCCTATCAAACAGCGTGCATACGGGCCTTTTTGTGGAGGACATTGAAAAGATGGTAGCATTCTACCGGGACATTCTGGGCTTTGAAACGGACTGGGACGGCGGGCCGTTTGCCGGCTTCAAAGTAAAGGATGGCGGGCTTTTCATGTTTGACCGGAAGATATTTGCCAAAGACATGAAGCTGGAATACTGCCCTCCAAGGGGCATCAATCAAACCATGGAAATCGGGATTGGTGTTCCTAAGAAAGACGATGTGGACAGCGAATACAAGCGCCTTATGTCCCTTGGCGTGAAGTCGCTAACAGGCGAACCGGTCACGCAGCCTTGGGGGCAGAGAAATTTCTGGATCGCCGACCCGGAAGGGAACCTGATTGAAATCGCCTGCTGAAATGGAAGCTATTCATCACGCGTACGTCTTGCTGCGCTTGCGCTTTCGGTAGGCACTGGGCGATTGGCCGGTTTGCTGCTTGAATACGCGGTTGAACGTTTGCACGCTTAAAAAACCGGTCTGCTCCACGATTTCGGTAACGTTGTAGTCCGTATAAATCAAAAGCCGTTGGGCGTTATTCACGCGTATGGCGTTCAAATATTCCACAAAGGAGATACCTGCGTTTTTCTTGATATATTTGGAGCAATAGCTTTCCGTCAACCCCAGGTGGTCGGCCAGCATTTTCAGCGTCAGCTTGCTGTAGCAATTGTCCTGCATGTATTCCAGGGCAGCTTCCATATAGCGCAGGTTTTCAATGGAGACGGGCAGCGACTCGGCAATCATTTCTGGCATGGCAAGCAGCATCGCCGTAAGCTCCACCAGTTTGCCGTAATAAAAGTATTCCTTGTATTTGGGAAGCGGGCAGTTTAGCGCTGCAAGGATCAATTCCCGTACCGTTTCGTTTGGGCGCGTCTTGAACACCTGGCTGTACAATTGCTGGTATGCTTCCTTCTGCGCTGACTGTAAGAAGGAGGGCAGCAGCCATTCCTTCATGAACTTGATCTTGACGATGTCGGCCTCCTGCTTTTTGGGCAGGTATTCGTGCAGCACGCTGCCCCTGATGCATAGCAGCTCGCCGGAGGATATGGTGAACACATGCTCTTCCACCATGATCTCTATCTGGCCGTTTAGCACGAAGGCCATTTCGATTTCCTTGTGCAGATGCTTGTCGGAGACGTACACATCATCGATCAGCGCGCATTGCGGCTGACCAACGAACAGATGGAACAGTTCCATCGGCACCTTTTTCCGGATACCTTCTTCCGGTACAATGCTTGCGTGCATTGAACATTCCCTTCTATTCCTGTTGCGTTCGCATCTATAGTTTCTTCATTTATTATAGCAACACAAAAAGTATGTGTCAACCTTGGGGAAAAGCGACCAAGTTGTGGTACAATGAAGCTGCTTATGAAGTGTGGGGGTTGACTATGAAAGTGAATATTTTGATTGGCACCTATACATCCAATGCGAATTCGAAAGGGATTTATGGGGCGGAATTGGATTTAACAGCCGGCTCCCTCAGCGGAGCGAGTCTTGTAATATCCCAAGCGGAGCCTTCTTACCTTTCCTTGTCGCATGACGGGAAGCGGCTGTACGCGGTGGAGGAAACGGTGCCCAGCGGCCGCGTGTTCAGCTATAAACTTACGCGGGACGGCTGGTCGCAGACGGGTGTCCAGCCCTCCTGCGGCAGCGCACCCTGCCATGTGATGCTGGATGAGGAAACGAACATGCTGGCCGTAGCCAACTATATGGATGGCGCGGTAAGCTTTTACGGGTTGGATGCTATGGGCGCTCTGCAAGGCGGACCGCAGACGGTCGTAATGGAGGGCAAAGGCGTGAACTTTAAGCGCCAGGAGTGCGCCCATGCCCATCAATGCGTCAAATCTGGGGACAAGATACTGGTAAGCGACCTTGGCACCGACAAGGTGCGCGTATTTTTGAGGGATGCCGTAGGACAATACGCTTTGGCCGCGCCCCTTGTACATACAAGGCCTGGCGCCGGGCCGCGGCATATGGTGTTAACGAAGGATGGGGCAATGCTCTACCTTTTGTGTGAGCTTGAAAATACTTTGTACGCCTTCCGCAATACCGGTGGGAACTTTTTCGAGGAAGGCGTGTATGAATATCTACCTAAGAATGCGCCGCCAAGCTCTGCAGCGGCAATACGCCTAAGCGATGACGAGCGGTTTTTGTTCGCGTCCAGCCGGGGCGGGTTTAATGGTGTGGCGCTGTTTGAACTGGATACTGAAACAAGGCTGCCCGTTTTGCGGGATGTATGCGCAAGCGGCGCAATCCCCAGGGATGTTCTGCCTGTTGGAGATTTTTTGCTGTGCGCCTGCCAGGATGCAAACATCGTGCAGGTGATGAAGCTTGACCGGGAACAAAAGAGGATGGCCGTGATAGGTGAAATGGCTGTGCCCAGGCCGGTATGTTTGGTGATGAAGAACAGATGATGGATATCAAAGCGTATATACAGGAAAATATGGAGCGCTTTCAGGTGCTTTCCGTAAGCACCAACAAGGTACTTGCGTTTTCGTACAAAGGGAAAGCATATATCGTAAAAAAGCAGACGCTGCCTGATGATCAATTGTCCCCATTTTGGCAGATGATGAAGGCTGTGTTCGGCTCCAGCTTTCAAAAGCAGCGTGCCTGCATGAAGACTATTTGCGGGCTGCTTGAGGAAAACCCGCATATATCTCCGGCAAGGCTGGTGCTGGTAGATGAAGCGGAAAGAATGCAGGTCTTTGAGAAAATGCCGGGCGAAGCATGGGAACCTGATGAATTCCCGGATGGAGCCGGCATTGCCTATCAGCTTGGCCAATTCATAGGCTATCATCACAGCAGATGCTATGAGGCTTTTGAATTGCCCGGTACGGGCATCGGAAACTTGAAAGAAAAGATCATGCGCCATATGGAGGAGACCATATCTTTTCACTGGAATGGCGATGATACGCTGGATACAAGCGTCAGGGAGTATTTTGAAAAGCTGAAGGCGGCGGATATTACGTGTGGTGATATGTCCCTGATCATGGCGGATATATCGGCAAACCAATTCCTGTTTGAAGGGGACAAAATCACCGCGTGCGTTGATTTGGACGCGTATGTGCTGGGGCCTAAGGCCTGGGAGCTTGCGCTGATTCAAAACTGCGTAAAGGATATGGAAAGCTTCAAAAGAGGGTATGAGGAGTATTTGAAATTTCCAGACATGGATAAGGCATTTGGCTTTTATGTGTTTTTGATGGCGCTTAATGATATATGGGGGAAGGAAGAAATGAGGGGGTTCCTGAAAGAGAGGAAGTTTTAATGAAACATATTACCTCCTTCCGCCGCCTGCGGGCGGCACCTCCCTCGCGGAGGGAGGCTCTTAGAAAGGCTCCCTCCTGGAGAGTTAGGGTGCTGCTGACGAAGGAGGCTGGGGGAGGTTTAATTGCTGAGTGATAGGATAGGCTTTCATAGAAGATATCATCAATAGATTATATACATGGGGATTCCAAAGGGATTTATCCCTTTGGCGGGAGTCCAGAGGGCAGAGCCCTCCGGACTCTTTGTTTCCTCAAGCTTAGCAGTACCAGCATAATCACCGTAACCAGGTAAGGCGACATGGCGGTCAGGTTAGAGGATACGCCCACGTATTGTAACCTTAAGCCCAGTGCGTCGATAAAACCGAACAACAGCGCGGCCAGGAATACGAACGGGGGATTGGACGCGCCGAAGATCACGCAGGCCACGGCGATAAAGCCCCGGGAGGCGCTCATGTTTTCAGTGAACATGTTCAAATACCCCAGCGACAAATGTGCCCCGGCGATCCCGCTGAACACGCCGCAGATGAGCGACGCCTCATACTTCATCCTTTCGGGGCTTATGCCTGCGCTGCGCAGCGACTCGGGGTGCTGGCCGGCTGCCCGCATCCAGAACCCGCGGGGTGTCTTGTATAAAAACAGCCAGCACAGAAGCACGAACAGCCAGCTTACATACACCAGCAGCGTGTTTTGATTGAGCAGCGGACCTAACAGGGGAATGGACTGCAAAAAGGACCAGTCGAGCCTTGGCAGCGGAACAATCTGGCTGCTGGAAAACGCCCCCTTCACGCCGAAGATGGTGCGCAAAAGGAACACGGTGACGGCACCCGCGAATATGTTCAGCGCTACGCCGATAATGAACTCATCGCTTTTGAAGCGGATCACAAATACACCATAAAAAAGACCCAGCAAAAGCCCGGCCAATATGGCGGCCATCAGCCCTGCCAGCCAGCTGCCCATAAAGAAGCTCACCGCTACCGCCACAAAGGCGCCTACCAGCATCATGCCATCGATGCCGATGTTCATAATGCCCACCTGGTCGGTGAACAGGCACCCAAGCCCCGCCAATATGATGGGCGTGGCGGTGCGCAGTGTGTTTTGCAGCAAGGCAATGTTGAAGATATCGCTCAAGTTGCGTAGGGCATCTTGCAACCAGGAAATGATAAATATATCACTCATGACGCGGCTCCCTCCCCTTCCTTGCGGATGGAAAGTGCCTTTCGCGCACGGTTCCTTTCACGCTTTTCCCTGAAGCTGCGCATGATTCCGCCCTGGGCCGCCATGAAGAAGATGATAATGGACTGTATGATCAATACAAGCTCGCTGGAAATGCCCACGTTCAACTCCATGGCGCTGGAGCCGATCTTCAGCGCGCCGAAAAACAGGCTCATCATAATAATGCCGACTGGCTGGTACCGCATGATCATGGCCACCAGCATTCCGTCAAAGTAATAGCCGGTGCTTAATGTTTCCACATAGCGGCGGTGGATGCCGTATACCTCCAGCAGCCCGACGATGCCGCACAGCGCGCCCGAAAACACCATGGCGCCGATGGCCAGCTTCCCGGCCGGGATGCCCATATGCCGTGCGAAGCGGTTGTTCTGCCCGGTAAGCTTCATTTCATAGCCCAAGGTGGTGCGCGTCATCAGGTACCAACACAGAAGGGCCAGCCCGGCGGCGTATACTATGCCCTGGGTGAGGTTGCTCAGCGGGACCAGTTTTGCAAAAACGAAGGAGGGGTCGATGGCCGAAGTACCGGAGGCGATGCCCTTCTCGCTTGTCTTTAGCGGCCCCGTGGCAAGGTAGGTGCAAAAGTAGATGGCGGCGGAATTGAGCATGATGGTGGTGATCACCTCGCTCACGTTCCGCTTTACTTTTAATACCGCGGGGATATAGGCATACAGCCCACCGGCCAATATAGCCGCCAGAAATGCCAGCGGGATGGCGATGAAGGGGGTCACGCCTTTTAACGCATACCCCACGATTGCGGCCGCCATGCCGCCAAGATAGAGCTGCCCTTCCCCGCCCACGTTGAAGATACCGGCCTGGGCAGCCACGGCCATGGCCAGGCCGGTTAAGCACAAGGTGGCGGAGCGTGCCAGCGTATTGCCGATGGCCCGGGGGCTGCCCAAAGCTCCGTTAAGGAGCGCGCTATAACCTTTCAGCGGGTCTTTGCCGGTTAAAAGTATGATCACGGCCCCGAGTACAAGTGCCAGAAGGATGCTGAATATCAGCGACAGCAGGTACTCCCCGTTCCATCGCGATTTGCTTTTGAAGGAGAACATGGATCTTAATAATTCCTTCATGCACTTCCCTCCCTGCGGCTGCCGGTCATGTAATAGCCGATCTCCGGTTTATCGAAATGCCCGGCCGCAAACTCGCCGGTAATCTGACCGTCAAAGAGGGTGATCACCCTGTCGGACAGATGCAGCACCTCGTCCAGGTCGGCACTGATGAGCAGTATGGCGCAGCCTTCCCGACGTTTTTTCATGATCATTTCATGGATAAACGCCATGGCCCCGATGTCGATGCCGCGGGTAGGCTGGCAAATAAGCAGCACCTTGGCATCGAAGGAAAACTCCCTCGCCGCCACCACCTTTTGCATGTTTCCGCCGGATAAGGATCCGGCTAACGTATCGATGCCCGGCGCGCGTATGTCAAAGCGCTCCATCAGGGATTTGGCGTAGGAGCGGACGGGCTTTCTTTTCAAATGGATTTTAAGCAGGGAAAACATCTTTTGATGCTGCTTGCCGGCCAGCAGGTTGTCGCTTACGGAGGCGGAGACGGATACGCCGGACAAAAGCCGGTCTTCGGGGATATGGCACACGCCGAGCTTGCGTACCATGGCGGGCGTCATGCGGGCAGTGTCCTTGCCAAGGATGGTAATGCAGCCGCCGCGGATGGGGGTAAGCCCTGCCAGCGCCTCCGCAAGTTCCTTCTGGCCGTTGCCCTCCACGGCAGCCACGCCCAGTATCTCACCGGCATGCAAGGCAAGGGATACGTTTTTCAGTGCCGGCAGGCCGCGGCTGGAAAGCACCTGCAGGTTTTTTGCGGTAAGCAGCGGCGCGCCCGGCTCCCCGGTATGGTCCAGGGGTTCCGATATCATCTCCCGGCCCACCATCAGGGAGGCCAGCATACGCTCGTTCACTTGGGCGGTATCATATACCCCCACAAGCTTCCCGCCGCGCATGACGCCCACACGGTCGGATATGGCCATGACCTCGTACAGCTTGTGGGTGATCAAAATCACCGTCATGCCCTTTTCCTTCACCACGCGGCGGATGACGGAAAACAGATCCTCCGTCTCCTGGGGCGTAAGCACCGCGGTAGGTTCATCCAGGATCAATATGTCTGCGCCACGGTGCAGTGTTTTCAAAATCTCCACACGCTGCTGCAGGCCCACGCCGATATCGGCCACCCTGTCGTCCGGGTTCACGTTCAGGCCGTACTCCTTTGTAAGGTTAAGCACGGTCTGCCTAGCCTTCTTCTGGTCGTAAAACAGGCCATATTTCCGGGGCTCACGGCTTAGAACAATGTTTTGCGCCACAGAAAAAGAAGCCACCAGCATGAAATGCTGGTGCACCATGCCCACACCACGCCCTATGGCATAAGCGGGGCTATATTTTTGCACGCGCTGCCCGCGGATAAAGACCTCGCCGGCTGTTGGCTCGTTCATGCCGTAGAGGATGCGCATGAGGGTAGACTTGCCGGCGCCGTTTTCTCCCACCAGCGCAAAAACCTCCCCGGAACGGACGGAAAGGCTCACGTCGTCGTTGGCCAGAACGCCGGGAAACTGCATGTTGATATGGGAGAAGGTGACGGCATCGGTAGATGGCACGGTCATGCTCCTGTTCTGCTAGGCACTTTTGTTAATCTCCCTTTTTTACTCCCCCAGTCGCCTGCGGGCGGCGGAAGGAGTACAAACGGAGAACTTCAAGGATCTTTAAGTAGAGGGAGAAACGCTACGCTGCCGAATAAATTCGAAATTGAACTTGCCCGGCAGCATAGCAGCATACCTAAAACTATGGTGCGACAATGGATAAATATGAATGGGGGATTCCAAAGGGATTCTTTCCCATCTGGCTCAATAGTCGCACTGCTGCGCTGCCGCTTACATTGCTCCTTTTCGCCAGCCTCCTCCGCCTCGCTGCATCCGCCACAGGCGGCGCTTCGGCTTCGGAGCCTTTGGTGGGAGTCCAGAGGGCAAAGCCCTCTGGTCACCTGGTCGTTTTCACCACAATCTTGCCGCTGATGATCAGCTGCTTGATATTCTCCACTTCGGCCTTCAATTCATCGGACACCTGCTGCGTCATTTCGGGGGTGCCGTAGCCGATATCGATAAATCCGCTCTTCATATCGGCCAGCCAGACAGTGCCGCCCTTCCAGATTTTATTCACCATATCATCCTTGATGGCGGTATAAATGGACAAGCCCACGTTCTTTTTCATGGAAGCGATGATCACGTCCGGGTTGATGTACTTCTGGTCGGCGTCTACACCGATGGCATACTTGCCGGCTTCCTTGGCGGCCTCAAACACGCCCTCGCCGGTCTTGCCGGCCACCGCGAACACGATGTCGCAGCCGCGGCCGAACAGCGTCAGTGCGCATTCCTTGCCCTTGGAGGGATCCTCGTAACCTCCGGCGTAAATGAATTCCACGGCCGCGCCGGAATTGGCGTACTTGGCACCCTGCTGGTAGCCCACCAGAAAGTCGTTGATAACCGGATCATCCATGCCTCCCACGGCGCCCACCTTGTTGGTCTTGGTCATCTTGCCGGCCACATAGCCCACCATGAAGGAGCCTTCGTTGGCGGTGTAGGGGATGCTTAAAACGTTCGGGATGCCTTCCAGTTCCTGATCCACATACACGAACTTCACATTGGGCATGGCGGCGGCCACTTCCTGAATACCGTCGTAAAACTGCCAGCCAACGGCCACCACATAATCGCTGATCTCGGCGGCTAAAGCCAATTGCGCGGTGAACAGCGCGGATTCTTCCTTGCACTCCATGACCCGGCCGTCCACGCCGAATTCCGTAATCAACATTTGTAATCCTTCATTCGCGGAATCGTAGAAGGACCGGTCACCCAAACCGCCGGCCACCACGACGGTCACTGTCACGGGATCTGTAGGCGCAGCCTGCGCAAACGCCGGGATGATGGACACCGCCAGCAAAAGGGAAAGCAATAGCGCAGCAGTACGTTTCATAGGTATCCTCCTTCAAATTGATATCCCTCCACCAGGCTTGGGAAGCTTGCGCAGCAAGCCTTAAGCCAGTATAATGATTATAGCATATTCATGGTAAAGGGGACAGGATAAACTTGGCCCTGAATGCTGTACATAAGGAGTTTTTTTATTTATGAAACCGCAGTTTGCCGTATCCCTGATGTGTATGGATTTTCTGAACATCCGTGAGCAGCTTGATATCTTGAACCGCAGGGCGGATTATTACCACATCGACCTGATGGACGGCCACTTTTGTAAGAATATCACGCTCTCCCCCGACATCGTTGCGGCCATATCCCGCGCAGCCACGCTGCCCATGGACGCCCATTTGATGGCCACCACGCCAAATGATTGGCTGGAACCCATGGCCAAGGCCGGGGCGAAGATTATTTCCCCCCACGCGGAAACCATCAACACCGACGCCTTCAGGGTGTTGAACCGCATTGAGCAGCTTGGCTGCAAAAAGGGTGTTGTGTTAAACCCCGCAACAACCTTTGATACTGTGCGCCATTACATTGGGCGGCTGGATATACTCACCATTATGACGGTAGATGTGGGCTACGCCGGCCAGGCGTTTATACCCGAAATGCTGAAAAAAATCGAAGAGGCGGCGAATTTCAGGGAGAAGCAAGGCTACCGTTACCTTATCCAGGTGGACGGCTCCTGCAACGCCCGCACCTACAAGCGGTTAAATGATGCCGGCACGGACATCTATGTCATGGGCTCCTCCGGGCTGTTCGGCTTGTCGAAAGACCTGAACGAGGCCTATGACAAAATGCTGGCGGATTTCCATAGGGAAACGGGATTATAAAACAAAAAGCTTGCTTCCGAAGGTCCAGGGCGACCGGAAAGCCCTGGTCGCACCCGCAGGTGCGAAATCCCCTAAGATGCAAATAAATCGTACCAATACAGAAATAATGCTATTTGACATCGGGAGGTCGACCCACCATGCACACCACCGTTCTGGGCATTGATATAGGCGGAACCCACCTGCGGCTGGGCCTGGCGGGGCAAGATTTATCCCTTTCCGGATTTGAAATGGCCTCCAGCACATTTTTAAACGGTTCGGACGCACCCTACCGCCTGGCAGATTTCATCCGGGGTTATCTGAAAAGAATGGATTGCGCGCCCAAGGCTATATCCATCGGCTTTCCTTCCACGCTGGACAGGGCTAGACGGCGGCTTTTATCCACCCCCAACATTGCGGGCCTAAACAACGTGCCCATGGCGGATATTTTGCAGGAGCAGTTGAATATCCCTGTGTTCATCGACCGGGATGTGAACCTTCTGTTCCTTAACGACTGCCGCCATTTTGGCTTAACGGGCGGCGTCATTCTCGGCTGCTATATCGGCACGGGCCTTGGCAACGTGATATCCATTGGCGGCGAGATATTGATCGGCAAAAATGGCGTGGCAGCAGAATTGGGCCACATTCCCGCCTGGGGCCGGCAGGAGGAATGCCCCTGCGGCAACCGGGGCTGTGTGGAGATGTACGCCTCCGGCAAACATTTGAAAGAGCTTTGCGATACGCATTTTCCCGGCACACAGCTTGGCGAACTGTTCCTGCGCCAAAATGAGCATGAGATGATCATGGAGTATGTGGACGGCTTGTCGATCCCCATTGCTACGGAAATCAACCTTTTGGACCCGGACTATGTGCTGCTGGGCGGCGGTGTACTGCAAATGGAAGGCTTTCCCCATTCCTATCTGGAAGAATGTATCCTGCGTCACACCCGAAAGCCCTATCCTGCGGAGGGCCTGCAATTAAGATACTCTCAAAAGGCCCAGGAGAACGGTGTCGTCGGCGCGGCGATCAGGGCGTACAGGGAATTGAAAAAGGCATAAAAACGCTGCATTGAAAAAGGCCAGAAACTTAGCAAAACCTTGTCAAACCTGGCCGACTGTGCTACAATGGTCTGCGCGACCTGTTCTCGTAGCTCAGCAGGATAGAGCGTCCGCCTCCTAAGCGGAAGGCCGTGGGTTCGAATCCCGCCGGGAACGCCATGAAAAGGGACATTCGTTACGGAAAAATGCCCGTCAAATGGGACGGGCATTTTTCTATGCCTGCAAAACGAATCTTGATATTGCGGTTTTCGAGATAAATTTGCAGGAATACATGGTTAGGCTCACACAGCATTTTTTATTAAGAATTCTGCTTGCATCGTTTCGAGTAAAGATGCACACCCATGCACACCCCTATCGCGATTTTAGCCTTTGTTTCAGGCATCCGTGTAATTGTGCACACCCCTAAGAAACACAAATAATTCAGAACCAAAAGGCCGCAGGTTCAAATCTTGTCACCTCGACCATAAAAAGAGCCAGCGATCTCAACGGGTTGCGGTTTTTTTTATTTTCCCCAAAACACAAAAAAGTACACTTTTGGATGTCCATTTTTTTGTATCTGGAGTATATTATACAGGAGTGGATACCCCTATCAAGTATGACACTTCGGGTATGAACAACAGATAACGACTATATAAGTATAAGAAAATTAATGAAATCAATTGTTCTTCGAGAAGCGATAAAATGCAATGAGAAATAAAAAGTTGAAAAAAAAGTTGCACAATTATTCGCAATTTTTCAATCCACATATAGAATATTTCAATGTTCTTCCGTTACAAAATATTTTCACCAGCCTATTTACGTGATATATTTTGCTTTGCATAAAGCTGAATTTTCGACAACATTAGTTGACATATACACAATGCGTTACTATAATAACAAGGAACTACAATTCGTTCAATTTTTGGATAAATATTATTATATCAAAAAATATAAAAGAAGGTATTTTTATGAAAAGAATACTGGGACTATTGCTGACATTGATTATTCTGGTCGGTTCTTTTCCTTTTTTGTCCAATGCCGAATCCACAACAACCAGTACGGATGATATAAGGTTTAGCCAAGCAGTTTCATTAGGTTTATTGGATGGAATAGATATCCAGGACAAGCAGCGGTTGGCCACACGCATTGACGTTGTTAACATGATCACGGCGGTGCAGCGTCTACGCTTTGGCGATGCAGGCCGCTGCCTTGCCTCCATGGCTGAAACCAGCGATGAAAAACCTGCCACAAGATTCTGGTTCGGCAACTGCCTGTATTTGTCATGGACGGAGTTGTGCGCAGGGATACCATATGACTCAAACGGTTCCTGGATCGATTATGCCGATTCCTGTAGCAATATTGATCATCCATTGATAGATAACCTGAGCTCAAGCTCGTTTGGGCTTCGATGTGGTAACATTTTGCTTGATAATAGCGATGTGGCGGGGACATGGGGCTCAGGAGGCATCTTTGCCCTATGTACAGATGTGGAAGATATCATCGGCGAGTGGCCAAACGGCGCACCGGTTGGGGTAGAATACCCCTATGACTTTGGAGACTGGTGGACACCAATGTTTTGTGATAAAATGTTTGACAGGGTTAGCGGTGAAAAAATCCTGGAAATGGATGAAGACGGCAAATGGCGCCCACAACAGAAGATGACCATTCAGGATGCAGCAGAAGCTACACTTCGTTACTACAACTCATTTGAGCCGGAGGCGGAGTATAAGACTTTCGATCAAGTAAGCACCTTCGACTCTGCGATTATAACACCTGAACTGCTCTCCAAAGAGACGACGCTTCCGAAAGCCTCTTGTTCAAAAATACCCGAGCAGTGGCATGGTATTCTCTTTTGCAAATGGGGTAATGCAACAAATGGAGCAATGTATGGTTATCGCGACAAGGTGATTCGTGCCGAGGATTTAGATGCAGTTAAAGCAGCAGGGTTGAATAGCATTGTTTTGATGACCAGCTTTTCATTGTTGCAAGGTCCGGAAACACAGTCCGGAATGGTGAATGAGACTAGGCTAAAGGAATTGGATCAGGTTATTGCATATGCCATTGAACGAGACATTCATATAACCATTCAATGTTTACAGACAACCGGTTTTCAGCAAACCGATCCCTTTGCAAACGGCGATGCTGCCGAGCCGCAAACCAATGCACAAATTGCTGAGTTTGCGCAATTTTGGGGAATGCTGGCGCGTCGATATGCAGCTATCCCGAACGAGTATCTCGCATTTAATCTATTCTGTGAGCCTGGCATGAGAACCGAGAAACAGTACGCAAAAGTGTTTACGCCTGCTGTTAAAGCCATACGCGAGTCGAACCCTGATCGTGTTATTATAGCAGATATACATTCCGGCGGCCTAACCGGCAAGTCTATGGCTGAGCTGGGTGTTGCCTTAAGTTACCATCAATACGAACCGCGTAGCTTTTGTGCTCTGGTGCACGATCAGTACAGCGATGAAGCTTATATGCAGTCTGTAACATGGCCTTACAAAGATTCTAAAGGAGTCATGTGGGATGCGGATACAGTAGCCAAGTCATTGCTGGATAAGAAAGCAAAGCAAAAAACGTCATATGAATTGCTGAAAACACTTGCCGAAAAATATAATGTGGGTTTTACCGTTGGCGAATTCGGAGTTTTCTATGATGAGGCAGATTACACAGACTTTATTTACCCACAGGAAACGTTTTTGGGTTATGTTCGGGATATGCTGGATCGATTTAAGCGCGATGGAGTAAGTTGGACGTACGGTTCAGCACTGGGAAGCTTTAGCCCTATCCAACTATGCAGAGCATATGATTTGGATTATGAGTCAGTCGGTAGTTATTACTTCTTATACTCAAGCCTGTGTGATCTATTTCGCAGCTACGCAGACAAATGATTTTCCCCGCTTTTGTTACAATAATGATACAGCCCCGAAACCACATAGCAAATAGGGTAGCCTGCATTGGTATGAACACAGAATACGGTTCCTTGTGTTGTAAGGCAAATGGCTGCAAAGGAAATTGCCGCAGATATTGGCACTCGGAGCATGCATTTTTCTAGGTAGGAAGAAGCAGGAAAAAGAGAATGCAATAAGGAAAAGAGAGATGATATATCTACTATGTAACCAAAATGCAGGAAGCGCAAAACGCACGTGAAATGAAGCTTTGATGTATGTGAAACGAAGCTTTGACACCTTGACACTGGATAATTCCAAGGAGTACAATCGGCCTAATCGTAAGCTGAATTATCGTGTATTTGTTATGCCGCTTTAAAATCTCTTGCTGGGGGGCGTGCAGATTGCATTATCTTCCGGGGATAACCTGCGGAATGTGACCGGATTCGCTATTTTGAATCACAAATTTGTGGAGGATACTCTTATGAAAAAAACGATGCGCCTATTCATTGCGACATTGTGCTTTTTGCTCATTATATACGGTTGTGCAAATGCATCCACCCAACTTAAAACCACGCCGCCTTTACCGCAGGGAAACGCCGGGGGGAATGAATACCCGGCATCGGATTTAGCAGGCGAGGTGTCTGTGCGTGTTGTGATAAACGGGGTCGTCCATCCCTTGTCGGGGTATGCGTATCACGGCAGTTATTTTTTCCGGCGGACGGATCTGCCCAAGGAGCTGGAAGGCGCGAATTTGGCAGGTGCGGAAACCTTGGAAGAGAATGGTTCGGATTACTATTCGCTCCGCGATATCTGTACCAACGCCAATTACAGTTTTACACATGACGATGTGCTTGCCGCAGAGTATATCTGGACATATGCCGACGTTGCGCAGGCTGCTTCGCAAAGCGATGAAGCAGACCGTGCGGTGTCGATGGGTATCGGTGAGGTGAAACCGGAAGATGCCGTGGTAACCTATGGGGAGTTTTTTACGATGTTGGATCGCGTAGTCGAATTAGCCGCGCCAGATAAACTGGCGGACTGGCGGACGCAGTTTCCGCGTGCGCGCGCTTCCACCGATAATATGACGCGTTATGAAGGAATGAAGGCGGTTTTAAAATGCGCGGTCGCCTTGGGCGGAGATTTTGTTAACTTCAATGTTGACTGGCTGCCCCTGAACAATAAGATCGGAGAAAAAGTCTGGGATGAAATGGGCAGGATCACGGCTCCCGATCGATACATTCCAAACGATTACCCCTATCAGGGCGGTGGGTTCCCGCGCGAGGATTTTTCCGAGTGGGATGATTGCGGTGTAGCCTATCGGTATTCGTTTGGCAGAACTTCCCTTGTCAGCAATCAGCCGATCTTCGATTATGATGAGGCTGAAAATTCGATGCGGCCGGAGGATCCGTTTACCTATGAGGCCGCGATGCTGGCCGCGATTCGCCTGCTTGAGTCCACGTCTGCCCAGAGCGATTTCATCGCCCTGACGGATCCCGATGCGATTACGTACGATTCCGCCATTATTACAGAGGAACTGCTGCAGCGCGCGAAGGCTCGCCCGCAGGTTTCTCAGGACAGTTTGCCATTATTGAGGGGCCTCGTTTTTGGCGGTGACTATGAATCTAGCAGCATGCCAGTCACAGAGGCGGAGTTGCGCAATCTTGCAAACTGGGGCTTCAACAGCGCCCGCGTCATGCTGACGTTCCGGACGCTGTTTGATATGGATGTTACGACGGTTCAAAAAACCAAGCTTAGGCAGTTGGACAAGCTGATTGCCGCCGCAATGAAATACAATCTGCATTTGAACCTTATCACCTTTTCCGTGCCTGGCCGTTGGGCCAGTTTTGATCCGTTCACCTTCACCAGCGTCGGGGAATTTGACCTGTTCACAAACGCAAAGAAACAGAAACAGACAGCCAATATGTGGGCCTTGCTGGCGGCCCGTTATAAAGATATTCCCAGTTCCGCGCTGTCGTTCAGCCCGCTCTGGGAGACCTTTAACCGAAATCTAAGCACCGGCCTGCCGGTCAAGGCTTACAAGGAATCCAACGTTGCGAAGGTTTTTGACCTGCTGGTTGGCGCGATCCGGCAGCAAGACGCCGACCGGCTTGTCATTTATGAAGCAACGTCAAACAACGGCGCGGATCAGATTGTGGAGGAATCCGATCTCATCCAGAGCACGATCCAGAGCCATTACACCAACGTCATGATGATGGCGAATTTTTGCGAGGGCCCGTTTGTTTTTGCGAATATGACCGCCCAGGAAGGCGAGCATATCGACAACAACAACCACTCCATCTTCCTCCCCGACTATCCGACCACGATCTATGCGGCGCAGCGGGAGATACGCAGGAAGCAGCCAATGGAAATAACGGGGGAACTCGTGGCCGGGACAAAGCTGGAGATTTATCTTTCCAAGGTCTGGGGCAAGGGGAATTTTGAGGTGCTGGCGGATGGAAAGACGCTCTATAGCGAAAAACTGTCGAAGAAATCCTATGATGTTGGCTATCCCCTGTCGGGGTATTACCCCTATGCGCAAAGCGACAAAATGATTGCCGTCACGCTTGAAACCGATGTGGAGCGGCTGGAGATCTCTTTCAGCGGCGACTTGGTGGAGTGGAGCGGGATGGATGTTACGCTCCCCGATTTGTATGCTGTGGAGCGGTGGTGGTATCAAACGGCTTATGACGCCGCATTGGAAGGGGTAGAGGCGCAACCGCCGTCTTTGAGAAAAACTTCTGTGGTCATGCTTTGCCCCAACAGCAATGATGCAGGACGGCAAATCGTGATCCATCCGGATGTTACATATTCCTCCGAGGCCATTTTGGAGCAGTCGAACAAGGAAAAGATTGATGCCTGGGCAAAGACGATTTCAGAATTTGCCCCACATTCCGTTGTGCGCATTGAAACCGCGAATTTCAACGCATGTCCGCTGGACGCGGCGCTCGCGTATTATGACGATGTGTTTGAAGCGCTGGATCGATATGGCCTGGGATGGTACAGCAATGATTATATCAACTTTAGCGACGGTGGCAGGCGTTATGTTGGTTTTAGACCGACAAGCTATCTGGGCGGATCCTACTGTATCGAACTGCTGCAACAACTGCAACGATGGCAATAACGTCCGTTAACGGTTGATGGATGGTTTGAAACATCGGGTCAACTTGGCTCCATGTTTTATCCGTATAAAGAAAATGGGAATCGAGGCATATCACGATCACAGCAAAATAACACCCACCCACTATGCCACGAAAAATCCGGCTCTATGGCCGGATTTATTAATACCGAGACCATGTCGCAACCTGAAGAAGACGTGCCGATCAAGAAACCCGTGGGAAGAGGCAGGGTCAAGAAGGGAGCGGCAACCACGGAGGATGCAGGCAAGTAAGTCAGTCAGTACATTAATTCTCTTGCTCTACAGTGATCACCAGTAGCCGTCCTTCACTGCCGTCCTCCAGCTCTTTGGCGAATGCCTCCGCAACCGATGTGGGAGTGGCCTCGGCTGCGTTTACAGTGGAGAAAAAATGTGGTAGGCTTTAACCAACAGAGGGTGACATATCCATATGCCCAGAGTAGCGCGAAAACCAAGTAAAACAGAAATATATCATGTCATGCTTCGCGGAAACGGACAGCGTCAGGTCTTTCAGGATGATGAAGACAACGAGCACTTTTTGCAGATGCTTGGCATTTGCAAGGTGATAAGCGGCTTTGAAGTGTATGCATACTGTCTGATGGGTAATCATGTGCATTTGCTGATGCGGACTGGCGAAAAAGGGGAGCCATTGGAACAGATCTTCCGTCGGTTTGGTGCACAATATGTATATTGGTATAATAGGAAGTATGAGCGGATCGGGCATCTGTTCCAGGATCGATTTCGAAGCGAACCCGTTGAGGATGATCCATATTTTCTGTGCGTATTGCGATACATCCATCAAAATCCTGTGAAGGCCGGGCTGGTGGAAGGTATGGCCGACTATCCATACAGCAGCTATAGGGACTACCTTGAGCCAAAGGTAGGTCAACTGACGGATGCAGTGTTCATTAATGGAATCATGGAACGAGAAGCGCTCATCGCGTTCCATGAGAAAACAGACGATGTGAAGTATATGGATGTTCAGCCGATACGCCCGAAAATGAGTGACATACAAGTGATGAAACTAATTGAAAAGGTCGCTGGATGCAAGACGGTGGAGGAATTCCAAAACCTGAATAAGACGCGAAGGATGGATGTGCTGGCTGAGCTTAAAGAAGGGAACGCCTCCTATCGGCAAATCAGCAGGTTGACCGGGGAAAGTTTAGGAGTTATCCGGAGATCATAGGTGCACAAAGAACCGTCCCCTGTGTCGCATTGTTTTTTATTAAAGTCAAAGCTTGATTGAAAACGATTTATGCGATAAAATGGAACAAGCTGGGATTAAAATACTTGTATCCACATACTCCGCTCAAGCTTTATACAAGTCGCATGAAATTCTGTTGATTGAAATTATGATTTAATCAAAGGGCAAAAAAGAGGAACTACGCTTTGCATTACACATCGGTACCTTCCGAATCAATGGCCTGTAACCTGCAAATGAGCATTGACTAGTTGTAATTATTTCATCGGATAAGGCTAAAGAAAGCTACGAAAATGCTTCGGGAGATATTTGGAGAGAATGGATACAATGCAAGAATTGTCAGTGATAAAGAATTGGCGTATTTATCGGATATAGTTTATTTACCGAACAGCTTTGACTGCAGTCGTTACATATCGTTTATTGAAGAAAAAATGTGTCTTGATGTAGCGATGTTTTATCTAAACACCCTAATTTATCCACCCCCCAGATATCATTCTGTCATTTAATGATTATATTACTGGTTCATCCAATACTAATACCATATAAAACACGCATATCTCAAATACAATGAGGTTGTTTCTCTTCTACAATAAGCTATAGAATAGGAGAAATTGTACTATGAAAAAGAAGATGTTTATCGTAATCACATTACTGGTCTTGCTGTTTTCCTTTCCTGCGCTGGGAGACCCTGCGGACACCTTGACGCTATACGTTTTCGAGAATCCTTTCATGGTACCATTAATCGACAGCGCCCTTGTGCAATTCAAAGCGCAGTATCCCAATGTCCATGTTAACCTTCAACGGTACAAAGGGTTTACATTTGAAGATGAGTATTCTAAGGTGCTGAACACAGAATTGATGGCCGGAAAAGGGCCTGACGTAATTCTGTTCAGTGAGTATACCTTTTTGGACATCAACAAAGTAATGCAAACCGGCGTTTTCGCTGATTTGACCGCATACGAGGAGACCCTCGGGTTGAAGGACAGCCGCTATGTACAGGCTGTGATGGATGGAGGGAAGGTTGGTGAATCCAGGCTCTTTGTTCCCCTGTATTATCAGGCTCCCCTTCTTCTCACAACGGATGCGCTTGTCAGCGCCGCTGATATTGAGGAGATGAACCAAACGGATTTTTGGGCATTCATGGAGCGGCTTGTGGAACAAAAGGAAGGAATGCCCGATACGAAGTACTTCTCCGACTATTGGGGCAGTTCTATTATTTCGCTGCTCAAGGCAAGCGGCATAAGCTTTGCTGATTACCAGCAAGCAGCCAGTGCCATAAATATGACGGATGTAAAAAGGCTGGCGGATGCATTAAAAGCGGTGTATCAATCCGATTATGTAGAAACCACAGGCAGAATCTATTCCACTCTCGCTTATAATGACTTACATGACCACGATTGCTTATATGCCTACATGAGCATGATTGATGACTGCCTGTTTACTGCCTCCGCGTTAGGCGGTGCAGGGAGCACCCCCTATACAACGTTCATACCATCCATAGAAGGCGGTGTGCATGCCAATATTTGCTACGGAGCCGCCGTTAACAGCAACAGTGCAAGCAAAGAATGGGCGGTTGCCTTCATAAAAGAGTTGCTTAGCAGTGTTGCTCAACAGGAAGAAGATGAATTCTTCTATTTCCCCGTGAACACAGAAGGCTTCACGGAGCTGATTGACAAAAAAGCTGGTGAAATTTCCGGAATTGGAATCGATCGCAACATGGGATGGCTCTATTCCGCAATACCCGATGATGTGATGAACAGCATCAAAAATGTGCCGGAAAGAATTACGCGTGCCTCAGTTGTGAACGCCCAAGTCAATTACTATATGTTTTATCAGGATATGCTGCCCTACCTAAGTGACGAAAAACCTCTGGAGGCCTGCATGAATGAGTTTAGCAATAAGTTGTCCTTGTATATCAGCGAATAATGCAGGCGGAGGGGTATAGGAGTGCGGATCATGAAAATGAAGTATGCCAGGCGCGAATCCCTTACCGGCGCCTTGTTTGCGTTCCCTGCCCTTGCGGGTATCTTCATTTTCTTCATGCTCCCCTTTGCGGTCAGCGTATACTACTCCCTTGTGGCAGGCATTGGCTCCACTGTGTTCGTTGGGTTTGCAAATTATCAAAGGATTTTGCAAAGCAGCGCCTTTGCGCTGGCTGTATCCAACACATTTAAATTTATCGCGGTGGCCGTACCCCTGATAATGGTTTTTCCCCTGTTCCTTGGGATTCTTCTGCAAAAGCAGATTCGTGCGGCATCTGTTTTCCGTTCCGCCTTTTTGCTCCCCCTGGTGGTTCCTTCCGCCTCCACGGTTTTGGTGTTTATGATACTGCTCAGCGACCAAGGCGCCTTGAACCAGCTTTTGTTATCCCATGGGGCAGCCCCGGTAAACTGGCTAAGCTCCTCCCCCTCGTTTTTTGTGCTTGTTGTCATGTATATATGGAAGTACTCGGGCTATAACATGGTGCTGTATATTGCCGGGCTCAGCTCCATTCCAAAGGAATACTATGAAGCGGCTGAGATTGATGGCGCGTCTGCCCCTCGAAAATTGCTATCCATTACTATTCCCCAATTGATGCCCACCATCGCCTTTGTGCTTGTCATGTCTGTCATCAATTCATTTAAGGCCTTTCGCGAGGCGTTTTTCCTGATGGGCAACTACCCGCACAACAGTGTGTATCTCCTTCAGCATTTTCTCAACAACAACTTTCAAAACCTGAATTACCAGCGCTTGTCCGTTGCCGCAACGCTAACCGCAGCCTTTTTCCTTGTCACTGCCGGGTTGTTTCTAGCCGCCAGAGGAAGGGGAGCGCTGCAAAAGTGAGTCAACCCAATCCTATCAAAAGGGCGATGCTGTACCTTCTTCTTGGCGGAATAGCCCTTGTCACACTCATGCCACTCTTGCTTACGCTCATTAACTCATTCATGAGCGAAACGGAGATACTGAAGCGTTACGGCAGCATATTCGGTAAACACTCCGCTGTGGTGCAATTGACCACGGTGCCCAGCCAGGCGACCCTTTTTGCCTACTACCAAGTGTTGCTGCAACGCCCGGATTACTTATATAAGCTTTGGGTATCCTTGGCGATCAGTGTATCCATCGTCATGGGACAGGTGCTTATCGGCGCATCTGGTGGATATGCCTTTGCCAAGTTCAAGTTTCCGCTGAAGAACTTTTTTTTCGCCATTATCATTATACTTATGCTCATGCCCAATCAGGTGACGATTGTATCAAACTACATTGTTCTTGATAGAATGGGGCTCATTGGCCGCTATTGGGCGGTTATCCTGCCGGGTGCTTTCTCGGCGTTCGGCGTGTTCCTGTCCCGACAGATGTTTATGTCCGTTCCGGATGAGCTCCTGCTCAGCGCCAGGGTTGACGGCGCAAACCAATGGCAGGTGCTGACCAAGGTTGTGCTTCCCTCCGTAAAGGCGGGTGTTGCTTCGCTGGTCATACTGGTATTCATTGACTCGTGGAACATGGTGGAGCAGCCTTTGATTATGCTGCGGGATGCGTACAAGTACCCGCTCTCCGTTTTCCTTGCTCAGGTGAACCAAACGGAGCCGTCTGTCGCCTTCGCCTGCGGCATTCTCTCTATGCTTCCGGTGCTGCTGTTGTATTTCTATTTTGATGACGAATTAATCCTTGGCATTGAATATTCTGTTATTAAGTGAGGTATGGTATGGATCAAAACAGCAATGATACGAAATCACCGAAGAAGCGGTGTACAGGAAAGATC
The DNA here is from genome assembly GCA_023416585.1 of Bacillota bacterium. Classification (GTDB taxonomy): domain Bacteria; phylum Bacillota; class Clostridia; order Christensenellales; family Aristaeellaceae; genus JAEWAH01. Next base: position 48,833 of record JAEZHM010000055.1, read on the forward strand.
GCTATTGTGTTCCTGCTGGTTTTGGTTCTTGCCACATTTCTTTCACGGACCGTTTATTCGGTATATCTGCCTGCTGTAACCACCTATACCGTGGAAAAGGGAGTTTTGCCCTATTCCGCGGAAAGCCAGGGAACCGTTGGCTACCATACTTGGAGCGATGTGAAGGTCTTCGGCGATTTCAGGGTGATTGATGTATTTGTAGAGCAGGGCGATACCGTTGCGGAAGGCACGGCCTTGGCCTCTTTGGACGTAGCCCGGCAGGAGCTTGAAAGAAAGCAGCGGGAACTGACGCTGGCGAAATTGGATAAGCAAATCAGCGAAACCAAAAACAAAAAAGAAAAAGCATCCCTTGAAACGGACCGAGCGCTGATGCAGGAGGAATTCGATATTTTCCTGGCCTCCTACCCGCAGGATGGCATGCTGCGTGCAAGCCTCAGCGGGGAGATCATAAAGGTGAATGTGTCTGCCAACTCCTACCTTACTCCCAATGAAGTACTGTTTCGCATTGTGGATGTGAATAGTATAAGCAATGTTACCTTCACCCTCCCCTTTAACCAAGGATCCATGTTTTCCATTGACGACAAGGCGGTTGTCACCTACAATGCACTTCTGCATGATGAAACCACCATGAAGGATCAACTGAGAACGCTGAATGGCACATTTGCCATTTCCGACAAAAAATATCTGGGTGACTCCGGCTTATGGGAGTTTACCCTTCCGTTTAGGTATTCTGGAAAGATAGACATTGCCGAACCAATGAAGATACGCGTAGCGAGGGTTACCTCCTCCTTTGATATGGTCGTTCCGCTCTCCTGCCTGTTTGATATAGAGGAGAACAAAGCGGCTGTGTACCTGCTAAACAACCGTGACAGCTTGTTCGGGGAGGAGAGCTATGTGCGAAAGGTTGATGTGACGATTACACAATCCAATGGGAAGATGGCGGCCATCGAATCAAAGCAGTTTATTCCCGGCGTTTCCCTGGTAAACAGCAGCACAAAAGCACTAAGCCATGGCGCTGCGGTGAAAGTGACAGAACCATGATAAAGAGTATAAAAGCAACAAGAATACGACGGGGAATCCTTATTCTGATTGTCCTTTTCCTGCTGCTGCTGCGCATAAGCCTCGCTACCCACACCTGGAATACGCTGCCGGATGCCACAGACATTTGTTTTGTACAGCCTGTGCCCTATTCCCTTTTAGAAAGCAGCGGCGATGAGACCGCCATTGCAAGGGCATATTCCCAAGAGGCCGGTGTTCTGCGTGCGCATGCCAGCAGCAACCCAATAGAGGTTGAAGCCATCCAAACCACAGATAAATATGACGACATCTTCCCCTTGGCGTTGATTCGCGGCTCCTATTTTCTTGCGCCTACTTACTACAACAATATAAAAAGCATAGTAATAAGCGAGGATCTTTCCATATCATTATTTCTTACGGTGGATTGTATCGGTGCTTCCCTATGGTTAGATGATAACGAATACAGCGTTTGCGGGATATACCGCTCCGATCATTCCATCCCGCACGAATTGTCAACAAACGGGGTTGACCGCGTGTACACGTCGCATCCTAATCCCTATGACAGCAAATATGCCATCAATGGCATCATCATAAATACAGCCGCGTTAGGAACGCTTACCTTTGATTATACTTCCGTTTCCGATTACAAAACGATGGACTACAGCAACATGAGAGCGGTGCTGCGGCAGCAGGGGCTGCTGCTGGCCTTCTTTACTACAATCCTTGCAGGCGTCTGCTTTTTCAAAGGGTGCGTCTCACATCACTTTTCAAGCCGCAGGACAGTTTGGATCATAAAGGCAGCAATCGTCATAGCATTCGGCGCAGCCACAATCGTACTTTTTTCACAGTTCACCTTTCCCGGCTCCTATTTGCCGCCATCCGGCATTTTCGATTTCCATCACTATCTTTCCACATTTATTGGTCAAGTCCAAATCGCTAACGCCACAAGCAACCCCTTGGGCCTTGCCTATTCATACACAGTTCTATTCTGCGCAGCATTGGATGGTATATTATTGCTGATTTTCGGGGTTTGCGCATCCGGGTACATTCATACAACGAGTTACTCTAACCATCGGGGCAAGTAGTATAGCCGCGTAAAATGTACATACTCATATCAAAATAAATATTTCCGGGTACTATTCGACCCTAGCTAGATGCCCCCACCATTTCAACTATATCCCAAGTTCATCAATCACGCGTTTCATCATTTCATTTTTTTTCAGTTGGTCGATTTGTTGAAACAATTCTAATGAACCCTTAATAATGTCTAAACTGAAGGTTGTTTGGTCAAACTTATATTGATAGCGACTAATAATTGATTAAAATGAAAGAGGAGAATTTGGCATAGAAATCTACAGGGCAAGAAAGCGCAGTTTGCATGCTAAACTCATTTTTAATCCCAATGCCGGTGCAGCCAATGAAGCAACTAAGAAATTCATGGAAGTAGCTGAAGAGTTACAGGCTATGGATATTAAAACAGAGCCATTTCTAATAGAGCCAAACTGTAATTTGGCGAAAGTCATACAGGAGGCTATTGGACAAGGAATTCGTTTGTTTATAGCTTGTGGAGGCGACGGTACAGTTTCTTCTGTTGCTAAAGAATTGATAGGGACAAATGCAATTCTTGGCATTATTCCTACCGGCACTCAGAATAATATTGCATACAGTCTAGGAATTTCAACAGATATCGCATCATCGGTTGCTACTCTCTCATTAGGCCGGCACATAAAAATAGATATCAGTAAATGTACTTGTAACAATCATAGTACACCTTGTATTGAAGTTTGCTCGGTTGGGCTATTTTCATCTATATTTCCATCTACAGATGATATTTTGCATGGTGATTTAACACGGATAGGTGATTTTGTAGCTACTATAGCGACCACTCCACCATCTGAAATACATATATTGCTAGATAATGAAATAGAATTCAATTTTACTGGTCATGTGGTATTGATCTCTAATATGCCTTATATTTTCCGTCATTTTCAAGTAGGCTCCAAAGATTCGTTTAAAGACGGACTAATGGATGTTTTGTTTTTTGCAGATCAATCAAAATTAGATTTAATACGACATGCGATTAAAAGCCCGGGGACCGATTTTGAACGAGATCCTCGCATACAGCATTATCGAGCACGCAGTATAACAATTGACACCGTTCCTGCTATGCCAATTATGGCAGATGGCGTAAAGATTGGTGAGGGTTCAGTCAAACTAGATATTGCGAAACGTGCTCTGTCAGTATTGGTGCCTGCAGGGGAAACCAAAGACATAACTAAATCAGGTGATAGTTATGAGAAATAGAAGTACAAAACCAATAAAAGAGATTAACATTCCAGAATTACAAGTTCCGGATGTTTTCAAAAAACTTATTGCTTGGACGAGTCGTGTTAAGCATCTTTATTGGATAGTAATTCTTGTAATTATTTTGGTATTTACATCCATGCAAATGCCCCATGATTTTTGGGCAAAATTATGGGTTGCTATAAAAGCAAATTCAGCCTTAGTAACTCTGTTAATTATTTTTAGTCTAGTAACCATCTCGGTTACTTGGAATGAAGGTCAAAAAGCTGATGAGTGGGTTTTCTTGTTTTTTAATTCACGCGGGAAACGCCCTCCATTATTGGATTGGTTCATGCTGGGGCTTACTCAGCTTGGACATTTTATTTTTGCAGTAATGCTCGCACTGATATTTTACTTTACCGAAAGCAAGTTTTTTGCCTATTCACTTATTTTTGGCGTAATCACTTTAGGGCTAATGATTGATATAATAAAAGTATATATTCGCCGTGCCAGACCATATATCAAGTTGAAAACGATACGCATTGTCGGTTCTAAGGCAAGTGGAAGATCATTCCCAAGCGGCCATACGGGCCAAGCATTTTTCTTGGCTTCACTAATTGTGCACTATTATCATGTTAATGTTTATCTATGGATATTATTGTACGCTACTGCTTTATTGGTTGGAATTACACGAATTTATGTTGGGATGCACTACCCAAGAGATGTTTTAGCTGGGGCTATACTTGGTACAGCGTGGGGTATTGTTGGTGTTATGGTTAATGGTTATATGCTTTTTCCGAACCAATAAGGTTTCTTGTCGCCTTTAATACAAAGGATTATAAGGGCTTGGCGGCGTAAACAGAGGAAAAGCCAATTAAACAAAAGCTTTTGAGATCATCTTCTGACATCAAAAGCCATTATCTCGAAATACTGTGTGATTAGCTGAAGATGTTTGCCGCGCCACATTCAAGCAATGCGTATCTCATTTATCTTCGCCTATGAGGTCCTCTTGCGTTCCTAACTCGTAGGAAATCCCCAGAGCCTCAGCCTTCATAAAACCACGAACGGCTTGCCCATCCAATATAGTTTCCACATAGGCCCAGGAATAGCGGTTTTGGTATTCGCTGAGGTAATAAACCTGACTTCCGCTGGGCAGCTTGGTAATGGTTGTGAAGGACATGGCGGGATCGTCAGTAAGGCTAGCGCTTTCCAGCAATGTAACGGGAGTGTAATCAAAATTCAGCATTGGCACAGAATTTAGATGATCTTTCATTTTATTCCCCTCGATGTATCCGACCCGTACACTGCCGTTATTTGTTAAATACATGATCAGCAGCCAGCCCCCATCCCATCCGGCTGCATATACCGCCCCATTGGTACTGACAGTAGCTTTCCCTTTGGCTCCCCGATATGAATTCAGGTCAGGAGCGGAGTATACAGGGAACTTCTGATTCGGCTTCATTTCAATTGAAAAGAAACCACTGAGTACGTCAAAATTATCTTCGATATAATCCCGATAATTCTTACCGCTGGGGTTTTGGGTTCCTAGTTTGCGCATTTCATCGCGTACAACTTTCACTAGCTGCTCGTTATCCCACTCCAGGCCACTGAGTTGAGAATAGCAGGCTCGTTGGTTGTTGGGATCCTCATTGGGAGTATACCATGGCCGATCGTTGAAGTAATTGTAGTATTTCTTACCCACCTCAAAGTTGTAACCATGTCGAGCAAAAATCTCATTAAGAATAAATCCTAGGGATTCGAAATTCCACTCCCACAACTCAGAATAGGTCAGATACCGGATGTTGCTATCTGGAATGATGTATTGTCCACCCGCAAAGGCAACCATTGGAAACAGAGTTATTAACACTAGAACTGAGATGATCTTCTTCCACATGATACATCTTCCTTTTCCTAAAATCATTTTGAGCATGGCCTTTCGCTGTTTTTGCGAGTGCCGTATTTCGTGGGAGCCTGTTGTAAAAGACGTGCTAAAATCTGACCTGTCTTAACCATGAGCTATGTTAAGTAGTAATCTCCATTAATTGTATATATTTTACTTTGCTATATGTGGATTGTCAATAATGACGGTCGTGCGGTTGCCTGCCCTAAAAGTGGTATGGGCAAGTTTAGGGCCCGAAGCTCAGCGGGTAGGCGTTACTGTCTTAGAACAGCAGGTTGACGCCGATAAATCCCGCCTTTCGTGGGAGTGAAGTCTCCGCCTGGGCAAACCGGTTCCCGTGTAATGATGCACATCCCCCTTGAAAATTATGATACCATAACACGCTTTCCCAGCCTCTGTGTATTTATATCAACTAATGTCCCTTAAGACATGAGAGAAAGCCCGCAAGCCCTTATAATGAAAGGGTGAGAGGGCCACTTATAACGGCATGCTATTGTCTATTTTGACGCAACTGGTAGTAAAGGCGGTAGTAGTCCTTTCATGCAGATGAAAAAAACTGTATTATTTAGCTGAAGTCCCTCTGGCTCTTAGACTGGTTCTGCCCCCAATCGCTCAGGATCATATACCATTCCGCCGATATCAAATAGCGCACACAGCCCATCGTCCAAAAAGCAATGATATGGTTTCCCTTTCAGCTCTCCGCTAAGGATTGCCTTTATCCCAGCCGCGTAGACAGAAAGCACATACGGTTCCAGATGATAGATAGGCCAATGGAAGGGATTGTCTTCTTTGCCGTGCGAGGGAAAAACCTCCTTGATTTGTTTTTCAAGAGCTGCCAGCCTTCTGATGGATGCTTCGTAAACGCATAATGGCGAAGAGCGTTTGAGCTGCCCCCATACCTGCCATGTCAAAACCATATCACCGCTGAACAAATACCCATTTGCCCTGTCCCAAAGGCATATGCTTCCAACCGTATGGCCTGGGGTTTCCAGAACATCCAGCTTGATTCCGCCCAGATCTATGATGTCTCCATCGGAAAGCGGGATCACGTTTCTGCACGGCTGAGGATTCCAATTCTCTATAACGCGTATATCGTTTATACGTTGGCTTTCTAAAAAGAAATTCCGTTTATATTTTTCAAGCAGGTCAGCTTTAAGGGGCGCATGGCTAAATGGCTCGTCCATTCTTCCAACGAAGACCTGATTAAACTGTCCATTGCCGCTATTATGATCGCCATGCGCATGGGTATTTGCAACAATCATTTCTTTTCCGGGACACAACTGGCCAACAAGCTGCTTCAAGTCGATCAGGCCAAAGCCGGTATCAAGCAGCAAGACACGTTCAGAGCCTTCATAGATATACAGGGTCGTACGGCCGATTTCATCTACAGCCCATAGATTCTCTTTGATCCGATATACTTTTGCAATCATAATGCCATCCTCAGTCCTTTGCTTTCTTCCGATGAAAATGGGAAAGGGCTTCTGTCAGCAGAAGCCCTTCTAGCCATTAACCTTTGATAGAACCCATCATAATTCCCTTTTCGAAGAAACGCTGGATCATCGGGTAAATAATCAGCAAAGGCACGGCCGATACAACGATGATTGCGAACTTCAATGCCGCATAGATCATCATGGTGTTAGGATCATTCACGCCAATCGTCTCCGACATGTCGCCCATTTGGCTAAGCAGCAGGATCTGACGGAGGATCACCTGCAAAGGATGAAGCTCCACCTTGCGCAGATAGAGCATCGCGTCGAAGTAGGAGTTCCAATGTCCTACGAAATAGTAAAGAGCGATAACGATCAGTATCGATTTGCTAAGAGGCAGTATGATCCTGAACAGTGTGCCTAAGGGTGTGCAGCCATCAATGTCTGCTGCCTCCCTCATCTCTGCGGGGATGGAGTGCATGAAATAATTACGCATGATCAGCATGTTTGTCGCATTGATTGCACCTGGTATAATCACAGCCAAGGGCGAGTTCAGCAGGCCGAGATTCTTGACATTGATGTATGAGGGAATCATGCCGCCGGAGAAAAACAGCGTGAAGGTGATCATGAAGGTGATGACATTGCGGCCTTTGAAATCTTTCAAAGACAGGGGATAGGCTGCCATGATCGTTAGCAGCACATTCAGCGTCGTACCAACCAAAGAGTACAGAATCGTGTTTCGATAGCCAACCAGAATATTCGCGCTGTGAAGGACCTTTCGGTATGCATCGGCCGAAAATCCGACCGGGAAGAACCATACCTTGCCGTTCAATATGTTGATTGGCTCTGAAAACGAGGCGCTCAAGACATAAATCAAAGGATATAGTGTTATGACTGCAATCAAAACAGCGATGATATTGATGATCCGCTGGAATGCAATGTCGTTGCATGACCTTTCTTTCATCTTCATCCCTCCTCTCACCACAGGCTCGTGTCGGATACACGCCTGGAAATACCATTGACAATCAACAGCATGGTAAAACTGACGATAGAGTTGAACAGCCCGATTGCCGTCGCGTAGTCATACTGCAAATCTTGAAGGCCGATTTTGTACGTGTATGTTGAAATAACCTCGGAAACGTTCAGGTTCAAGTCTGTCTGCATCGCGAAAACCTTCTCGAATCCAATGTTCATGACTTTGCCGCATTCCAGAATGAGCATGATGATTATTGTCGGCAGAATACCCGGCAATGTCACATGCAGCAGCTGTTGAAAACGGCTTGCGCCGTCTACTTTGGCCGCTTCATACAAAGAAGGGTCAATAGCCGCCAATGCTGAAATAAATATGATTGCATTCCAGCCACAGTCTTGCCAAACACCTGATAGTACGTACATACCGCGAAAGTATCGGCCAAGGCCCATCAGATAGAGGCCGTCTTCCGTGATGCCAAGGTTCATCAGCAGTTTGTTCAAAATGCCTGTTGATGGAGAGCACATCGCTGTCAGCATGCCGATGACAACGATTGTTGAAATAAAGTGGGGAGCATAGGTGATTGTTTGCAGGGCCTTTTTTGCCCTTTTGCCGCGCATTTCATTGACGATCAGCGCCAGCACAATAGGCAGCGGAAAGCTGAACAGCAGCGACAGGAAGCTCAGATACAACGTGTTGAAGATAATTGTGGACGCCTGGGCGCTTGCAAAGAAACGATCAAAATGTTTGAGGCCTACCCAGGGGCTGTCCCAGATGCCCATACTGAACTTGAAATTACGGAATGCAATCTGCGCGCCCAGCATAGGGTTATATTTAAATAAGACATAGTACAGGATTACCGGTATGAGGATCAGATACAACTGCCAGTACTTCCTGATGGAACGGCGCAAATCTCTTGCCATAATTTTCACTCCTGTCGTTATCAAGGAGGTGGCGGGGTTGCTTAATCAGCAGCCCCGCCACGAATACCGGATCAGAATCAGTAGTTGCCTTCGCCATAGATGCGGGTCAGAGCATTCTCATAAGCGCCGGTCAGCTTGTCAGCGCCCATGTTGTTGATCGTTGACACAAAATTGTTCCACCATTCATCGGTGATTTCTACTTCACCGACGATTGCCTGGGCGGTATTGGATGTGATGTAACTGCTGATATCCGCCTCATACGTAGAGATGATATTGCTTTCGTCTTCCGTCCAGGAAATGATGGGCCATACTATTTTGGGAGCATTCTCAAGCATTGCGTATGCCGTGTTGGCTGGTTCCGCTTCATACTCGCCGCCCCACAGGTTGTCCATCATCACAGAAGGATTGCGTCCGCCCGGCCACAGGCAGAACTGAGCCAGGAAGGCGTCCTGCGTCATGTCGTTGGTACGGGTGGCCAGAGCTGCGTCCGTGTAGTACAGGGAACCGTCCGCCTTGGTTTCCCAGTTCACGCCTTCAATACCGGCATGATAGAACAGGGAGCCTTCCTTGCTGTAGAAGTAGTCCACCCATTGCAGGGCCAGTTCTACGTTCTTGCAAGCGGTGGTGATGGCGAAGTTGCCTTCGGTATGCAGGTTGGAGCGGAATTCAGAAACAATGTTGTAGCCATCCGGTCCGGTCAGCTGATATTTCAAGCCGACCCAATCGGCAACGTACTGGGAAGGAACGGCGTACAGCGTCGTAGAGGTAACAATACCCAGGCGTTGATCAGAGGACAGGGTGGTAGTCATATCATTTGAGGTGAACAGTTCCTGATAAATCAGTTTCTCAGAGTACAGCTTGTGAAGATACTCAAGGAACTCGCGGTAGTTCTCGCTGGTGGCGAACACACGGAGCGCGCCGGTATCAGGATCCGCATCCACGACCTGATGGTGAGCGCCGCGGGTGCGCAGGCCAAAGCAGCCATAGAAGTAGCGATACAGCCAGTTGGCGCTGCTGCTGGTCATCGGCACTTCATCCGCAATGCCGTTGCCGTTATAGTCGCTGTCACGCAGGGCAACCAGGTAGCTATAGAGTTCCTCGGTGGTGGTCGGCAGTTCCATGCCGGTCGCTTCAAGTGCCTTCTGATTATAGAACAGCTTGTCCGGCACCTTCATAGGAGCGTAAGGAACGACCTGCGGCAAGCCATAGACCGCGCCTTCAGGCGTGGTGATAGCCTTCAGAATGTCAGGATACTGCTGGCACAAAGCCCAAAAGTTCGGGGCATCCTTTTCCAAATAAGGCATCAGGTCAACCAGGATGCCTTCCGAACCCCATTTGTAGCTCTGGGCATTGGTGATGTTGCCCTTGAAAATGATGTCAGGATAATCGCCGCTTGCGATCGCAGCAGCCAGGTTGTTGGTGAACACAGAAGGATCGACATTCTCCCAATCGATCGTGATGCCGGTCATCTTCTCATATTCCTGCATGTTCTGGACATTGCCCAGATTTCCATTGGGATAGAAGCTGTTGGTACGAGAGAGGATCTTGAAAGTTACCGGCTCCTTGGTTAACGGGAACGCGGTTTCTGCCAGTGCCGTTGATGCGCAGAGCATCATAAGCGCCAGCACCACAGACAGAATACGTTTTGCCTTCATGCTATGCCCTCCTTATAAATATTGATACCGCTTATTAAGCGGAAATCATCGATCATGGACGTTTGAAACGTTCTTTTTCAAAACAGAACATATTCCGGAAGAAGGTCAGGTTAGGTTCCGCCAATTTAAATGTTACCGGATTGCTTATGATATCCTGACTTGCTTCTTGTTCATAACGATTCAGAATTTCGTCCTGTTCCCCTGTCGGTGCCTGAATACCATAGCAAATGCTGATGTGGTAAGCGTAAGCATCGTGCCCGGGAAACCTAAGACCCAGCGCCTTGCTCAAGTTGTCACGATACCGTACCAACGCTTCTTCTGATTCATCGCAGGCAGGTTTCAGCTTGATTGCATACCCACCGTGATTGTTCAGGCCGACTGTTTGCATCGTTACCTTGCCAAGCTTTGGTACCTGCGAAAACTGTTTTTCAAACACCGTGTCCACATCTTCAAGATCTGCATCCTGTGCAAGCAGGGATGTCCAGACTTCCGGTTGGCGCCATTCACTGCAAACACCTTCAAACACCGTCATGTGTATGCTGCTGTCCGGCAGCATCGTAAAGCATTCTCCCGCACCGCTTTCAGCCAGCATTTTGCGAACCTTTTGAAAGCGTGTGAAAACGGGAGATGCATGATCAATGAAGCTTAACACCGTGTTCCCGGGAAAATACCGCACACTTCCGTCGCGTTCGAATTTGTTGCCGATATTTTTAAGATACATCTCTGCTCTTGTCAACTAGGGTCTGCCTCCTTTCTCATAGAGTCCCTTCTCCTCCAGATACATCCGCGCATTAAGCGGCCAATCGGTTTGAATGATATCAAAGCCCTTCCTGGCCAGCCACCCCCATCCGTTATCCGGATCGCCGGTGATGGAAACATCATCCGAATGCCCTGCACTCAATACACGTTTGTAATTGAAGACAATGCCGTTACCCCAGAGCAACAGGCCTCGGTCATGGATCATGCGTCTGTATTCATCCGTTGCTACCGGGCTGTTTTCCGTCTTGAATACCGTTTCAATTCCAACAAAATGGATGTTTCGCCTGGCAATCTCCTCAGATACCTTATCCTCTTCATTGATGATGACGATATAGGGGAGTTCGGGGGATATCTCTTCGATGACATCAAGATGCATGTTTTCCGCAGGCGTTTTGACAACAACCTGCGACATAATGCCGTGCTTTTGAATTGCCTGAATGATATCACCGGGGTAAAGATCAAATTTATCCACATTGATGTAGCACTTGTTTTTGAGATAGGCGAAAGCTTCGTCCACTGTATTGACCTTGTTGTTTGTCGAAGCTCCATCCATGTTCACGTAACGCAGTTCTGAAATTTCCTTGTCAGTCATCTCGCGGAGCGGGGTCTCACATTTGAGCTGCACGCGCTCGCACCCTTCATGGAAGATATAGAGCGTGCCATCTTTGCTGCGCCCAACATCCAATTCAATCATATCGGCCTTTTGATATAGGGCCGCCCTGAAGGCATCCAGCGTATTGCACGGTATATTCCCGCCGCATACGCCTCGATGTGCCGTAAGGATCACGTGCTCCCGCGCTTCTGTTCCTAAGTCGAATTGACGCCTCATTTTTGCCCTCCGGAATTGATTCGTATCAATCTTCATCAAATATTAGCATGCCAAATTTCACGTGTCAAGCTTTATTTTTATTATTTTAACCAAATTTGACGAGGATCAATTTGCTGGGAGGATTACATTGACGTTTTTGATTTTGTAATTTATAATGAAAAAAGTCAAAACGTAAGGAGAATGAGGGAATGGCGACCTTTAAGGACATCGCGGAATTAGCCGGCGTATCCTATGGCACCGTATCAAACGTTTTGAACGGCCGCGGGAATGTGACAAGCGACAAGATCCTGCGCGTCCATCAAGCCGCGGCAAAACTTGGATACACGCTGAATCAAGGCGCGCAGCTTCTGCGCAAAGGCAATTCCAACCTATTGGCTATCATGGTGCCAAATATCAGTGACAGGCAATACTGCGATTTTTACATCAGCTTCCGCAATTATGCCGAAAGCATGGGATATCGTACATCCCTGTACCTTCATGATGGCAGTGAACGCCGGGAAGCCTCTCTTGTAACCGAGATCCGCTCCGCTTTGGCTGCCGGCATTGCAAGCATCAGTGCGATTACCGGCCGGGACAATCCATACGAGCAGACAGGCTTTACGCCTTCCGAAGTTCTCTTTGCAGAGCAGCGGCCTTTTATTGGTTATGATTATGTGGGTTTTGATTACCTGAAACTGGGCCGGGAGATGGGGCGCTGCGCCCGTGATTATCATCAGGTCGCGCTTTTGACCGACAGAGCAAAAAACTATGTCACCCAGAACATCGTCAAGGGATTCATGAGCGAAGCATCACAAAATCCCAATTGCCGCATACAGCACTATGAAAAAGAAGATTCAGTTCGGAGCGCTTCATTGGCGCTTGAAATACTTTCAACTTCACCGACACCTGATGCCATTTTTTCGGCAAACCTGAATCATGCGCAGATGCTTAAAAATGTCCGGGATAACTTTTTTGAACAGGAGGCCTTTCAGCTTTATACACTCTCCCCACTCTTCACTTTGCCGGAGAATGATTTCAAAAAATACGAATTGAACTACCGGCTGTTGGGCAAAGTTTCGGCCGAGCAGCTCATTAAACGTATCACCGGGCAGCACGCTGCTAAGCCTCAGGAGCACATTCTTGCAAATACAAGCTTGCGCAATTGGACGCCCGGTCCTGTCCCTGAAACCGGCAGCCTTACCATGATGACGCTGGACAGCCCAACAGCCTTGGTTGTAAGAAACATGGCACGCATGTATACGAAATATACCGGCGTGCGTGTAAAGGTTGCAGTCTTCCCCTATGATGGTGTACATGAACTTTTGACAGGTATCAATCACGAGACCCCATTTGATATCATTCGTTTGGATGCAACATGGATGAACTGGTTCGCTCCCCGGATTTTTGAGCCGCTCAAGAACCTTGACAAGGATGTGGAGCAGCTTCAAAATGTCTTTTTGCCGGATTTGCTCCGGCGGTACGGGGGGCCGGCCGAAGAAATATATGCTTTGCCTGAGACGCCCAGCGCACAGATGCTTTTCTATCGGAAAGATTTGTTTGAAGACAAAGCGATCCAGCGTCTTTATAAAGAAAAGATGCATGAGACGCTGCGCCCTCCCCAATCCTTTTCAGAATATAACCGCATTGCCAGCTTCTTCACCCGCAGCTTACATACAGAATCACCCATTTCCTATGGGTCAACCCTTACACTGGGCAATACCGGCGTTGCGGCCACCGAATTCCTGGCCCGTTATTTTGCGCTGACAAAAGACCTGTTTGATGAGAAGGACCATATCCTTTTAAGCTCGGCTGCCGGTATCCAGGCTCTAAACGAGCTGGTTGAAAGCAGCGCCTACGCCAACCCGACCTTCAACAGCTGGTGGAGGGATACGGCCCGCACATATGCTGAAGGCGATACCGCGATGACCGTCCTTTTCAGCAACTATGCGTCTGAAATGACAGGGAAAGGCTCCCGCATTCGCGGTAACATCGGCTTCTCCATGGTACCCGGCGCAAACCCTTTGTTTGGCGGCGGTTCCATCGGCATTTCCCGTTACAGCAAACATAAGGAACTGGCCTATCATTTCATCCGCTGGCTGTGCGGTGAGGAAGTCTCTACCGCAATGACTCTGCTGGGCAGCGTTTCACCTTGCCGCGAAACCTATGACAATTACCAGATCATTGATACATACCCTTGGCTGGCTATGTCTCGGGAGTGTTTCGAAAGGTCCGACGCACACCGCCTGCCCCATGAAACAGCCAGTGGTTTTAATGAGCGGCAGTTTCTGGGGATTCTTGGCATACAAGTAATCAACGCCATTAACCATACATGCGGCGTGCAGCAAGCACTTGAAAATGCAACCAGGCTTTATCAGGAGAGTATGGGACATAAATAAGACCCCGTCACGAAGAACTCATTTGGGTCAATATGGTCATAATACATAACTTACAAACATGCTGCCGTACCGGCCGTAGAGTACCTTGCCGAAAGCTGTACTGCGGCATCATTACGCCATGTTTGTCTATGCCATGCGTCTGTTCGTCCACAAGGAGCTTGATCTGTTTAAGGCCGCTTGCGGCGAGTTAAGAGAAAATATCGAACAGGACAAGGATTTGGCGCTTGCTAAGAAAAACCGGCTTCTTGGCGCGTTTGAGCTTTTGCAGAGCTTCGCGGAATTCAATGATGTGAAAAAGTTAAGGGGGGACATCGAAATCCCCCCTACTCCTTCTTGCGTCCTCGTTTTCTCGTTTCAAGTTCATCTTTCAAGAAGTGTGACACGGCTTACCGGCTTTGCAGCAATATCCCCTTAAATTTCAACCCCAGTCCACCGTCCCCCGTACCCCCCGCGTTCTACTGGTTTTCCTTGATCTTCTCCGCCAACTCATTCAAGTACACCCACCGGTCCATCTTGAGCGCCAATTCCGCTTCGAGCCGCTCTTTTTCTTCAAGAAAGGGCATCAACCTTTCATAGTCGCTGGCATATTGAGTGATGCCGGCCTCGGCCTGCCTGAGCCTCTCCTCAAGATGCGCCATGTCATCATCGATGGCAGCGAATTCACGCTGCTCCGCGAACGTGAATTTTAGTTTGGTTTGCCTTTTTTCAGGGCGCGGCGGCTCGGCCGATTTTGGATTGCCGCTTTTGTTGGCTTTGCTGAACGCCGCTGTATCTGTATCGCCTGCATCTGCAATGCGCTTTTCCAGATAATCGGAATAGCCGCCGGTATATTGACGTATTTCGCCGCCCTCCCGGAATTCGAAGATTGTATCCACAACTTTATCCAGGAAATACCGGTCATGGGATATGGCGATGACTGCGCCGTTAAAGTCTTCCAGGTAATCCTCAAGAACGGTCAAGGTAGTCGTATCCAAGTCATTCGTAGGCTCATCCAGCAATAGAATATTGGGCGCGCCCATCAGGATGCGCAGCAGGAACAGCCGGCGCTTTTCACCGCCGGAGAGCTTGCTTACAGGCGTCCATTGCACACTGGATGGAAACAAAAACCGCTCCAGCATCTTCGCCGCGGAAACCGTGCCCTCGTTTGTTTCGATTTGATCTGATTCTTCGCGGATATAGTCGATCACGCGCATGGAATTAGGGGGCGTATCCCATACCTGGGAGACATAGCCGATTTTTACGGTTTCGCCGAGCACCACAGTACCGGAATCCGGCTTAAGCGCTCCTGCAATCATCTTCATCAGGGTAGTTTTACCGCAGCCATTTCTGCCGATGATTCCGATGCGCGCATCTCGAAGCAACACGTGCGAAAAATCCTTGACGATACAGCGGTCACCATAGGATTTGGTGATATGGTTTATTTCGATGGTCTTTTTGCCCAGCCTGGAAGATATGGAATCCATGATAAGCGCTGCTTCCGGTGCGGCAGGCGTTACGTCTTGCAAAGATTCGAAGCGCTCGATGCGGGATTTGGCTTTCGTGCTGCGCGCCCTTGCGCCGCGCTGTATCCACTCCAGCTCGCGCCTAAACAGGCTGCGGTTCTTGCGCTGGGTGGCAGCCTCCATATCCTCGCGCTGAGCCTTCTGCATAAGGAACTGTGAGTAGTTTCCATTATAAGAATATAGGGAACCTTCATCGATTTCGACGATACGACTGGTCACGCGGTCCAGGAAATAGCGGTCATGGGTGACCATAACGATGGCGCCTTTATAACGCTTTAAATAGGCCTCCAGCCATGCCACCATGTCGCTGTCCAGGTGGTTGGTGGGCTCGTCCAAAATCAGCAGCTCGCTGGGGCTCATCAGTGCGCGCGCAATCGCAACACGCTTTTTTTCGCCCTCGGACATGGCGCCGGTGTCCATGTCAAAATCCGTAAAACCCAGCTTGGTTAAGATGGTTTTAGCTTCGTATTCCGAACCGCTTGGTGTCTTGACATCTGGGTGCTTAAGTACAATGGAAAGCAAGGATGCGCCTTTGTCGAATACAGGGTTTTGCTGCAAATACGCAATACGGGCACTGGAAGCCTTGCTGATCGCGCCTTTATCCGGCGAGGTTAGCCCGGCAAGGAGATTGAGTAGCGTGGTTTTGCCCGTGCCGTTAACACCGACGATACCGACTTTATCGGTGTCGCTTACATATAGTGACACATCCTGCAAAAGCGCTTTTTCAGAAAAGCTTTTACTGATCTTTTCAGCAGATAATAGAACCAAAATACACCTCGTAATGTTTATGATTTTAATAGAGTAATTTTAGCACAGAAATGACAGGTTTGAAAGGAACATACGCAAATGCATCTGGTTTTGATACAACCGACCCAGTCCACAAATGACCAGCCCTGTACTCTTTCACGAAAAAAACTATGCAATATCGTTATTTTCAGGTGCTGAATAATAAATCCACGCATGTCCAAGACGGCATTCTTCCATATGTATGTATGGTCGGAGGCGTGGCAAAACTGCGGCTGGGGCACGATCATCTATCTGGCGGTGCTGTCGGACGTTATCAACATAGGGTCGTATACCAAATAAAAAGGCTGCAGGTTAAAATCCTGTCGCCTCAACCATCAAGAAAGCCATGTAACACAAGCGTAATATGGCTTTTTGTTATCTGTTCATTTTTATGGTTTTTGCCTCGCGGGCCTCTGTGACATGTTTATTTTCTTCCGGACGGGAACTAGGCCAGGTTGCAAAGGAACAGCCCAAAGGCCCTACAGATGTTTGGACATAGCAATTACCACCATCATAACTCTAAACCGGGCAATATGACATGGCGGACATAATGATTCCATGTACGGTGGACAAGGCTTGTTATTGCTTTGAGCTTGCTCTTTAGCGTTCATTGCTATAAAATAACATTTGAATTGAGCGGCATGATAAACAGGAAATTAACGGTTGTATTTGAACTGCGGACTATTCATATTAGCGGGGTATCATGATGGAATACAGGCTAGCCGACAGCCAAGACACAGGCAGACTTGCAGAACTGCGTTGGGTGCACAAAAACGAGGATGAGCCTCTCGACGAGGGTGCGCCTTTCGATGCCGCTGGACGGGAAGGCTATATCCGCACTTGCTCGGATTTTTTGAAACAAGCGTTACAGGAGGAGTTTTCTTGCTGGGTGGCCGTGGAAAACAAAGTTATTGTGTCGCACATCTATGTAGCTAAAGTCAGAAAAGTTCCGAAACCCGGCAAATTGGACGGAGTATGGGGCTATGTGACAGCGGTCTATACGGTACCGGAGTATAGAAATAAGGGCATCGGAAGTGCTTTAATGGATAAAGTTAAAACTTGGAGCCGTGAGAAAGGCCTTGAGCATTTGATTGTCTGGCCCAGCGAGCCGAGCGTACCTTTCTATGAACGCGCGGGATTTAGCGGCGAGACGGACGTGCTGGAATTGCCGTTGTAGGCGGCAAATTCATCTGACGTTATACACAGCAGTATAGGTATAACATGCAGTTGAAAATTCCTATTTGTCGAGTGATTTTGTATTCCGGGTTAATTATATTCGTGGAGGTAACGCATGGAAATTGAAGTTCGCAAATTGACACCCGATCTTGCGGAAGAGTATGTACACTTTTTTGATGTAACACCCCACGACATCAATATAGATGAAAACAAATGTTATTGCGTAATCTGGCGCAGCGATGATTCCTATAGCGGCGATGGCGACCACTGGTTTCCATCACGTGAGGAAAGAAGGGATCATGCTATCCAATTTGTCAAGGCAGGCAGCCTACAGGGTTATCTTGCCTACCGCGGCGATGAAATCGTGGGATGGTGCAATGTCAACGCGGATTGTCAGCTCGGTGTCAATCATCTGCGCTCTTATTGGCCAATAGAGGAATACCATGCGGATATCAAGATAAAATCCATATTTTGCTTTGTGATCGCGCCGGAGGTGCAGAGATTGGGCGTAGCCACACAATTGTTGGAGCGCGTCTGCCAGGATGCCGCCGCCGATGGTTTTGACTTTGTCGAGGCCTATGTAAACAAGAAATTCACGGATGTAGCTCATGAGTTTAGAGGGCCTCTGGCGATGTATGAAAAATGCGGGTTTTGTATGGGCGCGGAGCAAGATGGCAGAGTAGTTGTGCGAAAGGCCTTGAAATAATAACCAGATATACTACGCAATTGCGAAAGCATATATAAGCATAACATGAAGCTGACAAATTCCGATTTGGCGGGGCGTAACTGTATTAGGTGGCAAGAAACGCTTCCAAAAGCCTTCTTCTCAAGCAAGCGTTGACTAAAGCGCCAACGTGTCATTCTGAGGGGGTGCAGTGACCGAAGAATCTTTGTACAGCAAAGGGCTCAAGATTCTTCCCTTCGCTCAGAATGACATATCTCCGAATAATTCAGTGCTTACTCAAGGGGAAGGATTTTGGTTGGGTTATCTCATCATACTATGTAAATAGCAACCTAAATATTGCTTTTTCTTACCTGGACCGTAGTGCCAAAATTCCAATTTGATGTGCGTAGTCAGTATGGGGTGATGCCCGCATCGCCCTGATTAGCAATATCGATATAGACATGAAAAAGATGCTCTTGTCCAGACGGCAATAATTAGAGAGGGACAAGCATATGAATGATAGAAATAGCGACATGCCATATCGAAAACAAATGCATCTGAAAGGGTACGATTACTCGCAGGCGGGATATTACTTTGTGACAATATGTACCCTCCATCGGCGCGAAACGCTGGGAAGCATCGTAGGGGGTGATGTGAGTATCTCCCCGTCGGTTCTTTTGAGTGAAATTGGGATAATCACCGAGAAGTACATCAACAATATCGATACAAAACATGAGAATGCACACGTTGATAAATATGTCATCATGCCGAATCACATATTTATGATCATTGCATTGAAAAATGGGGCGATATGGGCATCGCCCCCTACGGATGGGATGGCGGGCACAGCGCCCCGTACGGATGGGAAACCCCGTGGTCCTCCATAGGGGGCGATGCCCACATCGCCCTGATCAACAATATCGATACAAAACATGAGAATGCATACGTTGATAAATATGTCATCATACCCAATCACATACATATGATCATTGCATTGAAAAATGGGGCGATGTGGGCATCGCCCCCTACGGATGGGATGGCGGGCGCAGCGCGCCTTACGCACGATCATTTGGCCATTGCCACATATTTCAAGGGTGGCTGAAGGTTGCCCTTTTACTTCTCATACGGCGGGCGGTACGCGCCGAGCACTTGCTCGTCTACGGCCCTCGTCTTACGGTACACGCCGACGTCGCCTATTTGTATGCCCTCGGGATCGGATGTGTTGCCCTCAATCGTGGTGATCGTATTGCCGCCCGCGCTTACGCTTTCGATGACCGCGATGTGATCATACCCCCCGTTGCTTTGCCAGTCGAACAAAACAATGTCGCCGCGCTTGTATCCGCTTGTGATCCAACGGTTTTGCCTCTTTGCGAGCGCCTGGTAGTTGCGCACTCCCTCGGCAACGGATTTCCGGGCGGTGTCCAGGCTGCCCCAGGTCGTCCCCATCATCCCGGCGTCGTCAATGACTTTTGTGACAAATACGGCACACCATTGAACAGCCATGCCTGTTTTCCCAAAGTACCAGTCATTGAAGGTGACCAGGTTGCTGTCCAATGGGTCTTCGATGGTGCCTAGGTACTTGACCGCGGCACTTACGAGCTTGTTAACGTTATACTCATATTGCGAGACCGTTACGGTGCACGTGGCTTTCTTGCCCCCATCCTCTGCCGCTGCAGTGATGGTCGCCGTGCCGGCTTTCTTACCTGTGATCAAGCCATTTTGGTCTACGGATGCCACCGAAGAATTGCTGGTTTGATAGCTGACTGCCTGGTTGGCCTCTTTGGGTGAAACCTCTGCCAAAAGCTTAAACGTGTCGCCTTTTTCAAGCGATAGTTCGGTATTGTTCAGTTTCAGGCCCGTTACCGGTACGGTAACCTTGAACGTGCTGCCGGCGATTTGAAGCTCGGTGCCGCCCTCCCCGTAAACGACGGCAACCGCCTCATACGTGCCGGGGTCCACATCAAAAGTATTCCAGCTGTCGTCTATTGTTTCTCCCGTTTTCGCTGTGCCTTCGTATACAATGTCGGAGCCGATTTTTTGGACAAAGAATTTAGTGTTTTTATAGCCCATGCCAGTGATCACGGCGGTCATTTTCACTGTTTCGCCCGCGCTATAACTCTGCTTGGCCGTACTGATCTTCAGCGTCGGGACCGGCTCGACGGCAGCGGCCGGGCCGGTTTCAGCCTGAGCCATCATGGGATTTGCCAGCGAAATAACGACACAAAGGGACAAGCAAACGATTATCATTAAACGGTATCTCATCAATAGCCTTTCTTGACAATCCATGACTGCCATGTTTACTGTTTCTTATCATACAAAAAAAGTCCCCAAAAACAAGGGGGAGGGAAGAAGATACCAGTTCTACCCCTCCGCTTGATTAAAACTCTGTAACGGAAATTTACTGCCTATTTTGATAAAACTGGTAGTCAGACGGTGGTAAAAATCATACACAAAGAGGTTGCCGCAAGCGCTTTGCATTAAGCAGTACGCCAAGATGCATGCACTGTGCATAACGCCATTTCCTTCTGTATTATATAAAAATAGAGTGTAAAAGAAGCGCATACGCAGCGGCCCTGATTTTGGGACATGTGGATTTTTCATTAACCATGCGGTATAATTTGAACGAAGGATCTATTTGCTGCTAAGCCTAGTGAGAAGCCGCTCGCCTTTTAAAGCTTGACGGCCTGAATGCATAAAAATAATTCCACTTTTGATACAAGTACTTTTTTTGATAAGGCTGGTGTTCACCATAGATAAATTCTCGCTGCTCAAGCAGTATTTTGGCCACAGCAAGTTTCGACCAGGGCAAGAGGCGGTGATTGACGCGCTGCTTTCTGGCCGGGATGCGCTGGGAGTCATGCCCACCGGGGCGGGAAAGTCTATTTGCTATCAACTGCCGGCGCTGCTGCTGCCAGGGCTTACGCTGGTGATTTCTCCCCTAATTTCCCTGATGAAGGATCAGGTAACCGCGCTGTCCCAAGCCGGAATTTCTTCCGCATATATTAACTCCTCCCTCACATCAGAGCAATACCATGAAGTATTCCGCCGTGCCAAAAACGGCGCCTACAAAATCATCTATGTGGCGCCGGAGCGGCTGACTACCGCAGACTTTTTCCGGTTTGCCGGGGAAATGGAAATATCGCTTCTGGCAGTAGACGAGGCCCATTGTGTTTCCCAGTGGGGGCAGGATTTTCGTCCCAGCTATTTGAAGATCGCGGAGTTTGCGAATTCTCTTTCCAGGCGTCCGGTGGTTGGCGCTTTTACCGCCACCGCCACCGCGGAGGTAAAAGACGATATGGAAAGACTCCTTCTTATGCGAAATCCGCTGCGCATCACCACCGGCTTTGATCGGCCCAATCTTTTTTTTGAGGTGGTGCGTCCCCATAGCAAGGATGCCTGCCTTCATGCCTTTCTCGACGAAAGGCTGGGGCAAAGCGGCATTGTCTACTGTGCCACCCGAAAATCGGTGGAATCGGTTTGCGAAAAACTGCGGCAAAACGGTATTGCTGCCACGCGATATCACGCTGGGCTTAATGATGCGGAGCGGAAGCAAAACCAAGAGGACTTCGTCTACGACAGAGCGAGGATCATGGTTGCCACCAATGCCTTTGGCATGGGGATTGACAAATCCAATGTCAGCTTTGTGGTGCATTACAATATGCCGAAAAATATCGAAAGCTACTATCAGGAGGCAGGCCGCGCCGGACGTGACGGGGAAAAAGCCCATTGTTTGCTGCTTTTTTCCGCCGGCGATATACAAACGGCAAAGTTTCTCATCAATAACGCCGAGGAAAACGAGGCGCTCTCCGAAGAGGAGCGGGAGCTTGTTCGAAAAAGGGATCTGCAGCGGTTGGATCAAATGGCCGCCTACTGTAAAACCACCGGCTGTCTGCGCGCCCATCTGATGAATTACTTTGGCGAGAACGCCGCGGCAAATTGCGGCAATTGTGGGAATTGTACCGGAGAAGTGGTACTTAAGGACATTACCGTCGAGGCGCAAAAAATACTCTCCTCTGTTGCCCGCGTAGAGAGAAAGTACACATCCGGTCTTGGACTTACACTGATTGTGCGCATGCTGCACGGCAGCAAAGAGCAGCGGGTAATGCAGCTGGAGCTTGACAAATTGCCGACCTATGGCATCCTGCATGATATGGACCGCACCAAAATCAGGGACCATATCGACTGTCTCATACGCGAGGGCTATCTGACCCTGACAAATGATGAATACCCGGTGCTGCGCACGACCGAGCGAGCGAGGCAAGTGCTTTTCCACGGGGAAAGGGTGCTGTACACTTGTCGAAAGCAAAGTCTTTTCGAAAAAGCCGCTTCTTCCCCGAAAGAATATAAAGCCCTGCCGGCGCAGGCGGACGAAGACCTGCTTGCCACGCTGAAAGCATTGCGCACCAAACTGGCGCAAGCGGAGAAAGTACCGGCCTACATTATCTTTTCCAATGCCGCTCTTGCGGATATGGCTGCCAAGCAGCCCCGGAACATAGCGGAATTTCTGCAGGTAACCGGTGTAGGAGAGATCAAGGCCGCACGATATGGACAGGTATTTTTAAAAGAAATCCATCAAAAGAATAAGGGATGACCGGTTAAGCCAACTCAACTTATACAAATGATGATAAGGAACAAGGGGTGGAACTGGAATTCATTTCGGTGGTCCACGATGCGCTGGTGTTTCTAAACAACGTGCAAAACCCGGTCACAGGTCTTACACAGAAGCAGCTGCGCGACATCTACACTGGAAAGATCAGCTCCTGGGAAAAGGTGGGCGGAGAGGATGGGAAAATTATTCCCTTCCAACGCCAAGGTGGCTCCGGCAGCCAGACGCTCTTTGATAAGCTGCTTATGGGAAAGGTTGCGCCATGGTTCGCCCGGAAGCCTATCGGCCCACCGGAATGGGCGTGCTGGTGGACGAGGTGTCCAACTTTATACAGGGCCTATCGAGGAAATGTTCAAGCGCCCCTTTGCCGGCCTTGCGCGGGTTTACCCCTACTTCGGTATATTCATGGCGGACAAAATGATTCTATGTACGATGGGCAAGGCTTGATAATGCTTTGAGCTTGCTCTTTGGCATTGCTTGTTTTAAAATATCATTTGAATTGAGTGGAACGATTAACAGGAATTTGTTGGACAGTTTCAAAATGCGGGTCATTCATATACTGGGAATAAAGGCATTCGACTTTTGAATAACTTCTACAATGAGCATAACCAAAGCTGCCAAATTCCAATTTGACGGGTAGTTTTAGAAGTTGACGATTTATATGGGGATGTAGCATGACCAGGGGGACGATTCCTTTGGTTTACCGTTCTCATGGTTTGCGCAAACCAAATGAACTGTCCCCTGGTTTATTCGGTGCGTATTCTCGTACTTAACACAAAGTTGGAGACAGCAATAACCGCTGCGGACATGAACACGGCCTGATAGCCGAACGCTGACCACAAAAGCCCGCCCAAGACCGGTATGATCATAGATACCAAATGATCAACGGTGATACCCAGCGAGAGCGTGTGCGTAATGTCGGAAGGATAGAGGGCGATTTTTCGCATGTATGTGGATCTTGCCATATCCACAGCATTTGTGGAACTGTCCAGGATATAGCAAGCCGCGATTACGATAACCGCTGCCGGTGCGGCAAAAATATCCGCAGCAAAGGAATATCCTATACACAATAAAAACAGCACAACAGCCTCGATAGACAAAACCTTGCGCTCTCCCAGCTTATCAATTGCATTTCCCACAAGCGTTCTGGTAAGGATACTGATCAATGCAATGATCACGCCGAATATTGCAAACGTCTCAGGTCCTACCCCAAAGACCTGAATCAAAACCCATGGAGCAAACGTGAGAAAAATCTGCTTGCGTGCGCCGTTGACGATGCACAGAAGATAATAGAGTGTGTATCGTTTCCGTATAATAAGTTTGAAGCTTTTATGATACGGCTCTTGCTTCTTCATAAAAAAAGATGTGAATGTGGCAAACAAATAGAAAAAAGCCGCAATGATAAACGCCGTTTTATAGGATAAATTTAAATATCTGAATCCAGCCCAGACAACCCCATATCCCAAGAGGGAGGCAGTAAGATTATATGCATTGTATTTTGCAAGCCTTGCGCCGAATTTCTCGGGATTCGAAAGGTGCATGCCCATGCTGCTTGCAATCGGCATGTAAAGATGCTGGCCCATGCTGAAAATCATCAGGAACAATACCAATACGCCATAGCTTTGTGAAAATCCCAGTCCGGCTATACCGATTGCCGCGGCAAACATAGAAATGGATGCAATGCGGGTATCGCCAAGAAACGCAAGCAGCGACAAAACAAACACAACCAAAAACCCCGGCAGCTCTCTTGGGAATTCAAGCACACCGCGCGCGGATTCGGATAAATGAAATACATCGCTCAAAAAATTGTTGAATACCGAATTGTTAATTCCGCCTGCCACACCGGATAGGAAACCGATACATAAATATAAGGCAAATTCTCTGTCACTCGTTATGCTTTCATGAATGCCGTTTTGAAGGGATGAGATACGTTTTTCAATTAACTTTAACAATTAATTTTCCCTCTCATGTATAGATTTCTTCCTTCATGCAGGTATACTATATCATAACATGTCGGTTTTTCAATGATGCAATTCTGCAAAACGAAACTAATTTCACTACACGGGCTATGTTAAAGCCTTGTGGAAAAGTTATTCGTAAAGTACAGCAATCCCAAAAGGGGCCTTGTCACTTTTTTGAGTCAGAGCTTGACGAGTTTTTAGTGCTTTACGGACCACGAGGGCGGTTCTTCGGTTATATCGTCCCCTTTTTTACGGTTGTCTTGGTTTAAGGATAGATGGAAGGCATGGAATGCTGGGAAAAATCGTAGGGCGCTTTTCCCGGCGCGCCGCAGGTTGGATTATCCGGGCATGAAATCACGGCAGCATACGGCGCGCCGGGCCAAAGCGCCCTACAGAGACGAAGAGAATCCCCGGAGGATCGGGGCAATACAAGGGACGTAACACAGCCTACTGTCCCCTTGGTTTACCCAGTTATGCATTTGCCATATCAGATCATTGACAGGCTTTTTCCGTAAGTGTATGATTAAGCGTAACAGGTTGAAATTTCATAAAATCAGCTCAAAGGATAGCAGTCTTCATGAACAGAATCGCCAGAATATCGGCCTTGGTCCTCGTATGCTTACTGAGCATTACCGCCTGCACCGCAAAGAGCGGCGGGAGTTTGATCAAGGCGGAAACCTTTTACGAGCCCGATACCTCTATTTCGTTGCCGGCCACCGTGGCATATGTCGTAAAAGGTGCCGCAACCTTTCAGACCGGGGAGCAACCCAATTCCGCCTTTGTCATGCTGGATGAAGTATTAAACGTACTGGACACAGAGGGAAGCCCGGCAGCCCAAAGTCTGGATGCGCTTTTTGAAAGCCTTTCCGGCGTGATTCCGGGGCTGTATGTAAAGACAGACACAGAGGCTAGTTTGCTTGCCTCCTATTTGAAGAAAAACAACAGGCAAGACGTGATTGTAGCCGCGGAAGCAGATAGTGGCGAGCTTGTAAAAAGTATAAAGACGGAGCTGCCCGCCATCCGTGGGCTTTTGGATTTTTCCAAAACCAGACGAGAGATGACGATAGAAGAGTTGGGGCAAGTGGTTGCCAAAACCAACGCAAGCGGCGCAAAGATAGCACTTTTGTCTTATGAAACCGCCACCCGCGAATCTGTCAGGTACCTGCAAAGCAGGCTTACTACTGTCTGGGTCCGGTCGGAAGGCGGAATGGAGGAACTTTTAACGATCCTCACCAATGGCGTCAATGGCCTGATGACAAGTGATTATCATGCGGCCTATGCAGCCATGTCGCTTTTTAAGGCTGACGCGCCCATTCTGCTCCGCGCACCGCTCATTATCGGACACCGGGGGTTGGCCAGCAATTATGTGGAGAACACCTTGCGTTCCGAACAGGCGGCAAAAAGTGCAGGAGCAGACATGCTGGAGTATGATATATACCTGAGTGCCGACGGGGAGCTTTTCGTGCTCCACGACGAAACCATGGAAAGGCTCTTTAACCGGCCCGATATAAAGGACACAGAGGCTTTGACACTGGCCGAGCTCCAGGCCATCCCTTTTAGCAGTGATTCCCCAAATGGCGTGCAAAAAAGGAACCACACTCCCGCCAAGGATTCTCCAAACGGAATTATATCCCTGGATCCTTCGGATCATATCCCTTCCCTGCGGGAGATGTTCGAGGCCTTCCATGGTACGGATGTCGTTCATTTGGTGGAGATCAAGTCTCAAAACCCGGCTATCGTAGGCAAATTGAAGGCCCTGGCACAGGAATATTGCGTTACGGATCAAATGGACGTGATTTCTTTCAATGTGCCTATTTTGAAGGCCATGGCAACGCAGTGGCCCGAAATGTCTTTGGGGTGCCTGGGGTATGACGACGCAAAAGGCAGCGCACAGCGGAAAGGCAGGACGCTGGACGAGGAGCGGGAGGTGCCCTATGCCAACCATGCGAAGCTTCTTAAAGATAACAATGGGGATGCGAAAAACGCTTTGCAGGCGCTGAACGAAGTTCTGGGTTCCTATAATGGCACGTATAACCCCTCCTACGCGGGGATCTCTTATGACATGCTCAAGGCGGGCCGCCACCTGGGCGTCACCGCGTGGCCATGGACGTATAACAAATCAGACATGTTCGCCCAGGATTATCTTTTTGGCATGTGGGGCCTGACCACCAACTTCACCACCTGGGCTTCCGGGCTGCCGGAATCCTTTTCTGCTTCAGACTTGAAAATGGCTATGGGGGAAACGCGTAAAGCGGGAGAAGCCTTTTCCGCCGTGCTCACTGCCTATCAAGGCGAAGCTTATCTTCCGGATAACATCGAACCGGTAATCGTATCAGGGGCGGAGCATATGAAGCTGGAAGGTGACACCCTTACCGCCGTATCTTTAGGGACAAGCCTGATGATGCTGCGTGTCCGCGTTCCCCTTGTGATCGGCGGAAAGGATTTTGGTGCGTATTATGTCTACTCCAACCCCGTTACATTGACGGTTGAATCATATTAGTCAGGAAATGACCACGGGGACAGTACATTCGGTTCCATGTTTCCCTGGCTCCCCCAGATGTATATTTGTGCATATATTGAGAAAGTTTGCTGTGGTAGAGATATAATATATGGGTTATATCTGGTAATTACAGTAGGAGATGCATGGAATTGCTAAAGAAAGCAAAAGTATATGGCTCTTGGCGGCTCATATCAGCAAAGAGATTTTTCTGCCTTGTGATGATTTTTGTGTTTGGTGTTCTTTCGCCCGTTGCAACAATTGCTGAACAATCGACGAAAGAAAGGATGATTGATGTGCACTTTACTGATTACGAAGATCTGTATTTTTCAATACTGGATTTAACAGCTGGGCCGGAAGATGATGCACAGTTTGAGTCGCTTCCGGAACCTGCGCAAGCCATGTATATTGTGGCTATTCTCGATATGGAAGTGCAAAATGGCGGACTCTGCCAATTCTTCGTCAACTGTGGCTCTGCATATGCTGCTCGGACAACAGACAGTCTGAAAGCGATTGGATTGGAGCCAATGAGGATTCTGTATGAATCATTTCTGTCTGATCATCAGATCGACCCGACAGATTTACTTTCCTTTCAAAGTGATACGGAGGAGGCTTTTATAGCGCAGTACGATCGCTATCCCTTCGACGATTTCGATGATGCCTACGTTGATCTATGGGAGAAGCTGAATTTTGAAGAGATCATGCTGCAATATGCCAACGACCATTCAGAGGCATTCTTTCATAATTAGTCATATAACTATGGGGACGGCAGACTGCGCTCTGGTCCACTGCGTTCTCCGGATTCGACGATAGGATGGTAGGTTTGGATGTTCTCGTTACGCAGGCAGCTGCAGTTTTTTTTTGCAGTAGCTTAAAGAGTACTTTTCTTTCTCATGTACAGTGAAACATTTGTTTTCCCCTGTTGCTATGGGTTTTCTGACACAGTCTGAATAAGGTACGATAAATTGCGAAGATTCCGGCGGGATGATCGTCGGGTGGCTTTTGTGATAAAATACTGCCGTACTTCGCCTTCGTTTATCCTGGTTCTCTTGCTAAGTAAAAACGAAATTCGTATGTGGAATGATCTCATCCAAGAAAGGAAGATAACCATGCCAGATATTCATAAAGTTATGGAAGATCATAGATTGTACTATGGCACCGGTGTAACAAAAAATATCGACTTTCGCATGTCCAAACTGCGTTTGCTGCGCGATGCAATCGTCAAGTATGAAGAAAAAATCATGGAGGCGCTAAAGAAAGACCTGAACAAGGCGCCCTTTGAAGCCTATGAGACGGAGGTTGGGTTCATCCTCCAAGAGATCGGTTTTACAATCAGAAACCTTCGAAAGTGGGTGCGGCCAAAGAATGTTCAGACACCTCTTATGCACTTTCCCGCCACAAGTAGGATATACTCGGAGCCCTATGGGGTTGTTTTGATTATGTCTCCATGGAACTATCCTTTCCAGCTTACGATAGGGCCGCTGATTGGCGCAATTGCAGCAGGAAATTGCGCCGTCGTAAAACCATCAGAGTATTCCTATTATACAGCTGAAGTAATGGAAAAACTCTTGAAAGAGATTTTTGAGGAGAAATATGTTTCCGTTATACGGGGCGGCAGGGATGCAAACAGTTCACTGCTTAATGAAAAGTTCGATTATATATTCTTTACCGGAAGCGTGCCTGTTGGCAAGGTCGTGATGGAAGCGGCCGCCAAGCATTTAACGCCCGTAACGCTTGAGCTTGGCGGCAAGAGCCCTTGCGTCGTAGATGAAACCGCAAATGTTGATTTGGCGGCAAAGCGCATCGTGTGGGGCAAATTCTTAAATGCAGGACAAACCTGTGTGGCACCTGACTATCTGCTCGTACATCAAAAGGTGAGTAAGCAGCTGATTGCTGGAATCGAAAAGTATATCAAAGCCTTTTATGGAATAAACCCCGAAACAAATGACGAGTACCCCAGGATCATAACGCAAAAGCATTATGAGAGGCTGCTTCATTTGTTTGAGAACGAAGAAATCGCAATTGGCGGACAGCACAATGACGCAACGCGTCAATTGGCCCCAACCGTTATCACCAATGTAACGTGGTCATCGCCTGTCATGCAGGAGGAAATCTTTGGCCCTATTCTTCCGATACTGGCGTTCGAATCATTCGATGACGCAATTGCAATGATAAACGCCCGCCCCAAGCCGCTTGCTTTTTACTTGTTCACGGAAAATCAGGAACGGGAGAATAAGGCGATGCAAAATGTTTCCTTTGGCGGCGGTTGCATCAACGATACGGTCATTCATCTATCTAGTCCTTACTTGAGGTTTGGCGGTGTTGGCGAAAGCGGAATGGGACAATATCACGGAAAGGGAAGCTTTGATACCTTTACACATTATAAAAGTGTAATGAAAAAGGCCAATCATATGGATATTCCGGTACGTTACCCGCCGTTTAAAGACAGACTGAATTTGCTCAAAAAGATTATGAAATGAAAGAACCGCCTTACCTTTGGCGGATAAACGGTTCAATGGCGTTGCTGAATCCTGTCAGGCAATCCATACAGGCTATCAGGATGACAGCGATACTCCGGTTCATTAAGCTGTTAAGGATACTTAGCCAGAACTTGGCTGCTTTCTTTCTTATCAACTTACATACCCAGCACTTTCCGGACACCATTGATCTAGTGGTTTGTCAACTACAGAAATTGCGGTATACAGGTGATGGCATATTGCTTGGTATTCCAATGAAGATGCCGTGGAAAGGGTCAAGGGGAAAGACCAGAGAAGGCTTCCCCTTGAGGGAAAGCTTAAGACGAAGGAGACTGATGAGGTGTTTATGGTGGCAATATGTAGTAGCAAGACACCTCATCCGTCGCTGCGCGCCACCTTCCCCTCCAGGGGAAGGCGCATGATATACATGGAGCAATCGCCGTTTGACAAGTGTAACTTCGGGAGCGAAAGATGAAAAATGAAACGTAACTTCTGTAGTTATCATAGTACTGGTAGTCTGACTACTACAGAAGTTTCGGTATACAGGTGATGGCATCTTGCTTGGTATTCCAATGAAGATGCCGCGGAAAGGGACAAGGGGAAAGACCATAGAAGGCTTCCCCTTGAGTAAGCGATGATTATTTCAAGGTTGAGAGCAGGACAACACATTCGGGGAGAGAAAAATGGGTTATATACCTCTGAAAAACTCGCCAACCACCCTGATTTATGGGATTCTGCG
>JAEZHM010000087.1 GCA_023416585.1 Bacillota bacterium
TCCCTCTTGGAGGGAGGTGCCGCCCACAGGCGGCGGAAGGAGGTTCGCTATTTCCATATTTTATTTGCAGATACAATGCCATATTAAAGCATTCTCTCAAGTACCGCTTGGTAAATCGCCTCGCACACAGCATCAAAGTTCCGGTCAACGTCTATATTCGTAAAGCGCAAGACCATAACGCCCTGTGCATTCAAAGCTTCAGACCTTCGCGAGTCATATTCCATTGCTTCCTGTGTGTAATGCTGCGATCCATCCAATTCAACAGCAAGTTTTGCACGGTGGCAATAGAAATCCACAATATATTGGCCTATGGTTTTTTGACGCTGGAAGCGAACCGGATATGTGGAAAGAAAGTCATACCACAAATGCCTTTCCTGCCTGGTCATTTCCTTGCGGAGTGTCTGGGCATAGGGAATCAGTCGTTTGTCATATTCCAGCGGCATAGGATACCTCTTTTCATAACAGGTTAAGACTGTTGAGATTTTATTTCGGAAAATATAGACGTATCTATTCAAGTTGGCGGTAAAAAACCTCCTCCAGCCTCCTTCGTCGGCAGCCCCCTCCAGGAGGGAGCCTTTTGGAGAGCCTCTCTTCTGGAGGCTCCGTAGCCGAAACGCCACTTGTGGCTCCGTAGCCGAAGCGCCGCCAGTGGCTCCGAAACCCCGACCCCGCCAGTGGCGGATAAGGGAGGGGTGAAGGAGGCTGGCGAAACGAGTGGAGCGTAGCACCGCGACTATTAAACCAGATGGGAGGTGCCGCCCGCAGGCGGCGGAAGGAGGTTCGGTTCTTCTATTATCATTCCATCCATGTTATATTCAATATCGCTACCCTGCCATCAGTACCCCCTTGACGGAATACTTTGCAGATTATCGTCAAACTCAGAAAACATGGTTTCCTTGGAATAGGTGTAGCGGTCTATGGTTTCACCCGCAGCCAACTTTTTGGCAAGGCTCATGATCATATCCCCGATTAGGGGTGTGCATTCCACCACGCAGTTGATCTTTCCCCGCTTCAATAAATCGATGGCGCCCTGCTCGCCATCCACCGTGATGATCACGATATCCTTGCCCGGCACCATGCCCACAGCCTCAATGGCCTCAATGGCGCCCAGCGTCATGGCGTCGTTGTGGGAATACAGCACATCGATATCCCTGCCCCGCTCCTTAAGGATTTGTGTCATGCATTCCTTGCCCTTGGACCGTAAAAAATCCCCGGATACCGATTCCACGATCTCAAGGCGCGGATCCTTTTGAATCGTTTCCCGAAAGCCTATGGCACGCTGGCGCATGGGCGTGGAATCCACGGTCCCGGTGATCTCCACAATGCGTAGGCGGTCCTTGCCCATTTGATCAGCCTTTTTCAGCAGAAACTCGCCCGCGCGGCGGCCCTCCTCATAAAAATCCGAGCCGATGAACCCCACGATCAGGCCGGTGTCCTCCTCACTGATGAACCGGTCCGTGCACAAAACCGGGATGCCCGCTTCCCGCGCTTCGGTCAGCACGTTGGTCCAGCCATCCTCCACAATGGGCGCAAAGGCAATCACATCCACCCGGTAGGCAATGAATGAACGGATCGCCTTGATCTGGTTCTGCTGTTTCTGCTCGGCGTTTTCAAACATGAGCTGCACACCGGCCCGGTCGGCGGCGTTCAAAATATCCTGCGAGTTGCCTATGCGCCAGCCGCTCTCGCTGCCTAGCTGCGAAAAGCCCAGGATGACAGGGCTTTTAGGCGGCTGATCCTTATGCTTTACAGTACCGGATATCATAAGCAATGCAACAGCTACCGCCAGCACGGCAATCATGATACGCACTGCCAAAGCAATCTGCTTTTTCATGCCTTCGCCCCCACAAACCAGCTTTTGTAATTTTCGCCGTATATTACTTAAAGTATCGCATAACTGTACGTAAAAAGCAACCTCCCGGCCGGCTGGACAGGAGGTTATTATTTCTATTCTGTTTTTGATTAGGCCTATATAACCGCCTACTTGCAGTGGCATTGCCCGCCGCAGGAATGGGACCCGCAGGAATGGGACCCGCAGGAACAGCCGTTTCCCGCCTTGCCCTCGGTGATGCTGGAGAAGGAATATTGCTGCAGCACATCCTGCGATGCACAGCTGGGGCAAACAATTTGGCTTGCCATTCTTTCCTTCATGGACATGGTAAGCTCGAAACCTTCCTTGCATGCATTGCATCGAAACTCATACTTGGGCATTCCTTAACCCCTTTCCGGAATTGAAATCAATTGAATACTGCAAAACTGATCTTGAATTCTTGCCATCATCAAATACAACGAGAACAGGCTCAAATCCACGGCGGATACATTCGCCGCGATTTGCGGCTTTTCCTTGTACCTTATTGTCCCGCGTGTAAAGTCAAAATCGGCGTTTTTGATTTCAGGCCGAATCAAAGCTGCTGCTTTGTTGCCTTCACCCCTGCGGCGCTGTTTGCTTTTCTTCCAGGAGGCCGTGGAGGCGGAAATCATTCGATGATGGCACAGATGACAATTCGAGCCGAAATATATAAATATATCCATGATATTGTCGACACTCGAATTGACAACCCCTTATGAAGATGTTACCATGTAAATAAATGGTTGATGGTGGAAGGGTGTGGTACAAATGAAAAAGCAATTGATTTGGTGGTTAACATTCATAGCATCTTTGTTGCTGGCATATACAGCGCTTGGCGCGCCAAAGCCACCCCAGACGGCGGGGGAAATTGTTACGCCGGCCCACACTGTTCCGGTTATCTCCAATGTGATCTTCAGCGGCGATACCTACACCATGGATGTATCAGGCACATTCAGCTCAGGCTACCTGGTATGCGAAGTGGTGTCTTCCACCGGAAAAACTACACAGATAGTGCCACTCACAGGCTCGGGAAGCAGTCTTAGCGGTTCCATTGCCAGCCTAATATCGAGCGGCGCCACTTGTACCGTCACAGATATTTCCCTTGGTACATTTGCGGCAGGCATCTGGCTAAGCTGCAGCTATGATATAGACGGAACGCTGGACAACTACTTTTTACAAGACTATACAACAAGCACCGGCTACAGCTTTGATAGCCAGGGGCATATTAACAGCTATTATACAAGCGAGCTTTCTGTCATGTACGACACTGAAGGCAATCTGTCCATATACACAGTACATTTGGCAGACGGCGATCAGAGCTATAATAACCTGCATGAACTGGAGTATGAGACCAGAACGGATCCCGTCACAGGGACTAAGACAGAAAAAAGCTATGAAGATGGCGTATTGACGGAAGTAATTGTAACCAATACTGATAACAGCCAGTATTTTTATAACGGGAATGGTTTGCTTCGTTTAAGCAGAATACCTGGCGCAAACGGAGCTTACACCGAAAGCAGATACGATGCAAGCGGGAATCTGACAACCAGGACTGAG
The DNA here is from genome assembly GCA_023416585.1 of Bacillota bacterium. Taxonomy (GTDB): domain Bacteria; phylum Bacillota; class Clostridia; order Christensenellales; family Aristaeellaceae; genus JAEWAH01. The sequence continues at coordinate 3,407 of JAEZHM010000087.1, forward strand.
TACAATGCTGATTCAAGCTTTGTCCAGTATGATGCGCAAGGAAACATAGTACAAAGCAAAACAATTGACGCCGATGGTTCCGACACGGTTTGCTACTATGATGAAGATGGCAATTTAGAGCGCAGGACTGTGACCGACGCGGACAATAACCAGTATGACTATGACGGACAGGGAACGCTTCTTTCCAGCCGGATCACAGGCAGCGACGGCAGTATTACGTTCTCGGATTATGACGAGAACGGTGTATTGCAATCAAAAACCATATCCTACCCGGATAATAGCTGGTATAACTATAACGGGCAGGGAATTCTTATCTCAAGCAACATCCCTGGTACTGATGGCTCCATGACGAGAAACCAGTATGATGTAAACGGCGCTGTGGCGTACAAAACTATCATCTACCAGGATGGCCGCCAGTTTGAGTATGATGGGCAGGGAACCCTTCGGAGAAGCAGCATACTGAACCCCGGTCATTCCATGACCACCAGCCGCTATGACAGGAATGGCAACTTGCATTCCTCTATGCTGCAGACAGAAGATTTGCGGGAGGTATATGATGCCTCAGGCGCCCTGTTTTCCAGGGAAACATACACAGATACATCACGCACGTATGAAGAGTTCAAAAACGGGCAGTCATCCTATAAAACGGTAAGCGGCCATTTACCCGACGGCAGCTATTACTATGACGTATTCGAAGACGGCGTCTTCACGAAAAGGACCGTTTGGGTGGGCGATGACGATTACCACTATGACGCCGCGGGCAACTACATCGGCAAGACTGTTTATCATGACGGGAATGAGAACGAGGATTATAACGCGAAGGGCGAATTGACTGAATATACCGTCTTTTCCACACAGCAGGGCGGCATATATATCACCTATAATCACAGGCGAGCGCTTCGGGCCTTGCAATATCAGGATCCCTACAATGGTGATACATACCGGTATGACGCAAGGGAAAAAGCATGGTACTTAAACGGCATGCCGTACAGCGGCTCTGTACCGGTTATACTTGACACGCTTCAGTTGGATAAGGAGATTGTATGGTATCCCAATAATACAGTCTGCTCCTTCGGCCCGCAATTCCGGGATGTGGCCCCCGGCCTTACAGATTTGTGGTATATGTTCACGCCTGTGGATTTGAGCCGCGACGGCACACAGACATTTGAGCTGGTCGGCGGCAATATGTATGTGCTGGGCCAGGTATCCCTGACTGTGTTAGGAGACAGCGTGACTGTAACCTACAGCACCGTTAAAGGGAAGAACGGGCATATCTACATGAAGAGTGAATACTTGAATTTCTTTAAGGATTTTAAGAGCGTAACCACCGTAGTTCCCGAGGAACTGGGCGATGGTTTCCGCTTTGGGGAATCCATCAGCATACAAAAGGACCTGGGCGGCGACACAAGCGTGCTGATGTTTGTAAGGAACGTAGCCACCTTCCGCAATTTCGTTACCGACGAGATACTTTTGAGGCGTTTCTACAAAAATTACCCCAGCCGGGTCACACTGCGCAACGCCATGCTGGAACTGATGGACTGACAAGCATACTTTTACAGAAATAAACGCACCGCTCAAAGCTTCGTTTGAGTGGTGCGTTTGTTTTGAAATACATCCATTCCCACTGGCTTGCCGGGATATAAGGAAGCTGGTTTGGATTGAACCGCATAATTTGCATGCGCCGCCAGTTGAATGACTCAAGCGCGCATCAGTATTTTCCCTCCAACAGATTCACCTCAGCGCACTTATCCGCCTGTGTCTCTTTTCTTCATATAAATAGCGGTCGGCACTGCTAACGATCTAACTGATCTCCAACCCATGCCTGCATATAAATTCCGCAACGCCCATGGAGACTTCCACATAATATTTTGTCCTATGAGCAGGCGTAAGGCTACCAAGGCATACAATCGCCATGATCAGTGGTTTTTCCTTGCGGCTTATGGCGCATCAACTGCCAAAAAACGCGGCCGGACATCACTTCATGTCCAAGACACCGCCCAAAATATTTTTCTGGCAAGGGATAATGTCATTGACTGATCCAATATTGTATGCTATATTGTATACAATTAAGAATGCGAGGTTGTATTATGGCAAAACATAGTCAGGCGTCTATCGCCTATGAGAGCATCCGCACGTCCATTTTGAGTGGAAACTTGTTCCAGGGTCAGCCGATATCCGAGATGGAAATGGCCGAAAAACTGAATATGAGCCGCACGCCGGTGCGGGAGGCGTTGTCGCGGCTGCGCAGCGACGGGCTTTTGGAGTACATAGCGCATAAGGGAGTTGTCGTACGCCAGTTCAGCAGGCAGGAAATAGAAATGGCTTATGTGTATGCGCAGGCGGTGGAAGGCATGCTGGCAGGCGTTGTGGCGGAAAATGCCGCAAACCTTGATTTTACCGAGGCCGAAAGCTGCCTTGCAAGGATGCAGGAAGCGCTGAACAATAACGATTCCACCGCCTGGGCGAACGCCGACAACGAGTTTCACGACACCTTGCGCAAGCTTTGCGGCAACAGTTTCCTTGTAAAAGCGGTTGTAGACGTGTACGGCCAAATCAATTACACAAGAATGCTGATCACACGCGTCGCCCTGGATAAGGCCACCTCCACAAAGGATCATGGCATGCTGCTTGAATATATGAAGATGGGCGATGTCAAAAGTGCCCGGGAAAGCATGGAAGCCCACCTATGCAGAATCCGGAACGAAGTCATGCGAATTTTATACAACACTTGAAGGGGGCGGTAGTGTGACAAACATCACCAGCCATAGACCGAATGAAACCCTTTGGGTTAACATGAAACGCCATCCCATGCTTTACCTCATGGTGCTCCCCGGCTTGGCCTACTTCCTTCTATTCAAGTATATACCGCTTCTGGGGTCAGTGATTGCCTTCCAGAACTATCAGATCTTTAAGGGTTTATTCAAAAGCCCGTGGATTGGGTTTGCTAATTTCCAGTATATCTTCAAGTATCAGGATTTCTACCGCATCTTGGGAAACACGGTGAAAATAGGTGGCCTGCAAATCCTGTTCGGCTTTCCGGCGCCTATTATACTTGCTCTGATGCTCAACCAGGTAACGCGGAGTATCACAAAAAGAAGCCTGCAAACGGTTTTGTACCTGCCACACTTCCTTTCTTGGGCGATCATCGGCAGCATCATCTTTGATATATTCAGCATAAGCGGCATCGTGAATGTTTTTCGTTCTTTGCTAAACCTTCCGCCTGTACTGTACATGCAGCAGTCAGGCGCTTTCATTCCCATCGTCACCGTATCGTTCGTGTGGAAAGAGATCGGCTGGAGCGCCATTGTATATCTTGCCGCCATATCGGGCATCAACCCCCAATTGTACGAGGCGGCGGTCATCGAGGGTGCTTCCAGCTGGAAGCAGACCTTTTATATCACATTGCCTATGCTGATGCCCACCATTATCGTCATGTTTCTTTTGCGTATAGGCAACTTTCTTAACCTTGGCTTTGAACAGATCTTTGTGCTGCTTACGCCAACTACCCAGCGCATTGGCGATATACTGGATACCTGGGTGTTTCAGAACGGCGTATTGGAAGGGAAATACAGCCTAACCACCACGGTCGGCCTGTTCAAGTCGGTCTTTGGCCTGGTGCTCATGGTCGCCTGCAATTGGCTGTCCAAGCGGACCACAGGAAGAGGTGTATATTAATGCGCCGCATGACTCCAGGGAAGGGGCTTATTTTACTGTCTCTTGTTTTGATTGCCGCGAGCATGCTGCTTCCTTTTATCCGCGTCATTTCCCTATCGGTAAGCGGCAAGGTTTTTGTGGAGCGCAACGAGGTCATGTTTTTCCCCAAGGGATTTACCTGGGAATCATACAAGTATGTTCTTTCCGAACAGCGCATCTGGGATTCCCTTGCGGTAACGGTATTTGTCACCCTGTTTGGAACGGTATTGAGCCTGCTTGTCAGCTCCGCCATGGCATATGCCCTGTCGCGCCCGGAGTTCAAGCCTCGCAGGGGAGTAATGATATTCGTCATCCTGACCATGGTGTTTCAAGCGCCGGTCATCCCCTTTTTCTTAACGGTCAAGTCGCTTGGCATGCTGAACACGGTCTGGGCGCTGATACTTCCGCTTATGGTGAACGCGTTCAACCTGGCCATCATGCGCTCGTTCTTTGAAGAAACGCCTGAATCCCTGATCGACTCCGGTCGCATCGACGGCTGCGGTGACCTGCGGCTTTTAATGAAGATCGTACTTCCCATATCAAAGCCTGTTCTTGCCACCATGGCGCTGTTTTACGCAGTTGCCTATTGGAATATCTTCTACAACGCATTGATGTTCATTTACGATAAAAAGCTGCAGCCTTTGCAGATCATTGTTCGAAGCTACATTTCAGACAGCGTTGAAACACCAGGCCTTTACAGGGATGTCAACTACAACAATACCACTTTGCAGATGGCTACGATCATGGTGGCGATGCTGCCGATCATTGCCGTATACCCCTTCCTGCAAAAACATTTCACTTCGGGCGTCATGTTGGGCGCCATCAAGGAATGATGTGTATCCGGCATGTGTGCACTGTGCCGGTCGCATATAACGAAAGGAGGACCTATTATGAAGAAACTGGTTTACACCCTGATCGCCACCCTACTCGTCATCAGTCTTTTGCCCCTTTATGCTGTTGCCGAAGCGCCGAAGATCACCATTTTACGCACCTGGGCAACCCCACCTGATGCCAGCCACCCCTATGTGAAGTACGTTACCGAAAAGACAGGCATCGAGCCTGAAGTTCGCGCCATATCCGGCGATTATGGCGAGGGCCTTCAAATGATCTTTGCCTCCGGCATGAACATACCGGATGTCTTCAGGCCCTTGAACTTCGGCGTGGATGCCACATTGGTGGAGCAGGGCGCCGCCTTGGCACTGGATGACCTTCTTCCCAAATATGCGCCCAATATGTGGGCCAACATCCCGAATAATGTTTGGAACCTTATGCGCGCCGATTCGCCTGACGGCCATATCTACGTCATCCCGCAGGTATACATCGATTATGCCGAGCGCGGCTGGGTCATCCGCCAGGACTGGCTGGACAAGCTGGGGCTTAAAGCCCCCAAGACCAAGGAAGAACTTGTCGACATGCTCCGTGCCTTCCGTGACCGCGACCCAAACGGCAACGGCATCGCCGATGAGTTGCCAACCATCGCCTCGGCCGGCCCGCAGTACCTGCACGGCTTTTTCGCCATGTACGGTGTGCCGATGTTCAACAGCGATCCGCTTTGGGATATTTACGATGGCAAGCTAAAGTATTCCGGCATCACGAAAAACGCCCGGGATGCCATCCAGTTCATTACCGAACTCTATAAAGAGGGCTTGCTGGACCCGGAATCCTTCCTGAATACCGGCAGCGATTTCAACGCCAAGATCCAAAATGACCGCGTTGGCCTATGGTACAACGTGCTGCACCAGGCGGACACCAACTACTTTACCAACCTACATCAAAAGAATCCCAATGCCAAGCTGGCGGCCATCGCTCCCCCCGCTGTGGATGGGTATGACGGCTTCATCTGCCGCTTGGAGATTGCAAACCGCGACTGGTGCATACCCCTCAGCAACGAAAAGAACGCCGCCAATGTGCTGACGTACCTTAACTGGTTCGAAACCGATGAGGGCCGTCTGTTTGTAGCGTACGGCATCCCCGGCGAAACCTGGGATATGGTGGATGGCAAAGTCGTTTACCACCCCGAAAAAGACTCCGCAGACCTATTCGGCAAGCGCTATCACGGCCTGAAGGGCCTGCAGGCGAATAACGGTGATTGGTTCACCAAGAACATTTGCGCGGTAAAAGGCGACGGGCTTGGCGACATGCTTATGGACATGCAGAAGGTCACCTACGCCGCTTCGCGCACGATCGCCGGCGACGGTCTGCCGCTGACCATCTATGACGGCTACCCGGATCACAAGACCCACAAGCTCTTCTATGAGTGCGTTATGAACATCGTCACCGGTGAATGGCCCATCGAGAAGTTCGACGAATTCGTGGCGCAATGGTATGCTACCGGCGGCGACGTGATTGAACAGCGGGCCAACGATTGGTATGCCAAGTACCAGGACATTGCCTCGGGCAAGAAGTAAGACTTACAGTTAATGCACTATAAAGAGGGGCAGCGGTACCGCTGCCCCTCTGGAAAAAGGGAGGGACACCCGATATGGATTTGATACCGCGCTGGGAAATCTTTGAATGGGAGCTCACATGCGATAAAACGTTTGAAAATCCCTTTCTTGATGTTGAACTCCAAGCCCGTTTTTTAAGCGGCGCCGAGTCTATAACGGTAGACGGCTTCTATGACGGGGAAAACACATGGAGGGTACGCTTTGCCCCGCCGTTAGAAGGGGACTGGACCGCCGAAACCTTTTCGAATACGGCAGCGCTTCACGGGAAAAGGACATCATTCCGCTGCACAAAGCCCGAATCCCGGGGCGGCCTTGCGGTAAATTCTCAATTTCCGAACTGGTTCTTCCGCCAGGACGGGATGCCGCAATGGGTCGTCAACGACGGCTGGTATCCACATCCCTTGTTCAATTTCCGGCTGGATTTTGAAGGCCTGGATTTCAAAAAGCCAACAGAGGAAGACATTTTCACCTATCTTCGCATTCTTGGCGAGCACAAGGTCAACATGACCATTGAGGTCGACCAGCTCTACGCCCGCCAGACTTCCATTGAGGATATCAGCTTCAACTGGCCCTGGAAGGTTGTGGACGCGAAAACGAACAAAATCGACAAGGACCGTTTCAACCTTGAATTCTACCGCCGTATGGACCGCACCCTCGCTTATGCCAAGCAGCAGAACGTCTTCTACGGCTTTGAGCTTTTGTTTGACAATTCCGTTTTCCGTCCGCGGGAATGGTCAAACCATCCGCTGAATGTGGATAATGGGGGCTGGCTAAAGGGCAATGATAACGGCACCGGCTGGGGCGTTGTCTTCGATCTTAAAAACGAGGAGCACGTAAAATATATCCGGCGCTATTTGAAGTATACTGTTGCCCGCCTGGCAGCCTACTGGAATATATACTGGGCGCTTGGAGCAGAGTCTGGAAACATCGCAAAGCATCCCGGCGATGAAATCCCAGGTGAAGATATCGCCGCTTGGTACGGCTGCTGGGGCGATTATGTGGCCTGCAAGGATCCTTACGGACGGCTTCAGTCCATTGGCGATACGGGCGAGATGGAACGCCTTGTATGCCATGCACGCAACAACTTCATCATCACTCAGGAACATACCTCCATGGATGACCTGCCGGAATTTTGCAAGGCGACGAACACCTTCGGCGAGCGTTTCTGGCAGTATGCGCGGCCGTGCATCATCGGAGAGCAGGACCGCCACAATCTCAACAAATATGATACGGAGCGCAAGGGATACTGGGTTGCTTTTACCAGCGGCTTTTATATGGGCCGTGTGGACCGGCATTTCGGCGTAGCCGATGAGGGCGTTTTGGTTGAAAGCAAGCTGTTCCATATAAACGGCGTGCCGCCCATTTACCGGGATCTTCTGCACATGACCGATTTTGTGGAGCAGAGCGGTATCCGCTACTGGCGCATGCGGCCAAGCGACAGCCTCTTAAACAGCAAGTCGAATGAGAACATCTTCTGCCTTGCCGAGGAAAACTGCGGATATCTTGTTTACTTCGCCCAGGGCGGAAGCGCCTCGCTTACAATTCCCGAGGCGAAGTGCGTATGGTTTATCCCTAGTACAGGTGAATTTTCCGAAACCTTTACGCTGCCCGGCGGCAGGCAAACGTTTACAACGCCCGGCGATTCCGACTGGGTTTTGTATATATGCGCAGTCCCTGTGCATGAATAATTTTTAGGAGGACCATGCAATGAAACTTGTTAAGGCATTCGAGGAACAAGGACAGACGATCCCGGAACCATATAAGCGCAATATCAAAGTTCTTTTCGCGCCGGATAAAAACGATGTGCCCGAAATTACTTTCAGCCACGCGATTATTTATCCGCACTCGCAGACGGATTACCACAAGCATGACCGCCCGGAACTGATCTATATCGTGACCGGCCGTGGCGTTTCCCTGTGCGAAGGTGAGGAAGTGGCTGTCGAACCGGATACCGTGCTATGGGTGCCGGCCGGCGAAATGCACCAAATGATCAACCGCAGCGATGAAACCATGAAGCTTGCCACCGTGTTCATTCCCGGTTATACGGCAGAAGAGAATTATGCCCGCTGCCAGAATGCCGCCAAGAAAGGCTGATAGCTGCTTGTTCACACTGGGTTTGAGTTCCTATACCTATGGCTGGGCTGTGGGAGAAAAGCGCTATACCGCCATGCAGCTTTTGGATAAGGCGGATGCCTTTCAATTGAAGCTTTTGCAGTTCGGCGATAACCTGCCGCTTCATCAGCTTTCTGAGATGGAACTGGATGCGCTTTTTAAAGCTTCCAAGGAAAAAGGGATTGCCCTGGAAACAGGAACACGCGGCTTTACGGAAGAGAACATAAGCCGGTATGCGAAGATCTCCCACAAGCTTCACGCAAAGTTCTTAAGAATCATCATCGACGACGTGGGTTATGAGCCTGATGCGGATACCGTCTTATCGGTATTTAAAAAAGTGGAGCCGGAGCTAAAACAGCTTGACGTGCGCCTGGGCATTGAAAATCATGACCGTTTTTCTTCCGCTTCCCTTCAAAAGATTATGAACGGCGCAAACAGCAAATGGCTGGGCATTTGCCTGGACACGGTCAATTCCTTTGGCGCCGGGGAAGGGCTGCCCACGATCCTTGCAAACCTGCTTCCGCACACGATCAATGTGCATATGAAGGATTTCATCATCCGCCGGCTTCCCCACAAACAAGGTTTTATTGTTGAAGGCTGCCCGGCCGGCCAGGGAATGACGCCCGTTAAGCACATTCTGGATCTGGTTTCTTCCCATGAAGATGATGCCCATATCATTTTTGAGCAATGGGTCCCTCCCGAAGCTGATATGGAAGAAACTATTATGAAAGAAGCGCTCTGGGCCGAACAAGGGATTACATTCCTAAAAAAACTGCTTTCTGGAGAAATAAGTCCCTGACCTGCCAATAAACTGCATTAATACCATAACTGCCTCTTGCTTGATTTTTGCAAGAGGTAGTTTTGGCTTTCATGACAAATCAAAGCCTGTGCATGATTACATTCATCCGCTTGGGCATCTTTTACGCATATCATTTCAGCGCACTTATCCGCCTGTGCTTCTTTTCTTCATACAAATAGCGGTCGGCGTCGTTAATGATCTTGCTGATCTCCAGCCCCTGCCTGCATACAAATTCCGCGACACCCATGGAGACTTCCACGTAATACGGCTTTCCAGATGCGCTGTTGTATTCGTCAAAAGCTTCCTTGAGACGCGACCTGAAGGCCAAGTCAAAATCCTGGTTATCGGTAATGAACATGCCAACAAACTCATCCCCGCCGATTCTGGCGACCAGGTCGCCGCTGCGCACCGTTCTTTTCAAAATATCGCCGACAACGCAAAGGACATCATCGCCCGAGGAGTGGCCGAAATTGTCGTTAATCTCCTTCAGGTGGTCCATATCCATGAACACGCAGATGGCGTGCTTCCCCACATTGTCCCGGTTCATGCGGATGGCGCGCTCGATGAAGCCCCGGCGGTTAAACACATTGCACAGCGCATCATATTCAGAAAGAAAGTTCAGTATCTCGATTCTTTCGCGGATATGCTCCAGTTCTCTGCCTACGATCCTTTCCTTGCTTTTCAGGTCCAGGAAATTGAGTAAAATGCCAAGCTGCAAACCGATTACATGAAGAAGGGGGATCTTTTCCTTGTTCGCCTGGCACAAAAGGATGCCGTATTGCACATCGCCCGAGAAAATGCTGAAGCTGATCAGATGGGATTCATCGTTCATACCCTTAAGATTGCGCAGCGTGCTATACGCATCGATCACGGGCATCTGGGAGCGCGGATAGGATATGGAAGCACTGCCGCTTGCATATGCCGCAAGAAGCAGCCGGTCCGGTAGGCTGCCAAATCCTGATTCTCTTAAGATTTGAGGCTCCGGCAGCAGGCATACATACACGTTGTCAAGCCCGATGCCCTGAAGCTTTTCCACAACGATCCGAAATACACCTTCATCCTCATCTTCCAAAACAACCAGGTCACGAATGAACCCCGGTATAAACCATGCCTGGTGACGGAAGCTTTCAAACCGTTTTTCGGTTTCTCGCACTTTATCGGAATACAGGTATCCTTGTATAAACAGCAGAATGCGGAATAGTTTTAAGATGGCTGGCTGCCTGATTTGATCGGGCGATTGCAAAAGGAAAGCATGAATGCGTTCCGCTATCAATACGCCGTTGTTATCCATTTCCCTGGCAAAGCCTGCAAGAAAATCGGAGAGCGCCTGCTTGTCAACGGGCGTGGACGGATCATCCAGCGCCAGGGATGTGATATAAACCATGAGCTTCTCAATAAGGGCCGGGATGTGTTCCTGCCCCGCCATATCGTACATTCCCAAAATATCGGCCTGCAATTTCCTGATCACATCAATAACATACTGCCTGGCATCCATTTCGCCTTCATCAAATGTACCCACGCTTCCAACCTGATTGCAGCCGCATGAATTACGTATATGAAGCTGGGTTGTAAGTTTCATGGGCTCAGCGCGCTTTCCCTGCGCCATTGCAAGTGCCTGCATGACCGCCAATTCGCCCATCTGATAGGCATTTTGAGAAATGGTGGTGAGCGGCGGCATCAGGGAACGGCCTGTAGTAAAGTCATCAAAACCTGTAATGGCGATATCCTTGCCAACCTGAAGGCCATACTCTGCGCATACCCTGTAGCCGGCCTTCGCCATTTCATCATTGCCAAACGCGATCGCCTCAAGACCGGGATAATTATCAAGCAGCTTCGATACCTGCTTATCCACAAACCCGGAAAGATCGCCATAGGCAATCATGCTGTCATTCACTTGAAGGCCATGCTTTTCCATGGTGTCGCGGTACGCTTTTTCCCGTTCCCTGGATTCGGGATGTTCCTTGGGGCCGGAAACGTAAGCAATCTTTTGATAGCCGTGGTCCCGGATCAAATGCTCGATGCACTTGCAGTAACTGTTGTAGTTGTCGATTGTAATGCAGGATTTTCCGGGCCCGTCGATCTCTATCTTCTCCTGCAGCACAACGTACACGGTTCCCTCAAAACGCTTTAAAAACTCCCGGTACGCCAGTTCGCACTCAAAGCCGGAAAGCGAGCCGCAAGAAATAATATAGGCATCCGCGCCCACAAGATTTGCATAATCATAGATGCTGTTGTGGCGGGAGGCCGTCTCATGTTCCTTGTTTGGGTCGGCGGAGTCGGCATGCTTCTGCATGCCGGTCATATAAAAAAGCTGAACGCCTTCCCTTTTTGCCGCATCATTGATGCCATTCATCATTTCTGATGTAAAATCATAGCTGACATCGCCGATCATGACACAAATCGTTTTCCCGGTTTCACCCTTCCCGTTTGCCACCCGTGCCATCTCCCTATCATAACAAATAGACGGATCTATCCGGCTATATGCGTTTCACGTAGGATGAGTATTAATCCCGGCGGTAAGCTCGCTTCTCTCCAAACTATAGTTTCAATTTTTGACTATATGTCGACAAGAAAACGCTTTCAATTTATATTTATCATACATATTATTCCCATAAATGTCAAGGAAAATGATAGCGTTCCTCTATGCCGCGGCATATGAAACGGCCATACTGCATGGCCTCTGTTCATACTGTCCTGAAAACTTATTTCCATAAAAAAATCCGTAAAAATATGATTGACATGCTGGTCGACCAATGATATACTACAGATAAACCAGAGGTTGATCCGTTCACAGTGTATGAGAATGCCACTCCGAAAAGAATTGTACGCCAGGATACACATTTTATGTGTGCATGTGCCGGCGTATTCTTTACGGAGGCATTCCCCCGGATCAAAACCCAAATTGAAGGAGGTTAATTCTAATGATCAAAAATGTCGCAAACCCCGTGGAAGAAATCGTAAACGTGAATCGTTCACAAATTGAACACCGCGCCACCTGGATGGGCCTGATTTATGATGAAATGGTGAAAGCCGGCATTGATGCCGAACCCATTATCCGCCGGGCCATCAAGCGCTGCGGCCTGATGCATGGTGAAAATTTTAAGAAACAGTGCTCTGATCCGTCCAACTGCGTTGATTTCAAGAATGCGTTCCTGGGCGATGAGTTAAAGGTAGGCCCCCAGAGCTTCCATATGACCGATATCAAGGCAGACAGCGGCAACGTGACCGTGGATTTCCATTATTGCGCGCTGGTAAACGCCTGGAAAAAGCTTGGGTTCAGTGATGAAACGTGCGCCCTTCTGTGCGATATGGCCATGGACGGCGACCGCGGCATTGCAGAAGCAATGGGCCTGACCCTGAGCCTTGATGATACCATAGCCAAGGGCTGCGAGACCTGTAAACTTCATTTTCACAAATAGGCGGAATCCATTCACAGCTGCAACGCTGTGTGTGTAAATAGAATGGCGTCCCAATGAAAGGAGAGGTATCATGAAAAAAGTCACCGCCCTGATTCTGTCCGTCATCATGCTCCTCACACTAGCCGCGATTCCCGCCGGAGCCGAAAAAGGCACCATTAAACTTGGTGGTCTTGCGCCTCTGACCGGCAACTATGCCGAGTATGGCAAGGGCTTTCAAATCGCCTGGCAGATGGCCATCGATGAAATCAACGCAAATGGCGGCGCCAATGGCTACCAGCTTGCCATCGAAGTAAAGGACACACAGGGCGACCCGGTTGTCAGTTCCACCATGGCGACGGCGTATGCCGAGGATGAAGAAATCATGGCGATCCTGGGCGATTTCTCCTCCGGCTGCTGCAAGGCAAACGCCCCCATTGTTGACCGCTACGGCATCGTTCAGCTTTCGCCCACGGCGTCCGCGCCGGATTACGCCGCGATGAGCCCCTACTGCTTCTCCATCATGGGCCGCCAGGATGTGGAAGCCCCGTTCCTGGCCACGTACGTTCTGAAAAAGTACCTGGCCGTAACCAATGTCGCCGTGATCCGCGTGGACAGCGACTGGGGCATGGCCGCCTTCACCAACTTCAAGAAGCAGGCCGACGTGGAAGGCCTTACCGTGACTGAAGAAAAGTACAAGTCCGATGAAACGGACTTCAGCTCCATCATTACAAAGGTGAAGGCATCTAACCCCGAAGTTCTCGTTGTGATGGATCAGGGCCTGCCGGTTTCCGCCATTTTCAACGCGGCTGATTCGGCCGGCTGGGATGTGAAGCACGTTGCTTTGGGACCAGGCACCTCCGAACAGCTCGTCAAACAGCTCATTAATCCCAACAACCTGATCGTTACCTCTCCGTTCTTCTTTGATACAGAAAATGCGCAGCTTACAGCGTGGAAAGAAAAGTTCGTTTCGCTGGCTGGCTTCCAGCCCACTGTACATCCGGCCTGCGCGTATGACACCGCCTATCTCATCAAGGCCGCCATCGAAGCAATCGGCGACGGGGAAATCACCCGTACAGCCATCAAGGATGCCCTCCTGAATCTTGAAATGACCGGCCTGACCGGGCGCATCAAGTTTGAGCCGGCCGGTGACATCACCCGCGACTACATGATCTGCGGCGTGGCGGACGGGAGCTGGAAGATCCTTGAAGGATTTGGTTACGGAAAAGAATAATCCTTCTTAATGTTCCTTAATAAACAGGAGCGGGCGAAATTACCCGCCTGCTCCTGATTTTTTATCCCCGCAAATCCCTCTTTTCTTTCCTTGCATCGAAGGAGGCACTATGGAGTATTTTCTCAACCAACTGGTGAACGGCATTTGCCAGGGATCCATCTATGCACTGATGGCCATCGGGTATTCGGTCATTGTTGGTGTCGTTGGCATGGTAACATTTACATACGGCGAGATCATGATGATCGGAGCCTTTGGCGCCTTTTACAGTTTCCAGTTCTTCGGCAACAACCTACCGCTGGCAATTTTCATGGCTTTTGCAAGCTCCTTCGTGCTAGGCATTGTCGTTTACAAGGTTTGTTATGAGAAATTCTTCAATGCGCCGCGGCACATATCACTCCTTTGCACCATCGGATTCAGCATGCTGATGAAGAACCTGGTTCAAATTATCTTTGGTCCCGAAACAAAGCCGGTCATCAATATTATCAATAACACAACCTATACATTGCAGCTTGGCTCTATAGCTGTCGATTTCAAGCTTCTTCAAATTGTTGTGATGCTGCTGGTGGTGTTCTTCGCAGTCAGCCTCACGCTGTTTTTCAACCGCACCAGGTGGGGCGTAGCGCTGCGGGCCGTAAGCCAAAACAAGCAGGCCGCCTATTTGATGGGGATAAACGTAAAGCGTACCGCCATGCTGGGCAACTGCATCGGCTGCGGTTTCGGCGGCATCGCCGGCATACTGCTTTCCATCTACTATTATGCGGTCTCATCCACCATATGGGGCAACTTCAGCATGAAGGCTTTTTCCGCCTCGGTGCTTGGCGGTCTGGTTGACCTGAGGTTTTCGGCGCTGGGCGGATTATGCATAGGCATCATCGAAAATCTCGGCATAACCATCAGCTCCGCCACCTTCCGCGATGTGTTTGCCTTCGGCTTTCTGATACTGATGCTGGTCATCCGTCCTCAAGGATTTGCAGCAAAGAAAGGGAGCAGGGTATGAGCAGATTCTTGGATTATTACCGCCGGCACAAGGTTCTCCTTCTTCTTTTGCTGTTTATCGCGCTGTGCGCCCTGCCCTTTTTGATTACCAAAGCGCTGTATGTGCGCTATGCATGCAACATCCTGATGTACGCAACGCTGGCCGGTTCCCTCAACGCTATCAACGGATACAGCGGGCAAACCTGCCTGGGCCAAGCCGGATTCTTTGCCATCGGAGCCTATACCTGCGCGATATTGTCCACGCGTTTTTCCATGAACTTCTGGCTGCTGCTGCCGGTTTGCGGCATCGCCGCCGCACTGGTGGGGCTGCTTGTTTCCCTGCCCACTCTGAAGTTGCAGGGCATTTATCTTTCCATTGTCACGCTTGGCGCTTCCGAGATCATCCGCATCATCGCGCAGACATGGGCCCCTGTTACAGGCGGCGCGCTGGGCATCAAAAACATACCGTATCCTTGGCTGCTTGGGCTGGACACGTTCCGCCCCAAGTATTACTACTTTATTTTCCTTGGGATCGGCATTCTGTTTTTGTTCATTACGCACCGGGTGCTCAATTCCCGCATCGGCCGTGCGTGGATCTCCATCCGTGAAGATCAGATCGCCGCCAAATCCCTGGGCGTGCAGACCAGCTTTTATAAGTCGCTGATCTTTATGTACGGAGCCTTTTGGGCAGGCGTGATCGGCTGTGCCTACGCGCCGTTTGTCAATTACATCGAGGCTTCCCAGTTTTCCACGGACACCGGCTTTAACGTACTGGCCATGATCGTCATTGGCGGCCAGGGTACGCTGGTAGGCCCCATTGTCGGCAGTATCATAGTGACTGTGCTCACCGAGTCGCTTCGGTTTTTGGAAAACTGGCGTTATGTGATCTACGCTGTCATCATCATTATCATGATGTGGCTGCGTCCGCAAGGCATCGCAGGCGCATCCCACTCCATACTCGCCGGCGGCAAGATCAAGCGCAAGTCAGCCCGGAAAGGGACACAGAAAGGAGGGGCGGTGCAACATGTCTGAGCATTCAGAGGCCATCGCACGCCCGCTTCTTGAAGCGCAGGGCATATGCAAGTATTTTGGCGGGCTCAAAGCCGTGGACCATGTGGATATGAAGATTTTTCCCGGCGACATCTACGGCATTATCGGCCCCAACGGCGCCGGAAAGACCACCTTCTTCAATATCTGCACCGGCATTTTTCCGCCTACGAAAGGAAAAATCTTCTTTGACGGGGAAGACATCACCTCGCTCAGTCCGGAGCAGGTTGCGAAAAAGCGCATTGCAAGAACATTCCAAAACCTGCAGCTTTTCAAGTTTATGACCGTGCTTGAAAACGTCAAAATCGGGTGCCATATCAAAACGAAGACAAACATGGCGGACGCCATATTCCATACGAAAACCTTTAAGCAAGCCGAAAGCTTCACCACGGAAAAGAGCCTGGAAATTTTAAAGCGGATCGGCCTGTATGACAGCCGCGACACCCTGGCAGGCAACCTTTCCTACGGCATGCAGCGCAAGGTGGAGATTGCCCGCGCCCTGGCGCTGGACCCCAAAATACTCTTGCTGGATGAGCCGGCTGCCGGCATGAATCCGCTGGAAACGCAATCCCTGATGGAATTCATCAAGGCGCTTAATGCCGACGGCTATACCATCGCCGTGATTGAGCACGATATGAAGTTTGTCATGCGTTCCTGCAACCGGATTCTGGTACTGAACTTTGGCCAGAAGATACTGGAGGATACGCCAGCGCAGGTGAAGGTGAACACGCAAGTACAAAGCGCCTATTTCGGCAAGGGCATGGTGGCTGGGGAGGCGATTCAATGAGTCAACCAATGCTGAAAGTGGAAAACCTGACCGTCTATTACGGCTACATCAATGCGCTCAATGGCGTCAGCATTGAAGTGAACGAGGGCGAAATCATCACGCTGATCGGCAGCAACGGCGCGGGAAAAACAACAACGCTGATGTCCATCTCCAATCTTGTGGAAAAAAGCGGCGGCAAAATCAGTTTCCGTTCGGAGGACATCACCAGGAAAGCGCCCGATAAGATCGTGAAGCTTGGCTTAAGCCATGTGCCGGAAGGCCGCAAGATCTTCCCGCAGCTCTCCGTGTATGAAAACCTGATAGCCGGAACCTTCGGCCAGGTGAAAATGAGCAAGCAGCGGATAAAAGAGCTGGTGGAAGAAAACTACACGCTTTTCCCCCGCCTCAAGGAAAGAACAAAGCAGTCCGGCGGCAGCTTATCCGGCGGCGAGCAGCAGATGCTGGCAATCGCCAGAGGCCTGATGATGGATCCAAAGCTGATCATGCTGGACGAACCTTCCCTAGGCCTTGCCCCCATTATTGTGGAAGAGATTTTTGAACTTATTGCAAAGATCCGCGAAAAGGGCAAGACGGTTCTATTGATCGAGCAAAACGCGTCCATGGCGCTTTCCATTGCCGACAGGGGGTATGTACTGGAAACGGGCCGCGTGGCCATTACCGGTACAGGCAAAGAGCTGCTTACCAATCCGGAAGTGAAGCGGGCCTACCTGGGCGTATAACTTCTTCTTTGGAAAAACCAAGAATCATGCAACGGAAAAAGGCGATATTATGGAAAAAATTACGTACGATGCCTATATACAAATCATTCATGCGGAACTGATCGCGGCAATGGGCTGCACGGAACCCATCGCCATCGCATACTGTGCGGCAAAGGCGGCACGTGTCCTGGGATGTTTGCCCGAAAAGATACGTGTAGGCTGCAGCGGCAATATTGTGAAAAACGTAAAAGGTGTTGTGGTTCCCAACAGCGGCGGGAAGAAAGGCATAGATGTGGCCGCGGTGCTGGGCGCCGTGGGCGGCGATCCTGATCTTATGCTGGAAGTGATCTCCGGTGTCAGCCAACTGGACCGGGAAAAGGCGGCGCAGCTGCTTGCGGACAAGGATTACTGCCGCTGCGAAGTGCTGGAAGGCGGCGATAATCTTCATATCGTCGTATCCGTGCAGTCAGGAACACACAGCGCCCAAGTGGAAATAAAGGGCGGCCACACACACATCGTGCGCATCGAAAAAGACGGCGAGGTCCTTTTTACGGCCGACGCTAAGGTGGAAAACCCGCAGGCCGCGCAGGTGCTATCGCTTCTTAAAGAATTGCTCAGCGTGGAAGACATACTCATCTTTGCGGATGAGGTGGATCTGGACCTGGTTCGGGGACCTCTGGAATTGCAGATTGAAAACAACTCGCGCATTTCCATGGAAGGGCTGAAAAATGATTATGGCGTGCGCGTCGGCAAAGCGCTGATGAGTAAGCACAGCGCCGGCGACCTGACCATCAGAGCCAGGGCCGTGGCGGCCGCCGGTTCCGATGCGCGCATGAGCGGCTGTTCCCTGCCGGTGGTCATCAACTCCGGCAGCGGCAATCAAGGCATCACCGTATCCATGCCGGTCATCGAATATGCCAGGGAAATGAACGCAAGCCACGATAGGCTGCTTCGGGCGCTGATCGTTTCCAACCTGATTTCCATACATCAAAAGCGTTTTCTTGGCAATCTGTCGGCCTATTGCGGGGCAACCAGCGCCGCCTGCGGCGCGGTTTGCGGCATCGCCTACCTTTGCGGCTATGGGTATGACACCATCGCAAACACCATTACCAACACCATCGCTACCATTGGCGGCATGGTTTGCGACGGCGCAAAGCCTTCCTGCGCAGCCAAGATCGCCTCCGCGCTGGATGCCGCTTTCCTGGCGTTTGAGCTGCAGCGAAACGGTGGTGTGTTCGCCCCGGGGGAAGGATTGGTCCGCTCAGACGTAGAAAAGACTATTCGAGCCGTAGGCCAAATGGGCCGCGAGGGCATGAGATCCACCGATTCAGAAATATTGGACATCATGCTCAGCGACTAGAGGAACATGAAGCGCCCATAAGTATCAGGCTATGCATTGCTTTATCCATGTACAATAAAATTCGGGGAGGGATATGCCTGGATCTTCATTTGGCGGGAAAAACCGCTGTCATTACCGGTGCCAGCAAAGGGATTGGTCTTGCCACGGCCCAGGCGTTTCTCAAAGAAGGCGCGCGGGTTGCCATTTGTGCGCGCGAAAAAGAAAGCCTCGATGAGGCGCTTGAAATATTGACTCCGATGGGTCAAGTGTTCGCAATGCCGGCGGACGCGACGGATCAGAATTCCATCGCGGCTTTTGCACAGGCTGCCGGCAAACATTTTGGCTCCATTCATTGCTGGGTGAACAATGTGGGGGCCGCTATTGCGCGGGCCGGGGATGAATATACGCCGGCTGAAATCGCATCTACCGTAGCCGTATGCTATAGTTCGGCAATCTACGGCTGTCAAACAGCATTCCGTTATATGAAGCAGTCGGGCGGAGCGATTGTCAATGTGAGCTCTCTTGCGGCACGCTGCGCAACAGCAGGGCGCAGCACACTGTACGGGCCGCTGAAGGCAGCCGTGCAGCAATTGTCCGTTATGTTTGGGGCGGAATATGCCGCCTACCATATTCGCGTCAATTCCGTATTGCCGGGATTCACGCTGACCCCCGCGGTGGCGCGCACCATTTCAGGCGATGAACTTTCGCAGCGCGTTGCAGGAACGCTTTTGCAAAGGCCGGCTGATCCTCAGGAGATAGCTGATCCCATTGTGTTCCTTTGTTCAGACCGGGCATCGTATATTACGGCTGCTTCCCTGGAAATCTCGGGCGGAAGCAGTGTCGTGCTTAATCCAACGTATTCGTACGAGCAACGCAAGAAGGGATAGTTATAAAAGCATGGAACCGTTCACGAAGCAAATGATCCACAACGACATCGTTCAGGACATTATCAGGGGTGAGTACAGGCACAATGGATTGCTGAGCGAGCGTCAATTGATGGAAAAATACGGAACAAGCAAGTCGGTTGTGCGGGAAGCGCTGGTTGAGCTGTGCAATGAAAAGGTGCTGCGCAGTATTCCGCGCTACGGTTACGAGATCGTGACGCTTACGGAAAGCGACGTGCGCAATATACTGCAATTCCGTGTGATGGTGGAGTGCCAGAGCCTGCCTATTATCTTCAAAAATGCCAGCCCGGAAGAGTTTTCCGAACTGGTCGCGCATACTCAGGACACCATCTTAAGCGATGATCAGGATGTTTGGGATTCCTGGGACGAAAACTCGAAATTCCATCTTCAGTTGCAGGCGATCAGCGGCAATCACTACTGCTACAACCAGATCAAGCAAAGCCTTTCTATCTTAAAGCGGGCGTATGCGCAGTTTTACTGGGATAAATGGCACCGCATCCGTTTCCATTTTGACAGTGAAACGCATCTGCGCATTGCCAAGGCGCTTCAGGCGGGAGATTTAGGCCTGGCCGTCCGTTTGCTGGAGGAGGATATCAACTCGTTTGGCATCGCGCTGTGATAACGGTGCCGTCAAAATAGCTAAATTGTGCGCAGGGAGGAAGTCATACTCATGAAAAAGGTTATCAACAATCCGGTGAATTTTGTAGATGAGGTCATGGATGGAATTATCGCGGCCTATGGCGACAGGCTGAAATTGCTGGACGGTGACCGGCGTGTCATCCTATCCAATGCTCCCGCAAGGGAGGGCAAGGTTGGCATCGTGACCGGCGGCGGAAGCGGGCATCTGCCGGTATTCCTGGGCTATGTGGGCAAAGGCATGCTGGATGGCTGCGCTGTGGGCAACGTGTTTGCTTCCCCCTCGGCAAAGAGGATGGCAAGCGCCATCAAGGCATGCGACCGCGGCAGCGGCGTGCTGTGCCTGTACGGCAACTATGGCGGCGACAACATGAATTTCGATATGGCCTGCGAAACCGTGGAACTGGAAGATGACATAAAAACCCGCACCGTCCGTGTGAAGGACGACGTGTCTTCGGCCCCCAAAGAATCGGCGGAACGGCGCCGCGGCGTAGCGGGCATGGTCTATGCCTTCAAGATTGCAGGCGCGGCGGCGGATCAGGGCCGTTCATTGGATGAGGTGGCGGATATCGCGCAGAAAGCCCTTGATAATATCCGCACAATGGGCATCGCTCTTTCTCCCTGCATTGTGCCCGAGGTAGGCAAACCCACCTTCTCCATTGGCGAAAATGAAGTGGAAATCGGCATGGGCATCCATGGTGAGCCTGGCATTGAAGTGCGGCAAATGATGACTGCGGATGAGATCGCGGATGTGATTTTGGAAAAGCTGCTGGCGGATATGACGCTTGAGACGGGCAGCACTGTTTCCGTTATGGTCAACGGGCTTGGATCAACGCCCAAGGAAGAGCTTTTGATCATCTACCGCCGTATCCATCAAATACTGACAGGCAAAGGCGTCCGCTTGGTGATGCCGCATATCGGTGAGTTTGCCACATCCATGGAGATGGCCGGTCTTTCCGTGACAATCTTTAAACTGGACAGCGAGCTGGAAGCGCTTTTGCGCACCCCTGCCAGCACGCCGTTTTACACCAACGAAAACATCTGAAAGGGGAGCAGGTTATGCTGGACGCAAATAAATTGAAAATTGCCATGCAGGAGATTTCCGATACGATGGCTGCCAACAGGCAGTATCTGATTGAACTGGACCAGCGCAACGGCGACGGCGACTTGGGCATTTCCATGTCCGAGGGCTTTGCCGCCGCCTCAAAGTTTGTGTCTGAAAGCGGCGAAACAGATCTTGGCAAGCTTCTTATCGGGGCAGGTAAAGTGTTCAACGAAGCCGCGCCTTCCTCGCTTGGCACCATCATGTCCCTGTGCATGATGGGCATGGCCAGGGTATTAAAAGGCCATCAAGCCGTAGATTTGGCGGCGCTTGGCGAGGCGTTTACATCCGGCGTCAACAAGATCATGGAACGCGCCAACTCCAAGCCCGGTGAGAAAACTGTGCTGGACGCTTTGGAACCTGCGGCGCGCGCGCTGTGCGAGAATGCTTCAAAGGGAACGGTTCCGGCGCTGGAGGCGGCCTACAAGGCAGCCAAGGAAGGTTCGGAAAGCACGGCTGCCATGAAGGCGGTGCACGGCCGTGCCGCCTATTATGGGGAGAAAGCCATAGGCCTTATCGACGGCGGCTCCGTTGCCGGAATGCTTGTGTTTGAAGCGATCTTACACGCGGCGCAGAAGATGTGATGGTGCGCACACAGGCTGACAACTCATCTGGCGCGGCGGTTCAGCACAGTGAAGGCAGGAAATCGCATATGGCAAAGAAAATTGTGGTATTTGGCAGTTTTGTTGTGGATCTGACAAGCAGGACGCAGAAATTCCCCACGCCGGGCGAGACTGTGATTGGCAGCTCATTTGTGCTGGGCCCCGGCGGAAAAGGCTCCAACCAGGCGGTCGCAGCGCACCGTGCCGGGGCTGACGTAACGCTGGTAACCAAGGTTGGCAAGGATGTATTTGGCAGCGTCGCAAAGAATTTTTACATAAGCGAGGGCATGAACACCGGCTTCATTTTTGAAGACGCGCAAAAAGAGACCGGAACCGCCCTGATTATGGTAAATGAAAAAGAGAACCAGAATATGATCCTGGTTGTCAGCGGCGCGTGCGCAAATATAACAGACGCTGATATCGAAATGGCTTCAGATCTGATCCGGAGCGCGGATATACTGCTGCTCCAGCTTGAGATCAATCTGGAAGCGCTTGAGAAAGTCATTCATATCGCCCATGAAAGCAATACAAAAGTGATTCTGAACACTGCGCCTGCACAGGCCCTGCCAGACGAGCTGTATAAAAAAATCGACATTGTTACGCCCAACGAATCAGAAGCCAGCGTGCTTACCGGCGTAAATGTTATGAATTATGAAGACGCACGCAAGGCGGCTAAGGACTTCCTGATAAAAGGCGTAAAAAGTGTTGTCATCACCATGGGCAGTCACGGCACCTATGTGACTGACGGGAAAAGCGAAGACATCATCGAACGGATCCATGTCGATGTGGTTGATACCACCGGTGCGGGAGATGCGTTCAATGGCGGTTTTGTCATGGCGCTGGCGGAAGGTAAAGATATTTTTGAGGCTGCCCGCTATGGCAATGTTACCGGCGCGCTTGCCGTCACCAAACCCGGCACGGCGCCTGCCATGCCATACAGAAGAGATATACTTGCGCTTTATGATAGGATATATGGAAGAAAATAACCGCCATGAAAATTGAAAAGGGCCTGCAGCCTGCGGCTGATATCCATGCCGGGTTGAGTTGCGGGATGCTTTGCCTGCTAGGATGGGTTGAAAAGTGTTTTGACTTAGGCTCGCAATAAATTCCCGCCGGAAGCCTGATTGGTTCTCCGGCGGCTTTGTCGTAAAAAGGCATACTTTGACTCTTTGAAAAATTTGTATATAATGGTATGGCAGTTTAACGCTTAAGAAAGCGGGGGGAACCTTTTGCCGGATAGCATAACCATTGAACGGCTGGAGAATAACTTAAACTTCT
Source organism: Bacillota bacterium (assembly GCA_023416585.1). GTDB lineage: Bacteria > Bacillota > Clostridia > Christensenellales > Aristaeellaceae > JAEWAH01. The sequence continues at coordinate 26,456 of JAEZHM010000087.1, forward strand.
TTCAAAAAATGTATGATGCGATCAGGTTGGTGGATCCGGTCAAAAAAGTGATTATAGAATACCAGCGTTGCGAAAGAAAAGAAGCGAAAGACATCTGCTACGCCTATTGGAAAAACGGAAGGATATGTGATAACTGCATATCCGTGCGGGCATACCTTAACGATAAATGCTTTATGAAGCTTGAGCAATCGGATGCGGCCATTATGCTGGTAACGGCGATTCCCATTGAAAACACCGATGAGCCAACTGTTCTGGAGCTTTTGAGAAACGCTTCGGATACGATGCTGCTGGGCCATGGCGAATACACCGAGGGCCGTGTGATGCACCCTTCTTGGGCCGAATTTAACGATGTCGTGATTAAAGATGATTTGACCGGCCTGTACAACAGGCGTTTTATCAACGAGCGTTTGCCGGCGGATATCTTGCGGTCAACGCTTAAAGGAGAACCGCTGTCCGTTATTTTTGCAGATGTGGATAATATGAAACAGATCAACGATGCCTATGGGCATTCGGCCGGGGACCTTGTTTTGATTGAAACCGCTGGCATCCTGAAGGAATGCGTTCGAAGCAAGGATGATTGGGTTGCAAGATTCGGTGGGGATGAGTTCCTGATCTGCCTGAACAGCACAGATGAATCGTCTGCTAAAAATGTTATGGAAAGAATCTATACTAAATTTGCCGGTATGAAAGCAACCTTCCATGATGCGGATATTACGGCATCCATATCATTGGGAGTTCATACCATGCAGGATGATCTTCATACCGCCAATGAAATCATCGAATTGGCGGATAAAGAGATGTATGAGATAAAACAGCAAAAAAGAAAAGGCCATAAATAGGATGCACCGCTACTGCGGAAAATGAAACCGCCGGAGGCCAAATGGTCCCCCGGCGGTTTTTTTATCCGCAAATGTATGAGCATACGTGAAAGCGCTGCTTACTTTGCTACATAAATGCTGTCAAGGAATGCGATTACTTCTGCCTCAGTATAAAATACCCGTGCATCCAACTGCGCATGATACCAACTGTTCGAATATTCGCCATTACCCTTTGCGATGGATTTATCATCCTTCCAATGCGCATAGATTTCTCTCGCATTTACCGGATCCCTGGTTTCTGCAACAACCGGTTTTTCTACAACCTTTATCGTAACACTGGAAAGCGTTGAATACGTCCGTTTGCCCGACTCATCATGCTTTACCACAATACCATACGTGATGGCATAATTACCTGGGACATCACTTGAGAACGTTGCGGTGGAAACGAACTGGGACTTTCTTTCAAGAGCGGAAGCAGATGCGCTAAACGACGAAACCCCTGTCCAGTTCTCACTGGACAGATAAAGCAGTTGATTCGCCTTGTTTGAGGTGTAAGAGGTAACAGCGGTAAGTTCAACCGTCTCGCCCACAAAAACCTCCAAGCTGCTTGCCGTCAAAGAAGTGCTGACTGCAAACTCAGGCGAGCCGGAATTGGCAGGGGCTGCAAAGGCGCTTAATCCAATACCGAAAGTCAGAACCAAAGCCATACAAATACCCATTATTTTTTTCATATGTGTCATCCTTTCACGTTGTTTATAGATGTATTTGGCACGGGGAATATTTGCATTCCTGGTACTCGCTGTTATGATTTTATCGACACCCCTTTCCCAAAAAACAAAAAACCGGCCCACGGCCGGTTACGCTACTTGCTCACTATATAGAAAGCGTCCAAGTAATCTATATAGGTCACTGCATCCAAGGATATCATACCATTCATGGAAACAGGTGAAACATTTCTTTCCTCAAAATTTCCCGTCTATTATTAATCATTCACCCATCCATATGATTCATGTATATCGGCACAGCAATAAAATGAATTTGCGACAAAAACATTTGCCTGGGGGAATTCAGTTAAACACCATGACATGTCCTCGCGCCAGCAGTCCTCTTTACGTTAGTCTATTCAATAGTCTAACTATTGACACGTATCCTTCGCGCTGTTATAATGGGTTCAGATCCATAGGCCTGTAACTTAAAATCCGTTATTTTGAGAGGGGACTTATTGTGCGCACCTGCATCCTATCACCCTGCGGCATTTTGGGCTATGGCTTTCCTGAAAAGTCTTTTGATTTAGCCATACAGCAAAAGCCCGATTTTATCGTGGTGGATGCAGGGTCTACCGACGCCGGCCCCCACAAGCTGGGCGCGGGCGTGGCCATCGTCAGCCGGATGGCGGCCAAGAAGGATTTGTCCCTTTTGCTAAAGGGCGCAAAAGCCCAAAGCATTCCTTTGATCATCGGCTCCGCCGGTGGTTCCGGCGCGAGGGTGCATACGGAGTGGACGCTGGACATCATCCAGGAAATCCTTGCCGAAATGAACTGGCAGCCCCGCCTTGCCGTGATCTGGGCGGACATCCCCAACGCGGAAATCCTTGCGGCGCAGGCGGAAGGCAAAGTCACAAAAATGTCGGAAAATGTGCCCGACTTAACGGAAGAATCGCTTTTAAGCACGAACGGCGTCGTGGCCCAGATGGGCGCGGAACCAATCATAAAAGCGCTGGAGGCCAAAGCCCAGGTCATCGTCTGCGGCCGCGCCTACGATCCGGCGCCCTTTGCGGCGGCCGGTATTTTCCGGGGTCATGACGCGGCGCTTTGCTACCACCTTGGAAAAATTCTGGAGTGCGGTGCGCTCTGCTGCGAGCCAGGTTCGGCGAAGGATTGCATCCTTGGCATATTGGAAGACGACGGCTTTGAAGTGATCTCCGCCAATCCCGACAGGAAATGCACCCCGGTGAGCGTAGCTGCCCACACCTTTTATGAAAAAGACCATCCATACCTTTTATATGGGCCGGGCATACTGCTGGACCTGTCTTCCTGCAAGTTTGTTGATCTGGGGGAAGGCAAAGTACGGGTATCCGGCAGCAAGCTTATACGGCAGCCTTATACGGTGAAGATGGAAGGGGCGCGGCCGGTTGCCTACCGCACCTTTGTGATCGCCGGCATCCGCGACCCGCTTTTGATCGCGCAACTCGATAGCGTGGAAAAAGAAGTGGAAAAAAGCGTACGCGCCTATTATAAAGACATTCCCGAAAAGGACTATGAGATCCGCTTTTTCCACTACGGCAAGGATGGGGTGATGGGCGCCCTGGAGCCGGATGATACCTTGCCCCACGAAATCGGCCTGATGTTTGAAGTAATCGCAAAAACCCAGGACCTGGCCAATGCCGTCTGCGCCTCGGTGCGTTCCACCTATCTGCATTACGGCTATCCCGGCCGCAAAGCCACGGCGGGGAACCTGGCCTTCCCCTTTGCCCCCAGTGACGTGCCCTTTGGCCCTGTCTACGCCTTCTCCGTTTACCATTTGCTGTCGGTGGACGATCCGTGCAGGCTGTTCCCCATGGAACTCAGATTGCCCTGATATAGGGAGCAAGACAGGGCTTCCCCTTGAGTTCTGAGTCTTCGCGCCGCCAGTGGCTCCGTAGCCGAAGCGCCGCCTGTGGCGGATGCAGCGAGGCGGAGGAGGCTGGCGAAACGAGCAGTGCGAACGCAGTGAGCAGTGCGA